>CACZMI010000098.1 GCA_902782245.1 uncultured Bacteroidales bacterium | reverse complement strand
CACCGCGAGCCCGTCCGCCAGTATGACCGTCTTTTCAACGACCTCAACGAGACTCAGCTCAAAGCCGCCCGCATGAACGGTCTGACCAGCCCCATCTCAAAGGAACAGGCCGAAACAGACCATCGCCTTGTCAGGATAGAGGCCAACCCTTACTACGACATAGACAAGCTGACCCACTCTGTTCCCTATCTGGTACCCAAAGCCGCCAACCTGCTTGAGGACATGGGCCGCGCATTCCAGGACTCGCTGTTCAACCGGGGTTACAACCGTGGGCACCGCTTTACAGTAACGAGCGTGCTCCGAACCGAAGAGACCGTGCGTCAGCTACGCAAGACCAACGTAAACTCTACCGAGAACTCCTGCCACTGTTACGGCACCACATTTGACATATCTTACTTTACATACTCCACACCCGATGTCGGCAAAGTGGCATCGGTAGACAAGATGCGTCAGATACTCTACCAGGTGGCTTATGATATGCAGAGACAGGCCCGCTGCTACGTAAAATACGAGAAGAAGCAGACCTGCCTTCACATTACCGTCAGATAGCTGTTGGCTATTGGCCCAGGACATATGGATCCGTTCCGGCCCAGTCTTGCTCAACCTGCATGCCGCCGAATCCGATATTGGTATACTCCAGGACACCGCCGGCAAAAAACTCGCCCGAACATTCAGTAATCCTGTTCCTCGTTACAGGCACATCTGTCAGAACCCTTTCCTTAACCGCGTTCCCATAGATATCAATAGCGGTAACTGTTATCTCCAGTTGCGAGAGGCTTCTTACGCCGTTCTTCTCCTCGTAACGCGGGAATGTAAACACCTCAAAAACCTTTGAAGAATGGTCCGTCACAACAAATGATTCCTTCTGATTACTTTTGGTGGTACCCTCAAGCGTAAACGGATTTACGGCCGCACTGCCACCCTTATAGGCGAACTGCAGTTCATTAACCTGATCCGGAATGGCCAGATCGGACAGTCTGAGACGGAACATTGCAGTTGCACGTGTCAGATTAACACTGACCGTTCCTGTAGCTTGAGTTACATTCACCTGACCGGCCCAACAGAAAGTGTCCGTAGTCTTCAACTGAGTATTGCTGCTGAATGCAATTGACTCAGGATTGGTCATGGTGGGGTTCTTGTCACCATTATGCGCAACCACCACAATCTTGTGTACTCCTACAGTCAGATTCTGTGATACGGTCCCGAAAGACGGATCATCGCGTGTCTGGTTAATCTGGATCTTGTCAAATGATTCACCCTCGCAAGGATAGATACAGATACTGAGATTGGAACAAACCAGCCCCACATCCACCTTATGCTTCCTCAAATAGTCCAGGCACTTATCCCGCTTTTCCAGCAGGTCCGCAATTTCATGGATCCTTGCATGGCAGGATGCCATCAGCAAAGGAATAAGCATAAAACCCAGTGAATTAACTCGTGTCTTCTTCAGGGCTGAAGACTGCCTCATGGTCTTTTGTTTCATAGTTAAAAAGATTTGAATTGGTTATTAGATGCATACAAAACAGTATACGCTGCAATGTTAGTGTTTTTTTCAGACATTCACAATCACGTAAACAAAAAAAGAGGCCCGAAGGCCCCTTTTTATATCAAGAGTCTGTCAGATCAATACTGACGGAAGTTCCACTTGCAGTTTACATCGTTGAAATCGAACTTGCCGAGTGAAGCGTTGGAGTCACCTACAGAGATCAGGCAAACCTTCTCATCGGTGCCGGGAACGGCCTTGGGGCAGATACGATATGTACCGTCGGTAAGCTGGTCAATGCTCCAGAGCTGCTCGGCTGCACCTGTAAACTCAGGAACAGTGGTAAGCTCCTTGCCTGCAACGGCTGCCAGAGCACGGTTGGTACCTGCAATAAGAATCTTGTAGTACGGAGTTCCGAGTGTACCCTCCTCTACGGGAACAAGCTCCCACTTCTGGTTGGGACGGAACTGATAGTCAATAACGCGTACATCAATGTTGCCGGTGGGCCAGCCACCTATTACATCCTCCAGCTTCTGGAAAGCCACTACGGTATTAGGCTGATTGCCGCCACCGCCGAACATTCCGCGACCGCCGCCAAGACGTACGTACTCAGTAGCAATTTCAAGAGCATAGCCACGACGCTCTGACTCAATCTCATATACACCGGGCTTTACGTTGTAACCAGCCTCGGGCCAGCCGTTACGCCATACGATAGGCAGGATAGCCAGGGTGCTGCGGCCACTCTGATAGTAGTCAGCCTCCCAGTGGAATGACATCTTCTCAACGCCTTCCTCAATGATTGTGCGGCCAAAGTGACCTGCACCGGTATAACCGTCACGGCAACCTATAACCATCTTACCGCCACCCTCAACCATATCACGGCCTACGTTGTCGATGAACGGGCCTGTGGGGCTGGTTGAACGGCCGCAGATGATGTTATAAGTTGAGTTGACACCATCGCAGCAGGTACCGTGAGTACCCAGCAGATAATAGTAACCATCGTGATAAATCATTGTGGTTGCCTCGCAGTCAACGGCTATGTTAATATCCTCACCGAAGCTCT
>CACZMI010000097.1:1706-2679 GCA_902782245.1 uncultured Bacteroidales bacterium | reverse complement strand
GAGGGCAACAAGCTGGTCGTCAAGGTTACCCTCAACGGTGAGACTCTTGAGATATCTGCTACCATCAATTATCCCGAGGGAGACGGTCCGTTCCCTCTCATGATAGGCGCATCCAATAACAGCCTGCCCCGTCAGTTCTTCAGCAGCCGTAATATCGCTACTATGAACTTCAGCGAGCGTCAGGTAAACAGCTACTCTCAGATGGGAGGTTTTGGCGGAGGCGAGCGTAAGGATGGCCGCGGTACATACAATTTTGACCGTCTCTATCCCGAGCTTGTTGACAACGGTGCATATGCAGAGTGGACATGGGGTGTAAGCCGCCTCATTGACGGACTGGAGATTGTTGGTGCTGCCAGCAAGATCGATATGAAGCACATAGGTATCACCGGTTGCTCTTACGCCGGTAAGATGGCTCTCTGGTCCGGTGCGCTGGATGAGCGTATTGCCCTGACCATCGCTCAGGAACCCGGTGGCGGCGGTGCTGCAGCATGGCGCGTATCACAGACTCTGGGCAATGTGGAGAATCTTGGCAATACCGATAACCACTGGTTCAAGATCTCCATGTGGGACTGGAAGGATGCCAATGTTTCAAAGCTTCCGTATGACCATCACGAACTTTGCGCACTGGTTTGCCCGCGTGCCCTGCTGGTACTTGGCAACACGGATTATGAGTGGCTTGCCGATGAGGCCGGTTACGTATCATGCGTAGCTGCACGTGAGGTTTGGAAGAAGTTCGGTATCGAAGACCGCATGGGATTCTCAATCCAGGGCAAGCACGGTCACTGCCAGCTACCGCAGAGCCAGTATCCCGAGGTGGAGGCTTTCATCGACAAGTTCCTGCTGGGCAAGGAGGATGCCAACACCATCATCATGCATGTTGACGAGACCCTGAAAGACAAGGAGGTCCAGAAGTGGATTCCCTGGGCGAATACAGGTTTTAAATGATTATAAAAGGCCCGGATTTTTCCGGGCC
>CACZMI010000097.1:0-1639 GCA_902782245.1 uncultured Bacteroidales bacterium | reverse complement strand
GAAGTTCAGACTGAAACTGAGATTATCCCCTTGAATCTCTCCTCCGAATCCGGTTACCTTATAGCGCGACATCGGTCCGCCCATTGAGATGGGGTCCACTTCATCGCACGTTAACACTGTCTTACCATCTTTGCTGCTTGTTGTGACGTCTGGAATTGTCACGTCTATAGTCACAGGCATCTGTGGTACGAATTTTATCTTTTTTAGGGTGATTGAAACCGTCTTTCCGTCCTGGCTGGGATCATAGATGACCAGAATGTCTGGATTATCATAATCCTGTTCCTGATAGGTGACAGTGACTGTACCAATGTAATCAGTCTTAACCGGGACCATTGTCTCTTTTGTGTCATTTGTGTCATCATTCTTCTGGCATGAAATTGCTGCTATCAGCAATACGGAAAAGAGAATTGTTCTTGCTTTCATTTTTTTTCTTAAAGGTTTATTGTTACACTTAACTTGATGCTTCTGGGCTTGGAGAGGGCGAAAAATTCGTTGCCTACAGATTTGAAATAGAATACAGGATGCTGATTGCCGGTCAGATTGTCACCGCGAAGGCCGAGTCGTATTCTATCCGTTGTCCACGAGATACCGCCGCCTATGGTAAGATGCGCAGGTTCCCTGAGTGTGCTGGACTCATTCCAGCTTATCGGACCGCAGCCGCGCATATCAGCATGAAGAACGACTGAATTGGCGGAGACCGGTATCCGCCAATCAGCTCCAGCGTAGAATGTGCTTTTTGGTATGAATGGCACACTGTTGCCTGAATAGTCATTGTTGCCGTCAACATACCGGACAAAACGGGCATCGCACAGACTGTATGAGAACTGTGTACTGAAATGCTCCCCATATATTGAAAGTTGAGCTTCAGTCCCTATGCTGCGTGACCGGCCGGCATTGGTCATCATGCGTCCCGTGGATTTTCCTGGAGGAAAAACCGTTAGCTGTTGGTTGTATCCGTCCATATAATATGCATTGACCTGGGCCTGAATGTGCTGACGGTTTATGAACCGTATGCCGAGTTCATAGTTCCAGGCCTCTTCCGGATCATATACCGTATGCTCTGCTCCTACCGATGGCATTGGATTGTCAAGATATACGCCCAGGTCGGCCATGAGCCCATTCATCATATGTCCCTGTATTATGTCTGAGAAAATCTGGGTATTGAAGCCTCCGGCGCGAAAACCTTCCGATATGGTCAGGTATACGGCTAACATATTGTCATCGTTGCCTGTAGGGACTGAGTACATGGCCGATATCTTTGGCAAAATCTCAATACTGCACCGGTCGGTGCTACCCTCGTAAGACTCACTGAAAGGCTTGAATGAACTCATGTTGGGAACAAACCGGTAGTGTATCAGAGCATGGCTGTCATATCGCATCCACGCTCCTTCATAATCAAATCTCAGCCCGGCAGTCAGCAGCCAGCGTCCTAAACTGAAAATCGATTCATGATATAGAGCCGTGTTCCAAGACAGTATCTCAAAATCCGAGGTTACCGGGAACTCTGTTTCCTCAAATTCCAAATATCCCATGTCATCCGGAATGTTTGAGTTGGCATTGTTAAGTATGAGCCGGTTGATCCCATCCTGTCTGAATTCAACAGGGGCAGACATGTCATTTGCCTTGAAATACTCATACA
>CACZMI010000096.1 GCA_902782245.1 uncultured Bacteroidales bacterium | reverse complement strand
GTTCTCCTTCATGGGAACTATCTGTGGATGATAGACAGCCAGCTTATCTTCCATTATGGAGTTGAGTATGTTCCAGTCACTGTTGCGCCAGCGGTAGATGGACTGTTTGACATCGCCCACCACCAGGCAGTCCTTGCCGTTGGCCAGGCATTCCCACAGCAGCAGATACAGGTTGCCCCATTGAAGACGGGAAGTGTCCTGGAACTCGTCTATCATCAGGTGCTCTATGACACTGCCGGTCTTTTCATATACGAATGATGTGTCGCTGCCGGACAGACGGCTCAGCAACTGTGGCGTATCGGCCAGTATGAAACGGCTCTGCTCCTGGCTGTGGCGGTCTATCTCGGCACGTATGCTCAGTAGCAGGTTCAGCTCATGGATATACTGCAAAGCGGCGTCGTATGTATTCCTTAGCCGGTTGTACTCGGCGTGCAGAGCGCCTATGGTTTCAAAACGGGACGATAGCTCCTTTGCCGCAAATCCTGAATACCATGGATACTTTTTAAGGTCACTCTTGCGGAAGAAACTGTCCGGGTCCGATATGCATTCGCCGAAGGTGGGCGTGAGCTCTGAATCAAGTATGGTGTTGCCGATGACCTTGACCAGATACTTGCCGGGATTGGACGAAAAGTCGGGGATGTCCAATCCTGCATTGGAAAGGGCGTTTTCAATCTCCTCGCCAAGTATCTTTACCTTTTCGGCCATTGGCGGCAGGACAGAATCCCTGGCTGATATCAGGTTCCGGTTGTATTCTGAAATGGCGCCGGGCTTGGACAGGATTCGGCGTAGTTCATCGCCTTTCTCCATGAAAATCTCGCGGAAAAGTTCGGCGGAGAACTTCTTGAGAGTACCGTCAATTGACCAGTTGCGGTCATTGTCTATGTTGCTCTCTACAAATTCCATTATGTTGCGCTTGTCATCGGAATCCTGCTCCACACCGGCCAGGAATGAATCCACAGCCTCACCAATCACAGCTTCAGTATCCAACTCAAGAGTCAGGTTGGCGCCTATATGAAGCTCCCGCGCCAGACTGCGCAATACAGTCTGGAAAAAACTGTCGATGGTCTCCACACGGAACCGGCCGTAGTCCTGCAGAATCATATCCAGCGCCAGCAGGGCGTTGTGGCGGATGGTCTGCTCATTGTATTTGACGGCATTCTTGACCTCCTTATAATAGTCTTCCGATGCGCTCAGGTTATGCCCTATACCGTATAACTGAGACAGAATGCGCTGTTTCATTTCGGCCGTAGCCTTGTTGGTGAATGTCACAGCCAGGATATGCCGGTAGTTCTCGGGGTTATTGACCAGCATGATGATATACTGCACAGCCAGCCGGAACGTTTTGCCCGATCCGGCCGATGCCTTGTATACAGTCAGGTTGGATTTGTTACCCATAAAAGTTTAATCTATCCAAAATTAGTAATAACTCCTGATAATAGTGCTATCTTTGCGGTCCTAATTTAAATACGCCTTTAGCGTAAAAAACTTTCTGGAAAATGGGATACATAACTGAAGACAAACGTAAGGTTACTACACAGCGTCTCAGAGAGATGAAACAGCGTGGCGAGAAGATTGCAATGCTTACTGCATATGATTTCACTATGGCCAAGATGGTTGACGGAGCAGGTATCGATGTTATTCTGGTGGGCGATTCGGCATCGAACGTGATGGCCGGCAACCAGACCACTCTGCCCATCACATTGGACCAGATGATCTACCATGCCAAGTCTGTGGTACGTGGCGTACAGCGCGCCCTTGTAGTTGTGGACATGCCTTTCGGCACATATCAGATCAATGACTCCGAGGCCGTGACCAACGCAATCAAGATAATGAAGATATCTCATGCTGATGCCCTTAAGCTGGAGGGCGGCGAGGAGATACTGCCTCAGGTGCGTCATCTAATAGAAATAGGTATTCCCGTTATGGGACATCTTGGTCTTACTCCTCAGTCAATCAATAAGTTCGGAACATACGCAGTCCGTGCCAAGGAGGAGGCCGAGGCCGATAAACTCA
>CACZMI010000095.1 GCA_902782245.1 uncultured Bacteroidales bacterium | reverse complement strand
AAGCTAAACTTGAAGAAAAGTAACTTAACATGTACAAACAAAAGACTTTAAAGAGTAGTTTCTCACTTAGCGGAAAAGGGCTTCACACCGGTCTTGAACTGACCGTGACATTCAACCCGGCCCCCGCGGACTACGGATACAAGATACAGAGAACAGACCTTGAGAGCCAACCTGTAATCGAGGCTTTTGCAGAGAACGTTCGTGAGACCCAGCGCGGTACCGTACTGTTCAAGGGCAATGTAAAGGTAAGCACAGTTGAGCATGGCCTTGCTGCCCTTTACGCCGCCGGTATTGACAACTGCCATATTGAGGTGAACGGCCCCGAATTCCCGATACTGGACGGCAGCGCAATAGAGTATGTTGAGAACATTCAGCGTGTGGGAATTAAAGAACTGGACGCCCTCAAGGATTTCTACGTAGTCAAGAACAAGATTGAGGTCAAGGATGAGCAAACAGGCTCGTCAATCATTCTGCTTCCTGACAATGAATTCAGCGTAAACGTACTCATCTCTTATGATTCCAAGATTCTCTACAATCAGTATGCATCCCTGGATGACATGCGTGATTTCCCCACAGAGATAGCAAAGAGCCGTACTTTCGTGTTCGTCCGTGAGATAGAACCGCTTCTGGAGGCAGGTCTCATCAAGGGTGGTGACCTGGACAACGCCATAGTAATCTATGAACGTGAGATGTCTCAGGAGCGATATGACAAGATCTGCGAAGTGATGGGAGTACCCAAGATGGATGCCACACGCCGCGGATACATAATGCATAAGCCTCTACAGTGGGACAATGAGCCTGCACGTCATAAACTATTGGATATCATAGGAGACCTGGCATTGGTAGGTAAACCGATAAAGGGTCGTATCATAGCCACCCGTCCCGGCCACACCATCAACAACAAGTTTGCACGCATACTGCGCAAGAACATAATACTGAATGATGTTCAGGCTCCGGCTTATGATCCGTCCGTTCCGCCGGTAATGAACCTGCAGCAGATTCAGGCAGTAATGCCACACCGTTTCCCCATGCAGTTGCTGGATAAGGTCATAACACTGACCGACCTCTACGCCGAGGGAGTCAAGAACGTAACCAACAACGAGTTCTATTTTACAGGTCATTTCCCCGAGCACCCCATCATGCCCGGTGTACTCATCATTGAGGCAATGGCCCAGCTTGGAGGTACTCTTGCCCTCCAGATAACGGGTGAGCCAAAGGATTATGAGGCTATGTTCATCAAGATTGACAACACCCGTTTCCGTCAGGCCGTGGTACCCGGCGACACTCTTCTGATGCGTGTCGTAAGGACTGCTCCTATACGTCATAACATATTATCAATCAAGGGATACGCCTTTGTAGCCGACAAGTTGGTTGCAGAGTCGGAATTTATGGTTCAAATAGTTAAAAGAGAAAACTGATGATTAGTCCTCTGGCATACGTTGACCCTTCTGCACAGATAGGCAAGAACGTTGAGATAGGTCCGTTCTGTTTCATAGACAAGAACGTGGTGATAGGTGACAACAATATCCTGATGCCGCATGTAAGCGTCATGTACGGCTCACGTATCGGTAACGGCAACACCATACATCCGGGAGCCGTTATCGGAGGAATACCGCAGGACTTGAAGTTTATAGGTGAGGAGACTACTGCTGAGATAGGCGACAACAACCGAATACGTGAGAACGTTACCATCAACCGTGGTACCGCTTCTAAAGGCAAGACTGTGGTTGGCAGCAACAACCTGCTCATGGAAAGCATGCATGTGGCCCACGACTGCATTGTAGGCAGCTACTGCATTATTGGCAACAGCACTAAGCTTGGCGGAGAGGTTGAGGTTGAGGACCACGCTACAATCAGTGCCGGAGTGCTCATCCACCAGTTTACGCATATAGGCGGCTATGTTATGATACAGGGTGGAACCGGCGTGAGTCAGGATGTCCCACCATTCACCATGTCAGGCCGCAACCCACTCACTTATATGGGTATCAACCTGGTACGCCTGCGCCGTGAAAAGTTCAGTGCCGAGACTATCGAAGCCATCCACAAC
>CACZMI010000094.1 GCA_902782245.1 uncultured Bacteroidales bacterium | reverse complement strand
AGGGATGGTCCCCGCAGGCATATGGTCTCTTTCTGCGGTTATTTCCCGGCCGATGATCCGCAGTTTTCATGCATAGTATCCGTACGTACCGACGGAGGTGCTGCGGGTGGAGCTACATGGGCGGCTCCTGCGTTTCATGAGATATCAGAGAAAGTCATGGCCAGCCGTAACCTGAAGGACATTAAGGAGGCGTATGACTCAACCAGACAGTTCATTCCCAAGGTGCTGTCCGGTGATCTGGCCAAGGCCAGCACCGTTCTTATGGGAATAGGCAAGAAAAACCTCATGCGGCGTGCTGACAGGTTGGTGGCAGACAGTGTCTGGGGTTCGGTCAATTCGGATTCGGGCCGATATGTGATGAATTATGTGGAATACTCCGAGGGGGTTGTACCTGATGTCCGCGGCATGGGTGCAACGGATGCTCTTTATCTGCTGGAGAGAATGGGTATGAAGGTCAGTATATCGGGCGTGGGCCGGGTCAAAAGCCAGGTTCCTGGCAGCAATACCCGTTTCAATAAAGGTGATAGGATACATTTGACTTTATCAATGTGATTTATATGGCTACAATAGGAGAACTGGTTTTGGGACTTAAGACAATCAGGACGGTAGGAGATACCGGAATGGAGGTTACTGATATACAGCTTGATTCGCGCAAGGCGGATAAAGGTTGTCTGTTCGTGGCCATGCGCGGCAATACCGTTGACGGTCATCAGTTCATAGACAAGGCTATAGGACTTGGAGCCGGAGCAGTATTGTGTGAGGTGTTGCCCGAACAGTTGACAGACGGTGTAACATACATTCAGGTTCCTGATTGTGAGGATGTTGTCGGCACAGTTGCCACCCGTTTCTTTGGCAATCCTACTGACAAGCTGAAGTTGGTGGGTGTAACAGGTACAAACGGAAAGACTACCATTGCCACCTTGTTATATAACATGTTCCGCAAGATGGGATATAAGACCGGACTGCTTTCCACCGTATGTAACTATATTGACGGTGAACCTATCCCGGCAGACCATACAACCCCTGATGCCGTGACGCTTAACCGTCTGCTGGGGCGTATGGCAGATGAAGGCTGCAAGTATGTTTTTATGGAATGCAGTTCGCACGCCATCGTTCAGAAACGCATAGGCGGCCTGAAATACGCCGGAGGTATATTTACAAACCTGACGCGTGACCATCTGGATTACCATAAGACGGTTACATACTCCCTGCGCAGTATTTGCGATTTCAAGGGTCGTCTGCTGGAATCGGGTTTTGACGGAATGCTTTTGGAGATTAACGGACGTGAGGTCTTTCTCAAATTCATAGGTAAGTTCAATGCCAGCAACCTGCTGGCGGTTTACGGTACGGCTGTCAATCTGGGACGAGACCCGATGGAGGTGCTTACCGTAATGAGTACGCTGGTTCCGGTGAACGGCCGTTTTGACGCAATCCGCTCGCCTAAGGGCTTTACGGCTATAGTTGATTACGCCCATACTCCCGATGCTTTGACCAATGTGCTTACTACCATAGTTGACGTGCTGGACGGCAAGGGGCAGATAATAACAGTGGTAGGTGCCGGAGGCAATCGAGACAAGGGAAAGCGACCGCTGATGGCCAAGGAGAGCGTCAAGTACAGTGACAGGGTGATAATAACATCGGACAATCCGCGCTTTGAGGAGCCTCAGGACATTATCAATGATATGCTGGCCGGACTGACCAGGGATGATATGCAGAAGGTTATATCCATTGCCGACAGACGGGAGGCTATCCGCACCGCCTGCATGATGGCTGAGAAGGGCGACGTGATCCTGGTGGCCGGCAAGGGACACGAGGATTATCAGGAGATAAAGGGAGTCAAACATCATTTTGACGACCACGAAGTAATACGTGACTGTTTTTAATTCTCAATTTAAAAAATGCTATACAGTCTTTTTGAATACTTAAGGAATGCGGGAGTCGATATCCCCGGCGGAGGAATGTTCAGTTATGTGACTTTCAGGGCCATATTCGCCCTTGTGCTGTCACTGATAGTCTCTTGCTGGTTCGGCAGTCATTTCATAGACATGCTCAAACGGAAAAATATCTCCGAGACCCAGCGTGACGTAAAACTGGATCCGTTCGGCGTGACCAAGAAAGGTGTCCCGACCATGGGCGGAGTGATAATAATCGTGGCCATCCTGATACCGTGCCTGCTTATCGGCGACCTTAAGAACGTATATATGTGGCTGATGCTGATTACTACGGTCATACTTGGCGCAATAGGTTTTGCCGATGACTACATCAAGACTTTCCGTAAGAATAAGGAGGGCCTGAACGGTTGGGTGAAGGTGGCAGGACAGCTGGCGTTGGGACTGATAGTAGGACTGACACTCCGTTACAGTCCTCAGGTGGTCATAAACGAGAAGGTTGAGACCCGCATTGAGAACAATACCGAGATAGTGGTAAAGACTCCCGATGTCAAATCCACCCGAACCACTATACCTTTCTTCAAGAACCATAACCTGAACTATGCCGATGCTTTCGGGTGGTTGGGCGAGAAGACCAAATACCAGGCCGGATGGATTTTCTTTGTACTGCTTACCCTGTTCATAGTCACGGCCGTGTCCAACGGATCGAACCTGAATGATGGCATGGACGGCATGGCCGCCGGAAACAGTGCCATAATAGGAGTTACGCTGGGTATTCTGGCATATGTGTCCAGTAATGTAGTAACAGCAAGCCACTTTGCCCTTATGTATATACCAGGAAGCCAGGAGGTTGTGGTCTATCTGGCCGCATTCGTGGGTGCCCTGATAGGTTTCCTTTGGTTCAACTCATACCCGGCCCAGATATTTATGGGCGATACCGGAAGCCTTACCATCGGCGGTATAATAGCAGTGGCGGCACTGTGTATCCATAAGGAGTTGCTGCTGCCCATACTGTGCGGCGTCTTCCTGCTGGAGAGCCTGTCTGTGATATGTCAGCGGTTCTACTACAAGCGGGGCAAGCGCAAGGGCGTGCATCAGCGTATCTGGAAACGTACCCCCATTCACGACCATTTCCGTACCAGCATGGCTCAGGTACTGAATGCCGATCCGGGGAGCACGGTCAGGTTCCGGGGAAATGAGAACAAACTGTTGTTTGAGACCAAGATAACGCTCAGGACATGGATCATAAGCATCGGCCTGGCGGCGCTTACAATATTGACCTTGAAAATCAGATAAACACTATGGCAAAGAAGATTGTTGTATTAGGAGCAGGCGAGAGCGGTACCGGAGCAGCCATTCTGGCTAAGGCCAAGGGCTTTGACGTGTT
>CACZMI010000093.1 GCA_902782245.1 uncultured Bacteroidales bacterium | reverse complement strand
CCTGTGCGGTTATCCTCGGCCCCCTGCGGAGCATTACGGGCAGCCTCAATCTGACGCATGACGCCGGGCAGGAACATATCCTTGTACTTTTGATCGCCTGTCAGGAGCCACAACTGGATGGCTGCGCTGGAGCGGTCACCGCCAAAACCGCGGTTGCCACGCTGTCCGTTGCCCTGTTGCTGCTGCTGAGGCCGGTTGGCCATTCTGGCCTGATAGTCATCCATCTCCTTCCAAAGTTTCAGAGCATTCTTCTTGCAGCGCTCTGCTGTTTCCGGGATATACGGGGCAAGAACACGAGCCGCATGTGCCAAAGCAGCGCAAACGTTCACGTTACTCATAGGATTACCGGCATTGTTGGTAAATGCGAAACGGTCATCCAGTGTGCCGGAACGGTTGCCGCGTACCTCATAAGGCTTGAGGCTGGGGTCATATATATAACCGTCGGTAATGGTCACGGCATCGCCCAAATGATGGTATTGATGCATGTTGCCCTGTACAATACCACCTGCAATAAATCCGATGTTCTCAATCTGTGCGCAAAGATTAAGTGCACCGTGTTCTACCTGCTGAATCATATCGGGCAGACCATCCGGACGGTGAATGTCAACGAACTGGGTCTTCTGGTCGATGAATGTCTCGTCACGCTCGGGACGCAGAACATCCCAAACCTCTGCCAGCTGGTTGGTCAGACCGATAACGGTACCGGACTGGATATCAAAGTCTCCGGCATCATACCATGCTCCGACTGCCAGACCGGGTATATGCTCGTACGGTTTGTACTTGGTGTTGGTGCTGTTTCCCATGCGATAACCGTCATGCTGCTGATAGTTGGTAGGAGCCTGAACTGCATCGTCCATGTGTGAGCGGCCATGCCATACACGGTAAGCTTCGTTCACAAGCATGTGGTCCATCTGTACAGGAAGCCAGACATCCATAGTGTTGTGCCACTTGCCGTCGTATACGTTCTTGTTGATCGGGAACGGATTGGTCCTGAAACCGTTGTATTCTATGTAATAGGTACCGGGATCGGTTACTGCACTGAAATCACACTGGGCATAATTGTAGCGGTTGTAGAATACGCCCCACTCCTTTACGGCGGGCTCCAGGACCAACGTATGGCTGCCGTCGGCATTCACACGGAATATCTTGGCTTTGGATACCACCCTATCGTTGCGGTCCAGTTCTATGACAGCCACCTTTTTCTGAGCCGGAGTATAACCGATCTGTGAAAATCCGATGTTTGGCTCACGTATCCATCCGGCATCGGGAGTAGGCTCCACGTACCACTCAAGAACGGTGCCTTTCTTTCCGGCAGGAATCATGGAACGTACCACGAAAGTACCGTTCTGTGACAGGTTGCGTCCGTCAAACAGGTTCAGTTCAGTATCTGACTGGAACAGGACACGCAACGACTCATCCTCGGGAGCCATTACAATGGTGTGTCCTTTGGATATCGGTTTTGCAACGATGAATTCGTCACGTCCGCGGTCATCAAATGTTGAAAGGCCCCAGAACTGATTGATCTTCTCTGATTTGGGACGCATCTCAGTGTCGCTTGACGGATAGCGCGGAAATATCTCGGACTGACCGTCAACAAGATAGGTCTTGCCGTAATAGGTTGCAGGAAAGAACTCCATATTGAGTCCGGCCTTACTGGCCAGCTCGGCAGGAAGCGGATCATCCAATTCAACCGACATGCGGAAACCTTTACCCTCCTGCCTTACGGTTATCCCGTAACGGAAATTATAGTCAGGATAATTGAACCTGCAACTTATTACGCCGCCCAATGTATCGATGGTACGTTCCGTGAGGCTTGCATAGATATCCCATTGCTCCGGAGTGTTCATGAGACGTACTGCACCGCCTGTAGCGATACGGACACCGCGCTGCACTATTTCCACGCCTGCAGTCTTTTCAAGACCTTCTAGGTCGCGGTGTACGATGCTCTCCCTCTTTTTTGAGGAAAGCTCATAAAGCTCCTCATACTTGGAAGTTTCCTCATCAAGAACGCCCAGCAATTCTTCTACTAAGCTTGCCAACCCAAATTTCCTCTCTTACAGGCCCTGGTACTTGCTAAGAAGTACGC
>CACZMI010000092.1 GCA_902782245.1 uncultured Bacteroidales bacterium | reverse complement strand
AGGCTGACAATCAGAACCACTTTGAAATCTCCTGATCGGATTTGATCACATAGACTGTCTTGGCATCCGGCGTGCGGGACGGCATGCTACATGCCTTGAGGGAACGTAAAAGCTCCTGCATCTCGTTTTCAGACAGATGACGGCCGGCTGGTATTGCAGCCTTGCGGGCCATGGCCAGGGCCATGCTTTCCAACTGGCGGTCCTCGTCGGCTGTTGGATTTATCCTAAGGTCGGCTATCATATCACTTATAAGCCGTTCATAATCCTGACCTTCCATCCCTGACGGTACGCCCTGTACCGCTATGGCTCCGCGTCCCATATCAGATATGTCAAATCCCAGCATGCTGAAACGCGGTTTCAGATCAGCGAACAATATGGTATCTGCCTGTGAAAGCTGAAACATCTCAGGGAAAAGCAGGCCTTGTGAAGCGGCCACGTGACTCTTTGCCTCGGACAAGAAACGTTCATACAGCACACGGATATGCGCCCTGTGTTGGTCTACAACCATAAGTCCCTTGTCTGTCTCTGTCAATATATAACTATCGGCAAACTGGAACGGGCGGAATTGGGTCTCCTCGGGTTCAATTAATTTACCAGTTGCCGGATGGTATGGGATACTACCCTCATTAATCCGGTGTTCCAGTACGTCTCCGTACAGTTTTGCCCAATTGTCCGTATTGCTGCGGCTCTGACGGGATTCGCTGTGACTACCTGAAAAAGGATTAAAATCCTTGTTGATCTCAATCTTGGGCTGAACGACAGGACGCGATGCGTCATATACCGGTATATCAGGCATATCTGTCGTATTGAAATCGATAGTAGGCATCTCCTCAAAACGCCCTACAGTCTCCTTGACAGCCGCCATAAGTATCTTCCATATTACCTGCTCATCCTCAAACTTGATCTCAGTCTTGGTAGGATGAATGTTCACATCTATCGAATCGGCGGGGACTTGAAGGAACAGGAAATAGGATGGCTGCTCTCCATCGGGAACAAGTCCCTCATAAGCGCTTAACACTGCCTTATGGAAATATGGATGACGCATAAAACGGCCGTTCACAAAGAAAAACTGCTTGGCACCCCTGCCTTTTACGCTATCCAGATTTGAACAGAAACCGCTAACCTTAACCACCGATGTCTCGACATCAACCGGTAGCAGACTCTCATTCATCTTTCTGCCGAACAGGTTTACTATACGTTGCTTTACGGCCGATACGGGAAGTGACAAGACCTGTTCGCCCTGATGAGTAAGTTCAAAAGAGACCTCCGGATGCGCCAGGGATACGCGTTCTATCTCTGTAAGTATATGACTGAACTCCGTCTGGTTGCCTTTCAGGAATTTCCGGCGGGCAGGCACGTTATAGAACAGGTTGCGTACGGTAAAGCTGCTTCCCTTGGGACACACGCACGGCTCAACCTGCTCTATCTCCGACGCTTTTATAAGCACCATGGTTCCGGTTTCACTGTCGGCTGTACGCGTCCGCAGTTCTACCTCCGAAACAGCGGCAATCGACGGCAGGGCCTCACCGCGGAAACCGAATGTGGTAAGAGAAAAAAGGTCTTCGGAATTCTGAATTTTGGATGTTGCGTGACGTTCAAATGCAATACGGGCATCATCCGCTACCATTCCGCAGCCATTGTCAACAACCTGGACCGATGTGCGGCCGGCATCATTTATAATTATCCGTATATTATCAGCGCCTGCATCAACCGCATTCTCCACAAGCTCCTTGACAACCGACGAAGGACGGTTGACCACCTCACCTGCGGCAATCTGGCTTGCTACAGCCTGTGACAGAATCCTTACCTTTCCCTCCATGACACTGTATCAGAATATTTCTACTCCCATAAACTGCAAGAGCAATAACGTCAGGAGCACGATAGCCACAATCGCTACAGGAAAACTGATATTTGGGCCTCCGTTCTCCTTGCGGCGCTTGAGATGTGTCGTACCCTCAATAAACTTGCCCCGAATGTTTTCAGGATTGTACTCCTCCTGTGGCAGCATACCGAGTTCACGCTTGGCCTTTTCCTCTATTTTTGCCAGACGTTCCTTCCGCATTCCCATATCTTACCTGTTTCTTCTTCTGTCTAATGATGGAAGTGGCACCTCCTTTGTGGAATTACTCTTCTTAAGCTGTTCTTCGACACGCTTTCCCCTCCAGTAGAACACATCCTCGGCATCAATCGGCCTGATCCTCTCCAGCCATTGGAAATTGGGCAGGTACATTTTCTTCTCATCTATCTTTTCCATGGGGTACATCACTCCGTTGGAATGGTTGTAGACTACTATCTGGTTTACTGCCCGCATCTTGAAATATACAGTCAGGAAAGAAGCCTCGGTCGTATTCATTCCAATCATAGCCGAGTCTCCGTCCAGAGGATAGAACACGGCCTGGACATTACCCTCAACATCCGCCTTGTCTATATCTCCGTTTTTGAAGTAAGCTTTCATCTCACGCCCTCCGATCTGGTTATAGTGGACGGTATCGTTCATTTGGACAAACAGAGCCTGACCTATGACATGAGCCCAATCAATAGTACTGTCATTCATGTAGAAAATAATCTTTTCACCAAGCACCTGCTGGTCTTCGCTCCATACTATGGGATCACGGAACAGTGTGAGGCTGGAGTCTGCAGTGGTAAATACCATTGAGTCTGCCACCATCTGCATATCTGTTCTGAAAGCACGAACCTTATTGAAACCTCGCATCTGGCGCTCAATGACCGTATCGCCTGCCTCATTGTAGAAAGTCACCAGCCTGAATGTATCGGCATGTACAAAAAGGCTGTCTCCTGTAGAATATTCTATCAGAAGGGCCTTGCCTGTTACAACGGCCGAATCATTCTCCTGATTGTAATAGACATATTCGCCATGATACCTTTCCTGATGCAGATCCCAGCGGCCTTTGTGTTTGGTTATATGTGTGACGCTTCAATCTGGCTTTTCAATGCCATCAACGCCCCTGCCACCAACTACGTGATCCAGATTCTCCTGAGTCTGGGGGCAGTGGTAATTACCGCTATCGGCATTAAACTGGAGGTGGTTGGAGATGGCTGGATACTTGCCGGCGACAAGCTCGTGGCGGTGCTGTCGGAGGTTACAAAGAGCCCGTTCAGCAGGGTGAAGGTGATCTTTGACATTGTGATGGTTGCCTTTACGGCCGCGTTCTCCTTCATTGTGTTCGGGCTCCTGGATGGTAACGGCCATACCGTGGTCATCCGTGAGGGCACCCTCATCCTG
>CACZMI010000091.1 GCA_902782245.1 uncultured Bacteroidales bacterium | reverse complement strand
CTTGAGCCCAGAATGAAGGATTACCGTTTCTTCTCCTATTTTGCCACCGAGACACTGGTGATGGAGACATCGGAGTGGGGCAGGATAACCCAGCTGCTCACACAATTGCGGCACGAGTTGCAGGAGAATGCGGATTCACCTGCGCTTCGAACAGTGATACTCGGATACATACGTCTGGTATTGGAATACTGCAACAGGATTTATCTGCGTCAGCTTTCCAAGGAGGACAAGAGCTCATCGGACCTGCTTAAAAAGTTCAACAGCCTGCTTAGGGAGTATTACTATGAGCAGCGGCAATTGGATCTGGGAGTGCCATCGGTACAGTACTGTGCCGACCAGTTGGCATACTCGGCCCGATACCTTGGCGATGTGGTGCATAAGGCTACAGGCGGTACGGCCATCGGCTACATACATTCATTCGTTATAGAGCAGGGCAAGAACCTACTTATGAACGGCCACAACATCAACGAGACCGCGCATTTGCTGGGCTTTGACTACCCTCAACATTTTACCCGCCTGTTCAGGAAAATTACCGGCCTCACTCCCAGCGAGTACACAAAGTGATGCATTGGGCTCACATTCCCGTGTTATGCATTATGAAAGCATAGATATCGGCCTGCTCCTCAAGAACTTTCTCCAGTGGTTTGCCGCCGCCGTGACCGGCTTTGGAGTCGATGCGAATCAGCTGTGGATTGGGACCGGCATTGCAATTCTGCAGTGTGGCCGCGAACTTGAACGAGTGGGCCGGAACCACGCGGTCGTCATGGTCGGCTGTGGTTACAAGTGTGGCGGGGTAGGATGTGCCGGGCTTGAGGTTATGCAGCGGTGAGTAGCCGTACAGGTATTGGAACATCTCCTTTGAATCCTCGGATGTGCCGTAGTCAGGTGCCCAGTTCCATCCGATGGTAAACTTGTGGTAACGGAGCATGTCCATCACACCAACCTCTGGTATAGCCACAGCAAACAGGTCAGGACGCTGCGTCATGCAGGCTCCCACCAGCAGACCTCCGTTGGAGCCGCCCACAATGGCCAGCTTGCTGCTTGATGTATAGCCTTGGGCGATAAGCCATTCGGCTGCACCTATAAAGTCATCGAACACGTTCTGCTTCTGCATCTTGGTGCCGGCCAGATGCCATGCCTCGCCGTACTCGCCGCCGCCTCTCAGATTAACCTGGGCATATATGCCGCCGGCCTCAAGATACGGGATGCGGCTGGATGAGAATGATGGTGACAACGATATGTTGAACCCGCCGTAACCGTACAGATAAACCGGATTGCTGCCGTCCAGCTTTATTCCCTTCCTGTAGGTAAGGAACATAGGTATGCGGGTGCCGTCCTTGGAATTGAAGAACACCTGCTTTGTCTCATAGTCCGACAGGTCAAAGTTGGTCTTGGGCTGCTTATAGACATCGCTGCCACCGGTCTCGATGTTCCAGAAATAGATGGTTCCGGGGGTGGTGAAACTGGAGTAAGAGTAATAACACCAGGGCTCATGAATCTTTGATGAGAAACTGGCGCTGCCTACTCCGGGGAGATGCAGCTCCTCAACCTTGCGGCCGTCATTCCTGTCAAATAGGTATGCATGCGTGGAGGCATCCTCGGAGTAGAGTGCTATGATGAAACCGTCGGTTATGAAATTGACATCATCCAGAACACTCTCTCCCTCAGGGATAAGGTCTTTCCATACGGTGGGGTTTTTTATGTCGGTTACAACCAGCTTATTCAGGGGGGCATCAACATTGGTGTACAGGTATATCTTCTCTCCATCGGTCTCAACCTGATAGCAGGTGTTTTTCATGTCCTTAGTGATCTGGACAAATTCTTTGTTTTTTGCCTCGGGGCGCAGGTCCATCACGTACAGGTTGTTGCCTATATCGGCTCCGTCCTCATAGAGGAACAGCATGGTCTCCTCTTCATTGACCGATGCCTGATAAAAGCGCAGCGGCTCTTTCTCGTTCTGATAGAACAGTTTGTCTTGAGACTGCGGTGTGCCGACTTTGTGATAGTAAATCTTGTGGCCCTCATTCTTGCCACTGTATGCATGCTCATCGGTGGGCTTATCATATGCGCTGTAGTAGAAACCGTCCTTATACCATGCCGCAGTGGTGAATTTGGCCCATTCTATGTGGTC
>CACZMI010000090.1 GCA_902782245.1 uncultured Bacteroidales bacterium | reverse complement strand
GGATCTGCCTCTCTCCCGGTTGTATGTCCGGTTGTACAGTATGGCGGGTTGGAGTTGAGGGGACGGCAGCAGGAGCCTGAATTGCAGCAACTTCAGGGTTCTCAACCACTGGCGCCGGCCTGTGGATTGTGATTACGCAGAACGGCAGTATATATGAGATTATCAAAGACGATACAAGGACTATACGTGCTGTACGGTGGAACGTTTCACGCCTCAGCAGCAGGTGGTACAGCAGCACGAATACCGCTGTGAGCAACGCCACCTTTAATATGTAAACAAGGAATGCGCTCATGACTATTGCTGTTTTTTGATTTCCTTTATTATCTGCTCCAGCTCCTCAACCGACAGTTTCTCATCCTTTACAAAAGACATCACCACGCTGGAGTAAGAACTGCTGAAAAACTCATCGACTATACCGTTTATGCCGGACTTGCTGTACTGCTCCCGGTCAACGACCGGATAGTACTGGTAATTGGTGCCGAAAGCGTTGTGGCTCATAAAGCCGTCGGCCTGGAGCGTACGCACCTGGTTGGACAGTGTGCCGAACGATGGTTTGGGGTCTGGATAGTGCTCCTGAAGCTCGCGGATGAACATGGGCCCGTAGGTCCAATAGTAGTCCATTATGACTCTCTCCTTCTTGGTCAGACGTCTCATAAGCAAATCATTAAATTGTGTTAGCGAAATGTTTTCGTTGCAAATGAAACGAAAAATTTTTGTTCAGCAAAATTTTTTCGCTGAAAAATAAAATGATACAAAAGGGGCCTGACCCCGATTGTATCATTTGTATCAATCCTGGAAGCAGTAGCCGAAACCGGCACGGGTGGCCAGGCAGTCAGCGTAAGGCTCTATTTTCTTGCGGATGCGGGTGATGTTTACATCGACTGTGCGGGTATTTACCACAACGTCATCGGGCCAGATGGCCTGCAGCAGCTGCTCGCGCGAATAGACAACGCCGCGGTTCATCATGAACAGCTTGAGCAACTCATACTCTGTCTTGGTAAAAGAGACCGGATTTCCGTCAACGGTAACCTCCTTGCTGTCTGTGTCAATCTGGATGCCCCTGTAGCGGATTCCATTGCGGACGGTACCCAGGCGGGATTCCACTACGTTTATGATGTAGTCGCCGGTCTTCTCGCATTCGCTTATCAGGTCCGAGAACACCGTTCCGCTGCCATAGCCGTATGTATGCTGGTCCAGACTGTTTATGTTCTCCTGTTTCAGGCGGTTGCGGCAGGCGTTTATACTGTTCTCTATCTCCTCCGCCACGGTTATATCATACTCCTCCCTGCGGCCGGCCAGAAGCTCATTCATACGTGTAAGTGCCTGGTCTATAAGTCCGAACATCTGATTGACTCCGTCCTCCTGTGTCTGGTTGAACTCAATCTTGTTCTCCTGCTTGCGGCGCATGATGCGTGCCAGTCCGAAACAGCTGTCACCGATTGACTCCAGCTCGCCAATCTGGCGGAGCATGGCGCGGATCTTCTCCTTGGTATCATCCGACAGATGCGCATCGCCTACGTCACCCAGATACTTGCCTATCTCCTGCTCCATGCGGTCGCTGCCGTCCTCGGTCTTCTCTATGCGTTCAAACAGTTTCTTGAACGCCTGCTCATCGGTAGTCTTGTAGAGATCCTTAACCAGACCGAACATATGCTGCATTTTCTCGCCGAATATGACAATCTCCTTCTGTGCCTGGAAGACTGATATTTCCGGGGTTTTCATGATACCGCCGCGAATGAACTGCAGGCGGAACTCATCCTCCTCATCGGCCTTGCCGGGTTTGATTATGTAGCACACCAGTTTCTCCAGCTGCGGGATGAAACCTATCAGCAATGAGGTATTGATTACGTTGAACGCTGTATGGAACGTTGCAAGCGCAAAGGTCAATCTGGCCGGATCAACAGAATCGGCTGTTACGTCAATGCCTACCACACGGCATACGGTGCGTACAAACGGGAAGAATATTATGAGGACCCAAATCACACCGAATACATTGAACAGCAGGTGAGCCATAGCAGCGCGGCGGGCCTGAGTGTTGGCCGACATAGCCGCCAGGTTTGCAGTCAGTGTGGTGCCGATGTTCTCGCCCATAACCAGTGCTATACCCTGGAATATTGAAATCGCTCCGGTTGAGCAGAGCACCATGGTGAT
>CACZMI010000089.1 GCA_902782245.1 uncultured Bacteroidales bacterium | reverse complement strand
ACCGTGGGATCAGCGTAATATGATATGTTCTGATAGTCTATTTCTGGGATATCCAGATGTGCCCAATGCGGCATCTCCATGGTAAGCCAGTGACGGTATGCCTTGAGACGGAACTCCAGCATCCAGTCGGGCTCGCCCTTACGCTCTGATATGAGACGGACCGTGTCCTCTGTAAGGCCACGGTCTATAATATCAGTGTGGACATCGGTAGTAAAACCATACCGATACTTCTCGGCACTGATCTCCCTGATCAGACTATTGTCCTGTTCAACAGTATTCAATTTGTTCAAACCTTTTTCTTGTCTGCGTTGTCGTGCTCCTCAAATTCGGGTATCTCCGGAATCAGGTCACCGGCAGTCTCCTGCACCTTGTTCCATGTCCACTGAAGACAGAAACCGGTAAAATTGCTGACAGGTACATAAAGCTTGGATTGCTTGCGTTCAGCCTTATCCACCAAATTATCCTGCAATCCCGTTATAACCAGAAGTTTGATAAACAGTCCTATGATAAGCAAGAACTTGAATAGGCCGAATACACCTCCCAGCAGTCTGTCAACAAACCCCAGGCTGGCAGCATGGACCAGTTTGGAGAGCAGTTTTCCCAATAACCCGCAGACTATGGGAACCACCAGCAGAATGACTATAAAAGCCACAATGCAGGCTGTCTTGTCACTCATCTTGAGGAAGCCCTGCAGCAAGTCGGCAAACGGTTTGTACAGGAGAGTTCCGCAGATTACGCCCAAAACAAGACCTCCCAAACTGAATGCCTGCTGTATGACACCTTTTATGAATCCGGCCACAAAACCTACAGCCAGAATGGCCACAATAACCCAATCCAATGTATTCATCCTTCTTATAGAGTCTGCTTAACCTCTATTTGGGTGAATGTCTCAATCATATCACCCTCCTTGATGTCATTGTACGATACCAGACTGATACCGCATTCCATACCGGCCTGAACCTCCTTAACATCATCCTTGAAACGCTTCAGTGCCTGGATATCACCGGTGTGGATAACAATACCGTCACGGATGACGCGGGCCTTGTCGGAGCGTGACACTTTACCTTCACGTACGCGGCAACCGGCAACCATGCCAACCTTTGATATATGGAATACCTCCATAACCTCGACGGTTGATGTAACCTCCTCCTTGACCTTGGGTGCAAGCAAACCCTCCATGGCCGACTTGACCTCGTCAATGGCATCATAAATGATTGAGTAGATACGTATGTCTACATCGTTCTGCTCGGCCAGACGCTTGGCGGCACCCGACGGACGTACATCAAAACCAATGATGATGGCATTTGATGCCGATGCCAGACTCACGTCACTCTCCGAAATCGCACCCACAGCCTTGTGTATTACATTGACCTGGATATTGGGAGTTGAAAGCTTGATGAGTGAATCACTCAAAGCCTCGACAGATCCGTCCACATCGGCCTTGACAATAAGGTTGAGCTCGTGGAAATCGCCCATCTTGATACGGCGTCCCAACTCATCAAGAGTAAGGGTCTGAGCGGTACGTACACCCTGCTCACGCTGTAGCTGCTCACGCTTGCTTGTAATTTCGCGCGCCTCACGCTCGCTGTCCACCACGTGGAAGCTGACACCGGCCTGAGGAGCACCGTTCAGGCCCAGAATCAGTACCGGTTCAGCGGGAGCGGCCGATTTGAGTTTCTGGTTACGCTCGTTGAACATAGCCTTTACCTTACCCCATGATGTACCGGCAATTACTATATCGCCCATCTTGAGGGTACCGTTGGATACCAGTACGGTAGCCACGTAACCGCGGCCTTTATCCAGAGACGATTCTATTATGGTACCCGTAGCCTTACGGTTGGGGTTGGCCTTCAGGTCAAGCATCTCAGCCTCCAGCAGCACCTTCTCCATAAGTTCGTTCACGCCTATACCCTTCTTGGCCGATATATCCTGACTCTGGTACTTGCCTCCCCAGTCCTCAACCAGGAAGTTCATCTGTGCCAGTTCCTGTTTGATACGCTCAGGATCGGCAGCAGGTTTATCCACCTTATTTATAGCAAATACTATAGGAACGCCGGCTGCGGTGGCATGGGCGATAGCCTCCTTGGTCTGGGGCATCACGTTGTCATCGGCAGCAACAATGATGATGGCTATATCGGTTACCTGGGCACCGCGGGCACGCATGGCCGTAA
>CACZMI010000088.1 GCA_902782245.1 uncultured Bacteroidales bacterium | reverse complement strand
CGGCCCAGATCTCATAGAATGCGGGCAGATGATACGATGGGTCTGTCCAGAGGTTGGAACGGGTATCGGGGCAGAAGTTGATGAGTTTGTGGTCCATGTTGATGATGTTGGTCACACCACCGGTACCGTCCTTTGAGAATAGGTCATTGAGCAGTTCCTGAGCCTCCTTGAGGTAGTCAAACTCCTCATAGCTGCCCCAGCGGCGGGATGCCAGCAGCAGGTCAGTTACATAGTAGAGCTCACCGTCACTGGCTGAGCCCTGTGATGTGCGGCGGCCGTCGGTGCGGCATGACCATGCAAACAGGCCGTGTGAGGGACCCTCCTCATTGTGTCGCATAAAATGCTTTGACCAGCGCCATACCTTGTTGAACAGCTCGGGCTTGTCCATCTGTACGGCAACCATCATTGCGTAAGACTGTCCCTCTGTGCGAACGTCGTTGTTCTTTACGTCAGATATGTAACCCATCTTGACGGTCTTGCCGTCCACCTCAACGTCAACGTCGTGGTATGCGGCACCCTCTTTCTCGAATATGATGGAGTAGATGTCCTGAATCTTATCGTCTATCTCCTTCTTTGAGAATCCCAGGTCCTTGAGGTAGTTGCGGTACTTCTTGGTCTCAATGTAACCTTTCTTGGCCGGCTCCAGTTTCTTTGTCGATGAACAGCTTGTAATGGCCATCAGGGCGCAGATAGCTGCCACAAAAATGGCGGTTGTCTTGATTTTTCTCATTTTTAAGTAATTGGCTTTAATTATTGTACGTATGATTTCCAACGCTGGTAGGCCTCATCGTAGGCGGGCATATCGGAAGCCTTCGGCTCTATTACGCGGATCTTCTGCAATGATGCGAATGCCTCGTTGTGGTCATTGTATAGGTGTGCGCCCATGCCTGCTCCCTTGGCTGCACCGATTGAGCCGTCGGTATCATAAAGCTCTATGGTGGCACCGGTAACACCTGCCAGAGTATCACGGAACAGCGGGCTGAGGAACATGTTTGCATTGCCGGCATGGATCTTGTTGACGGGCATTCCCATATCCTCCATTATTTCGATACCGTACTTGAATGAGAATACGATACCCTCCTGGGCTGCACGCAACAGGTGCGAGCGGTTGTGGATATTGAAGTTGACTCCGTTGAAACTGCATCCGCGCTCCTTGTTTTCAAGAACACGCTCTGCGCCGTTTCCGAAAGGAAGTACAGATACGCCGCCTGCACCGATGGGAGCCTGGGCAGCCAGGTCATTCATTTCGGCATAACCTATGCCTTCGGGTACTATGTTGCGTTTCATCCAGGCGTTCAGGATACCTGTGCCGTTGATGCAGAGCAGGATACCCAGACGGTTGAATCCGGTCTTGTGATTGACATGAGCGAATGTGTTTACCCTTGACTTGGGATCATAGCTTATCTCACCGTTCACGCCGTAGACTACACCTGAAGTACCGGCTGTAGATGCAATCTCACCGGGCTCGAACACATTGAGTGACAGAGCGTTGTTGGGCTGGTCGCCGGCGCGGTATGTGACAGGAGTGCCTTCGGCCAGTCCGAGTTCCCTGGCAGCCGCAGATGTCAGGGTTCCCTGTTCGGCGAATGTAGGAACTATCCTGGGGATGAATGTACGTGGTATTCCGTAGTAGTCAAGCAGGAATCCGGCTACGTCACCGGTCTGGAAGTCCCAGAACATACCTTCGGAGAGGCCGGATATGGTTGTTGCTATCTCACCGGTAAGACGCATGGCGATATAGTCACCGGGGAGCATTATCTTGTCGATCTTATCAAATATCTTCGGTTCGTTCTGCTTTACCCAGGCCAGTTTTGATGCCGTAAAGTTTCCGGGAGTGTTGAGCAGATGTGTAAGGCACTGTGATCGGCCAAGTTCCTGAAAGGCCTCCTCGCCGATACCTACGGCGCGGGAGTCACACCAGATGATGGCGGGTCGGAGCACTTTCTTGTTCTTGTCGACACAGACCAGACCGTGCATCTGGTAAGAGATACCTATTGCCTTGATATCCTTTACGTCAATATGGCATTGCGACATCACATCGGCCGTAGCGGCTTTCAGGTATGACCACCAGTCTTCTGGGTTCTGTTCAGCCCATCCCGGGTTGACTGCTTTAATGGGTGCTTCACTCTTGGGGGCGAACGCTGTTGCAACGCAACTGCCGTTCTGGGCATCTACAAGGCTGCACTTGACTGAAGAGCTGCCTATGTCATAACCTAACAGATACATAATGATTCCTTATAATTGATTGTAATTATCCTTGCTTTGCATTAGGGCAAACAAAGGTAGTGAAAAGTACTGGAATGAGCACAATTGGGGCGATTCTTTTTGGGTGTTGCGTAGACCTTGGTCGGAGCGTCCGGTGTTATGGGATGCCTCCTGCTGTTAGAAAGCGTACATTACAGAGAGCAGCAGGCGGTTGTTGCTCACGTTGTGTGTATCTGAAACGGTACCGTTGGGCTCGATGGTAGTACCGTAAGCCACGGTGGTAAGTTCATACTCTACACCCAGGTTCATGTTGCCCACGGTGTACTGGACGTTGGGGGCCACACGCCACATGTTGTCGATGGTTCCACCCTCGGCAGCGCGTATGGTTCCCGGGATAAGGTCCTTGCCGGCACCCCAGTTGCTCATGAATCCGCCCATAAGGCCGAACTTGAGGTCACCGCCCCACTGAATCTGAGCCCAAGATGAAGAGGCTGCAAGAGGAGCGAAGCGTATATCACCGGCATTAAGGTGGTCAACCTGGCCAAAACCTGAGCAGATGCCCAGATGTGACATGTCGTGACCTATCAGGGTCTTGGCCTTTACGGCAAGTTTATTCTTGTTGTACTGGGCCTGGATCATACCGCAAAGTCCGTCAACATAATACTTCTTATTGCCATCAGTATAGTCAATAGTTGGTGTTGTGCGCTTGTATTCAACTCCGCCGCCAACCTTGAAATCACCGAAAGTGAAGTCAACGCCTGCATAGAACATAGGCATCAGTGACCAGCGGTTGTAATTATAAGATTTGCCGGCTGTGGCATAACCGTAGGAACCGTTCGCAGCCTGGAAGATTGCGGCACCTGTCAGTTTTATATTCTTGTCACTACCCAGGAAATACTCATAACGCAACTGCGGGCTGCGGTTAAGGGCGTTGAAAGGTGAGCCGATGGCAATGCCCACGGTGCTGGGGAACAGGTCATTCATGGGATGCCATGTCTGACCGAGTGTAAGCGTGCTTCTATCCCAATCCAATGCGATGAATGCATGACGGTAGAGTATGCTACCGGGTGCGGAGTGCCCCGAGAACTCAAGCTCTGCCTTGGCGCGGCTGGTGGCACCGAATATCTGCGGACCATGAAGTACAAACCCTAAACGGGCCATCGTTCCGAACCATGAACCATGGGGGACAGCTCTCTGGTCGTGCTGGTCAACAGGATCCTGAACTCGGTCTGTGGGATAGAGATAGAGGAATCCTTCGGCTCCGGCTACACTCTCATGTGTGTTTATCCATGACTGCGCGGCTACAAAACCGTACCAGTCAATTGATGCTTTCGGCTGTGCATTCACGCTCAAAGGCAGCAGGCCGGCTATCAAAGCCTGCATCATTAAAGATTTGATTTTCATTTTGTATTAAAAGTTGATTGTGTACACTTTTCCGGCCTTGGTATCTATGCTCTGGCCCTTGCCGTTCCATGCGATGTCAAGCTTGCCTCCTACGGTGGAGCGTACCTTAACGGTTGCGGGCTTGCCGTCCTTCCAGGTGAGTTCCTCCAGAACGAATCCGCCGCGGCAGCAAAGACCCTTTACGGTACCGTCCTTCCAAACATCGGGCAGAGCGGGCAGAAGCACAATCTTACCGGTGTGG
>CACZMI010000087.1 GCA_902782245.1 uncultured Bacteroidales bacterium | reverse complement strand
CATCCTCACGGTCAAACTTGACGCAGTCACCGTAGAAGTAATCACCACTTGACTGTCCGAACATCTGCTGTACGTAGTAGCTGCAGGTCAGGAACGGACGCTCGTTATCAAAGTAAATCAGGTCCGGGTTCCAGTTGTTGGTATTCTTGCGGGCAAAGAGCGGGGCGTATGATGTCATTACGACAACATCGGCATTACGCTCAACATGCAGCAGGTAGAGTCCCTCGGCAAGGGCATCGATCAGTTTCCTGTCTTTTGAAGCATACTCTCCCACATAAACCTTTGTCTTGCGGTCACGGGGATAGGAGTCATACTGACGGCTGGTCAGGAAATAGTTGCGCTGCTCATAATAGTGCTCATCCAGAATGGGCACCTCAAGCTCGGTTGCAAATCTCCATCCCTCCTCATAGTCACCGTTACCGGGATGTGAGCCGGGACCTGCAGTACCTACTATCACAATCTCAGGATGTTTCTCGCGGACGCGGTCATAGATATACTTGAAACGCTCCTCAAACTCGGGAGTGATCTTCTCCTCGTTGCCCAGACCCAGATACTTGAGGTTGAAAGGTTCCGGATGACCTGCATCGGCACGCACCTTTCCCCACTTTGAATCAGCGGGACCGTTGGCCCACTCAATCAGGTCGAGAGCCTCGTCGACCCACTCCTGCATCTCGCTCATGGGAACTGCATCCTGGGCCTGTGTGCGCATATTCCAGCCGCCGTTGGTACCCTGGCAACTTACGCCGCACGGCAGGATGGGCAGAGGTTCCATTCCTGCATCCTCGCAGAACTGGAAATACTCAAAGTATCCCATCTCCATGCTCTGATGGTAACCCCATGTATTCTTGATACCCCTGCGGGTCTCCTTGGGACCTACAGTAGTCTTCCAACGGTAAGTATCCCAGAATCCGTCACCGCCTCCGTGTACCACGCAACCGCCAGGGAACCTCATGAACTTGGGATTAAGGTCAACCAGTGCCTGGGCCAGATCCTTACGGAGTCCATGACCTTTATAGGTATCCTGCGGGTAGAGGGATACCATATCGATATCCATCACGCCGGTGGTAAGTGAGAGCAGCTGCAGTGATGCATTGGGGCAATCCTCGGCTGCGGTCAGGGTATATTCATATTTTTTCCAATCTTTGCCCGAAACAGTGAAGGTTGTATCGGCCAATACGGTAGGCTGAGCGCGGAATCCGCGGCCCTGAACAAGCAGCACGGCACGGACCTCCTTGTCCTTTCCGTCCGGGTTGCGCAGGAATACGGAGAAATCATACTTATCACCACCCTTGAGCAGTATTCCGTCATATCCGTCGTTCTGGATACCCACACCTGTCCAACCGTTGTAGTCATAGTACATACCTACGCGCTCTATGTTAAGACGCATATAGTTGGGATTGTTGGGATGTATGGGATCCTGCTGCCTGGGCTCAATGTAACCTAGCGAATGACCGGGACGGATTGAACGCCATGCGGTACCGGGGCCCCATCCGTCACGCTCTGCCGGGCTGAACTCGAACGATCCGTTCTGGATCAGCTCTGCACACAGACCGCCATCGGCCGACATGCTTATATCCTCAAAGAATATACCGATAAGTTCATTACTGATTTTCTTGCCGCCAGAAGGAGCCTTCATAGGCTTGGCTGCGGTAACACCCAATACCAAGGATGCGCACACTGCCATCACGATAAGTTTTCTTTTCATATCAAATCTTGTTGGTTAGGATACTTTCTGAGTACAAAAATAACATCAAATTTTCTTTCCCCAGTAGGTAACCTTATTATTCTTGTCAACACCGGCATAAACGATTGTCTCACGGCAAGGATTACATCTTCATGCATGGCTATGACAACACACGCCGTTACAACAGCATGCTCATAGTCCGTCCTATAGTATGGGATAATGACGGTTGGCCTATTATAAACCTCTGATCAGAATCTCACGTAAAACTCAGCCCAGAGTTCGTTCCAATGTGATGATGTGGGCTTATTGTCCACATAATTGTACTGAAGCTGAAGCATCAGGTTCTTGTGGATCTGAAAGTTTGGTGCGATGGAGTAAATCGTCTTCATTGACTCTTCTGTAGCATTGTTGCGGTAAACGTCATATTTGGCATACAACTTGAACCAGTCATTGACAGGAGCACCCACTGCGGCATACCATCCGTCAGCTTCATGGATATTATTTCCGCTTGAATGGGCATATTCTATACGTGCGCTCCATGAGTTGTGTTCATATTTTGCAGCAACTGCCCAACGTTCACGTCCTACTGATACGCTGTCATTTACAGCATAATCACCATCCCAGCCGAAAGCTCCTATATAAAGGTCTTTTACAGGCTGAATCTGAATTGTTCCTATAAGATCCTTGCGGGCGTTCGCATCGGCAGTGTTTATACCCTGACCGTTCATTATCTGGAACTGGTAATGGATAAGGCGATGGCTGTCGGCTATGGGCAGCAGGTCACCCTGAATCTGGATGCCCTGATCACGCCCGCCGTTTGAGCTGGCCTCTCCG
>CACZMI010000086.1 GCA_902782245.1 uncultured Bacteroidales bacterium | reverse complement strand
ATCCCATACAGATAGTGTTTGCCCTGCCCGCAGGAATCATATTCGGTTGGCTCTACTACAAGACAGGCAGCCTCACTGTACCCATATCGATACATATCATCAACAACACCATATCATTCATACTGATGAGTGTGGGCTATGAGAGCCAGTTAAGTCTTGACAGTACGTTTGGTGTCATACTGCTGATAGTATTGATCCTGATATCAACAGTATCATGTATCTGGATAGTCAGATACTACAATAAGCCCAATCAGGAGCAGGAGCTCCGGCAAGCCGCAGAGGCAGAGCCCGCCAAGGAACCGGTAAAGGGTGCCTTTGAGGGAAACAGCTACGACAAGTAATCAGAGTGCGATAGTAGTTCCCGTAAGTTTGTCCAGTGACTCAGCCTTGGTAATCAGGACCGATGACACTCCGGCCTGCAGCGCATTGAATGCGTTCTGGATCTTGGGAATCATGCCGCCGCTTATGGTGCCGTCCTGCACCAGACGCGGGAAGTCATAATATGAGATATATGGTATGACGCTGTTGTCATCATCCTCATGCAGCAGCACTCCGGGTTTCTCAAAGCAGTATATCAGCGTTACCTTAAAATATGATGCCAGAGCCTTGGCTGCCTCACCGGCAATGGTGTCGGCATTCGTGTTTAGGAGCTGGCCCTTTCCGTCATGCGTGAGCGGAGCCAGTACCGGAACCACACCGTTCTCAATCAGATTGGCCAGAAAGCCTGCATTGACAGACTTGACATCGCCTACAAATCCGTAGTCTATATCCTTGACCGGTCGTTTATCGGAACACATAACGTTGCAGTCGGTTCCCGTAAGTCCGATGGCGTTTACGCCCTTGGCCTGAAGTTTGGCAACAATATTCTTATTGACCAGACCGCCATATACCATTGTCACCACATCCAGCATATCGGCATCGGTGATACGGCGACCGTCCACCATCTTGCTCTCAATGCCCAGACGGCTGGCCATAGCTGTTGCCGAACGGCCACCTCCATGAACCAGTAGCTTATCGCCGGGTATAGCCTTGAAGTCCGTGAGTAAACGCTCCAAGGTCTCAGGCTGTTCTACTATCTTGCCGCCCACCTTTACTATGACAAGTGACTTTTTCATATATGGTCTGATTATTTCAATTTCAACAGTTGTTCTATGTAATCCACAGTCTCGGATATCTGGTCACGTGACTCCAGACGGTCGCCGGGACAGATATATTCCGCTTTCAGGTAACCGGGCTCACGGCGTGCGGTCTCACTCTCTATGAACAAGGCCAACTCCTGATCATTCTTGGAGGCTATCAGCGGCCTCTGCGAACGGGCCGCCTTGAGACGACGCAGCAGAGTATCGTTGTTACACTTCAGATAAACGGTCTGGCCATGCTGAAGCATATACTCCATATTGTCGCCGATAAGCGGGGTTGAACCGCCGCATGACACAATTACATCATCAAACTCTCCTACCTCCCGCAGCAACCGGCTCTCTATCTCCCTGAATCCCTGTTCTCCCCTGGAGGCGAATATCTGGGTGACACTCTTCATGAACCGGCTCTCGATATACTGGTCCAGATCAATGAAAGAGACTCCCAGGTCCTTTGCCAAGGCCTTGCCAAGGGTGGTTTTTCCAGCCCCCATAAAGCCCATTAGGAAAACCCGTACCATCTGTGGGATCAGCTTTTCTTTGTCTTGAAAATACGGCGCTTTGGAGCAGAACCTGTCTTTTCTATCTGACGCTTGATAATGTCCATGCACTCATCCTCGGTCAATGTGGTGGGATCTGTGCTCTTGGGAATCTTGTAGTTGCTGCCCTGATATGCTATATAAGCTCCGTAACGGCCATTCATAACCTCAATTTCAGAATTGCCGGGGAATGTCTTGAGAACCTTCTTGGATTCCGAGTCGCGCTTGTTAAGAATCAGGCTGACTGCCTCATCAAGAGTTATGGTAAGAGGGTCGGCTACACCGCCAAGTGACACATAGAACTTGTCATGACGGATATAGGGGCCGAATCTGCCGGTACCCACACTCACGGTACTGCCCTCAAACTCACCCAATGTGCGCGGCAGACGGAACAGTTCCAGAGCCTCTTCAAGAGTAATTGTCTCAATGGTCTGACCTTTTTTCATCTGGGCAAAACGTGGCTTGTCCTCATCTTCGGCACTGCCTATCTGGACAATGGGGCCATAACGTCCAATCTTGACCGACACCGGCTTGCCCGATATGGGATCTGAACCTAGTATGCGCTCGCCTACCTTATGCTCGTTCTTAAGAGTCATGGCGTTGTTTACAGCCGGGCTGAACTTTTCATAGAATGCGCTGATGACGCTCTTCCACTGCTTATCTCCCTCAGCAATGTCATCAAACTCCTTCTCTACCTGAGCGGTAAAGTTATAGTTCATTATATCAGGGAAATACTCTATCAGGAAATCATTCACCACCATACCTATATCGGTAGGAACCAGTTTTGATTTCTCAGATCCGTAGACCTCGGTTATTTTCTGCTCCCTGATATCACCGTTTTCCAGTCGCAACATGTCACACTCGCGCTTGCTGCC
>CACZMI010000085.1 GCA_902782245.1 uncultured Bacteroidales bacterium | reverse complement strand
GAACGCGCCAGCATCAAGTACAAGCAGGTTGAATATATGGCTGACCGCATGGGACAGGTATTCGATGCCGTGATCAGCGGCGTTACAGAGTGGGGAATCTATGCTGAGATTATAGAGAACAAATGTGAGGGAATGATAGGAATACGTTCTCTGGGCGGCGATTATTTTGAGTTTGATGAAAAGAACTACTGCATCATAGGCCAGCGTACCCGCAAGCGCTACCGTCTGGGAGATCATGTCAAGATAAAGGTGGTGCGCTGCAACCTGGAAAAGAAACAGATGGATTATGAGCTGGTCTCGACTGAATTTTCGGAGCAGTGAGAGTAGAATCAAGCTCGCTTGGATTCTACCGAGTCGCGACAAAAATCATGGCACGAAGTGACATAAGAGTTAAAATGAAAAAGAAGACATTTATATGTTTGTTATTGCTGATTTTATCAGCTTCCATAAATGCTCAGGACCGTACGCTAAGGATAAACTACACATTTTCCGGTAACAGTAAGGAGAGCCGGATTTATCTGGATGACCTGAATGTCATTGACGGTTGGGCAGGCAGGCGTGTCAACCTTAAGGATCTGTATCTTGAGGGAAACGGACAGATAATGATGACCGATGCCCGGACCGGTGACACACTCTACCGGAACTCATTTTCCACCCTGTTCCAGGAGTGGCAGAACACTGAGGAGGCAACTCAGGTGGACCGTAGTTTCGAAAATGTATTCCTGCTGCCAATGCCTGCCGATAAAGCGATTGTCGAGGTCAATCTGACAGACAATTACAACAAGGTTATCGCCTCACTCAGACATACCGTTGACCCGGAAGACATACTTATACGCCATATTGGCCTGAATCCGCCCGAATGGAAATATCTGCACCAAGGAGGCAGCCCTGAGAAATGCATTGATGTGGTTATAGTTCCGGAGGGTTATACCGCCGATGAAATGGAGGTATTTTACAAGGACGCCGGTATAGCGGCAAACAGTCTGCTGTCACATGAGCCGTTCAGGACAATGCAGGACCGGTTCAACATCATTGCGGTTGAGCTTGAATCCCGGGACGGAACTGTGAGCGTTCCGTTACAGGGCCTCTGGACCGAGACAGCGCTGAGTTCACAATTCAGCACTTTCTACTCCGACCGTTACCTGACCACGCAGCGTTTAAGGCAACTTCATGATAAACTGGCTGGGGTTCCATATGAGCACATAATAATCCTGGCCAATACCGATGTCTACGGCGGAGGCGGTATATTCAACTCCTACACTCTGACCACTGCCCACCATGCGCAGTTTGCCCCCGTCGTGGTTCATGAGTTCGGTCACAGCTTCGGTGGATTGGCAGATGAATACTTCTATGACGACCAGTATGAGCAGTACTACAACGCTCAGACTGAGCCTTGGGAGCCTAACCTGACAACACTGGTTGATTTCGGCAGCAAATGGAAGGACATGATTCCGGCCGATGTCAACCAGCCCACTCCAGTACCGGTCAATGACCCGCGCGACAGGATGGATGAGAAACAGCGCGAAGCCGTGTCCAAGCTACCGCCCGTTGGCCTATATGAGGGTGGCGGATATATGTCCAAGGGAGTGTGGCGCGGATCGTTTGACTGCCGCATGCACACCAACACCTATCCGGAGTTCTGCCCTGTGTGCCGACGTTCAATAGAACGGATTATTCGGTTCTACACCGAACCGCTTGTTCCCTTTGTAAAAAAATGATACTTTTGCATATTCTGAGATCAACGCTATGATAATTAGAAGCAAAGCACCATTGCGTTTAGGTTTTGCGGGCGGCGGAAGCGACGTATCGCCTTACAGCGACCTGTACGGCGGTCTGATACTGAATGCCACCATAAATCTGTACGCATACTGCACCATCGAGGAGACCGATGACGATACGGTTACACTGACTGCTACTGACCTGGGCCAGAGCAAATCCTATACCCTATCAGACTCTCTGCCTATTGACGGAGTGCTGGACCTGCACAAGGGAGTGTTCAACCGTGTGGTAAAGGATTTCGGAATCAGGCCAAAGGCTTGCCGCATTACAACCTACTCGGATGCTCCTGCTGGTAGCGGACTTGGTTCATCGTCCACTATGGTAGTGTGCATACTCAAGGCTTTTGTGGAGTGGTTCAACCTGCCTATGGGAGATTATGAGATTGCGCGTATGGCTTATCAGATTGAACGCGTGGACCTGGCCCTGAGCGGAGGCAAGCAGGATCAGTACGCCGCAGCTTTCGGCGGATTCAACTACATGGAGTTCCTCACGGACGGCAACGTTATAGTAAACCCGCTGCGTGTCAAGCGTTGGATAGTGGATGAGCTGGAATCATCGATAGTACTCTATTATACAGGGGCGTCGCGTTCATCGGCCGCAATCATTGAGGAACAGCAGAAAAACACCAGCAAAGGCAATACTCAGGCTGTCGAGGCAATGCACCGAATACGACAGAGTGCAATTGATATGAAGAGAGCCCTGTTGGAGGGCAATATGAAAGAGTTTGCCCATATTCTGGGACAGGCCTGGGAGGATAAGAAAAAGATGGCCACTGCAATAAGCAACCCCATGATCCAGGAGG
>CACZMI010000084.1 GCA_902782245.1 uncultured Bacteroidales bacterium | reverse complement strand
TCCGCACACTCCGCGGCCCAGAGCAATGCGTGTGCAGGCTATCGGGCCCTGGAACGGTCCCAGAACCAGTTGCTCCTTACCATCCTTATCGGCCCGCACGATATAGAATCCTGTCCACCAGAATCCCATAGTCTCATGAATGAGAGCCGCCAGGTTTGCCATATTTGCAATCAAATCGGTCTCTCCGTCCAACAATGCAGTGGCTTCTTTAAGTAACTGCGTGTATTTGAGTTCCTTATCTGTCATTTGATTATTATCCTCTGGTTTTCTGGCGTTCCGCCTTTTCCGCGTAATGTTACGTTGTATATTCCTTTAGGCATTGCCGATGTGTCAAATGATACTGTGCCGTCTTTGACGACGGATGATTCAAGTACTTGACCTGACATCCCAGATACAATCACATTGTCATTGCCGGTAGATTCTGAAACATGAATATCCAAACGGCTTCCTTGCTCTATCACTGTCGGGCTTATTCCCATCCTTGAAGGAGAACGAGATATGGACATGACTTGTGTGGTTGTGGGGTTAATAACATATACTCCTTCATATGTTTTCCAATGGTAGTAATTGCCCGATCCTTGCTGTACATCCTCGGACGTGAGTATGTAAACAAGCCCATTCATGACAGATACGGAATTAACCCTGAGATATGTGGTGTTTTCGTCCTTTTCATCGGGCAAACTGATGTATGCCAGTTGTGAGCCTTTGCTGTTCATGACCTTCAGACCTTTGTACTTGCGTGACTGGTTTACACTTCTGCGGATTACCCAATCATCGCATATCCATCCATCACCAAATCTGGGTGTCAGCTCTATGTCAGCTATCAGATACTCCCAATTGTCATCATCGTTGAATATGTTCTGGCTGGCATAGATGGTGGTTGTAGGATAGAATGAGTTGTCAATGTCCTGATATAGGAATCCTTCCAGGTTTGGCTCATACTGGTAATAACCGTTTTCAACGGAATAATCAAGGTCTTTGGTCCATACGGCATTTGTGGTATCAAGTTCGGTATAATAACCAAAGAAGTGGTACATGCAGACACAACTGTCCTCGCTTACACCCCAGAACTCATACGGATATTTGCGCCCGTAACGCTCAAACTGATAGAACTGATCATCCCTGAGATTGTTGCCCATCAATGCTTTCATACTGTCGGCATCAAAGAACTCAATCAGTTGGAAAGATTCCCCGTATCCCCATAGTCTCCGGACAAAAGCCTCTATCTCAGGAATCATGGATATGGTGTAGGTGGTGTCCTTGTCCGTAAACTTGTCATAGAACTTTTTATCAAATCTGACGTTCTCAACTATACCTTCAGCCTTTTGATAGTATGTGTCCGATGACTCCTGCAGTGGAATGGGAATAGACAGTTTTATGCCCTGCGGCCCGGGGCTCTCATAGATTCCAATCTCTGATTTCTTTCCATTATGATCAAAATCAAATACCGTCATGTACGCCTTCCCGTCATTGGTCAGTTCCTTGGGCAGGGGGCCGACTGTTGATTCACTGCCCATACGGGCTTCCATCTGTACGGTCTGTGCGGAAATGGTAATTGCGGATATTGCCAACAATGCAGAAATGAATAATCTGTTCTTTAACATGAGGTCACTCTTTTATTATTCTGCAATAATAGTCAATTGTTCTCATCTGACAATCAAATTATGTACGTTTCAACTTTTCCGACAGGATAAACAGCTTGAGTTTTTTATTATTTTTGCGGATATGGCGGAGCATTGGAGCATATATGCGGATTGGAACCCTTGGCATGGATGTACCAAGATAAGTCCGGGTTGCAAGTACTGCTATGTGTACAGGCAGGATGAGATGTATGGAAGCGAGATAGGGAGCAATCTGGCCCGCAAGACCGCCGCATTCAATCTGCCCGTTAAGCGTAAGCGTGACCGCAGTTGGAAAATTGAGCCAGGCAAGATGGTGTTCACATGCTTTACATCGGATTTTCTGCTCATGGATGCCGATGAGTGGCGTCCGGACTGCTGGCGTATGATGCGCGTGCGCAGTGACCTGTGGTTCTACTTCTTTACCAAGCGCATAGACCGTTTCATGGAGTGCATCCCTGCTGACTGGGCCGACGGTTATGACAACGTGCTGGTGGGCTGTACGGTAGAGAACCAGCAGATGGCTGACTATCGTCTGCCTATATTCAAGGCGCTGCCTATCAAGCACAAGTCAATCATTGTGTCGCCTTTGATATCGGCGGTGGATATCTCTGAGTATCTGGACAGTAGTATAGAGGAGGTATCGGTAGGGGGGGAGTCGGGGGTTGATGCAAGGCCATGTGATTATGACTGGGTGCTGGATCTGCGCCGCCAATGTGTTGAGAAAGATGTGCCGTTCAGGTTTCATCAGACAGGCGCCAAGTTCATAAAGGATGGAAAACAATATTATGTAAGGCGCCCGTTTCAACTCAGTCAGGCTCATAAGGCCAACATAGACTATAAGATAGACCAATTCTTTGTGCCGGAGAAAGTCAAATTTGAGTGGAAGGAATCGGACTATCGGCAGGAAGAGTTGTTTGATGGATTGTTAACCAATAAGCTTTATTAGCCTGGGTTACCGTGCATCGAACTCCAACCGTCCGGACCGCAAACCGGTT
>CACZMI010000083.1 GCA_902782245.1 uncultured Bacteroidales bacterium | reverse complement strand
CGGCAACACCATCCGTGACGCCCTTGCACTTATGGCAGAGTACCATATCGGTGGTATTCCTGTAGTGGAGGAGGATGGAAAGCTTTGCGGTATCGTGACCAATCGCGACCTCAGGTTCCAGCGCAATTATGACGTCAAGATTGAGGATGTCATGACAAAAGAGAATCTGGTTACCACTCACCAGCAGGTGGATATGGAGGCCGCATCACAGATCCTCCAGGAGAACAAGATAGAGAAACTTCCCGTAGTGGATAACAACGGCAAGCTGGTGGGTCTTATTACCTATAAGGATATAACCAAAGCCAAGGATAAACCTATGGCATGTAAGGACAGCAAGGGCCGTCTGCGCGTAGCTGCAGGTGTAGGCGTCACTGTGGACACCCTGGAGCGTATGAACGCACTTGTTGAGGCAGGTGCCGATGCAATCGTGATTGATACCGCCCATGGTCATACCAAGAGCGTTATCGCTAAGCTCAAGGAGGCAAAGGCCAGTTTCAGCAACATAGATATCGTTGTAGGTAACATTGCTACCGGCGCAGCTGCCAAGATGCTTGTTGAGGCCGGAGCCGATGCAGTAAAGGTAGGTATGGGCCCCGGTTCAATATGCACCACACGTATCATAGCAGGTATCGGTGTACCTCAGGTATCTGCCGTATATGATGTATATTCGGCAATCAAGGGCTCGGGTGTTCCAATCATTGCCGACGGCGGTCTGCGCTATTCGGGTGATGTGGTCAAGGCTCTTGCAGCCGGTGGTGACAGCGTAATGTTCGGCTCACTCGTAGCCGGCACCGAGGAGTCTCCCGGTGAGACCATCATATTCAACGGACGTAAGTTTAAGTCATACCGTGGCATGGGTTCTCTGGAGGCTATGGAGAACGGCTCAAAGGACCGTTATTTCCAGGCCGATACCAAGGATACACGCAAACTGGTTCCGGAAGGTATCGCAGCCCGCGTTCCTTACAAGGGTACCCTTTACGAGGTTGTATATCAGTTGGCGGGCGGTCTGCGTTCCGGTATGGGCTACTGCGGCGCTCCCAACATCGACAAGTTGCATGAGGCCAAGTTCGTGCGCATAACCAATGCCGGTATGAACGAGAGCCATCCGCATGACGTGGCCATCACAAGCGAGGCCCCCAACTACAGCCGCCACGAATAACTGAATCTAAACAGTATGCTTATGAAACGTTTTCTCTTATTCCTGGTTTCTTCCATTATCTGCATACCGTTCTTCGCGCAGGTTGATGACCCTGTGGTCATGACGGTAAACGGAACGGATGTGCCTCTTTCCGAATTCGTTTATTTCTACAAAAGGAACAACAATTCAGAGCCTGTTACAAAGAAAACCGTTGCCGAATATGCCAACCTCTATCTTAACTACAAGCTGAAGGTTGAGGCTGCAAAAGATGAGGGAATTGACAAGACGGAATCCTTTATCAGTGAGTATAGCGGATATCGCAGCATGCAGGCACAGGAGTATGAACTGGATTCACTTTTCCTGGAGGAAACGGCCCGTGAAGCATATGAGCAGTCTTTGATTTCAGTCGGCACAGAGGGTTTTCTGTTGCTGAGTGTGATATCGGCTTTCCCTGAAGATGACAGCTATAATGCTTTCAGGGCAAGTATGGCCCTTATGGATTCTCTCTACAGGTGCCTTGAGAATGGAGAGGATTTCATGGATCTGGCCAAAAAGTACTCGAATGACAATTATGCATCGGGCGGGGGTATTATGGGATGGGTCTCTAAAGACCGTCTGCCTCATGAGATGAGCGATGTGGCTTTCAAAATGAAAGTCGGTGAGTATACCAGGCCTTTCACGGTGGATGGCGTTCCGGTCATGCTCAATGCACTCGACCATCGTGATCTGGGGTCATTTGAAGACAATCGTCAGGATATTTATGATTGGCTTCAGGAGAACGGTTTCTATAATGAAGCTGCAGTGCGCAAGGCAGAGTCCTATTCGGAACGTTATGGTTGGAACCTTGAGGGCGAAGCCGCAGTGGCACGCATGGACAGCCTTCTTGAAGAGTTGGAGCCCCAATTCGGACTTATCTCAAAAGAGTATTATGACGGATTGCTTATGTTTGAAATCAGCAATCGTCTGGTATGGGAAAAGGCCGCCAATGACAAGGAGGGTATGCAGAAGTGGTTCAAGTCCAACAGACGCAAGTACCGTTTTGACGAACCACGTTTCAAAGGTATGGTTTTCTTCTGCAAGGATGAGAATGTATTCCATGAAGCGGAGAGTGCTTTAAGCAGCCTTGATATCAACCATTGGGTGGATACTCTGGTATCGTTCAACAGGAACGGTAAAATATCTCTTCGTGTGATGAGGGGGAACCAGGAAACCAGTATATTCAGCAAGGGCCAGAATGAGTATGTCGACAAGATCGTGTTCGGAGTGGGCGATTATTCACCCATGAAGAACTTTCCCTACGTCAATGTGATAGGCAAGACAATCAAAGCTCCTGAATGTATTGACGATGTAGCCGACAAGGTACTGGAGGATTACCAGAATCACCTTGAAAAGGAATGGGTTAAGAAACTGCGCAAAAAATACAAGTATACGGTATATCGTAAAGTCCTGAATAAGGTGAGTCTTGACTAACGATGAAAAAGCATAGTCTGTCATTTCCCGGTTTTGTGATGTGGTTCCTGGTG
>CACZMI010000082.1 GCA_902782245.1 uncultured Bacteroidales bacterium | reverse complement strand
GTAAACCCCGATGAAATCAAGGCAAATCTGGTAACCCAGCTCAACTCACCGGTACGCTGGACTCAGAGCGTTCTCAACATGATTGCCGATGGAGCCGAGGAGTTCACAGAGTGTGGTCCAGGTGCCGTTCTGACTGGTCTCATCAAAAGAATCAGAGGCTAAATGGAAAAAGCCGTCATCTACCAGGTTTTCACCAGAGTCTGCTGCAACAGCGGCGGTAAGAACGTAACTGGCGGTGACATCAGCACCAACGGCTCAGGCAAACTGAACAGTTTCACTCCCACCGTACTTGATAACATCAAGGCGATGGGAGTTACTCATATCTGGTTCACCGGACTGATAGCCCACGCATCCTGCACCAGCTACAGGAAGTTCAGGATTCCGGAATCACACCCCAAGACCGTAAAAGGTTGTGCAGGTTCGCCCTACGCTATCCGTGACTATTATGACATAGATCCGGACCTGGCAGTGTCTGTTCCGGACCGAATGACAGAGTTCCAGGCTCTGGTGGATCGCGTCCATGCCGCCGGTATGAAATTCATCATGGATTTCGTACCCAACCATGTGGCCCGCCAGTATCATTCAGTCAAAAAGCCCAGAGGAGTGAAAGACCTGGGGCAGGATGATGATGTGAGCATGCATTTCTCGCCGCAAAACAACTTCTATTACATGCCCGGACAGGCACTTGGCGGAGAAGTTGACTGGGGTGATTACAAGGAGTTCCCGGCACGTGCCACAGGTAATGACCAATTCACCGCAACGCCTTCATATTCAGATTGGTACGAGACCGTAAAACTCAATTACGGAGTTGATTACACGGGTGGAGGCCGCCACTGCTTTGAACCTGTGCCGGACACTTGGCACAAGATGCTGCACATCCTTCTGTATTGGGCATCGAAAGGTGTGGATGCATTCCGTTGCGATATGGCCGAGATGGTACCTGTGGATTTCTGGCATTGGGCTATAAGACAGGTTAAGCAGTCGTATCCTGCAATTCAGTTCATAGCCGAGATTTATAACCCCGGATCATACGATTCATATGTAGATTGGGGCGGATTCGACTATATATATGATAAGGTAGGACTTTATGACACTCTACGTGCCATTACAGAGTCACGCGAATCGGCTACAGCCATTACCCGTTGCTGGCAGCAGAACGGCCAGAACGGTCCACATATGCTGCACTTCATGGAAAACCATGATGAGCAGCGACTGGCATCCCGATTCTTCGGTGGAAACGGCCCAAAAGGACGTCCGGCCATGATTGTTTCGGCACTTATGGACAGTTGTCCCGTAATGGTTTATGCAGGTCAGGAGGTTGCCGAGCCAGGTATGGACCATGAGGGATTCAGCGGGCTGGACGGACGCACCACAATATTTGACTACTGGGCTCCAGATACCCTGACCCGCCTGTACAATGACGGGAAATGGAATGATGAACGTCTGACAGCCGATGAGCGTGAGTTAAGGCACTTCTACTCCACTCTGCTGGGTATCTGCAATAAGGAGAATGCAATACGTAACGGCAAGTTCTTTGACCTGATGTACGTTAATCCGCAGTCATCGGATTTCAACCCGCACCGACAGTACGCATTCCTGCGCTCCGACGGCAAGGACGTAATACTGGTTGTGACAAACTTCACAGACCAGCCGCTCTACACTGCCGTCAATATCCCGCAGCACGCATTTGACTACATGGAGCTTAAGGAAAAGGACGGAGTCACAGTCAAGGAACTCCTATCCGGCCAAACCTTCAAGGCCAACATCCATCCTGACACTCCCATCCGAGTGACCGTCCCTGCCCAATCCGGCGTCATCCTCAAGTGGCACAAATGATACAATTGGGGACAGACCCCTTTTGTACTATTTTCCACCAAAATCAAAGTCAGTTCAAAAATGTAAATAGCCTCCAGAGTATAGTCTAGAGGCTATTTTTACAAAATAATACAAAAGGGGTCTGTCCCCAATTGTATCATTTGAAGCTGTCCCAACTCTTGATTGGTATATCATCTATGTTAACGGTGCAGAACGCATTGATGAACGAGCTGGCCAAACGGGCGTTGGTAATCAGCGGGATGTTCAGGTCAATGGCTGCACGACGGATCTTGTAACCGTTGGTGAGCTCATGCTGAGTCAGATCCTTAGGTATGTTCACTACCATGTCAATCTGCTTGTTGTGCAGCATATCAAGAGCCTGCGGCTGCTGTCCCTCCTCGCTGGGCCAATATACGCGTGTATTCGGCACACCGTTCTCCTCAAGGTACTTGGAGGTTCCTCCTGTAGCATAGATATTGAATCCGTTGCTGCTCAACATCTTGGCAGCATCAAGCATACTAGCCTTCTGCTTAGCAGTACCGGTAGAAAGCAGTATGTTCTTCTTGGGAATGCGGTAACCAACCGAGAGCATTGACTCCAGGATGGCGTAGCGCTGGTCATCACCCAGGCAGCCTACCTCACCGGTCGATGCCATATCTACGCCCAGCACGGGATCGGCCTTCTGCAGACGGTTGAACGAGAATTGTGAAGCCTTGATACCAACATAATCTATGTCGAACAGGCTCTTCTCGGGTGCCTCTACAGGAATTCCAAGCATGATCTTGGTTGCTATCTCGATAAGGTTGATCTTGAGCACCTTGCTTACGAACGGGAATGAACGTGAAGCGCGCAGGTTACACTCTATTACCTTGATGTCGTTCTCACGGGCCAGATACTGGATGTTGAACGGTCC
>CACZMI010000081.1 GCA_902782245.1 uncultured Bacteroidales bacterium | reverse complement strand
TCCGTGTAACAGGATTGCACTGGATATGCTTAACGGAGATAATTCACAGTCCGCATTCTACTCTCAGGCCCAGAAGGATGATTTCAGAAAATATCTGGACACTCAGCTGGCCAAGGTAGACATACCGGATCCCGATTGGGATTTCCTGCGCGAAAGGATACTCACCATGTATGCAAACCCGCTTATTAATCACCTCAATGCAATAAAGGAACAATGAAAAGAACTGGACTAATATTATTAACGGCTCTCTCACTGACTTTTCCGTTCATCGTTGCCTGCGATAATGACGAAAGAGAGGAAATCGAGACTATGACCAGCGGTTTCATGACCGGCAGGACAGACAATAAGGGATATGTATACATGCTGAGAGATGATTTCGGTAAGTCATATAAGATTAACGGGAAGAGTGAGCAGCTCAAACCCGACACTATTTACAGGATGGTTGCATCCATAGCCCTGAATGATGACAACACTGCACGGATACTGCAGATGGTTCCCACCATCTCATACATAGCACCCGAAGACTCATTGATTCCGGACACCATGCGTGTCAAGGATCCCGTCAAGATAGAGAGCATCTACATAGGGGGAGGATTCCTTAATGTCCATGTATGCATAAAAGTACAGAAGGAAGGCACTAAACATGGTCTTTTGTACTCACGTCTGAACACTCCCGGCAAGACTTCATTCACTTTCTATCACAATGCTTACGGCGATGAGCCCGTTTATTCAAAGTATGCATACGTGTCCATTCCGCTATATGGATATGGGCTGGCTAAAAACGACACAGTCTTCCTGAGCTGTAAGGGCTTCGAGGAAGACTATGAGTATAAGCTTATTTACAAATAGGGACTTTACCGAAGCCCTTCCAGTATCTTTTTCAGGACGACCGTGGCCGATATCTCACGGTTGGCAGCTTCCGGTATAACCAGTGAACGCGGTCCCTCGATCACATCATCAGTAACTATCATATTGCGGCGGACAGGCAGGCAATGCATAAAGAAAGCGTTGTCCGTTACTGCCATCTGGCGGTCGCTGATGGTCCAGCTGCGATCCTTACTCAGAACCTCACCGTAATGGTCGGGACTGGCGCAAGACCAGTTCTTTCCGTAAATGAAGTGGGCACCCTCAAAGGCTTTCATCTGGTCATACTCAATTGTTGCGCCTGCAGTAAACTTGGGGTCAAGCTCATATCCGTGCGGGTGTGTTATGACCACATCATATCCTGCGGTAACCATCCACTGTGCGAATGAGTTTGGTACAGCCTGCGGAAGCGCCTTGGGGTGCGGTGCCCAGCTCATGACAACCTTGGGACGTTCAACGGTCTTATGCTCCTCAATGGTAATCCAATCGGCGAAACTCTGCAGAGGATGGCCCGTGGCAGCCTCCATTGAGAATACAGGGCGGCCTGAATACTGTATGAACTGGTTGAGGATTTTCTCCTCATAGTCATCCTGACGGCTCTCAAAGCGTGCAAATGAGCGTACTCCGATGACATCACAGTAACAGCCCATAACGGGAATGGCCTCGAGCAGATGCTCCGACTTGTCGCCGTCCATGATGACGCCGCGCTCGGTCTCCAGTTTCCATGCGCCCTGGTTGACATCCAGAACTATCACGTTCATACCCAGGTTCAAGGCAGCCTTCTGGGTGCTCAGACGGGTACGAAGACTGGAGTTGAAGAACACCATGAGCAGGGTCTTGTTGCGCCCCAACTCTACATATTTGAAACGGTCTCTCTTTATCTCAAGGGCCTCCTGCAATGCCTGATGAAGGTCTCCCAAATCCTTTACACAAGTAAAATGTCTCATATCCTTATCTTATTGTCTTGTCTGGCCGTCTCCATTGATCAGCCATTTGTATGTGGTTATCTCTTCAAGTCCCATAGGGCCGCGGGCATGCATCTTCTGGGTACTGATGCCTATTTCAGCTCCAAGCCCGAACTGTGCGCCGTCAGTGAATGCTGTAGATACGTTAACATAAACACAGGCTGCATCAGTATACTGCTGGAACTTGCGTCCGTGCTCTGCATTTTCAGTCACTATGCACTCGCTGTGATGTGAGGTAAAACGGCGGATATGCATCAGAGCCTCGTCAAACGACCCTACAGTCTTGACCGACATGCGGTATGCCAGGAACTCCTTTCCGAAACTGTCATCGGTTGCATGCTCAAGGAGTTCGGCCGGATACTTGCCGTCAAGTGCAGCATATGCCTGCTCATCGGCCTCTATCACAACGTTCCTGGCGGCCATACGTATGCAGAGTTCCGGAAGGTCACTCAGACGGTCGGCATGGATAACCAGAGAGTCAAGCGCATTACATACGCTCACACGGCGGGTCTTGGCATTGAATATGATATCGGAGCCTTTCTTAAGGTCTCCCTCCTTGTCAAAATAGGTGTGGCAGACTCCGGCGCCGGTCTCTATACACGGTACCTGAGCCTGCTCGCGTACTGACTTTATAAGGCGGGCGCTGCCGCGCGGGATGAGCAGGTCTACCAGACCTACCGCCTTCATAAGTTCGGCGGCAGCCTCATGCCCGGCAGGAAGCAATTCTACCACATGAGGATCAATTCCCTTCTGCTCAAGGACACGGTGTATAAGGTCAACTATGGCGCAGTTAGAGTCAAAGGCATCGCTGCCGCCCTTGAGTGCGCATGCGTTGCGCGACTTGAAACAGAGCGAGAAGACATCAAAACTCACGTTGGGGCGGGCCTCATATATGACACCTATCACTCCGAACGGAACTCTTACGCGTGTAAGTTTCATGCCGTTGGGGCGCACACGCTCGTCAATGACCTTGCCTACCGGATTCTCAAGTTCAGCCACATGGCGCATATCGGAGGCTATGCCCTTGAGACGCTCATCAGTGAGCATCAGGCGGTCATAGACAGGATTGCTGCGGTCCATACGGGACAGGTCCCGGGCGTTTGCCTCAAGCAGGATTGCGGAGTTGCTCTCAATGGCATCGGCCAGAGTGAGCAGCACATCATTTATCTGATTTTCCTCCAGCATAGGGAGGGAGTACGATGCATTCTTAAGCAGTTCTAAGGTATTCTCTATCATGGTTTAC
>CACZMI010000080.1 GCA_902782245.1 uncultured Bacteroidales bacterium | reverse complement strand
ACAAAAAAAAGGCTCTTCGTGAGTTTACCGAAGAGCCTTGTATGTATGTTCATTTATGGATATATGGCCTCTACCTCACGATCTTATGAATCCCGAGTACTGCCACCACCAAAATGAAAGATGCATTGTCATTATTATGCGTTTTTGCTTGATTTGTGCTGCAAAGTTATGTAAAAGGAAAATACAAAATGCAGGTTTTTGCTACTTTTTTTTGTCGGGTTGCAACGCCTTTTGCAAAATTCCTGACAATCGGTCAGCGGAGCCAGGATACACTATTCCGCTCATTCCCAAACTGATAGCTGCATCTACATTGTCCTTGCGGTCATCAATAAATATGCACTCACAAGCATTAAGATTATACCGTGAAAGCAGCAGCTGATAGATGGCTGGTTCGGGTTTTGCCAGGTGGACGGAGCTGGAGACTACGTAGTTGTCTATGCTGCCGATGGTCTTGAAACGGCGGCGGGCCTCGGCGAATGTGGCAGCCGGCCAGTTTGTAAGACCTAATATTCCGTAGCCTTTCTGTTTGAGTTCTTGGATTATCTCATACATGCCCGGAATGTCTCCGTGACACATATCAAACCAGCGGTCGCGGAACAGCGCTATGGTATCGGCATACTCGGGGTGCTGTGCCTGGAGTTCGGCTACGCATGTGTCCATATCCTCGCCCCGGTCCATGCGGGTGAACCATTCACGGTTGCATATGTGATCGGTAAAGTATCGACACTTTTCCTCATCACCGTTAAAAACAGGCAGGAACAGGTATGCCGGATTCCAGTCAACAAGTACGTTTCCGTAGTCGAATATGATATTTTTAATCATTTGATGCTGTGATTGTTATGGTATCATTCATGATGCTATCCGGAACAGCCAGACCAACCATTTTCATGTAGCCGCTTACAGCCTTGAGATACTGCGGCATATCATCGGGTGCAATGGGGTCAACTGCCGGCAGATCCATGCGCAGCGGGTCTATGGCGGTGCCGTTCTTGAATACGCGGTAGTCCAGATGCGGACCTGTGGCGGTTCCTGTCATTCCCACATAGCCAATCAGCTGGCCCTGCGATACGTGAGTGCCTACTGCTATGCCTTTGGCAAAACCGCGCAGGTGCATGTATTCGGTCGTATATGTGGAGTTATGCTTAATCTTGATGTAGTTGCCGCCGCCCTTGCTGTCCCAGGCACGGGCAGTAACCACGCCGTCACCTACCGAATATACAGGGGTGCCCGACGGAGCGGCATAATCCACGCCGTGATGTGCCCTTACAATCTTCTTGATTGGATGCAGGCGGGCGTTTGAGAACTTTGAGCTGATGCGGGTGTAACTGAGCGGAGCTTTCAGGAAAGCACGCCTCAGACTGGTTCCCTTCTCGTCAAAATACTCACCGCGCTCGTTATGGTATATATATCGGAACGCATAATGATCTGTGCCCGATGTTATGAAATTGGCAGCCAGAATATTGCCTGTGGCCACACGCACGCTGTCGGCATACATCTCCTGGTAATAGACTGAGAATGAGTCGCGCCTCTGAATACCAAAGAAATCTATGGTCCATGAGTAGATATCGGCCAGCATTCCGGCCAGGTCGGGGGCTGCCCCCTGCTCTATCATGGCGTTCCATAACGATGTCTCTATGCTGCCGCTTATATAGTTGAGCACGGTATCCACATCGATTGAGCCTAAATAGCTGTAGATGCTGTCAGAGAGTGAATAGACGGCATAATCAGTCTTGTTTATGTCATAGACAAAGTACCTTGCAGTGGCAATTGAGTCACGGTCACGCAGAATGTGATACGGCTTGCCCGACTGCATCTTGCGTACACTCCAGGTCTCCTGTGAGGCCCTTTCCAGATGGTAGATGGCCTGTGATGACACGTCATAGCGGTACAAGATGGTAGAGAGCAATTCATTACGCCCTATTACACCATCTACTATGTCCAGACTGTCTATGTTTATTCCCCAACGGTAAACAGGCTCCGGTGCAAAGTATTCAGCCTCGGGCTCGGGCTCAGATACGGTGGTATTCTGCCTGCATGAAACTGCCGACAGTGCCGTAATAAGGATGAACAAACCAACCAGTTTCCTCATCCCTCAATACCTGCAAATCCGTTCAGTATTTCATTCTTGAGAGCGTCACTGACCGGAACAAGCGGCAGACGCATCACATTTTCAAGTATACCGCGGTCAGACATCAGAGCCTTGACACCGCAGGGGCTGCCCTCCTTGAACAGAAGTCCGTACAGCGGCGACAACTGCTTCTGTATCTGCTCTGCATCGGCATAATTGCCCTGCATGGTAGCATGGACCAACTCACCGAAACGCTTGGGTATTGCATTGCCGATCACAGAGATAACGCCCGATGCGCCATTGCGGATAGCCTCCATTGCCAGGCTGTCATCACCAATGATCACGTGGAAACCCTCAGGCGCGCCTGCAATGATCTCCTTGACCTGCTCCATATTGCCCGATGCCTCCTTGATACCTATCACGTTCTTGAACTCACGTGCAATGCGCAGCGTGGTCTGTGCGGTCATATTCACACCTGCACGACCGGGGACGTTATAGAGTATAATAGGTTTGGCCGATGCCTTGGCAATCTCGGCAAAATGGCGGTATATACCCTCCTGTGAAGGCTTGTTATAGAAAGGAACGGCGCTCAGAATTGCATCGATGCCGTCCAACTGATAATCTTTGATCTGCTCCAGAACGGCTGCGGTGCAGTTGCTGCTGCATCCAACCATCATGGGAATACGGCCCTTGACCTGTTTTATCACGAACTTGACCACCTCAAGGCGCTCGCTTGCAGAAAGCGTCGGGGTCTCTGCTGTTGTTCCAAGTACGCACAGGTGGTCAACGCCGCCTGCAATCAGGTTTTCCACGATCCTTGCAAGACTTTCAAAGTCTATCCGGCCGTCTGTTTTGAAAGGCGTTACCATCGCAACGCCAAGTCCCTTAAAAGGGTAAGAGTAATTCATTGGTTACTATTGAAGGTTTTTCATTAATCATTTCCAGAAACTCATTCTCACCCTTACGCCCAGCTCCTGAGCCTTTTCACGCTTGGCGGGTCCCATATTGTCACCGGCCAGCACAAATGATGTCTTGGCCGATATGCTGCCGGAGTTCTTTCCTCCGTGACGCTCAATGAGCGCCTTGTACTCATCGCGTGAGTGGTAGTTGAACACACCGCTTATCACGATTGTCTTGTCTTTAAGCAAGTCACTTCCTCCCTCCTGCTCCTCCTGTGCCAGTTCCATCTGCAGGCCGAACTCCTTGAGGCGGTTAACCAGTTCACGGCTGCGCTCATCGGCAAAGAATGAAACAATGCTCTGTGCAATCTTGGTGCCTATCTCGTTCACCGCTGTAAGTTGCTCCATTGTGGCGTTCTCAAGCGCCTCCATAGACTTGAATGCGCGTGCCAGTATCTTGGCCACGGTTTCGCCTACAAACCTTATTCCTATGGCAAACAGAACCCTCTCAAACGGAACCTTCTTGGAGTCCTCAATGCCGTGTACAATGCTTACGGCCGATTTCTCTCCCAGTCCCTCCAGACGGCAGATATCCATTGCCTTTAGTGTGTAAAGGTCAGCGATATCCTTTATCAGACCTGCCTGGAGGGACTA
>CACZMI010000079.1 GCA_902782245.1 uncultured Bacteroidales bacterium | reverse complement strand
CCTTACGCCCAGCTCCTGAGCCTTTTCACGCTTGGCGGGTCCCATATTGTCACCGGCCAGCACAAATGATGTCTTGGCCGATATGCTGCCGGAGTTCTTGCCTCCGTGACGCTCAATGAGCGCCTTGTATTCATCGCGAGAGTGGTGGTTGAACACACCGCTTATCACGATTGTCTTGTCTTTAAGCAAGTCCGATCCACCATCCTGCTCTTCCTGAGCCAGCTCCATCTGCAGGCCGAACTCCTTGAGGCGGTTGACCAATGCACGGCTGCGCTCATCGGCAAAGAAAGAGACAATGCTCTGTGCAATCTTGGTGCCAATCTCGTTCACCGCAGTGAGCTGCTCCATAGTGGCGTTTTCAAGCGCCTCCATTGATTTGAATGCGCGTGCCAGTATCTTGGCCACGGTCTCGCCTACAAACCTTATTCCTATGGCAAACAGCACACGCTCAAACGGTACTTTCTTGGAGTCCTCGATTCCGTGCACAATACTTACGGCCGATTTCTCTCCCAGCCCCTCCAGGCGGCATATATCCATTGCCTTAAGTGTGTAAAGGTCTGCGATATCCTTTATCAGACCTGCCTGGTAGAACAGGTCAATGGTCTCGGTACCTATCTGGGGCGGACAGCTTATGGCATTGGGGCAATAGTATGCGGCCTCACCCTCATATCGGATCAGTTTGGTGCCGCACTCGGGGCATACATCGGCAAATTTTACCGGATCACCCATCAGAAGTGAGCGTGAATCCATATCCACGCCTGTTATCTTGGGGATAATCTCACCGCCCTTCTCCACATATACCATATCGCCAATATGCAGGTCCAGGCCCTTGATTATGTCGGCATTATGCAGTGTGGCGCGCTTTACGATGGTTCCTGACAACTGTACGGGATCCAGGTTTGCAACCGGAGTCACGGCACCAGTTCGGCCTACCTGATACGATACGCTGTTAAGGCGTGTAAGCTGACGCTCTGCCTGGAACTTGTACGCAATGGCCCAGCGCGGTGACTTGGCCTTGAATCCCAGATTACGTTGCTGCCTTAAGGAGTTCACCTTGAGTACAATGCCATCGGTTGCAACCGGAAGGTTCTTACGCTCTGTGTCCCAATAGTTTATATAATCAAGCACCTCATCAATAGTGGTGCATTTCTTCATGTGGTCCGATACCTTGAAACCCCATTTCTGAGCCTCCATCATGTTCTCATAATGGCCGTCACATGGCAACTGCTCGCCAAGCAGATAGTATAGGTATGAATCCAGCTGGCGGCGTGACACCTCCTGCGGATTCTGCAGCTTGAGAGTGCCCGATGCGGCGTTGCGCGGGTTGGCAAACAGAGGCTCCTCCTGCTGCTCACGCTCTGCATTAAGGCGCTCAAACGATGTCCAGGGCATAAGTACCTCGCCGCGGATCTCAAAGCTACGTGGCCAGTCCCCTTTCTGCAGGACCAGAGGTACGGATTTGATGGTGCGAACGTTATCGGTCACAATATCGCCCTTGACGCCGTCACCACGTGTAACTGCCTGAACCAGCTTGCCGTCCTCATAAATAAGCGATATCGAAAGACCGTCATACTTAAGCTCACAGCAAATCTCAAACGGCTCATTCAGGAGTCCGCTCACGCGCTGAAAGAAATCCCGCACCTCCTGCTCATTGTAGGTGTTGTCCAGTGAGAGCATGGGATATCGGTGTTCGGCCTGCTCAAAACCCTTGCTCAGGTCACTTCCGACACGCTGTGTGGGAGAGTTGGGATCGTAAAGTTCAGGATGACGTTCTTCCAGGTCAATGAGCTCATGCATAAGCTTGTCGAACTCAATATCGGATATTACGGGAGCGTTCTGGACATAGTACAGGTTGTTGTATTTATGCAACAACTCGCGCAGCTCTATTATCCGTTCGGTTTCGCTCATTTTGAAGGGTTCTATGAAAGTGCCGTTTTCAGACCGCGAATTTACGCATAATTTTGTAATTTTGCAGGCGATTATAGTACATATTTATGCGTATAGATATACTTACAGTATTTCCCGATATGCTTGAGGGTTTCTTTAACTGCTCAATGATGGCACGCGCCCAGAAAGCCGGTCTTGCCGATATCCATCTGCACGACATAAGGGACTACACCACCGATAAGCACCACAAGACCGATGACTACCCATTTGGTGGCTGCGCCGGCCTTGTAATGAAGATAGAACCCATTGACCGCCTCATAACCGACCTCAAGTCAAAGCGTGACTACGATGAGGTGATATACACATCGCCCGACGGAGAGCAGTTCAACCAGAAAGCCGCCAACAGCCTATCCCTGCTAAACAACATAATCATCCTGTGCGGTCACTACAAAGGAATCGATTACCGCATCCGTGAGCATCTGATAACCCGCGAGATAAGCATCGGAGACTACGTCCTGACCGGAGGTGAACTTGCCGCCGCAGTAATGACCGACAGCATAGTACGCCTTATACCCGGTGTCCTGTCCGATGAGCAGTCCGCCCTCTCCGACTGCTTCCAGGACAACCTCCTGGCTCCCCCAGTCTACACCCGTCCCGCCGACTACAAAGGCTGGAAAGTCCCCGACGTTCTCCTATCCGGCAACCAGGCACTTATAGATGACTGGGAGTTCCAGCAATCCATGGAAAGAACAAAAAAATTAAGGCCCGACCTTCTGCAGTAAACCTGCAAAGCGAGCGGAACTTTTGGGGTATTGGCAGGCAAAACCATGGCCGCCCGTGGGCTTGTGAACGGGAGGGGCCCGTCACTAAGAAGATGCTCTGGAAGATGGGAGTTTATTCACGTCTTTCAGAGCGTCTTATTAGGGATGGGAGGGATAGCGCCGCAAGGCGCGTAGTTTTGACGTCAATACCCCAAAAGTTCCCCCAGAAAACTATTCTAAGGCTCCAATAATATCCTGGACGGAGGCGAATCCATGGCGATTGAGGTATTCTTCGATGCCGTCAATTACTTTCTCGGAGATGGAGGGATCGATGAAGTTGGCAGTGCCAATCTGTACGGCCGATGCGCCAGCAAGCAGGAACTCGACAGCATCGGTAGCCGAGCAGATACCTCCCAATCCGATGACAGGAATTTTTACCGCCTTAGCCGTCTGCCACACCATACGCAGGGCAACAGGCTTGACAGCCGGACCACTCATGCCGCCGGTAACGGTTGAAAGTATAGGCTTACGCTTCTCGGCATCAATAGCCATACCCAGCATAGTATTGATGAGCGATACGCTATCGGCGCCGGCACCCTCTACGGCACGGGCAATCTCAGTAATATCAGTAACGTTAGGTGAAAGCTTGACAATCAGAGTCTTATCATATGCCTTGCGCACAGCCTCCACAACCTGGGCTGCGCTTTCAGGTTTTACGCCGAACGCCATACCACCCTGCTTTACATTAGGACAGGAGATATTGAGCTCAATGGCCGGTATGTCATCAAGAGTATTGATAATGCCGGCTGTCTGCACATAATCATCAATACATGATCCGGAGACATTAACTATGATATTTGTCTGGATTTTTCTAACCTCAGGATAGATATGGTCAACGAAGTAATCCACGCCCTTGTTTTGGAGACCTACGGCATTGAGCATACCGGAAGGAGTCTCCGCCATACGCGGGTAAGGATTACCCTGACGCGGGTTGAGAGTGGTACCTTTTACAATAATGGCACCCAGACGGCTGATATCCATAAAATCGGCGTACTCGGTGCCGTATCCGAACGTGCCCGATGCCGTCATCACCGGATTCTT
>CACZMI010000078.1 GCA_902782245.1 uncultured Bacteroidales bacterium | reverse complement strand
ACTTATCTGGGATTTGACCTGGATGACGTATTCACATTTGACGAGTGGTATGACTGCTGGCTGCAGAACAATCTCTACTGGTATTCAGTATCAGGTTATAATGACCTGACCCAGAATATAGTACCTTACGGCCACGCCACACTGCTTCAGGATTTCCTGGACAAGGCCGACGAGGCTCTCAAGAACGGAACCCCCAGCGCCAACCTGCGTTACGGACATGACACAGCCCTTTACCCCCTGCTCTGCCTGATGGAGGTGAACGACTGCGCTTACGCTCCCAAGGATATTGAGGACCTGGCCAACAAGTGGGTCAACTACGACATTGTACACATGGGCAGCAACCTGCAGCTGATCTTCTTCAAGAACAAGAAAGGTACCGTACTGGTAAGAGCCCTGCTTGACGAGAAGGAGGCCAAGTTGCCTGTTGAGTGCTACAAGGACTCAAAGGGAGTTGAGTATCCATATTTCTATGATTGGAACAAACTGGAGAAATACTACCGCGATATCCTTGCCAAGTGGACAAGAATCAAAGCCGAATTATAATTAATCAGCAATGCAAAAGCTGGCCATAGGAATAGACATAGGCGGCCAATCCTCCAAATGCGGGGTCGTGACGCAAGACGGGACCATACTCTGCCAGAGTGTGGTCACGTCACTTATTGACAACTTTGATGAATACCTGGCACTTCTGGCCGACACCGTCAAGGACCTGACCAGAAAGACCGCAGCTCAAGGGATTCCGGTCGGAATAGGCATTGGCGCGCCCAATGCAAACCGTATTGACGGAACTATACGCTATGCCCCGAACCTGAGGTGGGCACGCGATGCCGAAGGCAAGCCCGGAGTAGTCTACCTGGCCGCCAGGCTTGAGGAGGCCACCGGCCTGCATGTAAGGATTACCAACGATGCCAACGCCGCGGCACGCGGAGAGCACACATACGGAGTGGCACGCGGAATAGACGATTTCATCATGATAACCCTTGGGACAGGCGTAGGCAGCGGAATAATATCCCACGGCCGGTTGGTATACGGTCATGACGGATTTGCCGGAGAGTTGGGTCACGTGTGCGTAGTTCAGGACGGACGCCAATGCAACTGCGGACTTAAGGGCTGTCTGGAGACCTATGCAAGTGCGATGGGTGTGGCGCGTACCGCGCGTGAGTTTCTGCAGAAAGACAGCAGGGAGAGCCTGCTGCGCAGGATTGACCCGGAATCAATATCGTCCAAGGATATATATGACGCCGCCGCACAGGGAGATGAGCTGGCCAAAGAGATATTTGTGTTTACAGGCCGGATACTTGGCCGTGCCTTGGGTGATTTCGTAAAGTTCAGTTCACCTCAGGCGATAGTGCTGTTCGGAGGACTGACCAAGTCGCGTGAGTTTTTCCATGACGAGATGGTACGGGCAATGAATGACAACCTGATGCAGATCTGGAAAGACAAGATACAGATTCTGTATTCATCGCTCAAGGAATCCGATGCCGCCATACTGGGTGCTTCATCAATGGTTTGGTAAAACAGTAAAGGCGGCCTTCAAAGCCGCCCTTTCTGCTTATTATATGGAACTGTCATTTACGTTCGTCCTCTTTCCAGTTCTTGTCAATATATTCCTCACGTGATAGAGCGGCAGCAATGATATCGCTCGCGCTTTTGATGATATCACTTTTGATTTTGGTCGTGCTCACGCCCGGGGTATAAGGAAAATATACAACCTCCTTGCCCGGCTGATTTTTCATCCACTCCAGCCCTTCAAGATACTTGCCTTTCCAGTCATCACCGATGGTTACGATATCAATATTCTCACGCTGAAGCTGGGCAATCTCGGTCAGTTTGGTCTGCTTGACGACCTTTGTCACACACTTGATAGAGGCCACTATACGGGCACGCTGCTCATAGGGTATGATAGGTTTCATTCCCTTGTATTCCTCTATAAGTTCATCGGTACTGACACCGACTATGAGTTCATCGCCCAATGCGGCCGATTTCTCCAGAATATTGAGATGGCCTATATGAAACAGGTCAAAGCTTCCCGATGTAAATACTCTTTTCATAACCGTTCTTCTTTTCTTTTCAAACTGTCAATTCCCTCATAATGAGCCTTCAGCTCATTGATATCAACTCCCTCATATCCGTTCTTCAGATCGCAATAGTCATGGAAATGCGAGTTCCTTTTTCCTTCCGGAGGAGGAGTCATGTAATCATCTCCATAAAGGACCGACAGGAATCCTTCAGGATGCTCGGGTGCACAGAATGTATGACCCTCGAATTCACAGGAGACCGGTTTCCCGAAAACTGACTTGTGATATGCCTTGAATCCGTCATCATGGGTCATCACATAATTGCAGTTATTCTTTCCTTCAAATTCTGTAAGGACCCTCTGTGCCCTTCTGTGCAGTTTCTCTTTGGACACAAGTTTCTGAATAAGACGCAGCATCAGTGAGCCTAACCCCTTGCCGTGCTTATACGGATCCCTGTATACCAGATAGAGCATACGTCTCTTCAGGTTGAAACGGTAGTAATGCCATGCCCTGAGCAACTTGTTGTCAGGTACTGAATCCAACGGGAAGATATCCATATATATTCCCCCTACGTATCCCAGATAGAAACGCTCCACTAAAGTAGTGCTTTTATCCTCAAGTTTTGCAAAATACTTGGGATAATCAGGGTCATTATTGTAAGCAACTATAGAAAAAGGCTCAGGAAGCCACTCGGATGCATGTTCAATGAGCAGGTCATAATCCCTGCGCATCAGTGCTATGTCCAGGTCATCATCCCATGGGATAAAGCCTTTATGGCGTACAGCTCCCAGAAGTGTTCCGGCAATCACATAATAGGTAATGTCGTGTTCCTTGCAAACCTTGTCAATCGCATCCAGCAAACATACACTCCTCAGCTGAAATTCCCTTAAATCATAATTATATGGTTGATACGATGTCATCAGTCTCTTTTGATCTTTCCAAATGTCTTTATACTTGTATTTGGAGGCACTATCATTTATCATTATACGGATGTGATATTATCTGCAGAGAAGTTCTAATATTATGATGTAAGAATGATGTAGGGAATATCTTATAATAGGTAAATCTATAAAGTGGATATATAAAGTTCAGTAGGAAACGGAGACAGATATGAGCAATATTGAGTATGATGAAGTTGATGAAG
>CACZMI010000077.1 GCA_902782245.1 uncultured Bacteroidales bacterium | reverse complement strand
CGCAAAGCCGCCCGCACCAAACCCTCCAGGAAATCCCGCCGCTAAATCAAGTGTCAAAAAATTAGACGTTTTTAGGGCAGAATCGTCGGTTTTGCCCTTTTTTATTTGGGTTGTGGTGAGAAGGCAGGGTAATTTTGGGGTGAAAATAAAACAATAGTTACAGATGTTCCGCCACAATCTTAAAATTGCTCTGCGCAACCTGGCCAAGTACAGGTTGCAGTCAACAGTTGGTGTACTCTCCGTTGCACTTGGTATGGTATTCTGCTCGCTTACCTATATCTGGATAAGGTATGAGCACAGTTTTGATGCGTTCCATCGTGATGCCGATGATATATATCTGGTCATGGGCACTAATTCCAATGCTGCCGACCATGAGTTTCTTCCTTACACATCATACCCCGAGGGTGAGTATCTGTCCGGAAAATATCCGCAGATAGAGGAGTGGGCCCGATGTGAGATTCCCCAAGACTATAGGATAATGCGTGATGGCAAGCCTGAATATACCCTGAAGGGCACTTTAATCGATGAACGTTTCCAGGATTTCTTTGATGTCAATGTGCTGGAAGGGGAGACTAACCTTAATCTTGCCTATTCTGAGGCAGCCATAACTCAAAAGTACGCTGACATTCTGTTTGACGGTGATGCCTTGGGTAAGACTCTTTATACCGACCAGGGACAGATGACCGTAATATCCGTTATAGCCAACCCAACGGAACCTACTTCAATATACTATGATTTCCTTAGAGGCTATGATCTTAACAGATATAACACAAGGTACGTTCTTACTACACTTGACTTTGTGCGGGTAAGCAGGGATAATGCAGGCTCCCTGGCCGGTATGATTGCCAATGACACCCTGCTTACTACCTATAACAACACAGCTCCGGACGGAGAGGTATTTTCCTGGACACTGGTTGATACCAAAAACTATAAACTGGTGCCCATAACCAAACTGAGACAGGAGGAGGCGCTTGAGGTCATGAACCTTAACATCCGATACATAATTGTGCTGCTTCTGCTGGGAGTGGTTATGATAGTCTGCTCTCTGACCAATTATTTCACAATGCTGGTAACCCGTATCGGCATCAGAATGCGTGAGATTTCTCTCAGATATGCAAACGGCGCCACGCCTATGCAGATACTCAGGATGTTCATAGTGGAGATATCGGCAGTGCTGATAGCCGCAATCGTAACAGGAGCCATAATATGCTTGTTATCATTGCCCTACTTTACACAGTTCAGCACAATAGACAAACCTTTTGGTTTCTTTATGGGCGGATACATTCTCTATGCATTGATAATTGGTGTCATATCGGTCCTGATAGCATCGGTTATTACATCGGTAGTAAGCAAAAGGCAACTCTCCAGGTACCTGGGCCGTTCATTGGGCAGCGGCAGTACTACAGCCGGCTATAAGATGAGCATAGGATTCCAGCTGGCCATTAGCCTGTGCGCCATATTCTGCACGGTTGTGATGCACAGACAGGTCAACTTTATGATTGGCTCCAGGGATATGGGATACGTAAAGCACAACATAGGCTCCATATATCAATTCGGGCTTAATGAAACTGAGGTGGATGCTGTAAGGCAGCAGCTTAAACAGTTGCCCGAGATGGATAAGGTGGTGTATGGTTTTGACTCCTATTCCCAGTACCACCGAAGTTCAGCCATTACCATTGATACTACTTTTGAGAGTATGACTGCCGATCAGGATATCAGCGTTATTTACATTGAAGCTAACCGGGACTATCTTGATATGATAGAGGTTCAGCCCATTGCGGGTGAACTCTTTAGTAGGGAGAATGAACAGGAGAATGCGGTTGTAATAAGTGAGACTCTTGCCAACCTGCTGGGAGGTGCAGACCGGATTGTTGGCAAAACCATATTCAACTACTACCAACCTCTGATTGTCAGGGGCGTAATAAAGGATGTGTGTTATACTAGTCCCAAGGGCGCTACTATACCCTTGGTATATGAATATGAGCAGGAGAACAGCATATCGGGTGTGAATCAGGCCAATCTGTTCATGTTCAGGGTTAAGGAGGGCACGGATTGGAACACTCTTAAGGATAAGATAACCCAGGTTTTTGAGAATGTTCACCCCGGAGTGTATCATGTAACCGAAAACATGGAGGATGAGTACATAAACAGTTACGTTAAATCCGAGCTGGCATTGGGTAAGTTCCTGCTCATAATAACCATAGTCTGCATCATCATAGCCGTGAGCGGTGTGTTCAGCATAGTGTCGCTCTCATGTGAGCGCCGCCGCCGTGAGATTGCGGTACATAAGATAAACGGAGCCAAACGCACCGATGTGCTGCGCCTGTTCATCAGGGACTACCTGCCGGTAATTGTGGCTGCCGCCCTTGTGTCATTCCCCATAGGTACAATCATAATGCACCGCTGGCAGTCCGCATACATCCGTCAGGCCCCGATAGGAGTATGGACATATCTGCTCATCCTGGCCGGAATGATCCTCTTCATAGGCCTGATAATATTCAACAACATACGCAGAGCGTCATCCCAGAACCCGGCCGATGTGATCAAGAGCGAATGATACAGTAAGACCACTCATCGGGATGTGAATCCGATGGGTGGTTCGCAGATGCTGTGTCCCTGGCTTTTTGAAGAAGAGGTACTATTATTCCTTCTTTGACCAGTTCTATGATCTTTATGACCGAAGAATCACGGTTTTTAGTTAGCAGATAAGAAACAAGGATGTTTGTATCAATCACGGCAAGGTATTTCATAATGTGCTTTTTATTGTTGTATGTTATTGTTCATTTGACGGCGTTCCTCTCGGCATTTCCTTATCTCCTCATCAATTTCATCCATTGTTAGTTCCGGCAAATTGTTCTCTGCCTTATACCTTTCTATTCTTTCGAACGTTTCACGTGCTTGGCGAAGTCTGGTCTCGCGCTCGGATTCCACCTCGAACGGTATTCGTTGCTTCTTGATTACCGTCCTGGCAAAAATGTTGAATGCGGTATTGGAACTCATGCCAAAGTCCTTGCAGAGTTCATCAAACTGTTTTTTCACCTCAGAGTCCATACGGACTGTAAATGCTGTCTGTGCCATACTTATTATTGTTTGGTTGCAAATATATTAAATATTGCACCGTATTGCAACCAATAGGATTCTTTTTTTAGTCTTTTGCCAAAGTGTCCCACATCGGCCCAGCTCACAGGGCTTGTGGGGCACATCAGTGCGTTACACACCCTCCAGATGAGGGTATGTAACACAGTGAGCGGTGTCAGGAGGCTCACAGGGCCGATGAGCGCGGGACACTTTGGCGGGAAAAACTGGCGGGTGTCAAAAAATTAGACGATTTTGGGGCGGAAAGTGCGATTTTGGGATTTTTTCTTGGAGGATGGTGGCGGGAGGGGATAATTTTGGAGCAGAAATAAAAAACAACAGTCCTGATATGTTTATACATTACCTTAAAATCGCTATCCGCAACATCCG
>CACZMI010000076.1 GCA_902782245.1 uncultured Bacteroidales bacterium | reverse complement strand
GCCGACGGCACCAATGTTTACGTGGTATCCCGAGGCATATTCGATTACGGCACAATGGATTATGACAGCCGCCTGCACCGCATCGACACGCAGACAGATGAGGTTACGGCTACATTTGACATTCCCATCCTGAACATGGACATTGTGGACGGCAAGGCCTGGTTCTACGGTTACGGAGCGGGAGGCACCATACAGATCCTGGATCTGGCAAGCGGACAGGTCACAGACTCCGATTTCATAACCGACGGCACACGCGTGGAATGCCCCTACTCCATAAAGGTGGAGCCCACCTCGCACAAAGTATATGTATGCGACGCTAAGGATTACGTAACACCGGGGGCACTCCTGTGCTACAGCCCCGAAGGCCGCCTGCTGTACCGCGTACTGGGCATCGGTATAAATCCCAACACGGTTGTATTCTGTGATGCCGATGTTACTCTGACCCAGTATAAGGGTGAACCTGAGATAATAGGAGACATTGACCGCGTATTCGAGTATATGCCCGCTCCCGGACAGTTCGTAAACCTGCTGCCCAAATATGAACCGGGCGATGATGCTGCAAGCATGGCAGCCAAGTGCCTCAAGGCCCTGCAATCGGGCGGAATGGTAACTCTGGGAGCGTTTGGAGGTTATATTACCGTCGGATTCAACGCCACGGTCCAGAATCAGGAAGGACCTGATTTCAGGATTGACGGAAACGCCTACAACGGCAATGCCGAGCCCGGAGTGGTCTGGGTAAGTGCCGATGCCAACGGCAACGGACAGCCCGATGATGCCTGGTATGAGATATGGGGATCGGAACAGAGAGAAGGCAGGTCCGCAGCGGACTATACCATACGCTACGCCAAACCCGCCGCCGACAACCAAGACTCACCATGGAAGGGATCGGACGGAAAGACCGGCAGCATACTTCACAACATTTATCACAGTCAGCCCTATTATCCGCAGTGGTGTGACAATGACACCCTGACATTCACTGCTACACTGTTACCGGACAATGCAAGTTTTGAAAACAACCAATACGTGTTCTCATCGTTTGAATACGGATACGTTGACAACAAGCCCAACAGCCCTGATAATTCGGCATTCGATATTGACTGGGCGGTAAACCCTGACGGCACGCCGGCCGGCCTGGAGAGCATTGATTTCATCAGGATTCAGAACGGAGTGATAAGCTGCAACTCCACTACCGGTGAACTCTCCACCGAGGTATCGGCCATATACAGTCTCAACTCAAAGTCAGAATGAACAGAAAAACCATATCCACACTATTTGTATCGGTGCTGCTTACAGCATGCAACGCCGGTCACCAGTTTCATGCAGATGGCGGCATAATGGAACTGGCCAGCCACATATCGGTACAGGAAACAGCCCACAGCTATAACGTAAAGATAGCCAACCCATGGAAAAAAGGCACTTTGCTTCATACCTACACGCTCACTGACTCCCTGTCAACAGACTACAGCTTTAACCGCGACGTCAATACCGTCCATATTCCGCTCAAACGGGTGGTCGTGATGACCAACAGCCTGGCTCACCTGATGGTGGAACTTGGCGTAGAGGAGTGCATTGCGGGTGTATGTGAGCCCGAGTACATATCGGACTCACTTATCCGCGCACGCCTGGCCGACGGAACCATTGCCGACTGCGGAAACAGCATGTATCCCACCGTTGAGAAGATAATGGAACTGCATCCCGATGCCATAATGGTATCTCCTTTTGAGCAGACCGGCTACGGCCAGCTGGAAAAACTGGGAATACCCCTGCTGGAATGTGCCGATTACATGGAGACATCACCTTTGGCCAGGGCGGAATGGATACGCTTTTACGGCCGCCTGTTCAATGCAGCCGCCGCTGCCGACTCATTGTATGGTCAGGTAAGCAGAGATTATAACAATCTTAAGCAGCTTGCTTCAAAAACAGTATCGCGACCCAAGGTTATGCTAGATACACGCAGCGGATCAGCCTGGTATGTAGCGGGAGGCGGCAGCACCATCGGACGCATGATAGCCGATGCCGGCGCACTGTATCTGTTTGCCGACAACGATAACAGCGGCTCGGTTCCGCTCTCATTTGAGACGGTTTATGAAAAGGCTCAGGATGCCGATGTCTGGCTGCTCAAAAACAGCAGTTCGGTACCTCTCACATATAGTCTGCTTGAATCTGATTTTAAGTCATACGCATCATTCAAACCATTCAGGGAGCGTAACATATGGGTATGTGACGTCAATCAGGTGCCCTATTTTGAACTGAGTTCATTCCACCCCGAGATGCTGCTTGGTGATTTTATATCAATCTTCCATCCGGAAATAAAAAACGGACGGCATTTCTACCGTCCGCTGAATGAATAAAGGTTTAATTTGCCGGGTATTATCAGCAACCCAGAATTATACGTGCTATCGTGCGGTCAACCGAAGCCTTGTACTTGCGTGACCATGTACCGCCAATGAGCATCAGATACTCCACATCGTCAACAGAGAGTCTGGGGCCGTCGGCCGACTCGTTGAAATTGGCAGTTATATGGGCAAGACGGCATGCTGTCTTGATAAAGGGCTTCATCTCGTCAGTGAAGCCGCTGAATACAACACACTCATCCCTGCGGTAATCACGGACCATAAGTCCGTAAGCAAGGTTACGTACGCGATCCTCGAATACTCTGGGTGAAACCTCAACCCACTTGCCGTCAACCGGTGCAATAGGCTTAACATCGCCGGCAATGCTCTTGAAAGCCGACTGATTGCAGTCAAATGAACAGATTGTAGTCATATCTTGAAGTTTTTATTTGTATTTACATAATCACAAATGGCATCGGCAATGATACGGTGACCCTCCTCGTTGGGATGAATACCGTCACTGCACAGATAATCGCGGTAATCCTTCCTTACCAGGAAAGGCGATGTGATGTCAATCACGGGAACTCCCTTGGCTGCACCCAGTTTCCACACTGCCATATTATACATATCGTGCCAATGACCTATAAAATCAACGTCACCGCCCAGCCATTTAAGGATGTTTTCGGGATTCAGGCCCTTGGTAATATGGTTAAAGTAACGCTCGCTGTCAATCAGGGGGAGTGAAAGCAGAACCGGTTTGGCACCGTTCTTACAGATCCTGTCAATCATAGCCGAATACTGCCTGCGGAAATCGCCCAGCATGGTAAGAGGGTTATGGACCGACACGGGATCCTGTGAAATCTCATCCCAGTGATAAGAGCAGTCATTACCACCGTATTCTATTACGCAGTATCGTGAATCCGATACATCATCCTTATGCTTTTCTACAAGGTCCATGCCCTGGTTGATGGTTCCGCCGAACCTGGCATAGTTCCTTATATCGAGTCCCAGACGGGAGCTGCATATCTCAGCAAAGCTAAGATTGCTTATCATATATTTAACAGAGCCGGCCAACCGGGAACAGTCTTCGACTATACCCTTCATAACCGAATCTCCAAAAGCGCATATCTTGTTCATAAACCGAATATCTCAGAATTTTTTCACCACAAAG
>CACZMI010000075.1 GCA_902782245.1 uncultured Bacteroidales bacterium | reverse complement strand
CGTATGGGCAGGTTCCACTTGCAGTTCTGGTCCCAGTGGATGTCGCGGCCCCACTTGGCAGCCTCGGCCAGATGGTATGCGTACTCTTTCTGCTGCAGAGAAAGCTCCTCCCATCCGGGGATGGTGTAGCGCATCACCTTAAGATCAGCAAACTCATCAAGCAGATACTTGAAATCACTCTTTTTCTGTCCGCAGCCGGCAGTAATGGCCAGCACTCCAGTCATCATCATAACTTTAAAGATTGTTTTCATCATTTATTTTTTTGTTTGTTCAGTCCTTTTTTGTCTTGACTCCCGCCAGTATCACGCCGCCCAGAATCATGGCCGATCCTATTGCGGCGGTAACGGTCATGCTCTCTCCCAGAATGATAATGGCGGCAATGAGTGTGATAACAGGATTCAAATATACATAATTTGTGGAAGTTACGTTCCCGATTGCTGCCATAACCCTGTTCCAGCCTATAAAACAGAACAATGAGGCCAATACGGACAGGAACAGCAGATTACCCCAGACCTGGATGGCGCTGAATTGTACGTTCAGGATGTTTGAGTTGTCGCTCAAAAGTATTACAGGAATGATGGTAATGAGTCCGTAAAAGAACACTTTCCTTGTGGCAAAGAACGTTCCGTAGCGGATGGTCATCTGGCTCATGAACTGGCTGTAGAGAGCCCAGCACAGGGCTGCTCCGAAAGCCAGCATGTCACCCTTGGGCGAAATGTGCAGCGTGTATCCGTTAAATATCACCAGGAACATACCGGTAAGCGCCATGACAGTGCCGCCGATGAGCGGGAACCCCAACCTTACATTCTCAAGCCCGTCCATCAGGGGCCCCTTGAACAGACGCTTAAGGAGCAGAGTCAAGAGCAGTGTCAGTAGCGGAGCAATGCAGACTATGAATGCCGCGTTTGATGCCTGGGTATGGGCCAGTGCCGTGTTCTCGGTAAGGAAATATAGTGAACCTCCGGTAATACCAAGAAAGACCATCATCAGCTCTTCCTTGATTGTGCGGGTAAACATCACCTTGTCCCTGCCGCCTTTGATGAGACAGACTACCCATATTCCTATATAAGCAATCGTGAACCGGATGGTGAATATCTGGGCGGGAGTTAGTCCTGAGGTGATAAGTATCTTGGTAGAGATGAAAGTAACACCCCAGATGGTCACTATAATGAAGGCCAGTATGTGAAATATGAACTTGCCTTGACTTCTCATTATTTGTTCAGTATTTTTCTGAAAGTTTCCACCACGCTATCTGTTGAGTATTTCTGCAGGAACACATCACGGCAGTATCTGTTGAACCTTGGCCGCGGATTCTCTGCGAATGAATTGATTGCATCAATGAACTCCCGGGCGGTATTGCACCTGGCGCCCATCCTGTCATAGTCCAGGTCATATCCTTCCAGGGCTTCGGTTGTTGCTATGATATTCTTCCCGTACATGAGGCTTTCGCAGGTCTTGACCTTCATGCCGCTGCCTTTGAATATTGGAAGTACCATGATATCGGCCTCCTCATAATAAGGGACCAGGTCGGGCGCATCGCTGACGATATCAGTACCTTCCGGTACATAATAGTTGTCCCGGATGCGTGACATTCCTTTACCTACGATTTTCATTTCTATATCCACATTCGGGTAGACATTCCTGGAGAACCACTCAATGCCTTCACAATTGGGCGCAAAGTATGCACCCAGAAACAGACAAAGCGGCTTGCGCGATGTCAGTTGCTCGGGATAAGACTCTTTTGAGTAGGTGTCATTGAAAGTGACGGGGACAATGGCATCGGGCATGCGTCCGTATCGTTCTTTGATGACATCGGCATCACGTGAATTCAGTGAGATGGTGCGGTCTGCATAACGGCAAGTCCAGCGGTCATTGCGGTCTGCGCAACCGGTAATGATGAACCTCCAAGGCTTATGTCCCAGCTTTGCCTTGAAATAGAGAATCTCAACATTGTGGAAGAATCCGATGATTACGCCTTTATAACCGCTTTTCTTGAGCTTTGCGGCGATGATTCCGAAAACGCTTCGGTCTATGAAGACGAAATCATAATCACGGGCAGTCCTGACAAGTCTCCTGACAATTGTAGGAGTGATGCCGAAAAAGTACCCGAAAGGAAACCAGAAAGCACCTTTCAGATAGTCTGCAACGGTACGCTTGCGGTTCTCATCGTGGATATAGACGGTATCTACATTATGCTCACCTAGAAGTTTGCACAAAACGTTCCAGTTCTTTTGGGAAACCTGTTCGCCGCCTTCCAGGACCTTGCCCGGTTTCTTGTACCTTATATATAGTAGTCTGCTCATCTGAAAAATATCATATAGAGTTTTCTCATTATCACGTTCAGAGCCCGGTTGAGGGATTCAAACCATCTGCGGGGACGACGATGGTGCCTGTGCCAGAACCGGAGCAGGTCACACCTGATGATCTTGTTTTCGGGATAAAGGCGTACCTGACCGAATCCGTTCCTCAGGCAAGCCTCTGTCAGTTCTTTGTCCAACTCCTCAAAACGGACTGCGTCAAAGTGTTCACGGGGAGTATCCACAAGGTGGCATTTGTACAGGAATCTAATGCGGTTGGCGTAGTATTTCCTCAGGAACGTGAGCCTTGTTTCAGACAGGCTGGCGGTATCAGAAGACTCAAAGAATGATATGAGCTGCCTTATCATCTTCTCCATTTGCATAAGGCTGCGGGAAATCACTTTGGGGTCCATTGTCTGTCCCTCGCGTGCCATGTTGTATTGGTAAAGGTCAATATCAAGGAATGTTACTGTCTGAGCCTTGAATACAGGGTAACAGCACCACTCGGTATCGGTATAGGATATACCTTCGGTCTGACGGTAATCCATTTTACGCAGAAGGTCTGTCCGATAAGTGAGTCCGTGCATGAGGAAATACTTTATGTATCCCTCCTTGAGGACCTCATCCAGTTGATATGTCTTTCCGTATTCAAAAGGTTCCCGACCGTAGTCATTGTATTTGGTGAGTTCCCGGCCGCCTCCTTCATGCAGTATGGTGAAATGTGTTACAGCCATATCGGTCTCCAGATTCTGCAGAGCATCCAGGAATCTTATAAGGGAGTCGGAACGCAACCAATCATCGGAGTCAAGAATCCTGACGTATTTTCCCTTAGCTGCGGGAAGAGCGGCATTGATTGTCGATCCGTAGTTGCCGTTGGGCTTGTCTATTACGGTAACCGAATCTGGATAGCGCTCCCTGTAGCTGTTGGCAACAGCCAGCGAGCCGTCTTTGCTGCCGTCATTTACCACCATGGCTTCAATGCGCTCCAGGGCACCGTCAACCAGAATGGAATCAAGACAGCGTGGAAGCAGCGCCTCCATGTTGTAAGTGGGGATGATTATTGATAACAGTTTACTCATATTTTCATTTCAAGAACGTTCTCTACAATCTGATGCATATCATAATATTTATACTCGGCCAGACGGCCGCCGAAAATGACATCCGTCCTTTGGGCCGCCAGTTCAGAATAGCCGGCATAAAGGGCATTGTTGCGCTCATTGTTGACTTCAGTATAATTGACAACGGCATTGCCCTGGAAATCCTTTACACCCTCCATCAGCTTGTGTTCAAAACGGAGAGAACGGAAATCCAGCTCTCCCAGGCGATAGTCAAAAAACGCGTCTATCTGACCGGTGAATACGGTCTTATCGGCCAAACTGTCAAATAACTCCCTGTTCTGGAGATAGTCTGTATCCAATCTTACTTCAATACCATCCAGAAGTTTCCGGAATATCTTTGTATAGCCGCCTATCGGTATACCTTGATATGTGTCATTGAAGTAGTTGTTGTTGAACTCAAAGCGGAACGGCAGCCGGCGTATCACGAAGGCCGGAATCTCGGTGGCTTTCATGCCCCATTGCTTCTCGGAATACCCTTTTACCAGAGTCTCGTAAATATCACGCCCTGCCAGTTTCAGAGCCTGCTCCTCAAGGTTACGCGGCTCTTCAATATCTGCGTATTCTGCCCGTTGTTTCTCTATGATTGCCTTAGCTTCATCGGGCGTATCCACTCCCCACAGCTGGTGGAAAGTGTTCATATTGAACGGCAGATTATAGCGTTTCCCTTTGTAGCAGGCAATAGGCGAGTTTATAAAATCATTGAACGGCACCAGGCTGTTCATGAAATCCCAAACCTTCTTGTTGGATGTATGGAATATATGCGGACCATACTTGTGTACGTTTATGCCGTTGATTTGTTCAGTATAGCAACCTCCGCCGATATGACTGTTGCGGTCTATCACAAGA
>CACZMI010000074.1 GCA_902782245.1 uncultured Bacteroidales bacterium | reverse complement strand
GGCTCCAGGAAGGATATGCTGTAAGACTGATAATACTGACCGTTTGTCTGAGCACTGAGAGAGAGGGTCTGGCCGTCGCCCTGAGGCAGGAACAGACGGTAATTGTCACTCTTATGGAACAGGTTGTACATGCTGAAATTGGTGAATTTGAGCGCTACCCTGCCAATTACACCTGTCTGGCCCCAACCCATGGAGAGTTCCACCTGGTCATTGCTCTTGCTCTCAAGCTGCCAGTCTATGTCAACCGTACTGGCGTCCGACGGATCCGTGCGGACATCGGGATTGATTGTAGTCTGTTCAAAATGTCCCATATTAGCCACAGCTCGGAAGGAACGTTCCAAAGCATCATAAGAGAAAGTGTCACCCGGACGGGTATAGAGCTCACGGCGCACCACGTTCTCATATACACGGTCATTGCCGTGAATAAGCACACGGTTAATAGTGGCCTGAGGACCTTCGGCTATACGCATTTCCAGATCTATCGAATCTTCCACGACATTGGCCTCGACCGGCTCAAGACGGAAAGCAACGTAACCTTTATTGTAGTATTCCTTACCAATGGCATCCTCATCGTCTTTAACCCGGTCATTAAGTTTCTTCTGGTTGAAGACATCACCCTTCTCCATTCCCAGCATATCAGAGAGCTCTTCACTGGTGTAGATGGTATTGCCCACCCAGGTGATGTTGCGGACATAGTATTTTTCACCTTCATCAAAACTCAGCCATACATCAACCGTATTATCCTCCACATTAGTTGAAACACTGTCTAGGGTAATGTAAGCGTCACGATAGCCAAGCTCTCCATACTTTTCCATAATCTTGTCCTTATCACCCTCATACTCCTCGTTGACGAATTTCTTGGTGCGGAAGAACTCACTGAGCTTCTGTTTCTCATTGGTCTTTTTCATGAGCCTCTTGATCATCTTGTCAGAAATGGCTTCATTTCCGGCAAGATGTATGGTGCGGACCTTGACCTTGTCTTTCTTGTCTATGAAAACATCCACATATGCCAAACCGTCCTCATCCGGCTCGGAGCGCTGCTGTACACGGACATCGGCATCCTTGAAACCTTTTTCATCATAGTACTTGCTGATCAGTTTCTCCGAACGGTTCAAGGCGTTCTGGGTAATCTGGCTGCCGGGAAACATTCCTATCTTATCCTCCAACTCGGAAGCCTCACCCTTGCGGACTCCATGAAACACAACCTCCTTTATCTTGGGATTCTGCTCGATGTAAAAATCCAGCCAGATCCTGTCGCCAACAATCTTCTGGGCACGGATCTTGACATTGGCAAACAGACCTGTCGCCCACAGACGTTTCATAGCTTCGGTAATGTCGGCCCCCGGTACTGAAACACGCTGTCCTACACTAAGGCCGGACAGTTTTATGAGTGTCTTATGGTTATTCTCTTCCAGTCCGGTTACCATAATGTCAGCTATCTCATAACGCTTGGGCGTACCCGAATAGAGTATCACAGGACTGTCCTGTCCGACAGTTTCATCTGTCTGCGCCGTCATGGTCTGCCCTGACAGCAGCGGCAACAGAAGGATTATGATATGTTTGAGTCTGAACTTCATCTTCATTATGTCTATTTCTGATTCTGCTCCGCCACCTGAGCACCGGTCTTGCCAAAACGGCGTTCACGCTGCTGATAAACGTAAATGGCCTTGCAAAGTTCCTCCATATTGAAATCCGGCCAGAAAGTGTCACAGAAATAGAGTTCCGTGTACGCTGACTGCCAGAGCAGGTAATTGCTCATCCTGATCTCGCCGCCTGTACGTATAAGCAGATCGGGATCAGGCATGAAGTTTGTCGTCATGTTGTCAGATACAGCTTTCTCATCTATCTCTGAAGGTGAAATCTCACCTCTTACCGCCTTTTCGGCCAGCATCCGGGCCGCGCGGGTTATCTCCCAACGGGAAGAATAACTGAGAGCCAGGACCATACATGAACGGTCAAAGTCCTTGGTATGGTCAATGCACTCTTTCAGTTTGAGCTGAATCTCTTCAGGCAGTCTTTCAATATCACCGATAACGCGGAAACGGACCTGGTTCCTGATAAAGACATCTTCCTCAATATTCTTGAACAAAAGTCCCATAAGAGCCGTTACCTCCTGTTCGGGCCTGTTCCAGTTCTCTGTGGAAAAAGTGTAAAGCGTAAGATACTTTATTCCCAATTCAACGGCGTTCTCCATGATCTTTCGGACCACTTCAACGCCCTTGATATGACCTTCTGTATGCTGCTTGCCGCGTTGTTCCGCCCAACGGCCGTCTCCATCCATTATGATGGCAACATGCTGCGGTATGCGCTTCCTGTCTAACTGTTCCTGATATGTCATGTCTTCTATCTTCTATCTTTCATCGTTACAGTTACAAGGACGCTTGAAAACGTCAAATGTAACATACAGCATAGTGAAACTGTAGCTGTCTTTATTCTTTATTCCCTTCCCCTTTATCGTGAAAGGATCCTCAAGCGTTGTTCCGCCAGCCGATGTCACGTCAAGACGGTCAGACGTTGAAAACCTCATAGTCCACTCCAGACCGACATTGACTCTGTCGGACATCTTGTACCTGACTCCAAGTCCGACAGGGAAATTGGCTGCAAAGTCATTACGGGCAGGTTTTGGAGCAAAAGCCATTCCCACACCGACAAGCCCGTATGGCGCCACCCTGTGACAACCGTTCCAACCTTCCATTCCGTATCCGCAGAACCCCCACTCGACCTGAATGCCGAAATCATAGAGCGTTCGGCTGAAAACCTGTCCATCACCCGGCAAAACCCCGTAAGCGTTTTCGGAACTGCCTGAAATGCCTGCCGAAGACAGGTTTGCCTTGAGGGCAAATCTGGGATTGACATTGTATCTGGCCACGGCCGAGATAACTCCGTTGGTATTGTTATATAACCGGGAATTGACATCTCCCATATAAAAGCTGCCGCCACCGCCGAGACCAACCTCCATAAGATAGCCGTCATCCTGAGCTGCAGCGGTAAAGCAGCAGCAAATCATCATAACCGTTATCACAAGATTGCTTCTCATCTTCAAATCAGTGCTTGATAAGCCTGGTTATAGCACCATGCCACACACGGCCGTCTTCGGTCATTATCCAGATATAACCGTTCCTGTCTGCAACTGCGGCAAATTCAGGTCCGTTTTTGTCAAGCCCTGCAGGCAACTGCATATAACGGTTCCAGGATGCGTAATCCTCGGCATATGATTTACATGAATACCAGGTTACTCCGTTATCATTTGACTGACGGAACCCGGACAACCCACGGCCTGCACTGAACAAGGCACCATCATACCTGAATACCGACAATCCGCTGACAGACGGCAGGCACAGCTCTTTTCTGGCAGGCAAGTCGACTTCTGTCAAAACCGTATCTCCCGTCAGCATTGTCCACACTGAAACATAGAGCGTATCGGTCAAACCCACAATGACAGACCTGGAGAGATTCGCATTGGTGGCAAGCGGATAGGTAAAGATGTAAGCAGCCGAATCCGGGAAATGCTGCGGTACAGACTGTACCTGCTCCCACTCTGAGAAATCTTCTGTCCTTATGATATTTCCATCCTGACTTATTGCCCAGAGTACGCCGTTGTCAGTACCCGATGTTAAAATGCCGCTGACTCCGGTCC
>CACZMI010000073.1 GCA_902782245.1 uncultured Bacteroidales bacterium | reverse complement strand
GTGACAACGCCCTGATAGGAATGGGCTCGGTAGTGTTGGACCACGCCGTAGTGGGTGAGGGCGCAATTGTGGCCGCCGGATCTGTGGTGACAGGTAAGACTGTGATTCCGCCTCATACGCTTTGGGCAGGGGTTCCGGCCAAGTATATAAAGGATGTGGATCCGGCGCAGGCTGAGGAGATGAATCGGCGGATTGCCCGGGATTATCACATGTATGCCAGCTGGTACAAAGAGGAATAACCTTCCGGCGGGTTTCTCGCGCCTTCGGCGCTCGGTTTTTTCTGTCTTTTTTGGCCTTTGGCCCCAAAAGTCGTTGGATGGGAACTTATCAGTCCAAGCCAATCTCGCCCAGGATGCGGTCCGATGTGCCGCTGCTGCTGCGTACGTAGTCGCCTGCGTTGCGGCCGGCTTTCTTAAGGAATCCGGGATCGCTGATGAACTTGTCTATCAGGATTCTCAGGCTGTAGGCATCGGTTATCTCAAAACCGCCCTTGACACGTTTCAGGTCCTGAGCCTCGCGGAAACGTTGGTTGTTGGGGCCGAAGAGTACGGGGATATCGAACACGGCGGCTTCAAGCACGTTATGGATTCCTACTCCGAATCCGCCGCCTATGTATGCTATATGCCCGTAGCGGTAGATGGATGACAGCATTCCGAAACAGTCTATTATCAGGGTGTCATACCCTTTGATGTTGTCAAGCGTGGCCTCCGAAAGGCGAATGTAGTCACGGCCCTTAAGGAGTGTTTCTATCTGTGCCAGATGCTCCTCATGTATCTCATGCGGGGCAATTATCAGCTTCCAGTCAGGCTTGGTCATGAAATAGGGTATGAACAGCTCCTCATCGGCCGGCCAGGAACTGCCGGCAATGAATGTGGGGTCACCGTTCACAAACTTCTCTATTACGGGGAACTGCTTGGATGCGGCAGCTACCTCAAGCACGCGGTCGGCGCGTGTATCGCCTACTATGGAGACATCGGTTATACCTATACTCTTGAGCAGGTCCTTGGAGTGACGGTCCTGTACAAAAAGATGCTTGAAATATGTCAGGGCCTTGGCATATCCCTTTCCGTACCACTTGAAAAACAGCTGGTTGTCACGGAATATGGATGATACGCTGAATATCTCTATTCCGCGTTTGTGTAACCCCCTGAGGAAATTGGGCCAGAACTCATATTTGATGAAGAAGGCTTTCTCTATCTTTATTGAATCCAGGAATCTCTTTACGTTAAGTGGGGTGTCAAACGGTATGTAGCATACTATATCGGCACCTTTGTAGTCTTTTCTTACCTCATATCCTGAGGGCGAAAAGAACGTAAGCAGAATACGGCACTCGGGGTGCTTGTTGTGAATGCGTTCTATAAGCGGACGCCCCTGCTCAAACTCACCCAACGACGATGCATGGAACCACAGGTAACTGAAACTGGGATCAACCTGCTCCCTTATGGTGTCAAGTATCCTTTTATGCCCTCTGATGAGCAGACGGGCCTTGCGGTTGAACAAGGCTGCCAAATGGATGCAACCTGCATAGAGATAAATCAGGATGGAGTAAATGATCATATCCTTATACTCTCTGGGTTCAGGCAAGTTCTGCAATGGCCTTACGGGCTCGGTTCAATGTCTCTTCACGTCCCAGGAAATCCGTAATAAGGAATATCTGCGGACCCATGGCTGCTCCAACCAGTGTAACGCGCAGGGCGTTCATCACCTTACCGGTGGCGTACCCTTTCGACGCTATCCACTCCATTACCTTGGGCTCAAGCGTTTCGCCGTTCCAGTCAGGCTGGGACTCAAGGAAATCACAGAGCTCTGCAGTGGTGCGGGGCGCATCATCCTTCCACCATTTCTTGAGTGACTTTTCGTCATACTCAGTGGGGGCCTGGAACAGGAACTTGCAGTTGTCCCAAAGCTCACCTATAAAATTGACACGGTTCTTGACCAGACCTACGGCTGTCTCAATGCGGTCCATAGAGGTATTTATGCCACGGCTTTCCAAAACAGGTCTGAACAGTTCAGCAACCTCATGGTCACTCTTGAGCATTATGTATTCGTGGTTGAACCACACCAGTTTCTGATAGTTGAACCGGGCACCTGCCTTGCTGCACTTTTCAAGGTTGAAAAGGTCAATCATCTCATCCATGGTCATTATCTCACGGTCATCGCCTGGGTTCCAGCCCAGCAGTGCCAGGAAATTGATCACAGCCTCGGGCAGATAATCCTTTTCACGGTAGCCCGATGATACCTCGCCGGTCTTGGGGTCATGCCACTCCAGAGGGAATACCGGGAATCCCAGACGGTCACCGTCACGCTTGCTCAGCTTGCCGTTACCCTCGGGCTTGAGCAGCAGGGGAAGGTGCGCAAACCTGGGCATTGTATCCTCCCATCCGAAAGCGCGATACAGAAGAACATGCAGCGGAGCGGAGGGAAGCCACTCTTCGCCACGTATCACATGAGTCACCTCCATCAGATGGTCATCAACGATGTTGGCCAGGTGATATGTGGGCAACTGGTCGGCCGATTTGTACAGGACCTTATCATCCAGAACCGATGAGTTTATGGTAACCCTGCCGCGGATAAGGTCATCTACCTCAACCTCCTGATTGGGCTCAATCAGGAAACGGACCACATATTGGTTGCCTGCATCAATCAGTGCCTTTACCTCATCGGCAGGCAGTGTGAGTGAGTTGCGCATCCGGCCGCGGGTGGCGGCATCGTACTGGAAATTCGGTATCTCATTGCGCTTGGCCTCAAGCTCTGCCGGAGTGTCAAATGCTATGTATGCCTTTCCGGATTCAAGCAACTGGTCTACATATTTCTTGTAGATATCCCTGCGCTCTGACTGACGGTACGGACCATATTCTCCACCAAATGAAACACCCTCGTCAAATTTGATACCGAGCCAGCGGAAAGCCTCAAGGATATACTCCTCGGCACCGGGAACAAAACGGTTGCTGTCCGTATCCTCTATCCTGAATATAAGGTCTCCTCCGTGCTTGCGGGCAAAAAGGTAGTTATATAGTGCCGTCCTGACGCCTCCGATGTGCAACGGACCAGTGGGACTGGGGGCAAAACGTACTCTGACGCGGCGGCTGCCTGAATTCTCTGTCATGTCTTTAGTTTTAGCGGTGCAAAATTAATCAATTTCTTATGAAATGTTGTATTTTTACACATCATAACAAAGCATCGGTTCCTATGGAAGACAAGAGGCGTTTCATTAAGAGCAACAGGAATCTTCTGATAATCCTATCTCTGGTTTCTGTATTGCTCACAGTCTACTTTATGCCCGCAAGTCACAAGGAGAGTTATTCATATACTGTGGGCAAACCCTGGACTTATGATGTGCTTATTGCTCCATTCAGTTTCTCGATAGCCAAAAGCGATGAAGTATGGCAGGTTGAGGCAGACAGTGTCAGAGCGGTATTTGCCCCATATTTCAGCCGCAACGCCACAGTTGCCGGGAATGCCCTGGCCGATTTGGACCGTTTTTACAGGGACAGCCTGAGCAAAGTGGTCTGGGAAGAGTCATACAGGATAATCCGCCGACGTTTTGAGAAGGTTTATGAAGACGGGATTATTTCCACATCCGATGAGGAGATACTGGCTGGCAAGGATTTGTTCAGGGTATATGAGGGCAACACATCAACTTTCCGTAAGACATCCGATGTAAGGAGCGTGCGTGACGCATACCGTTATGTTACTGATGCCGATGTATATGCCTATGACCGCTATACCCTTCTGCAGCATAACCTTGAGATCGTCAGTGACTGGGCGAAGGAAAAGGGCGTAGA
>CACZMI010000072.1 GCA_902782245.1 uncultured Bacteroidales bacterium | reverse complement strand
CGAAGGCGGTCGCGGCGGCGGCATGATTGTTGCCCAGGGCACCCCCGAGCAGGTAGCCGCCTCCGGCAAGGGCTACACCTCCCGCTTCCTCTCCGAGGAGCTCTCCCGCTAAAATGATACAATTGGGGACAGACCCCTTTTGTACTATTTTCCCAAAATGATACAAAAGGGGTCTGTCCCCAATTGTATCACTTTACCTTGATGGTCTCTTTGGAGTCGGGACCTTGGAGAGTGATGTTGTAGATGGCGGAGCCGGAATCGGGCCTGGGAAAGGAGAGGGATTCCGATGCCTGGGCAGTGCCGATAAGACGGCCGTCCATACCTGTAACCGATACTTTCTCACCGGATTTTGCATCGGACACCATTACGTTGATTGTCTGGTCCGTGCTGCTGACACTCATGCGTGTGCTTACTCTGCCGATTGCCTGAACCGAGTTTGTCTTGGGATTGATAAGGTACATTCCGCAATGATATTCCGTGCGGTAATCATCTTTGCGCCCAATCTTTTCCAGGGTTGACATGTAGAGCATTCCGTCTATTTTGGCAATGTAATATCCTGTTATCTATTTTGGCAATGTAATATCCTGTTAGTTCCATAGTGAACTGGCCGTGTTGCTCGCTGTCCGGCATTTTGCAATAAGCCAGTTCTGTTCCGTCCTGATTCATGATCTTGAATCCCTTGATGACCTTGATCCTTGTAATATGGCGATAGGTCATATCGTCTTTAGTAGATTCCGAACCCTGGTCCGGAGTATCAAGGAAGTCCACATCGGCCACAATGTACTCCCACTTGTCATCGGTGTTGAACAGATTCTGGCTTATCATAACCTTTGATGTGGGGTAATATGAGTTGTCCACGTCACGATATTCAAAACTGAGCAGGGTGGGCTCATATCCGGAATCGGAATTATCGGAGAAATCAAACTCCCAGTCGGTGCCGTTTGCGGATTTCTGCCAGTAGTTGCTGGCTGTCTCAGAGTTGTCTATTTTTACCGATGCTTTCACTTCCGATTGGCTCCGGGCAACCATAAGTTCGGCCTGAGTCCTTTCGTCGTGAAAATCATATACAGCCATATAAGCCACACCGTCATTGGCCAGTTCCTTGGGAATGGGCTCAAATCCGCCACTGCTCATACGGTCAGTCATAATCACATTCTGTGAAAGGGCCGGCATGCATAATGCCAGCAATGCCATAACAGTCAAAGTAGTCTTTCTCATAATTATAATTATTGGTTGAGGCAAAAGTATCCATATGTCTGATTTGGGGTGTGGTGGAATCCGCCACATCGTGTGAGGTGAAGTTATGGTTGTCCTGTAAAAATCATTTACTATCTTAGCAGACTCTAATATGTATATGCGCAGATTCGTCTTGACATTCCTGATATTGCTCTTTACCTGCGGTATGATGCCGGTCAGGGGTGCTGCGCCGCGTTTTATGAATTTTACATCGGCCGATGGCCTGAGTTCCAACACCGTGCTCTCCATGCTGCAGGACCGTGACGGCCTGATATGGATAGGTACCACAAACGGTTTGAACAGGTTTGACGGCTGTACATTCAAGGTTTACAAACGGTCCGATGGCTTATCGGACAACCAGGTCAACGCTTTGGAGACGGATAAAGACGGCCGGCTGTGGATAGGAACATCCGCCGGACTGTGCCTGATGGAGGGGCAGGAGATAAAGGCATGCAGCATAGACGGTTATGTGAGGGCAATACTTTGTGATGCTGAAGGATATCTGTGGGTGACATACAACGACTGGAGAATAGAGAAGATTGACATTTCCGATGAAACATTCCCGGTTGTGGCCCGGTCAACATACGGTACTGGTCTGGTTGAAGGGGATTACTATTACAACCAGTTGTATGCCGATGCCCGGGGTGATATCTGGATAGGCGGACGTCTGGTAGCCGGAAAGAAGGTTATTGACCGACAGACGGCGCAGTGGCAGGAATATGAAGGGAGCGGGTGTATAGGCAGCTATGCTCCGGGCAGGAACGGCGGGCTGATAGGGTTCAATGACTTTACCACGATGCTGATGGCGTTTGACGGCACCAGGTTTGTGAACATCGGCCCTATGCCTGTGGCCCACTGTCGCCTTATCAGAGACAGTCAGGGGCGTCTTTGGGCTGCGGGATACAGCGGAATTGCGATAGTTGATGAGGATGATCCCATAAGAAGTGAGGTGTTCCGGCACGATTCATCTGATCCTAATTCACCCGGTCCGTCGGAGTTTTACTGCGTGCTTGAGGACAGACAGGGGAACTTGTGGTTCGGCGGCGACAAAGGTGTGACGGTATATACGCGTCTTATAAATATGGTTGAGAACCACCTTCAGGGTGATAACATAACCGCATTGCTGGAGGCACGTGACGGCCGGATGTGGGTAGGTACCAAAGAAGACAACATAACCAGCCTGTATGAGGACAGCCAGGGGTGTATCTACACCGGATACTGGGAATTCGGCAAGGGTTTTGACCGGTATGATCCCGCCACCGGAGTTACGCACCGATATGTGCTGCGCGGTGAGATACTGCCCCTTCAGGATAAGGTCTATTCGGGTGACCTGATTGGCTCCAACTGGTATAACGGGTTCCTGGAGGACAGCCGAGGCAACCTGTGGTGCATTACATGGGAGGGTTACGGACTCAATCTGTTTGACCGCACCAAAGGGGAGTTTTTGCCTCCCCGGTGGCTCAGTCCTTTCAAAAGACCAACTCCGGATGTGGACAAACCGGAGTATGTAAGTTCCCGTCTGGGCAGTTGCGCCATCGAGGACAGCAATGGCCGGCTCTATTACGGAACGACCTTCGCAGGACTGAACATAATAGACCCTGACACCAGGCTGGTAAGGAAATTCATTACCGATGACAACATAACCGATCTGGCCCTTGTGACCGATGATCGCGTGTATGCAGGCACCCATCGAGGGCTGTTCGTGCTCAGTGACGGTGACAGCACCGGCTGGATGGCCGATGGCATGAAGATAAACAGCGTCGAGGCGGACCGTAACGGACGCATCTGGGCCGGTACCGATGAGGGCCTGATATTTATTGATACTGACTCTACCTGCGGAAAGGTCCCGTCATGGATAGGTATATCGCAGGATATATTCAGCGAGAGGGTTTCATGCCCGCTTCATGACGGCTGCCTTGCATTCGGCGGCAGTTCTGGGTATGACACATTCAACCCGGATACGCTGATTGCCGCATCCGCCGGTTTGCATCTCAGGGTCTGTGATTATGCCCTTGAAGGCGGGCATATGCAACTGTCATTCTCAGTTACGGATATCCCTGTGGCCCGACATGTTGAATACAGGTATATGCTTGCCGGACATGATAAGGAGTGGATTCCCACCACCTGGCAGCAGACCAAAATCAACTATTCCGGACTTGCTCCCGGCCGATACATGCTCAAGATAGGGTGCACAGATGTTTTTGGCCGATGGGAGCACGGCGACGAGCTCTCGGTTCCCATAGTAATCCGGCCTCCGTTGCTGCTCAGATGGCCGTTCATCATACTCTATCTGTTGTTTGCCGGAACTCTTCTGTGGCTGTTCGTATGGCTCAGGGAACGTAATCTGAGGATTGAGAAGGCAAGACTGGAAGAGGCCGTGAACATCAAGACATCGGAACTCAGAGCCGAGATAGAGACCCGTAACCGTTTCTTCTCCATTATATCGCATGACCTCAAGAATCCTGTAACAGGGGTTGCGCAGCTGGCTTCGCAGTTATCGGCCCATATTGATACGCTTGATCATGAATCACTTAAAAACGGAGTGGATACCCTGCGTGACGTCTCCAACAGCACGCGGGATATGCTTGAGGACCTGCTGCTTTGGGCTATCAGCCAGAATGATATGATCAAGGCCGAGATCCGGCAGGTTGCGCTGGATGAGATAATTGACCGTTCGCTGTCAAATGTAATTGACCGTGCAAGAACCAAAGGCGTAAGCATTGTGAGAGATATGCCTGCCGGCCTGATGGTGTCGTGTGACCGCCAGCTGCTGGTAACGGTACTCAGGAATATCCTGGAGAATGCTGTTAAGTACTCATATCCGGGCGGAACGATAACGGTTCAGGTGGTGGATACTGAACGGGCTACGGAGATATCGGTCAATGACCAGGGGCCCGGAATCAGTCAGGATAAGCTGGATGACCTGTTCAGGATAGACAAGATGCACTCAACCGAAGGTACCCAGGGCGAGAAAGGCACTGGATTGGGACTGATTATCTCACGTGAACTCTTGCTCAGGATGGGTGCGGGGATATCGGTCAGGAATCTTCCGCAAGGGGGATGCTCGTTTACTGTAACACTTAATAAACAATGATATGGCTCAGACAAAGAAGATACTTCTGGTAGATGACTAACACTTAATAAACAATGATATGGCTCAGACAAAGAAGATACTTCTGGTAGATGACTCGCAGATTTTCCTGATGGGACTCAGGATGGCGTTCCAGGCTGCGGATTGGGTGGACGGGATTTATGAGGCGCGCAATCAGGACCAGGCGCTCAAGATGCTGGAGTCTCATGATGACATTAGCCTGGCAATAATTGACGTCTGCCTTGAAAAGAGAGCCGACGGACTGGAGCTGATACGTCAGATCAAGGATAAACATCCGGCTGTAAAGACGCTTGTGCTGTCACAGTACAAGAATCCGGATTTTATCTGCAGGGCCATTGTATCGGGTGCATATGCGTATATCGCCAAGGATTCTGAGGCAGATGTCATTGTATCGGCATCAAAGAATGTGGCCGATGGCTGCTGCATTTTCTTTGGCGACACTATCTCAAAGGACCTGCTTACCCGTCTGTTCGGGAATGCCGATAACCTCAAGGCCGGCAAGCCCCATCAACTCTCGGTCCAGGAGCTGGCAGTACTGCAGGATGCGGCATCGGGGTACGGCAACGCGCAGATAGCCGCCGTCATGAGCATATCATCAAATACCGTTGAGAGCTATAAGGAGCGCATCAAGAACAAACTGGGCTATGATACTATAATTGAGTGCGTTGCGTTCGCTGTCAGCAACGGCCTAATCGGCTTCAAGGACTAGAATGATACAATTGGGGACAGACCCCTTTTGTA
>CACZMI010000071.1 GCA_902782245.1 uncultured Bacteroidales bacterium | reverse complement strand
CCGGCTACGGCACAATAGATACCGAACCAGATAAGTTTACCCTTGCGGACGATAGAAATCATCCATTTGCAGGCTGCGCATCCGGATATGAATGCGGCGAGGAAACCTATGACTAACGTTGCGGTACCGGTTCCGTCGCCTGCGGATGCCGTTCCGGCCGAATCCAACAGGTCTTTCATATCCAGTAATGCCTCTCCCAGGATAGGCGGTATCACCATTAGGAAGGAGAACTGGGCCAGTTTATCTTTCCTGTTGCCAAGTATTATACCGGTGGCAATCGTCGATCCGGAGCGGGAAATACCCGGAAGTACTGCTACAGCCTGAGCTATGCCGATGATGAAGGCGTGCCACCCGGAAATGTGGTCCCTATTGCGAGGCTTGGCATAGTATGAGAATGTAAGCAGCGCTGCGGTAACAAGCAGGCAGCATCCCACGACAGTGGTTCCTGATCCGAATACAGCCTCTATGGAATCTTTGAAAAACAGCCCTACGATGCCCACCGGAATCATGGAGATTATGATATTGATGGCATATCGTGTGCCTTCATTGAGGCCGCTGTAACTCTTCCAGGACTGACGGCTGAACAGGTCGCGGAAAATCCATATGATCTCTTTCCACAGTATGACGAGAGTGCTAAGGACTGTAGCTACGTGTACAAGAACAGTATAAGACATATTCTGCTCTCCGTCAATAACGAACAGTGATGAAGCTATGGCCAGGTGCCCGCTGCTGCTTATCGGAAGATACTCAGTAAGACCTTGGAGCAATCCCAGCAAGAGTGATTCAAGCCAACTCATTTGTCATCCTCTTTATTGTCTTCGGTCCGGGGCTTGTATGCGATTGCAACTATTACGGTAATGAAACCGATAAGGGTTACAATGGGTGCGACTTTGATTCGGCGGACACTGAATATGTCCGGTTCAAAGTATTCGGTTGTGCAGTTCGGGCCGGTCATGAGCAGCAGACCAATGATGATGATAGCCATTCCGATCGCTGTCAGAATGTAGTTTGTCTTGGTGAATGCGAATTTTTTCTTGTCCATATTTTTGGTCGTTGAATTATACGTAATGAAGTTCTCCGGATTTCATTCTCAGGAAACGGTTGACGGAGTGCATGGCGCAAATGCCGGTGATAAGCAGGCCGATCAGCGTCACCACTACGAATACAGGGATTATTATCTTGGGCTCGGCCAGCATTATCAGCCATGGCTCATATCTGAGGCCTATCTTGAGCCCGTACCATATCATGATGCAGGTGAGTGTTGCCGATGCCAGGCCGACCCACAGGTTCCTTATGATAAACGGTTTGCGGATGAAAGACCATTTTGCGCCCACCAGTTTCATTGAGTAAAGTATGAACCTTTGGGCGTATATGGTAAGTTTTATGGTATTGTTTATTAGAGTGAACGAGACAAGTGACAGGATTAAAGCCAGTATGAGAAGTATGCAGGCAACCTTGCGGATGTTGCTGTTGATGATGTCCAACAGGTCTTTCTGCCATGTGACCTCACGTACGCCTTCCATAGAGGATATCCTCTTTTCTATCATCTTAAGGCTGTCATTGCAGGCATAGTCTGCCTCAAGACGCAGGTTCAGCGATGCGTAGAAGGGGTTGTATTCCAGAAACTGCGAGGGGTCGGTACCCATGACCCTGGTCATATCCTTGAGAGCATCATCCTTGGATATATATGAGCAGACCGCGCAGTAAGGGGCTGCTTCAATGCTGCGTCTGAGTGATGTGAACTGCGCCTCGGTTATACTCTCCTTCAGTACAACCTCAACTGTCATCTCTTGTTTGAGATGACGTGACAGGTCATTTGCAGTCAGCAACAGCAGTGCCACTATACCAATAAGCAGCAACACTAGCGATGTGCTGATGCACGCTGTTATAAACAGCAGGTCAATCTTTCTTTTTTTCTTTTGTTTAGCCATTATTGTCCGTTTCTTGTCTTTTTCTGAATACATAAACCAGCGAACTGCTCTTATTCCGTCTGGTCAGGGATACAAACCATGAATGGTAACCGTTAAGCATTCCGCGTATGAACGACATGCGGTGTCTGAGGTTCCTTTCAGAGAGGATCGAGATGTAGAAACTGTCATAGGGAAGCCTTTCGTGATGCATCAGTGTGAATCCGTGCCTGTGCGCCAGCTTGCTGAGTGATATCGGGTCAAAGTGCCACAGATGGCGCGGAACATCATAGGCGGCCCAATATGGACCGTAGTGCATGGCATCGGTCGAGCGTACATTGGGGCAGGCCATCACCAGGATACCTCCAGGCCTCAGCAACTCGTAAAATCTGTCCAGCAGACCATTTGGGTTATGGGAATGTTCGAATACATGCCACAGGGTTATGACATCAAATGTTCCGTCATGCAGTGAATCCATTTCGGGAACATCTATCATCCGGTGATGGAACATCTCCAGTGAGAATATCCTCTCCTCATGGTATTTCTCCACCGATGTCACCTTCCATCCGCGTCTCTCCATGATGTGGGAGAAAAAGCCGGTTTTGGCTCCGTAGTTCAGGAGAGAGCCGCCTGTGCGGTAAGCCTGCCTCTCGACAATACGGGCCTTCTTGCGGAGCATACGGCTTCTGACCCTGTAGTAGAGTCTTCCTGTCAGACCGGACGGAGAATCTCCCAACTTGAGTTTCTGATAGAGCTTGTCATATCGTTTCATCTCACTCTCTGAGGGGGGATCCAGGGTGTAGACTACTCCGCATTCCGGGCAACGCAGAAGAGTGTAAGACTCTTTGCTTACCGCAAAATCAGTGCAGTTGGCGTATGGAAGCTGTCCCGACGCCCCGCATAACGGACAAGGTCTGAAATCCTGATAGTTCATTCGAAGACGGGCTTTTGCGCAAGCGTGTACACGCACGCGTAGGCGCAAATTGTCCGCAAAGATAATATCCGGCAATACCCCTTGTCAAGTTTTTTAATGTTTTTTTGCAATGATACAATTGGGGTCAGGCCCCTTTTGTATCATTTTTCGGTTCCGAAGAGAGTGGCCGAGGTGGCGTCAGTTATCCGTACTGTAAGAAAATCTCCCGGTTTGTGAGAGCCTTTGTCAAATACCACGGTGCGGTTTTGCTCAGTACGGCCGTAAAGTTGCTGGCGGGAACGTTTGGAGTATCCTTCGGCCAGTACTTCATACTCATGTCCGATGCATTCGCGGTTGCACTCCAGGGATAGCTGGTTCTGCAGTTCTATCATCTCGTTCAGGCGGCGTATCTTGACCTCCTCGGGGACGTTGTCCGGCAGGTGCTTGCTGGCATAGGTGCCCGGGCGCTCTGAGTAGCGGAACATGAAAGATGCGTCAAAACGGCATTGGCGCATCAGGGAGAGACTCTCCTGATGATCTTCCTCAGTCTCTGAGTGATAGCCGGTAAACAGATCGGTGGTGAGACCGCAATCGGGGATGATGCGCCTGATGGCTTCCACACGTTCCAGATACCACTCACGGGTGTATTTGCGGTTCATCAGTTTGAGTATTCGGCTGCTGCCGCTCTGAACCGGCAGGTGTATGTGACGACATATGTTGGGTACCTCAGCAATTATGTGCAGGGTGTCGTCACTCATATCCTTGGGATGCGATGTGGTGAATCTTACCCGCATATCGGGAACAGCCTCCGCAACCATCCTGAGCAGTTGCGGGAATTCCACTACGGTCTGTCCGTTTTCAAACTTGTACGAGTTTACGTTCTGCCCCAGCAGAGTTACCTCTTTGTAACCTTTTTTCTTAAGGTCCAGGACCTCGTTGAGTATGCTCTGCGGGTCACGGCTGCGCTCACGTCCCCTGGTGTAAGGTACTATGCAGTAGTGGCAGAAATTGTTGCATCCGCGCATTATGGATACAAATCCGCTTATGTGATTGCCGCAGATACGCTCGGGTATTATGTCACGGTAGGTCTCGGTAGTGGAGAGCTCAACATCCATC
>CACZMI010000070.1 GCA_902782245.1 uncultured Bacteroidales bacterium | reverse complement strand
CAACATGGTTAAGGGTGACTTTAGCGGTGCATTCTTCCAGGCTGGCGTAGCCGAGCTCACCATGGCTTGCTGCTGCATCGGTATGGCTCTGCACGGTGGTGTCATCCCCGCTTGCGGTACCTTCTTTGTATTCTCAGACTACATGAAACCCGCCGTACGTATGGCTGCTCTCATGGAGCTCCCCGTCAAGTTCATCTGGACTCACGATGCATTCCGCGTAGGTGAGGACGGTCCTACACATGAGCCCGTTGAGCAGGAGGCACAGATCCGTCTCATGGAGAAACTCAAGACTCACAAGGGCAAGAACTCAATGCTTGTTCTCCGTCCCGCCGACAGCGACGAGACCACTCAGGCATGGAAGCTTGCTATGGAGAATACCACATCACCCACAGGTCTTATCCTGAGCCGTCAGAACATCAAGACCCTGCCCGCAGGTAATGACTACAGCCAGGCTGCCAAGGGTGCTTATGTTGTAGCAGGTTCAGACGCTGACTTTGACGTAATCCTTCTGGCTTCAGGTTCAGAGGTTTCAACTCTGGTTGCCGGTGCCGAGCTCCTGCGCAAGGACGGTATCAAGTGCCGCATCGTAAGTGTTCCGTCAGAGGGTCTGTTCCGCAGCCAGTCCAAGGCTTACCAGCGTTCAATCCTGCCCGGTAACAAGCGTAAGTTCGGTCTCACCGCAGGTCTGCCTGTAACCCTTGAGGGTCTGGTTGGTGCCAGCGGTAAGGTTTGGGGTCTGAGCTCATTTGGTTTCTCAGCTCCTTACAAGGTGCTCGATGAGAAACTGGGCTTCACAGCCGATAACGTTTACAATCAGGTTAAGTCATTGCTCAAGTAATGATAGGAATAGCCAGTGACCACGCTGCTTTCCCGTTAAAGCAGTTTGTTATAGAATACTTGAAGGAGAAGGGGCTGGAGTTCAAGGACTACGGCACCTACTATAGAGAACGGTGAGGTAGAGAAGGGTATAGCCATGTGCGGCAGCGGAGAGGGTATCTCCATGACCCTGAACAAGCATCAGGGCATCCGCGCCGGCCTGTGCTGGATCCCCGAGATTGCCCACCTTATCCGTCAGCACAACGATGCCAACGTACTGGTTATGCCCGGCCGTTTCATCGACACCGATATGGCCCGCAAGATAATGGACGAATACCTGAACACCCCCTTTGAGGGCGGTCGTCATCAGGCTCGCGTGGACAGCATCCCGGTCCATTAATTCCGCCAAAGTGTCCCACAACAAGCCCCGCCACAATCGCTGTGACGGGGCTTGCTGTGTTACACACCCTCATCTAAGGCTCATGTCCCACACTCACCAGCCTCAGAGCCTACTCTGACTGAGGTCACTGTGGGACACTTTGGCGGATGTTCAGGACCAGATATTCGGAGCGGGTACCTATGCGGATGCGGGCGCCCCAAATTCCAATGCCGGATGAGATGTAGTAGCGGGTGGCGCCGCGCTGGTGGTGCCCCCAGGATTTCTCGTACAGGGCATCGGTCACCCATGAGATGGGCCAGACCTGGCCGCGGTGGGTGTGACCGCTGAACTGGAAGTCTATGCCGGCCTGCTCAGCCTCCTCCAGATGGTAGGGCTGATGGTCCAGTAGTATGCTGAATCCGCCCGTGCTGTCTGTAAGTGCGCTGAGTGGTTTGCGGTGCTGATTGGTGCGGTCATCACGGCCGATAACGGTGATGCTGCCAAACTGAGCCGATTCATCGCGCAGCAACCGGATGCCGGCATCCTTGAAGAACTGCTCCACCAGAGGCTCGTTGCTGTAATAGTCATGATTGCCCAAAATCGTCCAGACAGGTGCCTTGAGCCGATGGAACTCCTGCGCATAATCACCCTCAACAACCGGGCGGATACTGCGGTCCACCACATCACCTGCAGTAAGTATAAGGTCCGGATTCTCGGCGTTGATCATGTCCACCCATCGGGCCAGCTCGGCCCTGCGGTTATGATAGCCCAGGTGAAGGTCACTTATCAGTACCACCTTTAATGGCTTATCCAATTGCTTATCGGTCGTGATGGTAAGTTCCTCACGATACTTGTGGTGATAGTGCAGCCCGCCAATGAGCATGATCAGCGCCACGCCTCCTATTATCGTGCAGAACCCTTCCGGACTGCTCTTGAGGAAATCGGCCGGGAGCAGGCGGCATATCTGTGCAAGACGGGCAAACAGAAACGCCAGCAGCAGATACAGAAAGAATATGAGCCAGGGGTTGCCCACATTATATACTATTTGTGCCAGCCCCAGCGGCAGCCTCTCAATGCGGATGAAACTGACAAAGAACAGCGCCATCCAGGCCAGGAACGCCAGCAGCACTCCGGCCTTAACAGCCCAGATACCCGGAGTAATACGCCACAGCCGCCAGCCTACGTAGATGGTAAGTCCCAGCAGCAGCCCTATAAACAGCAATGCAATTGTTTTATTCATAGGCTGTAAAGGTAGCGCTTTTTTGTCTATCTTTATGCCTCAAACAAGATAACCCTAACCAAATGAAGAGACATAACAAAGCGTGGATGTGCATGGCATTAGCCTGCTGTGCCGCCATTATGATATCCTGTTCAGGACAGGCCGATAACCAGCAGAAAGAACTTATGACAGTAGGAAACCCTTATCTGCCGCTTTGGGAGCATATTCCTGACGGCGAACCTTATGTTTTTGAGGATCCGGACAACCCGGGTCAGTACCGCGTTTATATATATGGTTCGCATGACAGCATGATATCAGGCTATTGCGGACGTGAGCTGGTGGTATGGTCGGCCTCAGTGAATGACCTTATCCATTGGCGTTATGACGGTGAGATTTTCAAGGTTGACAAGAACGCAAACGGCCAGCCGCTGAGCCGTATTGGTTTGGCCGATGTCCTTTACGCCCCTGATGTAACAGTTGTCACTGCCCCTGACGGCACCAAGACATACTATCTCTACCCCAACAATCAGGCAGGCGGCCGCAACGGAATGGTATGCAAGAGCAGCCGCCCCGACGGTCCGTTCGAGGTATGCAACTGGAGCAAGAATAATCCCAACGTGACTGACGGCGTGCTGGCATTTGACCCCGCAGTCTTTGTAGATGATGACGGCAAGGTTTACGGCTACTGGGGCTTTGAGCGCTCATATGCAGCCGAGCTTGACCCCGCCACCATGGCAACCGTAAAGCCCGGCACCAAGATTGTGGAGGATATGGTTCCCGGCCGATACATGGACGGCGAATTCAAGTTCTTTGAGGCATCGTCCATCCGCAAGATTCAGGATAAGTACATATTTATATATAGCCGATTCACACTGGAGGGCGAGTTCGGTCTGCCTTCATCAAACTACACTCTGGCATACGCTTACGGTGACAATCCCTTAGGTCCCTGGACCTACGGCGGAACCGTGATTGACGGCCGTGCACGTGAGATAAATGAAAAAGGAGAGACTATTGCATCGGCCACCATTGACGGCAACACCCACGGCGGAATATGCCAGATAAACGGTCAGTGGTACGTATTCTATCATCGCCAGACCGGAACCGATGAGTATGCGCGACAGGCAATGGTTGCGCCCATCACAGTCAAGGTTACTCCGGGCCCCGGCGGCAAGGTAGAGATATCGGAAGGTGAGTATAATTCCGAGGGTTTCTCACTGAACGGACTTGACCCGATGGAGCGTCATAGCGCAGGTCTGGCCTGCTGGTACACCGGTCCTACTCCGGCAGTACACGACTGGCCCAACAACATGTTCTCAGGATCTTATGTGGCATCGGCCTACGGAACTGACAGCAAGTTTGACAAACCGTATGATCTGACCAACAACACCAATCCCGTGGTCAACAACACCGACGAATCAATTGTGGGTTACAAGTACTTCAACTTTGACGCCACAAGCGGTCGCAGCGATGTAAGTCTTCTGCTCAACTTGGTACCGGAAGGCGTGGACGGCACAATAACCATAATGGCAGACCGCCCCTGGGCATCACAGAAAGGCCGCGAACTGGGCAAGATTCAAATCAAGGCCGATATGCCCCAGCAGCCCACCGAGATTGCAGTCAAACTTCCCGCTCTGGGTGAACTCAGCGGCAAGCACGCAATCTACTTCACATTCTCATCGGACACAAAAGAGAAATCCATCTGCACCCTGCTTGACTTTGTATTCAAATGAGAAAGATTCTGATTTTATTAGCAGTGCTGGGGGTATCGGCCTGCAATGGCAAGGACTATGATGACGGTGTGATGCAGAAGAGCGGAAAGGTCTATACGATCAACACCGAGACCATCTGCAATGCAAGGGGATACCACGGCACCACACCCGTAAAGGTTACGGTTAAGAAGGATAAGATAGTCAATGTTGAAGCGCTCCCCAACCGCGAAACTCCGCGATTCTTTGAGAGCGTAAAGAGATATATGCTGCCCAAGTTCAAGGACGTCAGGTTCAAGGACTACGCCACGGTTGATTGCGTATCGGGCGCGACCATCAGCAGCAAATGCGTTCGCGAGAACCTTAAAGCCGCATTTGACTACTACACGGAGCACAAATAACTGATTACGCAACCCACCAAAGTGTACCACAGCAAGCCCCGTCACAGCGTTTGTGGCGGGGCTTGCTGTGGGACACTTTGGCGGGAAACATCACCGGAACAGCGGGCCGGCAATGGTAAAGTATCCCTTTTTGCCGCCGTAGTAGAGCTGGAAGGTGTTGAGGTAGAGCGTCACTCTGGCCGGGGTATCCGAATGCTCCGGGTCCACAAGGGTTCCGATGTAACTGATTATGTGATTGATATCACCTTTGGCGATATTCTCGGTTGTCATCTCTTTTTCCAATGCGCGTAGCTGCTGCATCGGAATGCGGAACTCATACATCAGTTCTTTGTTGTCCCATGAAACCGGCAGTTGCACGGTCAGGACATCATTCCGGATTGACTTATCGTCAATATCTACCGTCGTCTCGTAGAGGCTCATACTCCTGGCATTTGCAGGCAGACTGAAGTTAGTTTCTCCCAATATGCTGCGGTAACGGTTGATATTTAAGTTACTGTCC
>CACZMI010000069.1 GCA_902782245.1 uncultured Bacteroidales bacterium | reverse complement strand
CGTTTCATATCGGTCTTGGCCAGTTTCCAGGGCTCGGTATCGGCCAGGTACTTGTTACCTATGCGGGCCAGGTTCATGGCCTCCTTCTGAGCCTCACGGAACTTGAAGTTCTCAAGCAGTGACTCAAGCTGCTGCTTTACATCGGCAAACTCCTTAAGGGTGTCGCGGTCATAGTCAGTCAGCTCTCCGCACTGGGGAACCACGCCGTCAAAGTATTTCTGTGTCAGAACCAGGGCACGGTTTACAAAGTTACCGTATATGGCTACCAGCTCGTTGTTGTTGCGGGCCTGGAAATCCTTCCATGTAAAGTTGTTGTCCTTGGTCTCGGGGGCGTTGGCGGTAAGCACGTAACGCATCACATCGGCCTTGCCGGGGAAATCCTCCAGATACTCGTGTACCCATACGGCCCAGTTGCGTGAGGTTGAAATCTTGTCATCCTCCAGGTTCAGGAACTCGTTGCTGGGAACGTTATCGGGCAGTATGAATGAGCCTTCGGCCTTAAGCATGGACGGGAATACGATGCAGTGGAACACGATGTTGTCCTTACCGATAAAGTGTATCAGACGTGTATCGGGATCTTTCCACCAGGTCTCCCAGCTGCCGCGCTCGGGGTGTGCGTCGCAGAACTCCTTAGTGTTGCTGATATAGCCGATGGGAGCATCAAACCATACGTAGAGGACCTTACCCTCGGCTCCCTCAACCGGAACAGGAATACCCCAGTCCAGGTCACGGCTTACGGCACGGGGCTGCAGACCCATGTCAAGCCAGCTCTTGCACTGACCGTATACGTTGGGACGCCACTCCTTGTGCTCCTCCAGAATCCATTTCTCAAGCCATTCCTGATACTGCTCCAGAGGCAGATACCAGTGTGTGGTCTCTTTCATCACAGGCTTGCTGCCGCTCACGGTGCTTACCGGGTTGATAAGCTCGGTGGGAGAGAGTGATGTGCCGCACTTTTCACACTGGTCACCGTAGGCGTGGTCGTAGTGGCAGTGGGGGCACTCACCGGTAATGTAGCGGTCGGCCAGGAACATCTTAGCCTCCTCGTCATAGTACTGCTCGCTGGTCTTCTGGATGAACTTGCCGGTATCATACAGTTTGCGGAAAAAGTCCGATGCAACCTTATGGTGAGTGGGGGAACTGGTACGACCGTATATGTCGTAAGATATGCCCATACCCTTGAAGGTTTCCTTCATCTGATAGTGGTAGCGGTCAATGATCTCCTTGGGGGTAACGCCCTCTTTCTTGGCGCGGATGGTGATGGGCACACCGTGCTCATCGCTGCCTCCAATGAACATCACGTCCACCTTCTTGAGACGTTGGTAACGGACATAAATATCGGCCGGAACGTATGCGCCTGCCAGATGGCCTATGTGCAGCGGGCCGTTGGCGTAGGGCAGGGCCGATGTAACCAGAATCCTCTTGTAATCTTTCATATTGTATCTAAGTTGTTTTCAGCGTGCAAAGATAATAAAAATGATACAAAAGGGGACTGTCCCCAATTGTATCATTTACCCCATGATGCGCGGTCAAGACTGCGATATCCTATGGCTTCGGCTATATGATGAGGCCGTATTGTTCCCGATTCATCCATATCTGCTATGGTCCGGGCCACCTTGAGGATACGGTCATAGGCACGGGCGGACAGGTTGAGACGGTTCATAGCCTCGCCCAGCATGCGTATGGCAGCCGGCTCTGCATTAGCGTACCGGTGCAGCAGACGCGAATCCATCTGGGCATTGCAATAAACGCCCTTTTCATCGCTGAATCTGGAAGCCTGTACCGCCCTGGCTCTGATTACCCGTTCCCTTATGGAATCGCTTGACTCACCCTTCTGGTCCGATGACATATCGTCAAAACCTACCGGAAGGATTTCGCATTGCAGGTCAAAACGGTCCATCAGCGGTCCGGACACCTTGCCCAGATAGCGCTCAATGGTGGTGGGAGTACAGTGACACTCCTTGGTGGGGTGGTTGTAATAGCCGCACGGACACGGATTCATGGATGCCAAAAGCATAAATGATGCAGGATATTCAACCCTGTACCTGGCACGTGATATGACTATGGTCCTGTCCTCAAGCGGTTGCCGCAATACCTCCAGCGCCGAGCGGGTGAATTCGGGCAGTTCATCCAGAAAAAGCACTCCGTTATGGGCCAGAGATATCTCACCCGGCTGCGCATTTGCGCCTCCGCCGGTGAGCGCCACGTTGGATATCGTATGATGCGGATGACGGAACGGACGTTGTGTAATGAGAGACGCTCCGTTACCGGTAAATCCCGCCACCGAGTGTATTCTGGTTGTCTCGATACTCTCCTCTTTGGTAAGAGGCGGCAGGATTGAAGGCAGTGCCCGTGCCATCATTGACTTTCCGCTTCCGGGCGGGCCTATCATTATAAGATTATGGCCTCCACAGGCCGCAACCTCAAGCGCTCTCTTTACGCTGCTCTGCCCCTTTACATCCTGAAAGTCAAAGACTTTGGATTCCAGGCCTGTTTCAACCTGACAGTCGTTTCTTTCCAGAGGAACAATATGGCCGTTACTCTGGTTCAGCAGGTCAACCACTTCACGCAGGTTGTGTGCAGCATAGACTTCCAGACCGTCTATGACCGCTGCTTCGGGAGCGTTCTGGAACGGAAGGATAATGCCTTTGAATCCTTCTGCACGTGCCTTGATTGCCATGGATAGTGCTCCCTTGACCGGCTGCAGCGAGCCGTCAAGCCCCATCTCGCCCATAATGACATAGTCATCAAGCATGGAGATGTCAAGTTCCCCTCCTGCAGCCAGTATAACTACAGCCAGAGGCAGGTCATAGGCCGCACCCTCCTTGCGGATATCGGCCGGAGCCATGTTGATTATGATCTGACTTGATGGAAACTTGTAGCCGTTTACATGGAAAGCCGATATGATACGTTCGTGGCTCTCCTTGACCGCACTGTCAGGCAGTCCTACAAGAAAGAATCTGATACCGCGCGATGTACTCGCTTCGATGGTCACGATGTATGCGTCTATCCCTTGGACAGCCGCACCTGAAACTTTGATTAACATGGTAATAATTGATGGTTAATATTAGATATTGCATAACAGGGATCTAAGGATTGAGATTTTATTTGGGTGTTCTGAGTTGTCTTTCTACTGTTCTGTTCTGCCTCGACTCCTTGTCCGGAGCTTTGGGCAGGGTCTTGTCCAGTTCCTTGTCAAGTGCATCTATTGCATCTGTCCTGTAAATCATTCTCTTGACGCCGGTAAACAGTACGAATGCCGGAGCACTCTGTATGTTGGTGCTTCTTACTATACGGCTTTCCCATCCCGCCGGATCATTGTATGAAAACCAGGTTACGGTATCGGGCAGTATGGTTCTTTTCCACCTGTCCACGTTTACATCGATGGATATGTCGGTGACATTGAAATAACGTCCTTTGTATTTGTCCAGGAAATACTGCAAAGTATCCCTGGCATCCAGACCGGCCTGTCCCATCCATGAAGCCCATACGCACACCAACGTGTAATTGGTTGAGCCGCCCATCTCCTGGAAACTGTGTTTGTAACCGGCCGAATCCCAAACCGAATAGTTGTCCAGATAGAGATTGCCCGGAATGGCTTTGCTGAATTCCGATTTGAGTGAAACCAGATAGGGGGCATCCTGCATATTGCCGCTCATGCGCTTTATCAGCGGCTCGATGTATATTTCGCGGGCATGGTACTGACGGACCATCCTGTCATATATAAGGAAAGGAGTAACCTCCGAGAACGGGTCTCTTGTGATAAAGGAATCTATTCTGGCTATGGTCTGCTCCATCGATGTGTCCCGCAGCGAAGCCATGTAGAAAGACTGGTATGAATCATTGCAGTATCCGCCGGAAACATCGAACATTCCCGAATCGGCGGGTATCGTTATGAATGATTCCACACCTTTCTCGGCAAATACAGGATGATAGCGCCCGTCGGGCAATACCAGAATCAGAGTGGTTACGGTGTCGGGCAGATATTTCCAAGTAAAACGGCCGTTGTGGCAGAATATGGTGTCCACATTCTCAAAACGGGAATCGATACCGACCACAACTATGGTGTCGGTACCTTGGGGAACGGTTCCCTGCAGCACGAACTTACTCTTGTTGCCGCAAGCGGCGGACAAGAGCAGCACAAAGAGTGCAATCAGTGCAGGAAACCTCGATTTCATCGGGCTTTATCTTTTACTTGGCGGCGCGCTTGCGCTCCAATTCGTTCAGTATAACCTTACGCATACGCATGCTCTTGGGAGTAACCTCAACATACTCATCGTTCTTGATGTACTCCAGAGCCTCCTCAAGTGAGAATATTACGGGAGGTGCAATGTGGGCCTTTTCATCGGCACCGCTGGCACGCATGTTGGTAAGCTGCTTGCTCTTGGTCACGTTGATTACCAGATCCTTCTCGTGTACGTGCTCACCTACCACCTGACCGGCATATACCTGCTCCTGCGGGTTTACAAAGAACTTGCCGCGGTCCTGCAGTTTATCGAGTGCGTAAGCGAATACGGTACCGGTCTCCATGGCAACCATCGATCCGTTGGTGCGGCGCTCAATGTCACCCTTGTAAGGCTGGTACTCCTTGAAGCGGTGTGCCATAACGGCCTCACCCTGCGATGCGGTGAGTACATTGGTCCTCAGACCGATGATACCGCGTGAAGGTATATCGAAT
>CACZMI010000068.1 GCA_902782245.1 uncultured Bacteroidales bacterium | reverse complement strand
CGATATGAAATACCGTGATGCCGGCGCTTCGCTGGGATCGGAATACAAGCTTAAAGGAACTGACCGCATCACGCTGGATGTAAGCTGGGACCGCCACGCATACTACTATCACTACACGGATACAACTCTTGAGGAGGGTTATGACCCCAATGGCAACTATACCCCCTACTACCCCTATTTCCCGGACCAGGAACATCTGCAGAGTGACCAGCAGCGCACCATGGTCGAACTCAAGGGCGTTTTCAGCCTGCCTTGGGGTAATTTGCTCAGTGCCGGTGCCGAGTACCGCTTTGATTACCTGCGTGCCCCCATGCGCGTAAAGGGAGGGCGGGCCGATGACTGGACCACAGCACTTTACCTGCAGGATGAATATACCGGAGTAAACTGGCTCAATGTGACCGCCGGAATACGACTGATTGAGAACAAGGCATTCGGATTCCACGCCACACCCAAGATAAGCGCCATGTTCAAGGTAGCCGACCTGCGCATTCGTACCGGCTGGAGCCGCGGATTCAAGTCACCCACCCCCAAGGAGCAAGGTTACCACTATCTGCGCACCATGGGCGCCACCACATTCTTCTACATGGGCAATCCCGACCTCAAGCCCCAGACATCCGATTACCTGTCGGCAGGCATTGAATTCAGCCGCGCCGGGTTCTCGGCATCGGTTACCGGTTATTACAATGAACTCTACAACATGATCACCCTGGTCAATGTACCGCTCAGCCAGATACCTGCAGGCCAGGCACCCGAGTATATGGGTGACGGCAGCGGCCAGATTACCCCGCGCATGTACATGAATATGGAGGATGCACGCACCATGGGTGTTGACGCATCGCTGACCTGGCGCATCACGTCCGATATAACCCTGGGCGGATCATACAGCTGGCTGGACACCAAGGCGCATGTTTATGACACCAAGCACAGCCGCCTGAACGAAGTGACCATCGACGGTATGGCCCACCACAAGGGCAATCTGTACGGAACCTGGCAGCACCGTTACAATGACGCCTACCGTTTGGGCATCGGCCTTTACGGACGCGCCAGCAGCACGCGCTACTATCAGAACAACGGCAACGGCAAGCCCTATCAGATATGGAAACTCACCACAACCCATGACCTGGGACGCGGCAGGAACGGAATGACATGGCGCTTTGAAGCCGGTATTGACAATATACTTGACTATAAGGAGACTACCCCCCACGGACTGCATTACGGTACCACCAGCCCCGGACGGACTTTCTACTGCACACTGAGTCTTAAGTTCTCAAAGGGCCGCAAGATGAATACCAAGGATGTGGAAAAGGGGAGTTTGGATGATGATGACTGATTTAAATATTACTTGTTTAACCTTTTTATTAAACTAAAAAAAATGAAGAAAATCAGATTTATTCTGGCCGCTATGGTAGCCATAGCAGGTTTCAGCTTTGTAAGCTGCGACAATGAGAGTGAAGAGACCAAGAACAACTACACCCGCTATCAGGATGCAGTAGACAAGCAGATCAACAAGAAGAATGACAGCGCCATCCTTCTGGTTGCATTCGGATCAACCTGGGAGCAGGCATTCGGTGCTTTTGATGAGACAATTGATGCCTACAAGAAGGCTTTCCCCAAATCAGACATTTATCTGAGCTACAGCTCGGCTATCTGCATCAACCGTGCAGCTGCCGGTGAGAACGGCGTTTCACGTAACTACTACGCTCCCAACTTCTGGCTCCACGGACTGGGTGCCAAGCAGTACAAGGAGATTACGGTTCAGTCTCTGCAGGTTATCCCCGGTGAGGAGTTCTCACGCGTAGTTAACTACATCAAGGACTTTGCCAACAACAGCCTGGGTGACCTGGATGACAAGTATCTGAGCGAGGTTACAATCAAGCTGGGTATGCCTCTGCTGGCAGCCGAGGAGGATGTTGTAACCACAGCAAGGGTTCTTGACAACATTTACAAGGATTCTGTTGCCAACGGCGTTGTGGCTTTCATGGGTCACGGAAACCCCGACAGCTATGACACTTACAAGGCCAACATCCGTTACGACCAGCTTGAGGAGGAACTCCAGAAACTCAACCCCAACTACTTTGTAGGTACCGTCGATGCTCCCGAGAACTATAAGGTTCAGGTTCTGGCCCGTATGAAGAAGGCCGGTATCAACAGCGGTAAGGTTTATCTGCACCCGCTTATGTCAATTGCCGGTGACCACGCTCACAACGATATGGCCGGTGATGACGGTAAGGATATGAATCCCGCTGAGTATGAGTACAACGATGAGGGTGAGATCGAGGACCTGAGCTGGAAGTGCTTCTTTGCCCAGAACGAATACGAGTGCAACGATGAGACCATGATCACCAAGGGTCTGCTTGAGCTTGAGTCAGTACGCAATCTGTGGGTTGAGCACACCAAAGGTGCCGAGACTCTTGAGGATTATTACCACAGCATGTTCCCCGAGGAATAATAAACTGTTATGAAAAGACTGGCTCTCATTATCTGCCTGACTGCAGGCATTCTGCTGGTGGCAGGCTGCAAAAACCGTTCCGCAGGTACGCGTGCGGGCATCGGCCATGCCGACAGTACAACCATAAAGTATGCTCAGGGCTTTACCCTGACATACCTGGGTGACATACGCCTGATTGACCTGCAGGACCCGCAGAGAGAGGAGAGCCAGTCTTTCCATTATGCTCTCGTTCCCCGCGAGGGAACCACACAGGAAGTACCTGAGGGTTACACCCCCGTTCCTGTACCAATCAATAAGGTTATCTGCATGACATCACTGCAACTATCCAGTTTCATAAAACTGGGTGAACTTGACGCAGTGGTGGGCATAACCAGTACACGCCATCTCTTCAATGAGGAGATGAACCGTCGCCTGGAGGACGGCCGTACGCACAAGATAGGCATTGAGGGCAATTTTGACAATGAGGTCATTATGGCCGTCAATCCCGATATCATACTCATTTCACCGTTCAAGCGCGGCGGATATGAGGCTCTCAAGAACGTTGACATAACACTTGTGCCCCATCTGGGTTACAAGGAGACCACTCCGCTGGGACAGGCCGAGTGGATAAAGTTTGCAGGTATGCTGCTGGGTTGTGAGGAGAAGGCCGACAGCATATTCCGCGGCATCGAGGAGCGTTATCTGGCGCTCACAAAACTTACCGAGAATGTAACCGACCGACCGGTCGTGTTCAGCGGTGAACTCCAGGGCGGCAACTGGTATGCAGTGGGCGGTCAGAGTTTCCTGGCACAGATTTTCAAGGATGCCGGCGGAGATTATTTTCTTAAGGACGACCCCCACTCAGGCGGATTCACCATGGATTATGAGGTGGTTTACAGCCAAGCTGCCAATGCTGACTACTGGCGCATAGTAAACAGTTACCAGGGTGACTATTCTTATCAGGTTCTGGCCGATGACGATACCCGCTACACCGATTTCAAGGCATGGAAGCAGCATGGAGTAATCTATTGCAACATGAGCAAGACGCCTTTCTACGAGAGTATGCCCATGGAACCGGAACTTGTACTGAGTGATTTCATCAAGGTGTTCCACCCCGAACTCCTGCCTGATTACACTCCTCATTATTACCGACTTCTCAAATAGAATTAGTATCTTAGCGGTTCTATGAAGCGCTCCGTCATACCTAATATGCTGATCATCACGGCACTGATTCTGGTGCTGTTTCTGCTCAATGTAGCCCTGGGCTCAGTGAGCATCCCTACCCGTGCGGCATGGAACATATTATGGGGCGCATCGGACCAGAATCCCATCTGGACCAATATCATTCTTAAATCAAGAGTTCCGCAAACTCTTGTGGCTATAGTGGCAGGCGCTGGTCTGGCCATCAGCGGTCTGCATATGCAGACTGTTTTCCGCAACCCTCTGGCAGGACCGTCGGTACTGGGTATCTGCTCGGGTGCCAGTCTGGGTGTTGCATTCGTAGTACTGCTTTCGGGTAGCATAGGCGGCGTGGCACTGAGCCGTCTGGGATTTGCCGGTGATTTGGCAATGACGGTGGGCGCCATAGCGGGTGCCCTTGCCGTAATGGCACTCATCGTTTATGTGTCACAGCGTGTAAAAGGCAACGTGACTCTGCTTATCATAGGTGTTATGATAGGATATGTGGCCAACGCCATCATAGGCGTACTCAAATACTTCAGCGTTGAGGAGGATATCCGCGCATATGTGGTATGGGGCCTGGGCAGTTTCAGTCGCGTATCGGGCAATCAGATGACACTTTTTGTCACCATGATGTGCATCCTGCTGCCGCTCTCTTTCTTACTTACCAAGACACTTAACCTGCTCCTTTTGGGCGATCAGTACGCCCGCAACCTGGGGCTTGACATAAAACGCGCACGCCTGCTGGTAATCAGCTATTCCGGTATTCTGGTGGCTGTGGTTACCGCTTACTGCGGACCCATCAACTTCCTGGGTCTGGCAGTTCCGCATCTGTGCCGCGCCGTTTTCCGCACATCGGACCACCGCATACTCACTCCCGCCTGCGTACTTATGGGTGCACTATTTGCATTGGCCTGCAGCCTGATAGCCCGAATGCCGGGTATAGAGGGCGCACTGCCTGTCAACTCCGTGACCGCACTTGTAGGCGCACCCATAGTGATATCAGTCTTGTTCCGTCGTCGTAAAGAAGATACTGCCGAATAATATGAAACAGCCCACCATTCAGATAGAGTCCCTGAGCACGGGATACCGTGGCAAGAACAACGTG
>CACZMI010000067.1 GCA_902782245.1 uncultured Bacteroidales bacterium | reverse complement strand
CATATACTTTCATTTATGCGAATATACTACTAAATCCCCATAATGAGGTGCTTTTAACTGTAACACCGCAAAATCCTTCATTACGGTATTTTTATTTACCGCTGCAAATATTGTCATACAATAATATGCATATGACCTGCTCTTGGATATGGTATTGCCCTTGCTCATTGTCATTTCATTTAAACCACTGAATTATGGGAAAAAATAGTCCAATCAAAACGTTCCAAATCTTTTAGAATGAAAAAGCGGGGATCATTTAAGTAGATAACGGTCTAGTTGTTTAATGAAATTGTCTAAATCCTTACTTTTATATTTCTCAATACAACTTGCTATTATCGCTTTCCTATTACCTAAGTCTTCTATTGGAGAAGGGGCAATGGTCTCAATATAAGATTTAGCGTAGTCTTTGACTTTTTGTAAGCACCCGGTAAACCACGTATTGTAAATCTCGTAATCTCGTTTCCAACTTGGTACAAGTTGCACCAAGTAGTTACAAGTTGTTTGTGATTGATTGATGATTTCGGAGCATTGCCACCCAGTTCAGGGTGCGGGATTCGGATTATATCTGCTCACTCTTTCCTCTTTACCCACTCGCGAGGCAGCAGATCTGACATATCCTTGCCGTCACGCTCATAGTACGGTATCTGGCGGAGCACATCCTCCATCCAAAGGCGCGGTTCCACGCCGGCAGCCTTGCAGGTGCCTATAAGCGAATAGACTATGGCCGCACGGTATGCCGATGCGTCGTTGCCGCAGAAAAGGTAGTTCTTGCGGCCCAGGGCAAGCGGCCTGATTGCGTTCTCTATGAGGTTGTTGTCTATGTTTATCCTGCCGTCGTTGACGTAGCGCGACAGCCTGGGCAGCAAGGAGTACGTGTATGCTATGGCTCTGCCCATGCGGCTTTGCAGCGACACCTTGGGGTAGCTGGCCTGCATCCATCTCTCAAAGGCACGTATCACCGGATATGACTCCTCCTTCCTGAGCGCGAGCCTCTGCTCCGGCGTCAGGCCTCCGTCATCGGCCTTGCTTTCCACGGCGTACAGCCGTGATATGTAATAGAGAGCTTCCGATGCAAGGGCCTTGTTCTCGTCCAGCGCATCGACAAACTTGCGTCTGGCATGCGCCCAGCATCCGCACATGGTTCTGCCCTCCACGGGTTCAAACTGCTCATAGACCTCGTAGCCGTCGGTCTGCGCATAGCCGCGGTATCCGCCAAGCAGCTCGCGTGCCACACGTCCGGAGCGGCTGCCACGGTCGTAATAGAACATGACATCGCCTGTCAGACCGTCCCTGACACACCATTCATAGCCCTTCCTTGCACGGTGTTTTTCATCGTCCAGCACAGGTATCACGCTTTCGTCCACCTGTATGTATTCGCTGGAGAGTATCTTGCGCCTTAGCAGGTCATATAGGAGCTTGAGCTTCTCGACCGCCGCCTCGTACCAGCCGCCCACCGTGGAGTCGTTCAGGCTCACGCCGTACTCGCGATACTGCTGTATCTGCCGGTAGAACGGCAGGTGATACATGTACTTGCCTATTATTATGTCTGTGAGTACCGATGCGCCTGCCATGCACTTGCTTATCGGCGCAAGCGGAAGCGCCGGCGTCATTATCCTGCGGTCCTCAGGGTTCCTGTCAGCAACATCACTCCTGAGCATGACCTTGTGGCGGATGGTCTTGACCACATATACCCTGGCGGGTACGGTCTCCATGCGCAGTGTCTCTTCGGTGCCTATCTCCACGTACTCGTCCTTGAGGCTGCCGTCAGGAGTGGTGGTCCCATCGGGGTAGATGTTGATCTCCTCCACAGGGAGGCGGGTCGTGTCTATGGGCTTGCGGGCCGGCTTGCTTACGGTGATGGTCCTTGTGATTGTCTGTTCCTGCTGCTCCACCGCCTTCCTGAGCTCGGCCTGCTCCTCCTCGCTCATGGGCTCCGTCTCAAAGAGGTTGAGCTGCATAGGGTCAACGGGCAGGTTCTTCTCGCTCATCTTGCCGAACACCTTCTTGCGCAGCCAGTACAGCTGGTCCTTGAGCGATGCCACCTCGTTTTCAAGAGCGGAGTTCCTCTCCATCTGGACAGAGAGTTTCTCAAGGGTAGCCTTCATCTCCTCACGGGCGGCATCAAGTTCCGCCCTGAGAGCATTGTATTCCTCTATGAGTTTTATGTGTTCGGACTGTGTCACCGCTGCGTTTCCTTTACATTGTAAAGGTACTGAAAATCGCGGTTTTACGAAAGTCTGGAGCCGGTTTTCTTTGTTAAATAATGCTATCCGAAACGCAGTTTCCTCAGGCTGTCCATCCTCTGGCGGCGTCCGTCGGGATCCTCCATCATACCCTCAACGATGAGCACCAGATCGCGCCACTCTATGCTTGCGGACGAGTCATCATCCGATATGCCGGTGGGATGTCCGAAGGTGCCGGCCTCAAGCATCTTTGAGTATATGACCATACCTCCCGGTTCCCAGTGCAGAAGCTTGATGCGCGTGCGGGCCCTGTTCATGAAGATGAACACCTCACCGCTGTAAGGGTCGCGCTTCATCACGTCGGTCACTATGCCGCCAAGAGTGTGGAAGCTCTTGCGCATATCCGTGGGGCGGTTGTAATACCAGTACCTGTGACTGTCCGTAAGGCTAAACATGGCGTGACGACGACTGTATTATGGCGGCCAGATGGTCGGGAGTCATCTCGCCCTGTATGCGCATCATGGTACCCGCGTCTGTCTGGAGCTCTATGCTCAGCATACTGTACTGCGGTGTGCACCGGCTTGCCTTGTCGGCCTTACGGCCGGTCTTGGCACTGTCAAACGACGGAAACGGGGTCATGCTGCCGTCAGATCCCGTTCTCAGTTGGAGGAACCGGCATTTATCAAACTCCTTGCGCTCGCGGATGGCATACTTGTATTTTGAGTCATAGAACTTCCACTCCGGGATCCCCAGTTCCGCAAGACGCTCCTTGTAACTGCAACCATGTTCCTTGCAGTAGGATATAACATCTGCAACCTCTTCTTTGCTGAGCATAATCTTTTCGTTTTGGTTGCAGCAAAGATACTGGATGGGAATTGCACTGGAAATACGTGGTTTACCGGGTGCTTACGACTTTTTGAAGTGCTTCAGGATTATATCTAAGGATGTCAAAATACACACTCTGTGATATATCATCTTCATCAATTTTTTTATCCCCGAAACCTTCTGTTATACATATACAAAGAAAATATTCTTTAAGGAGTTCTCTCTGACTAATAGCCATATTATTAATAATTGACTTTTGCCCCAAGCAACTATTCAACGATAGTATAGTAATAAGAGTGATAACTTTAATGTTCCTCATAATTGATTATTAAAAAGTCCATAAATTATAACGATATGCGTAGGGACCTGCATTGTCACAGGGAAACGATCATTTTGTGTCATTGTTTCATATGTTCAAGGATATGTTATTGTCCAGTTCAGACTATCCAGGTTTTGTATGCTTAGATCATAACGTTTAAGTATTTTGTAACCTTCACGTATTTCTTCCCACGTATACTTATTCAGGGTTTCAACTGAAAAAACAAAGAAGATTAATGTATCCGCTTCACCGAATTGTTCCCTCATCTGTTTATCAGTTAAATCTGGACTCCACCCCAATTGATGTTTTGGTTCAATCTTTGAACAATAGCGGCCGATATCTGCTTTAGGTAACAATGTGTCAGGATATAAACCACCAATAGGAAGAATAGTATATGGATAAAATGCTATCTCTATCTCTGAGTTATTTATTATTTTTATAATTTGATGTCTACTTTCTGGACCTAAAAGATCTAGAAAAAGGCATGAATTCAGAAAGAAAACGAGTAGCAACAGAAGATTATTTCTTGGCTTCATTTTATTATAAGATTTTGGTAATACCATTCTTAATAGTCATCTCGCAAAAATTGTGGTAAAGGCTTATCAGTAGGATAGTAGTGATTTGACTCCACAAAGTTCTCATATTGCGACCAATCAACTCCATAATACCTACCAAAATAATCTTTTGCAGCTTGATTTGCTCTAAGCTCTGTCCAATACCATCTATGTGTTTGACGTTTATTTATTACTATTGTATTTTTAGCACTTATTGCACTTGGAATGCCTATTTCAAACAGATAGGCAGGGCCATATTTGCGGCTATCAAATGTATGACCATATTCATGCATTAAGACCGGATGTTTCGTGATGATGCCTTGGTAACTTGTGCTTATATCAGCATTAATGTAATTACCCAAAGACACACTTCCGCCAGAGCCATTTTCATTTATACAGAATGTAGCTCCTCCAAGATAGTCAACCTCGTCAACATCTCCCAAAATACTACGAGCCTGACTCCAGTTATATCCAGCCCAGGTTTGAGGTCCTTCCCACATAAAGCGGCTCAAGCCTTGCAGAGCTTGATCCCAAGCATTACCATTTTCATCTGTATAATAACGACCAAGGAAAATCTGGGCTGCTTTGACTGGATGCAATACGCTATTTACTAGCGTAGTAGTCATGTTAAGACTTTTACTAAAATTAATACAATGACCAAGCAATACGCCCAAAGGAGAACCAGTTGACAATTCTGCGAAGCCAAAAGCCAAAGTTGTTCCTTCTGATATACCCGCTGATACACCTCCTATAAAAGCGTTTACTGCATCTCCAAACGAGTTGATATTATCATTTGATGCTTGAATGAAAACATTGGTCATTCCGGTTGTAAACAATATTGCCCCTACAAGAGCAAATACAAACTCCCCATCCGGATCCGTATACTTGAGCGGATTGTTCAAACAGTAGGAGTAGCGGTTGAAGTTCTGTGGGTCAGTCGGTGCCTGGATGTACGGGTCGGGACTCAGAAAACGTCCCAGCTTGGGGTCGTACATGCGGCCGTTCATGTTTATGAGGTCTATCTCATCTATGTGCTCATGGCCGCAGAAACCGCGGTCAAACACAGGAGTACTCTCCATGCCTATCGTTCGGTTGCCCCATGCGTCATAGATGCAGTCATAATAAGTGTCATAATTGTCCATCAGCGCCATGATGCTGCCCAGATGGTCGGTTATAA
>CACZMI010000066.1 GCA_902782245.1 uncultured Bacteroidales bacterium | reverse complement strand
GAACGTGAGGCTGCGGAATACTCCGGGTACAAACTGCAGTTTGTCAAAGCTGTCAAGCTGCTCGTCGGACGGCTCTACTATGATGGTTCCGTCGCGGTCTATGAATAACACCCTCTTTTTCATATAATCAGTATTTTGATAATGCTTCAATCAATGCGTTGTTCTCGGGGACTGTGCCGATGGTTATGCGCAGGCTGTTGCCGCACAGGGCTACCTTGCTGCGATTGCGGACAATTATTCCGTTGTCCACCAGGTAGTTGTAGGTGGCGGCGGCATCCTTCACGCGAGCCAGGAAGAAGTTGGCATCGGACGGATAGACCTTGATACAGCAGTCAAGTGCTGCAAATTCCTCCATCAGGCGGGCACGCTCCTTAAGGATAGACTCGACCCATCCCTTTACGCGGGCGTGCTGCATTACCTCCTCCATGGCACGCTGCTGGGTGAGCAGGTTGATATTGTAAGGATACTTTACCTTATTCATGATGCCTATTATCTCCGGCTGTGCAAACGCCATTCCTAGACGGATTCCGGCCATTCCCCATGCTTTGGAGAAGGTCTGGAGCACCACCAGGTTGGGGCGCTCGGAAAGTTGCTGCAGATATGAAGGCACGCCTGCAAAATCTATATAAGCCTCGTCTACTATCACGATTCCGTCAAAGCTGTCAAGAATTCTGTCAATCACTTTGCGATCTATGTTGTTGCCGCTGGGGTTGTTGGGTGAGCAGAAGAATATCAACTTAGTGTTGGCATCGACTGCAGCCAGAATCTTGTCTGCGCTGGGCTGGAAATTGTCATCCAGCAGCACGCGGCGGTACTCAACGTCGTTGATATCGGCACAGACACCATACATTCCGTAGGTGGGCTCAATTGCCACGGCGTTATCCACTCCGGGACGACAGAATATGCGGAACATAAGGTCTATGGCCTCGTCGCTGCCGTTGCCAAAGAAGATGGTATCCTCCTGTACGCCCTTGATGGCGCAGATGCGGGCCTTGAGGTCACGCTGCAACGGGTCGGGGTAGCGGTTTACCGGGTCGTTGTATGGGTTCTCATTGGCGTCCAGGAACACCTTGGCCTCGTGGCCTTTGTACTCGTCGCGGGCCGATGTGTAGGGGCTCAGGCTCCAGATATTGGGTCTTACAAGTTCTTGTAACGGTTTCATAGTTCTTTCAGTCTTACAGTAACTGCGTTCTTGTGCGCATCCAGATACTCGCCGGCGGCCATGGTCTCGATTACCGGGCCAAGGGCTTTTAGACCCTCGCGTGAGAGCTGCTGGAAGGTTATCTTGCGCATAAAACTGTCAATGTTCACACCTGAGTATGCCTTGGCGTAGCCGCTGGTGGGCAGGGTGTGGTTGGTGCCCGATGCATAATCGCCCGCACTCTCGGGTGACCAGGGGCCGATGAACACGCTGCCTGCATTTACCACGCGCTCTGCCAGGGCCGATGCATCCCGGGTCTGTATAATCAGGTGCTCCGGGGCGTACTCATTGGTCATCTCAATTATCTCATCGTCATTGCTGAGCAGTATCATGCGGCTGTTGCCCAGTGAGGCCTCTGCAATCTCATTGCGGGGGAGCAGGGCTACCTGACGGTCAACCTCGGCCTGAACCTTATCAATCAGTTCTGCCGATGTGGTGAGCAGGATTACCTGGCTGTCACGTCCGTGCTCGGCCTGTGACAGCAAATCGGCGGTCACGAATGCGGGGTTGGCATCGGCATCGGCTATTACCTCAACCTCTGACGGGCCGGCGGGCATATCAATTGCCACGTCTTTGAGTGATACTATCTGCTTGGCGGCGGTAACGTAGGGGTTGCCGGGGCCGAATATCTTGGATACCTTGGGTACGCTCTCCGTTCCGTATGCCATGGCGGCGATGGCCTGTGATCCGCCCAGTTTGAAGAACCGGTTTACACCTGCCACCTGTGCGGCGTAAAGTATTGCGGGGTTGACCTTTCCGTCACGTCCGGGAGGGGTGCAGAGAACAATCTCCGTGCAGCCTGCGGTGCGGGCGGGGATGGCCAGCATCAGGACAGTAGAGAAGAGTGGGGCTGTTCCGCCGGGAATGTAGAGGCCTACCTTGGTGATGGGCACTGCCTTCTGCCAGCAGGTTACGCCGGGGGTGGTCTCAACCTTGCTCAACTGCGGCAGTTGTGACTCGTGGAACTTGCGGATATTCCGGGCGGCGCGGTCTATGGCGCTGCGCAAATCGGCCGGTACCAATGAGGCGGCCTCGTCAAGTTCGGCCTGGCTTACTGCAAGTGAGTCCAGCTGTACCTTGTCAAACTGCAACTCGTAGTCCTTTAGCGCCTGGTCACCGCCTTTACGTACGGTGTCAAGCACAGTCTGGACACGCTCGTAGAGACCCTCCACGCTCAGCGCGGGGCGAGAGAGCAACTCTTTCCACAAGCCTTTAGCAGGATATTTTACAATGTTCATTTTCTTTCGTTTTGCAGAAAATAGTACAAAAGGGGTCTGTCCCCTTTTGTATCATTTTAAAGTATCATCTTCTCAATGGGGAGGACAAGGATGCCTTCGGCACCGGCGGCTTTGAGGCGGCCTATTATTTCCCAGAAACGTTTCTCGTCAAGTACGGTGTGAACTGAGCTCCAGCCCTTGGTTGCCAGGGGCATTACCGTGGGGCTCTTGATGCCGGGAAGTTCGGCCAGGACCTCGCTCATGCGGTCATCGGGCACGTTCATCATAATGTATTTCTTGCCCTGGGCGGCCTTTACTGCATCAAAGCGGAACAGAAGCTCCTCGAGGATGGCTTTCTTATCGGCATCCATGTTGGGATTACCGATGAGCAGGGCCTCGGACTGCATAACTACCTCAACCTCGCGCAGGTTGTTGCTTACCAGTGTGGAGCCGGAACTTACTATGTCGAATATGGCATCGGCCAGACCTATACCGGGGGCAATCTCAACGGAGCCGGTGATAACGTGTGTCTCGGCCTTGATTCCCTTCTCCTTAAGGAATGAGTTCAGGATTCCGGGGTAGGAGGTGGCAATCTTCTTGCCGTTGAACCACTCAAGACCTTTGTAATCAATGGCTTTGGGGATGGCAAGCGACAGACGGCAGCGGCTGAATCCAAGACGCTTTATGATATCGGCCTTCTCCTGGCGCTCCACGAACTCGTTCTCACCTACGATACCGACATCGGCCACACCGCCGGCTACAGACTGCGGTATATCATCGTCAGGCTGATGCCTGACTCCTGGAGCAACTCCATTGTCTCGTCGTACAAACGACCTTTTGACTGTACTGCTATTCGTAACATATTATAAAGTGTTTTAATTCTTGTAATTAAAAAGAGGCTCACCGTCAACCGGCAAGCCTCTTGTATATTTATACACCAATTATAGCCTACCGATCAGGATCTGCAGGTATGATGATGGTGATATGATGCTGTATAACTTTTCATTTCGACTGCAAAGGTATGCGCCTTTTTTGTATTATGCAAGCCAAACGCCGTTTTTTGTGATTTTGCTCTCTTATAAAAAAGGTGTAACTTTGCAGCGATATTTAATTGAGTCGCTTTAAGGTGCGACGTTTGCAATGCAGGAGACTAGATACAACGGGCCCGAGATGAGCGCCAAGAAGGTCATAATACTTCTTGTAACCGCAGCCCTGATACTTATCCTTTTCCTCACCAGAACCTGTAAGCAGGATCCGGTGGCCGATGCCTCTGCCGAGGAAGAGATTCAGCCCAAGCCTCAGGATTTCATCTACATTTCACCCTTTGATTCACTGTTCCGTCTCTACGCCGACAGCGTCTGTGACTGGAAGATGCTTGCTGCCATTGCATACGTTGAATCCAAGTTCGATACCACCGCACGCTCATACCGCGGCGCACAGGGTCTGATGCAGATAATGCCCTCGACATACCGGCATCTGCTTGCCAAGATGGGTGTGGCCGATACGCTGGCACAGAGCGTGGAACTTGATATCATGGTGGCCGTTAAATATATTGATGATCTGGGCAGCCTGTTCAGTTTCATCAATGAAAGAGAGCGGATGAACTATATTCTGGGCAGTTACAACGGCGGTTCAAACCATATCTTTGACGCTATGAGGATAGCTCGCAAGAATGGTATCAACCGATACAACTGGAACAGCCTGAGTCCGGTTCTGGCGTCATTGAAAGACCCCGAGGTCTATAACGACAGCGTATGCCAATACGGCTCTTTTGACGCTACCGAGACACTTAACTATGTAAAGCGCGTCAACCGTAAATATAACGAGTACAAAAACCAGGAACAGCTGTTCCGGGCGATTGAAAAACTAGCTGACAACAACAAGTAATGAGATACATAATCACAATTGACCAGCGCACATCATCATCAAAGGCGCTGCTGTTCGATGAGAAACTCAATCTTATAGACCATAAGATAATCCCTCACAAGATAAGCCATCCCCGCCAGGATTGGGTTGAGGCCGATGCCGAGGAGATTTACGCAAATACCGTGGCTGCCATAAAGCAGTTGGAACTGCCCCCGTTTGAGGGCAACGAGTTCTCAATTTCAATGGTAAACCAGCGCGAGACAGTTGTGCTGTGGGACAAGAATACGGGCAAGCCTGTCTATCCGGCAGTAATGTGGCAGTGCCGCCGCGGCGCATGCTTCTGCCAGGAACTGATTGACAAAGGCTACGAGGCTACCATAAAGGAACGCACAGGACTTATTCCCGATACATATTTCAGCGGAAGCGGTGTAAAATGGATTCTGGACAACATCCAGAGCGTAAGGGAACGTGCCGAGAAGGGTGATATCCTGATGGGTACCATCGATACGTGGCTTATCTGGAAACTCACCGGCGGCAAGAACCACGTGACCGATTATTCAAACGCATCCCGCACCCTGCTCTTCAACATCAACTCCCTGGAGTGGGATCCCGATATACTGAGGGTGTTCACCATCCCCGCCCAGATGCTGCCCGAGACCAAACCGTCGGACAGCGTGTTCGGTGAGACCGATATAGAGGGCCTGCTGCCCAAACCGGTGCAGATTGCAGGCGTGCTGGGTAATTCACACGGTGCTCTGGTGGGACAGTTGTGCTTTGAGCCGGGTGAGGGCAAGACCACATACGGTACTGGCTCATCGGTCATGTTCAACGTTGGCGAGAAGCCGGTTCCGGCACCCAACGGCATGGTCTGCTCCATAGGCTACTCCATGTTTGACCACAACTATTACGTGGTTGAGGGGCACGTGCATTCATCGGGTGCGGTCCTGGACTGGATTACCGATAACCTGCGTCTGGTGGATTCGGCCGATGATACTCAGACATTGGCACAGAGCGTTCCGGACAACGGCGGCGTCTATTTTGTGCCGGCGTTCAACGGACTGGGTTCACCCTGGTGGGTGCCCGATGCCAAGGCCATGATTACCGGACTGACCATGCAGACCACCAAGGCTCATGTGGTACGTGCCGCAATAGAATCAATCGCATATCAGGTGGCCGATGTCGTAGAACTGGCCATGCGCGGACTCACCACTCCGCTGCGCGAACTCTGCATAGATGGCGAGTCTGCCAAGAACGATTTCCTGATGCAGTTCCAGGCCGATATCCTGGGCTTCCCCGTAAAGCGTCTGGGATTGGAGGAGGCATCGGGCTTAGGTTCAGCAATTCTTAACTGCTGCGCCTGCGGAGTCTTTACCTCGGTCAATCAGATCAGGGAGGTCCGCAAGATCAGTGAAATCTGCCTGCCGGAAATGAAGCCCGAAGAACGCATCAAAAACATGCAGGGCTGGCTCCAGGCTGTTCATGCCGTGATGCTTACCGCGAAACGCTGAACGCGCGGGCTATCTCCCGCTTATCTTCGTTGTCTTTGATTGACTGGCGCTTGTCATACTCGTGCTTACCCTTGGCAAGGGCAATGACGAGTTTGGCCAGACCTTTGTCGCCTATGAAGAGGCGGGTGGGGACGATGGTGAAGCCGGGGTTCTTGCTGTCGGCCGCCAGCTTGCGGAGTTCCTTCTTGGTGAGCAGGAGCTTGCGGTCGCGCTTGGCCTCATGGTTGTTGTAGGAGCCGAATGCGTACTGGGCTATGTGCATGCCTTTTACCCAGAGCTCTCCGTTTATGAACGTGCAGTAGCTGTCGGCCAGGCTGGCTTTTGAGTCACGGATGGATTTTATCTCGGTTCCGGTGAGCACAATGCCGGCTGTCCAGGTGTCAAGCAGCTCGTAGTCAAACGATGCCCGCTTGTTCTTTATGTTTACGCTCTTGGAGGCTGTACGCTTGGCCATCTATGGGAATCAGAAATCAAAAGGAACCTTGATTGATACGGAAACTTTGGGATAGCGCTCATAGTAGATGGTATCCAGCATACCGCGAAGGGTATCGGGCTGGAATATGTGAATCATGATTGAATCCTTGTTGAGTTTCTCTATGTCACTGAGTATCTGCTTGCGGTGATTGAGTTCGGCGGCATCGGCCACGGAATCCCTTAAGGAGGCTATATCGTAGCAGAGCCATGACTGTGACGCGCTGCCGTAACCGCGAATGGCCAGGTCATTGTCGGGGATGTATGAGTACATGCGGAGTTCCAGGGTATCCTTGTTCATCTGCATGGGGTAGAGGTAGAAGTCACGGGGACTTGTCTCTTTGGGCACATAGTAGATGGGCGCCAGGTTTACCAGATGGCCGGCAGCCCAGATGGCGGGGTATTTGACATCCCAGAGAGTCAGTACGTTGAACAGGAAGTCATAGTTCAGAGTGTCCGATGGGCGTGACTCCTCAAGTTTGATGACGGGATATGCGGTGGCGCTCTGGATGGTGACCTTACCCATACCGTTTACTGCGTAGTACTGCAGACCGGCAATTATGCGGTCACCGTGATTCAGTTCAAACCTGTCCAGGTCTTTCTGCGTCTTGAAATTGTCTATGCTGTAGTTCTCGCCGGTGTAATCAAACTTGAGCGATGCCTTGCCGTTAACACAGTTTACTGTGGCGATACGATAGAAATTCTCTGTATAAGAGGCCGGTTCGATAGGATCGCAAGACAGAACAAGTGCCGACACGGTGAGGGCGGCAAGTATTGAGTTGAAGATGTTTCTTTTCATAGTTGTCTCTGATTTCAATTATTCAGTTGCAAATTTATTAAAGATAACACAAGTTCTGCTTATTAAAAACGAAAAAAGAGTATTTTTGCATCCTGTTAAGAAATCATCATAAAAAACCATATTCCATTTATGATTTACTCAAAAGAAGTTGAAAACATGTGCGTGGTCCAGAAAGGTCCTCAGCACGGTCCCGCTCCCATCCCGGAAGAGGGTAAGTGGATCAAGGCCAAGGATATCAAGGATATCTCGGGCTATACCCACGGTATTGGTTGGTGCGCTCCCCAGCAGGGTGCATGCAAACTGTCTCTGAACATCAAGAACGGTATCATCGAGGAGGCTCTCGTTGAGACTATCGGTTGTTCAGGTATGACTCACTCAGCCGCTATGGCTGCCGAGATCCTGCAGGGCAAGACTCTGCTTGAGGCTCTGAACACTGACCTGGTATGCGACGCTATCAACACCGCCATGCGCGAGCTGTTCCTGCAGATCGTTTACGGCCGTTCACAGAGCGCTTTCTCAGAGGGTGGTCTGATTGTAGGTGCCGGTCTGGAAGACCTTGGTAAGGGTCTGCGCAGCCAGGTAGGTACCATGTACGGCACCAAGGCCAAGGGTGTTCGCTACCTTGAGATGGCCGAGGGTTATGTAAACCGCATCGCTCTTGACAAGGACGATCAGGTTTGCGGTTATGAGTTCATCAACTTCGGTAAGCTCATGGATGAGATTAAGAAGGGTACCGATGCCAACGAGGCTCTGAAGAAGGTTACTTCAACCTACGGACGCTTCAGCAAGGAGGCCGGTGCAGTTAAGATTATTGACCCCCGTAAAGAATAAGGAGATACTACTATGATTAGAGAAGTAAAGTTCGAATCACAGGATCGCCGCATGAAGCAGATCCTCGCTGCTCTTAACGAGCATGGAATCTCCTCAATTGAAGAGGCTAACAAGATTTGTGACAGCTACGGCATCGATCCTTACAAGGCTTGTGAGGAGACTCAGCCTATCTGCTTTGAGAACGCCAAGTGGGCTTACGTTGTAGGTTGCGCCATCGCTCTCAAGGAGGGTGAGAAGACCGGTGACAAGAGCGCTGTTAAGGCTGCCGAGAACATCGGTATCGGCCTTCAGAGTTTCTGCATTCCCGGTTCTGTAGCCGATGACCGTAAGGTAGGTCTTGGTCACGGTAACCTGGCTGCCCGTCTGCTCTCTGAGAAGACACAGTGCTTTGCATTCCTGGCCGGTCACGAGAGTTTCGCTGCCGCTGAGGGTGCCATCAAGATTGCCGCTAAGGCCGATAAGGTTCGCAAGCAGCCCCTGCGCGTTATCCTGAACGGTCTGGGCAAGGATGCCGCACAGAT
>CACZMI010000065.1 GCA_902782245.1 uncultured Bacteroidales bacterium | reverse complement strand
CACCGCATTGTCATCGTTCGAACAGGATGTCCATACAAAGAGGCTGCTTGTCAGGGTGGCAGCCACCATCCATTGCATGATTTTTCTCATCATCTTTCTGACTTTTAAATTATTTACTTCTTGAATAACTGCTCACTTGCTCCTTCTAAGGAAATGGTTTTATACACTGTTCCATCAACCTTATAAATAAGGTCATAGCCATCGCCCCAACCAACATCATCACCTGATATATTAGTGCCATTATCAATTCCAAAGGTAGGGAATTATGTCACGCAGAAAGCACGGAAATCACAGAAATTTCCATGCGGTGCGTATATCGTTATTCATCTCACTTTGTGGGCTGGAGTGATGACATGGCCAACACCAATCCCACCCGCCGGTTTGTGATGACCGAGAACTTTGACTGGGATATCTACCCGGTATGCGAGAGTGACGAGACCTATACGCTGGAAGTGTATGCGGATCCTGAGGAGGGCGGCACGGTTATAATTTGAGAGTTATGGACGATTGCAGACCGCACGGACAGTGCAGCCGTTGAAACGGCGGGTGCTCTTGAAGTTGGTATGTGCTATAAGACGCGGGGTGAAGCGCAGGCAATAGGCATTATCGGGCACGAAAAGGCTTTGGGAAGACCAATAGTAGCCCTCTTGGCCGCCGAGCATGTGTCTGGAGCCTGTATAGATGCCAGCCGCAGGCAGGAAGATGGAATTGCCATTAGGGCCTGTGACACGGTAGCCCGGGTTGGGGTCATCTTCTACCCAATTCCACTGGCATTCCCTGGTCAGCTCCATCAGTTCATCGTAGAGAGGAGTACGCCAGCTGCTGCCCATCATCACGGTTGCCACGTCATCATCCGGTTCAAGAACGGTCTTGCCGTCGGGCACAGTGAGGACCTCGTCAGGATTATAGGCGTAGTATTTGGTTGGTGAGCAGAAATCGCCGGTACAGAAGCGGTAGTTTGACATGAGATACTCACTCTTGGGTTCCAGTTCCCCCCACGATACAAAGATGCCGGGAGAGCCGGGGCTGTCGGCTCCGACGTTGCGGTCAGCCCATAAGACACTGAGCCCCAGGTCAACCGCATGCTGTGCATACATGAGGTGTGCCAGCAGCAGGGATAAGACGGAAGAAAGGATACGTTTCATCTGACAAGTGTTTTTTTGTTGCCCTGAATGTACAGGCCTTTGGAGTTAAAGTAAGGATATTGGCCTACATACCGGCCCTGCATGTCATAGACGGGGTTAGAGGCATCATCCTGAACCGGGCTGATGACGCCGGTGATGTATGGCGTAAGCAGTTCATCAAGACGCTGGTGGTTGGCACTGTACCATTGGACCATATAATCAGCCTCATCACGGGCGGTCTCTCCAAGTGTGACAGGGTTGTAGTTCCATGTGTCACGCTCATTCTGCCACGCCCCGGTACTATCAAACAAATCAGCGTAACCGTAGATGAGCTCTGATACGTTATTGACTGACAACACTCCGTCACGCAGCTGCGCCCACCTGTTGGCAAGCGCCGTGACAAAGCCCAGGTCGGGGTTCTGCAACAGCCGCCTGAACGGAATGACCTTGCTCCAGTTGGACTGGCCCATAAGCGTGTTGACATCAATGAGCGGAACACCGCAATAGGTTGCGCCGAAGCTGTGGTCCATATCCCATGGGGTGATGATGAAGCGTTGTGCGGCGGTGAAGTCCTGCAGGCTGAGATAGCTGTTCTTATAGCCCATATCGGCCACGCCTGCCACAAGGGTAAGCAGATACAGGTCAACCAGGTTATCCCAATAGAAGTGCTGACGGACCAGGTCCGGATAATCTTGATCAGGGGTGGTGTCCCATGGGACATCCATGAGCTGACACAAGGGGTCCCACACATGGGCAGGATATTGATTGGGATATTTGACCTCCCAGGCGTTCCATGAGCTGTCGCCTGATTGAGGCTGGGTGCCATCAGTCTTAAGGAAGCAGCCGCTACCGAATGACTTGCACTTGTAGATGACACCCCTTACCTGTGAGTCTTTAGTCTTCTTGACTCCAAGCAGCTTGCGGTTAACACGGTCTGTCATGCAGTAAAGACCGCTGTAGCGGCCATCGGTCCACACCTGCACGTATGTGCCGGTTATGCCGTGACGGCCATCCGTTTCTGTGGCATACGGCAGGCGCGAGTAGCTGTTGAACAGTTCCATGGCTATGCGGTTGCGTATATGAGAACGGTCAACACTGGCTGCATCAAGATTGATCTTGCTGTCTGTACGCCCAAGTCCAGGCAGGAGGACATCACGCTCTGAATCAGTTTCATCATTGATGAAGGCTATCTTCATGGATTTCTTGTCATACAGTATAGAGGTTGAGCCGCGCCAGGTTACTAGGCAACGGTACCGGTCACGTGTGCCACTGACAGTGTCACGGATTGTGAAGGTGGCTGTAACAGGGCTGTCGGCATTGATGGTTCCGCTTATGTTGTCAAGGAAGACCTGATGCAGCGCCATGCCTGCTGATGTGCCGGACTGCGCCTGTATGCGATGCAGGCCCCAGGGGAGGATAAAACAAGCGAACAGGGGCATCAGTCTGATATATTTCATATTCTACAATATTGTGACAGACTTTTAATAACCCAAAGATAGGGATTTTTGTGAAAAGGAAAGGCGTTAGTGAGGTAATCTTTGCCAATTGTTTCTATATCCTGTAAGCTCATCTATCAGACGGTAACGGATGTGGGAACACAGTGGGGACTGTCCCTTTTGTGTGAGGTTGAAGGTCAGGTCACGGGTGCTGGTGGTCTGGCCTATCTCAACAGGGCCTGCGGAAGCGGGCATGTAAGAGCGCATCTTGCTGGGGTCTGAGCCCATGCCGGGGACGGTTAGCTGGATGCGGGCTGAGAGGTGCCAGCGGTCAGGGTTTACGGTGGTGGCCAGCGTTAGGCGGCAGCGGATGGTTACGGAGTCACCTACTCCAGTAGAAGGTGTTATCTCCAGAACCTCAAGGGCTGCTGAGGGGAACTGCGGATATGGCTGTGGTACCGGGACGTGTTCACGGCCCAGCTGGGCGAAGCCGTGATAGGCGCTGACAAAAAGGTTGTAGCCGCTGATATGGTGGTTGTCATCGTACGGCGGCCGGTGGGACGGGACTGATTTGGCCAGTTCTCGCCACTGCAGCTGGACAGCATGCGGCAGCTGCTGCCAGGCAAGGATGGCTCGGTGATGGACTTGAGCCTGATTCAGCTGGGCTGCGGTACCACGATATTGAGTATAGGGCTTGCGCTTATAGAAGCACTGGCCGTTACGGTGGTAGAAGGTGATGTTGCCTATGCTGGACCAGCAGTCCTGGATTATGGGTGTGGGATGGAATTTGGGCATGGTTTCATGGTGTTAGTGTTACTATACAAAGGTACGAAAAACCAGTGCAAGCTCTCACTTGTTTTCACCGGTATGCCTGGTTATCCTGAATGTGCAGCGGTCACCACCTCGGAGTATGGTGTTCACAATCCGGACTTGGAACTGGCTGGCTGGCTCAAGCTGGGAGAGAATGTAGAGAATACTCTGACGGGAGCACTCGCATTGCTCGGGATTGGTGCGAAGTCCACATTTTACCTTGGGACACGAGCATTCCAGATAACTGAGTTCATATTCCAGGCCTGGCGTGATGACCCTGCCCTGATAGGAACGGCTGTTGTATCCTTCGGAGTAAATCCTGTCAAAATCGCCGTTATACTTGGCGTAGATCTGCTTGTGTAACGGGAGGACACAATCCTTGACGCATTCTATAGCTTCTTCTTTATAACCCATATTGAGGCGTAAGTTGGTTTAACGGAGCCAAATATACGTATTTGAACTGATACGGGAACCATGTTGTGTACGTAGTTCATCTGAAAGCGGCCGATTTAGGTCCGACTCAGGTTGATAGCGGCTATGTGCCGGTTCGATTTTCATGTGTGGCGGTAGTGAAAGCGCTCGCCGCAGGTTTGTAGCGGGTGCGATTCTGGTTTCAAAGCGTACGTGTTACATCCGTGCCGGCTGTGTGCCTGGTATTAAAGCGTGCGGAACTCAGCGATACCGGAGCAATCGATGATTCGATTGCGTAGGAAGATCATTTGTACCGGAGCGATGGTGGGTTTGAAAGCGTACGTGGTTCATGTAATCCAGGTGTGTGGCGGGTTTATGTGCGTGCGTCTTTTGTCCGAAGGTGCGATGTTTTAGCTGTGGCGGTGGTTTGTGAGATTTGGATATATGGCCCACTCCCCTACAGATGCACGTAAATACGGCAACTGTGGAGGGTCTGAAGGACTATTATAGCAGGTATGCTGATACCAGGTACCACCTGGGATGGAAACTCTACAAGTCTTATACTCATGGACGGCTCATCCGTACCACCTCCGTACCTCATTCGGTAAGTGCCTGAGCGGGAGCGTAAGCGATTCCGCGAGGGCGGCCGGACCGCCTGATGCTGTTTCTGATACGCAGACTGTAGGCGGGACGGGCTCTGTGGGCTGGAGTGTGCAGGCTGGAGTGTAGTGAAGGCTCGTGGTCCACAGCCTTGGCCGTGGACCTCGGCCGTAACGGAATGGAGGACTGCTCACGGAATGCCCACTGTGCCTGGCACGCCGGGCAAAGCGCACCCTGCTGCTAAGCGCGCTGAGGCAGGCGGTCTGGGGACGTGTGACGCGGGCATGATGGAGCGGAAGGACTGACGGATGGTGAAGTGGAAGCCGTGCACTGGAATGGAGTACGGGCTGCGTACCGTGGCGTTTGTTGCAGACTATGATGAGTATGTAACGGACGTGGCCGAATTTTGGCAACGTGGAGTGCCCACTTACGTTAGCCACGGTACCCTGACCGTACGGAATGGAAGCGTGCGGCTGGAACGGAACTATGCGGCAATCCTGAAGCGGAATGATGAACGTGGCCACGTTCACGGACGGCCAGGGAAAACCTGCAGAATGATATGGTCCTGATGATACGCCCGCGAGGGGGATTGTGGGCTACTTACCAGCTTGGTCTGAGTCTGCATCCTGCCAATCAGTCTTGACGCGGCGCAACCAAACATGTGTTATTAAACTGATTAGTCCTATTGCGACGCAGATTTCTATTATTGGATCCGGATCTGTGGCATAAGAATAACGCGCTGCTGTAACGATGCCGAGAATTGACAGGATCATAATAATGAAGCTGATGTTGTATATGCGCTTGGCAGTCTTGGGTTTCATAACGTTTAGAAAAGGTTATTATGTTTTGCAAATTAAGGGATTATCACTGGTATTTGCAAGAATTGCGGTGAAGATTCAGCGCACCGGATGGCGGGATGCGGGCCGTGATGGACCGCACCCTAAAAGGA
>CACZMI010000064.1 GCA_902782245.1 uncultured Bacteroidales bacterium | reverse complement strand
GTGAGAAATACTTGATTATGCGTCAGAGCGACGTTCTGGCAGTGGTTGAAAAATAATAAGGAGATACAATTATGGCAGCAAAAGAGATACTTTTCAATATGGATGCCCGTGACCTTATGCGTCAGGGTGTTGACGAGCTTGCAAATGCAGTCAAGGTTACACTTGGACCTAAGGGCCGCAACGTTATCATAGAGAAGAAGTTCGGTGCTCCCCAGATTACCAAGGACGGTGTTACCGTTGCCAAGGAGATTGAGCTGGCCGATTCATTCAAGAACACAGGCGCTCAGCTGGTCAAGAGCGTTGCCTCCAAGACCGGTGAGGATGCAGGTGACGGTACAACCACCGCTACCGTTCTGGCTCAGAGCATCGTGAACGTAGGTCTTAAGAACGTTACCGCCGGTGCCAATCCTATGGACCTTAAGCGCGGTATCGACAAGGCCGTTGCAGCTGTTGTTGAGAACATCAAGAAGCAGTCAAAGGCAGTCGGTGACAACTTTGACAAGATTGAGCAGGTTGCTACCATATCGGCCAACAACGATGCCGAGATTGGTAAGCACATTGCCGAGGCCATGCAGAAGGTTTCAAAGGACGGTGTAATCACCATCGAGGAGGCCAAGGGTCGTGACACATACATCGACGTTGTTGAGGGTATGCAGTTTGACCGCGGTTACCTGTCATCATACTTTGTAACCGATACCGAGAAGATGAACTGCGTTATGGAGAATCCTCTGATTCTTATCCATGACAAGAAGATATCAAACCTCAAGGATCTGCTTCCTATCCTGGAGCCCGCAGTACAGAGCGGCCGTCCTCTGCTTATTATTGCCGAGGATGTTGACTCAGAGGCTCTGACCACACTGGTTGTAAACCGTCTGCGTTCAGGTCTTAAGATCTGCGCCGTCAAGGCACCCGGATTCGGTGACCGTCGTAAGGAGATGCTTGAGGATATCGCAGTCCTGACCGGCGGATTCGTAATCAGCGAGGAGCGTGGCGTTAAGCTGGAGCAGGCTACAATGGATATGCTTGGCACAGCCGAGAAGATTACCATCACCAAGGACAACACCACTATCGTTAACGGTAAGGGAGAGAAGGCCAAGATCGCTGACCGCGTAGCTCAGATCAAGGCTCAGATCAAGACCACCACAAGTGACTATGACAAGGAGAAGCTCCAGGAGCGTCTTGCCAAACTGTCAGGCGGTGTTGCAGTAATCAAGGTAGGTGCTCCCTCTGAGACCGAGATGAAGGAGAAGAAGGACCGTGTTGATGATGCTCTGTGCGCTACCCGTGCCGCAATCGAGGAGGGTATCGTAGCCGGTGGCGGTGTTGCTTACATCCGCTCAATCAGCGCTCTTGACAAGCTGAAGGGTGACAATGCCGATGAGCAGACCGGTATCCAGATTATCCGCCGCGCCATCGAGGAGCCTCTGCGTCAGATTGTGTTCAACGCTGGTAAGGAGGGCTCTGTAGTAGTTCAGAAGGTTCTGGAGGGCAAGGGTGACTTTGGTTACAACGCCCGCTATGACCGCTATGAGGATCTGGTAAAGGCCGGTGTGGTTGATCCCGCCAAGGTTACACGTGTGGCTCTTGAAAACGCCGCCTCTATTGCAGGTATGTTCCTGACAACCGAGTGCGTTATCGTAGAGAAGAAGGAAGACAAACCTATGCCTGCAATGAATCCCGGAATGGGAGGTATGGACGGAATGATGTAATCCTATAAGATAATTGAAAAAAGGCGCGCGATGATTATTTGCGCGCCTTTTTTGTGTACCTTTGTGACTATGATAAAGTTAGCGATACTGGCATCGGCCAATGGTACAAACGCGCAGGCTATCATTGAGGCTGTGCGTGCGGGTAGGTTGGATGCCGATGTAAAGGTAGTGCTTACCAATAAGGAGGATGCGGGTGTGATTGAGCGTGCTCATAAGTTGGGAGTTCCCGTGGAGATAATACCATCCAAGGGACACAGGAACCGTGCTGAGTATGATGCTCTGGTGGTTGAGGCCCTTAAGAAGTATGATGTTGATACCATTGCTCTGGCGGGTTGGATGAGGATACTAAGTGAGGTATTCGTGAATGCATACGAAGGCCGTATCCTTAATCTGCATCCGGCTTTGCTGCCCAGCTTTAAGGGTGCTACGGCAATAGTTGATGCATACGAGCATGGAGTAAGGATAACCGGTTGCTCGGTCCATCTGGTTACTCCGGAGTTGGACGCAGGTCCCGTTATCATCCAGGCCGGCGTACCGGTAAACGGTACCGTCGATGAACTTGAGGCTCAGATACACCGCATGGAGCACCGTATTTTCCCGCAGGCACTGCAGTGGTTTGCTGAGGGCCGTATAAGCACTGAGGGACACAAGGTTATAGTGGCTCCCGCTGCCGGTCCGGTAAAAAAGATTGATTACATAGAGGGTTGCCTGGTTTCACCGGCACTCGAGGAAAAAATATAAGGCTTATGAGTAGAGAAGACACCCCCACGGCTCATATCGCAGCGCAGTATGATGATGTAGCCAAGACTGTGATAATGTGCGGAGACCCTCTCCGTGCCAAGTTCATTGCCGAGAAGTATCTGGAGGAGCCCAAACTCTTTAATGAAGTTCGCGGAATGCTGGGATTCACCGGTCTTTACAAGGGCAAGCGTGTATCGGTTATGGGTCACGGAATGGGTATCCCATCAATAGGTATCTACTCTTATGAACTGTTCAACTTCTTTGATGTGGAGAACATCATCAGGGTAGGTACGGCCGGTGCCCTGACTGCCGACATGAAAATTGGCGATATGCTCTTTGCACAGGCTGCCTGCACTGACTCAGATTACGGACATCAGTACGGATTTCCCGCCAGGTTTGCACCTATTGCCGATTTCGGTTTGCTGGAGAGCGCCGCACGTGTGGCCCGTGAGAACGGTTTCCCGTTTCAGGTGGGCAATATATACAGTGCCGATGTGTTCTACGATGAGTCTGACAAGCAGATGAAATGGGGCAAGTTCGGAGTGAAGGCAGTCGAGATGGAATCGGCCGGACTCTATATCAATGCCGCGGCATCGGGCAAGAAGGCGCTTACCATCTGCACCATATCGGACCAGTTGGTTCACCGCAAGTATGCATCGACCGAGGAGCGTCGCAGCAGCTTTACCAACATGATGAAGGTGGCACTTGAGATAGCGTAACCATGAGAGCGATTCTGCAGCGCATAGATGACGCTTTGGGCGGCCGGTATGCTGCGGCAGAGCTTGAATCGATAAAGAAGGCACTGTGTCTGGAGTATCTGGGCATCAGTGCCGTCTCTTTTTATACTAAAGAGAAACTTTCCGCGAATACAGAAAAACTGGATGATGCTTTGGCGCGTTTGGCCAAAGGCGAGCCTTTGCAGTATGTGATAGGTTCAACACCTTTCTGCGGACTGACTTTCAGGGTCGATGGGCGGGTCCTTATACCGCGTCCCGAGACTGCGGAACTTGTAGATTGGATGGCTCAGGATGCAGAATCCCAAGGCTCATTACTGGATGTGGGCACCGGCAGCGGATGCATTGCCATAAGCCTGGCTCACCGTCTTGCGGGTTGGAAGGTGCAGGGGTGGGATATCAGTGACGGTGCCCTTGAGGTGGCCCGTGAGAACAGCCGCCTTAACGGCACTGAGGTTGAATTCCGCAAGGTGGATATTCTCAAGGCTGAACCGGATTACAGGTTTGATGTGATTGTGAGCAATCCGCCTTATGTAATGGAGTCTGAGAAGGCTCAGATGGAGGATACTGTGCTGGATTATGAGCCTCACCTGGCCCTGTTTGTATCGGACACTGATCCCCTTCTTTTCTATAGGGCTATTGCAGAGTTCGGGCATCGGGCCCTTAATCCGGGCGGAAGGCTCTATTTTGAGATCAATCCCCTCCTGGTAGAGGAGATGAAGGATATGCTTATGGGTGCGGGCTACCGTGATGTTGAGGTCCGCAATGATATATTTGGAAAACCACGAATGATAAAAGCTATACTATGACTGAATCTGAAGGAAAGACACTTGCCGAGCGGTACTGCTCGGGGGCCGAGCACTGCTGCCAGGAAGTTGGGGCCATGCTGGAACGGCATGGTGTCGAGAAGCCGGACATTGAGAGAATCCTTAAACATCTTGTAAAGGAGGGCTATGTTGATGAATCCCGTTATGCCGCTGCCTTTGTCCATGACAAGGTGCGGTTTGCCAAGTGGGGGAGGGTTAAGATTGCCCAGGCTCTATGGCAGAAACGCATCCCTTCTGGCGTGGCCGATGAGGCTCTGTCCCGTATTGACGAGGATGAGTATATGACGGCCCTCAAGGATGTCGTTGCCTCACGTTACCGCCAGACCAAGGGTGCCACTGAATATGAGCGTAAGATGAAAACCATGAAATCCGTCTGCTCACGCGGATATGAGCCGGCACTTGTCAGAAAGGTGCTTGATCTGTCTGATTTACCTGAATAAACCGCATCATATGAAAAATCCTGTTTGCCGGGATGGTCAAATCCGTCGTCCCGGTCTTGTGAGAATTCTGTTTGAATTCCTGTTCCCCCATTATTGCAAAGTTTGCGGACGCAGGCTTGACCCTTCCGAAGAGGAACTATGCATATCCTGCTTTCTTGGTATGCCGCGCGTGGAGTATGATATGAAGTCTATAAATCCTACCGAGCGGATGCTGCTTGGCCAGCACAGTCTGGTTCGTGCCGCCTCTCTTATTCACTACGACAAGGACAGCACCTACAGCAACATCCTGTTTCATCTCAAATACTGGAGGCATCCCAGTGTGGGAACCTGGCTGGCGAGAACGGGTGCAATGGAACTCAAGGAAAAGGGCTTCTTTGAAGGAGTAGACTGTATTGTTCCCATGCCTATTACCTTTTGGAAAGAGATGAAACGCGGATATAACCAATGCACCTATATAGCCAAGGGTATCAGACAGGCTACCGGTCTGCCCATAATCAATAATGCCGTCAAGCGTGTCAATGAGCATTCCAAACAGGCCGGATTGGGCAAATACCAGCGTTGGAACAATGCTCAGGATTTGTTTCAAGTTACTGATCCCTCACTGTTGGCGGGGAAACATGTGCTGGTGGTTGATGACGTGATTACCACCGGTGCTACCTTATGCTCTCTTATTGACGTTATGGAGGCCAATATTCCGAACTTGAGAGTTAGTGTGTTCACACTTGCAGTTGCGGACTAAATTCTTGTTAACTTTGCACCTGGAAATGGAAGAGAGCGTAAAACATATTAAGATTAGTGAGTTTAATTATCCTTTGCCGGATGAGCGGATTGCTAAGTTTCCTTTGGCTGAGAGGGACAGTTCAAAGCTGTTGGTGTACAGGCAGGGGGAGGTTAGCCATGATGTATTCCGTAATCTTCCACAATATTTGCCGGCGGGGGCAATGATGGTGTTCAATAACACCAAGGTTATTCAGGCCCGTCTTCATTTCCGCAAGGAGGCTACGGGTGGGCCTAAATCTACGGGGGCTTTGATTGAGATTTTCCTTTTGGAGCCGGCTGATCCGTCGGACTATCAGGTTATGTTCACTCAGACTGAGCGCTGTAGCTGGTACTGCCTGGTGGGTAACCTTAAGCGGTGGAAGGAGGATACTCCCGTACTGCGCAATACTGTTCAGATAGGCGATAAGACAATAACTCTTGAGGCTCGTCGCGGTCCTCTGCATGGAACCAGTCACAGGATTGACTTCTGTTGGGACGGTGGTGTAAGTTGGGCTGAGTTGCTTGAGGCTGCGGGTGAGATTCCTATTCCTCCATACCTGAATAGGGCATCGCAGGAGAGTGACAAGACTACATACCAGACCGTATATTCCAAGATTAAAGGTAGCGTGGCGGCTCCTACTGCAGGACTTCATTTTACGGAGCGTGTGCTTAAGGACCTTGATGCACATGGCATTGACCGTGAGGAACTGACTCTGCATGTGGGTGCGGGTACTTCATGTGGGTGCGGGTACTTTCCGTCCGGTCAAATCGGAGGAGATAAGCGGGCATGAAATGCATACCGAGTTCATTGCCGTAAAGCGCTCCACCATTGAGAAGCTGATTGCTCACGGCGGCCAGACCATTGCTGTGGGTACCACATCGGTCCGCACTCTGGAGAGCCTCTACTATATTGGCGTCTATCTGAGTACCCATCCTGATGCCACTGAGGATGATATGCATGTCAAGCAGTGGACTCCTTATGAGACAAATCCTACAATGAGTTCGGTAGATGCTCTGCAGCATATACTGGACTATCTGAGCCGCCACAATATGGATGTGCTCAAGACAAGCACTCAGATAATCATTGCGCCGGGTTACAAGTACCACATAGTCAAGATGATGGTTACCAATTTCCACCAGCCCCAGAGTACCCTGCTGTTGCTGGTATCGGCCTTTGTAAACGGCGACTGGAAAACCATCTACCGCTATGCCCTGAGCCACGGTTTCCGTTTCCTCAGCTACGGTGACTCCTCCCTGCTCATTCCTTAGCTCTGGCCTACATATCACTTTACGAATGAACTGGTTGCAGAGCTTTGGGGTAACGTAACTGCCGATGCAATCAGGAAACGGAAGTAGCGGTTTTTGCTTATTATCACGCGCCAAACATGAGGCAAACGGCATTTGTCCCGTTTTTGTCCCACACTCCACAACCTTTTTATGGCATATTGCACCTATGTTTGTAAACAAAACAATTAGTTATGTCGCTTAAAAGAGGAATGGGGTTAAGGATAAAGATAATTATTATTTCAATACTATTCCCTCTTTCGATAAGCCCACAGTCTTATGTAGATATAGAGAATGGGCATGAATGTGTTGATTTGGGACTCAGTGTTAAATGGGCTACTTGTAATGTCGGCGCTAAAAAACCTCACCAGCGTGGCATTTACTATGCTTGGGGTGAGACCAAGGAAAAATATTATTATTTTACATGGAAGAGTTATAAATTTTGGCAAGATGGTAATAATTCTGATGACGTGAAGTTTACAAAATACAATACAGACAGCTTAAGAGGTCGGGTAGATAATCACAAATATTTAAAACCAGAAGATGATGTTGCACATGTAGATTGGGGTGGCGCATGGCGTATTCCTTCATTTACAGAAATACAAGAACTGATAGAAAATTGTACTTGGGAATGGACAACGCTGAAGCGCGTAAAAGGATTCAAGGTTTCCAGTAAAATATCTGGATACACGGATCGTTTCATTTTCTTGCCTGCTGGTGGATTCCGTACTGGCAATAAGTTATACGGAGAAGGTTATTGCGGATGTTACTGGACTTGCAATCTTGATTTAAGAGGATGTTACAGAGCATTTAGTCTGATTTTCCCTTTAAGTGTAGCAAGTTCCTATCAAGGAGACCGCTCCTATGGTCAATCTGTCCGTCCTGTATGGGACCCTAAAATGTGACACAAGAGCAATGAGTCTTGATGTTTATAGGAAACTATTCAACTGCCTATAAATATATTTATTTAATTTGTATACAAAAACGTCATAGTTATGAGGGTCAGCAGAGGAGTCTTTGTCATTTTGAACATATTATGGTTTTTGATCCTTTTTTCATGCAGTAATTACCAAAGTGACCTGATAGTGGTTGAAAAGTTGTTGGTAACAGATCCACAAACTGCTGATTCAGTCCTTATGTCCCTTCCTATGCCAAAATCCCAGCGTGACTACGCACTGTATGCTATACTTAAGACTCAGATTGATTATGAATTGGGAAGGCCATTCTCGTCAGACAGCCTTATAATAACCGCCACAGACTATTATGGTTCCAGGCGCAAGAGTTATCACGCAGCCTTGGCATGGTACTCACAAGGGTGCGTGTATTCCAGAATGAAAAACAATCATGCTGCCATCTACGCATACCTCAAGGCTAAAGACCTCTTCCCGGATACGCTTGTCAGATACTATGCGCTGACTGAGAAGAACCTTGGTAGCCGCTATTACGAAAAAAAGA
>CACZMI010000063.1 GCA_902782245.1 uncultured Bacteroidales bacterium | reverse complement strand
TCATGCGGGGCAGCAGCGTGCCCATATATGTATATAAGGTGCGGTCAGTGGAGTTCACGGCCACATTGTAGTTCTGATATGCGTTACGCGGATTCATCAAGATGGCCTCGTTGATGGTCTTGAGGCTTATCTCGGTCTTGATATGCTTGCGCGGATAGCAGTCAGTACCCTTACCCCAAGCCTCCAGTGTCAGTTTCTTGCCGTCTATCAGTTCCTGGATAATGTGTGCGCCGCCGTATGTGGGATTCTGCGGATTGCAATCGGTAGCACCCACAAACGTATCCACAGCAGCCAGGCCGCCGCTTACCGGCACACCGTTAATCTCAATCCTCTCCATGCGTATGGGCGGATTAGCGTGACCAAAATTCAGAATAGCGCCGCTTGAGCACATAGCGCCAAACGTAGCGGTAGTAACCACATCAACCTTATCAAGAATCTCCTTGGGCTTCATGGTCTTGGCCATCTCTGACACCTCCTCGGCCGTCAGCACCACCGCCTTACCCTTCCGGATCTTCTCATTAATCTCCTCGTAACTCTTACTCATTACCTAGAATTCAAAAACGTCTGCAAAGATAAAAAAATAGTACAAAAGGGGACAGACCCCTTTTGTATCATTTTAGTCTGTCTGATATTATTTCCACCTTTGGGAGGTCATCACGCTCAGACATGGTAATCTCAAAATGAGTGCCGGTAATAGGAGTCTTGACAGTTTTATATCCCACGTACGATATCTCCAGATAGTGGTCCGGATCAACCAGTTTAAAATCAAAATTCCCCTCCATATCACTGATGCAATGTGCTACAATACGTTCCTCACCGTCACGCTCAGTAACATTCACCATTATCATCGGCCCCTCCTTATCACGGACACTACCGGTAATGATGTCCCCGGCCGATGGTTTATTGCCCGATATCACCACTTTTGTCTCATCGGGCTTATCAGCACTGCCTGTATTAACATATGAGGGGTCACGCAGAGGTATCGGAATTCCGCTATATTGATCTTTAACCAGCCAGCCAATCTCCGGGCGCAGTGTCTTGGTCTCCACATCCTGCGTCAGACCCACTATTCCGGCCCGAACCTCCAGATAATTGGTCTGGATGATATTACCAAGACCGTCTTCAATGTGCTGAATTACAGGCACACTCGTCATAACAGTCGGCAGATCGTGCCCGTACGCAATCTTCTCGGGGCGTTTACCGAAAGAATCAAACGGAATGAACTCCAGGAACCATCCGTCAAACTTTGTACCGTCATACAGAGGGATGCAACCATCACTCTTAAGATGAAAATCCAAGGGCCGACCCTTGATCGCCATATCCCACCAGAAATCCACATTGGGCTTACCCTCCGATGCCGCCACAAACTCTTTCAGTATGGGGTCCAGCCTGTCGGTCCACTCCTTTACTCCATAATTGCCAAGCTCGCGAGTCTTTTTACGCAGCAGTTTCCAGTCATCGGGAGTACCCTCAAGGGTAACGCTGGGAATACCGCATCCTGCCATTCTCTCAACAAACTCAAAATAGGGCTTGACCGCATCCATCAGCGTAATCTGTGACACCATACGCTCCACCATACCCGTAGTTGAGAAATTACACGTCATCAGCTCATCCAGATCACCTTTTGTATTCTCCCCAATCAGAGCAGCAAACATTTCAACCTTCTGGGCCGTTGTGGTCTCAAGGTTAGTTCTGATTTCCAGTTTCTTCTTGCCCTCATGACTCACCAAATAATCCCTGAACTTATCCGGATCATTATTAACATACTGCGAGAACCCGTTGCAGATCAGAATCCACATGATATCGGGCGAAAGCACAATAGGCCTGTGCTCAGCGTAAGCCAGGCAAACCATTGAGAAAAACGGATTGTCATCACCGTCCACCAATGATTTGTTCTTAAAACTGCAATCCAGATAAGGACCGCCCGCCAGTTTCCGCCCCAGGTCAAAACCATTAGTAACCGGCAGAATCTTCCCTGCAACCTCCACATCCTCCACCTTAAAAGTAACAGAGCCCGATGCCCGTACTACATCACTCTTCTTCCTGGCCGATGCAAACGCGCTCCCCACCAGAACCAGCACCGCAAAAGCAAAAACAAACTTTCTCATATCCATAAGTTTTTGCTGCAAATATACCCCGCGCACCCATCGGCCTCCAAGCAAAATGCGTTGCAATCCCGTTGCAATTTCGCCAAAGTGTCCCACAACCACCCGCGCGAGAGCGTATTCCCGGGCCGATGAGCGTGGGACATCCCCTCATCTCGGGGCTGTGTCACACACCGATGCCGCTCACAGAGCTCACAGGGCCGATGCGTGTGGGACACTTTGGCGGGAATCATTTGACAGTATTACCCCCTTTCAGATAACCGCTATTGGTACAGATAACCGCTATTGGTAAATCAGTATAACCGGATTTGACTCCTCAGTAATATCGGGGAAAGCCTCCTTAAGTTCAGGAACCCTCAGGATATTCAGAACATCATGTACGCGTATAAGCTTTCCCATATATGACGACGTAAACGGGGAGAAAGACTCCTCCGGTGATGGTTTCACATCAGAATAATCAACCAACCTGTATGTCCTGTCGTTGACCTTATCGTAATAGATTCGGGCTATTTTACCCGCGCCTGCAACCATAAAAGTCAGTAACTTATCCGTCTCATGATACAAATCCTTGTAATATGCATTCTCGTCCTGGTAACTGCGTCTTCTTTTCAATTCATCAGGACCCATCACGATGTCAGTCTTGATCCTGTAGGGTCTGTAAACCGAATCCCCTTTTATGCGGTAAATATAATCCTCATCCTCATAACCCATACAGCCTATTTCATCGGCCGATATGTGCGAAAACAGTCTATACGTATCGTTTGGCATATAGTACTCTGGGAGCGTGAAAATCATTTTGATATAGTTTCCGTCGGCATCGGCCTCATATACGCCACCGTCATAACCTTTTTCTGTATTGCCGTATAATGACAGGAACAGAAGATGCCCGTCATCCTTTACGGCAAAGGCATTGGAAAGGTTAGCGGGTGAAATCTTTCTCAGGAATTCACCCTGGAACGAGTAGATAAGTATATTATCACCCAGAGTTTCACACAGATACAGTTCCTCTTTACCGGGTCGGATATCAAAAGACTGCAGACTTGTGTATTCGCCTCGCCCGCGTCCCTTGAGACCTATCTGACGGATAAACGCTCCATTTATGCCATACATGAGCAGACGTTCATCGGCCGATTGTACAAATATGTAATCATCTGTAACCTTGACATCTCTCACAGCGCCAATGCATCCCTCCAGATTATCGGTCTTAAGTCTCACTGTATCAGTTTTTTGAAATAGCACTGACCTCAGAGGAAGGCTGTCCGGATTCACTTTCTCCTTTAACGGAGCGTAAATGACTGTGGTTTCCACTCTCTCATGGCTGTCACCGCTTTTACATCCTATTAACAATGCGCTAGTAAATGCAATACACACAAAAGGTAATTTGAAAAGGAACTTTGAGAATCTCATAAATCGTTTAGCAATAGTTTTACTACAAATATAAGTGATAATTATCATTCCGCCACAAAGGGAAGCCTATTAACCACATTTATAATAAGTATACAAAAAGTACCATAGTGAATGAGTACTTTTGCAGCCTTATTAAAAAACAAACCTTATGTGGCGAAAATTCTGCGGATGGATACTGAGAGTCTGGGGCTGGGAGACGAGCCCTTTCCTGCCCCCCGAACCCAAATGCATACTTCTGGGCGTACCCCACACATCGATGCTTGACTTTGTAGTGGCCTACCTATTCTACGTCTCAATAGGCGGTAAGACCTTCTGCATGGTCAAGAAAAGCTTATTTTTCCCGCCCCTGGGCTGGATCCTGAGAGCCATCGGCGGCATACCCGTGGACCGCAAGCACCCCGCATCGGTAGTACGTTCAGTACTTAAGGAGATGGAAAAGACCGATCTGATGCACCTGGCAATTGCCCCCGAGGGCACCCGCAAACCTATAGCCCGATGGAAAACCGGCTATCATTTCATTGCCAAGGCCGCAAACATTCCCGTCTACCTGTGCTACTTTGACTGGGGCCGCAAGAAAGTTGCCGTAGACCGCAAGGTAGAACTTACAGACGATGCCAACGCCGATACCCGCCGAATACAGGAGATATACGAAAGCATGAATTTAAAAGGACGTCATCCACAAAATTACCTTACCAGATAAAAACCTTACCAGATAAATGAGACACAGATTTACAACACTTGCAGATCTGCTTGAATACACAGCAACAGTAAACAGCGACCGCCTTGCATCGGACTTTGTAGATGGAGGCTGCAGTTACACATTCTCACAGTTCCGTGACAAAGCCGATCAACTGTCGGGCCTGCTCGGCACATTCGGCCTCAACCCCGCTGACAAGGTAGCCATCCTGTCCGAGAACATGCCCAACTGGGCCGTTGCCTTCTTCTCCATAACCGCTCACGGACGCATCGCAGTGCCCATGCTGCCGGATTTATCGGCCAATGAGGTTGAGAATATACTTGTTCACTCTGAGACCAAGGCCATATTCGTAAGCCGCAAGCAACTGCCCAAAATCAGTCAGGAGTCATATGACCGCCTGAATCTGATAATAGACATAAGCACATTTGAGCTCATAAAGGCCCTGGACGAGAGCTATACCTGCGACGGACGCAGCAAAGTGCCCGATGCCACCGATATAGCCGCCATCATATACACATCGGGCACCACCGGCAACGCCAAAGGCGTGATGCTGAGCCACCGCAACTTCTGCCACAACGTGATTGAAGCGTGGTACGCGCACAAGGTTTATCGCCGCAAGGACGTGTTCCTGTCCATCCTGCCGCTGGCGCACACGTACGAGATGAGCATCGGCATGCTCTATCCGCTCTCCACCGGCTGCCCCGTCTATTACATCCAGAAGCCCCCCACTCCCACCATACTGAGTCAGGCGCTGCTCAAGATACGCCCCACCACAATCCTGTCGGTGCCGCTTATCATCGAGAAGGTCATCCGCGGCAAGATATTCCCCACCATAGCTGGCAGCAAGTACCTGCGCTACATGAAGAAACATTTCCCGCACATACTCTACTATCTGGTGGGCAGGAAAGTCAAGCAGCAGTTTGGCGGCCGGGTACGTTTCTTTGGCGTTGGCGGCTCCAAGTTGGACCGCGAGGTTGAGGAGTTTTTGAGGAACATCAAATTCCCATATGCAATAGGCTACGGCCTTACCGAGACCGCCCCGCTCATATGCGATGCCGGTCCCAAGCGCACACATCTGGGCACCACCGGAACGTCATCATTCGAGGTCCAGGTCCGCTTGGCCGATGTCAACCCCGAGACCGGACAGGGAGAGCTGCAGGTAAAGGGCCCCAACGTAATGCTGGGATACTACAAGGATTACGCCCGCACCCGCGCCGTGATGACCGATGACGGCTGGATGCGCACCGGCGATATCGCCACCGTCGATAAGAAAGGCCGATACTCCATCCTGGGCCGATCAGGCAACGTAATCATAGGCGCATCGGGCGAAAACATATACCCCGAGGAGATTGAAAGCGTCATCAATAAGATATCGGACGTAAACGAATCGCTCGTGATAAGCCGCTCAGGACAGCTCGTGGCACTGGTACAGTTCAACGACGGCGCCATAGACTGGGACCTGGAGGGACAGGAAAAGTTCCTTGAGGCAATAGAGAAACGCAAAAAGGAGGTGATGGAATTCGTGAACTCCAAAGTGAGCCAGTTCCTCAAGATCCGTGACGTGGAGGTGATGAAAGAACCCTTCAACAAGACCGCCACGCACAAGATCCGCCGCTTCCTCTACCAAGACAAAAACAAAAAATGATACCATTGGGGTCAGGCCCCTTTGGTACTATTTTTCCAAAATGATACCAAAGGGGCCTGACCCCAATGGTATCATTTTAACAATATTTGAATATGAGAAAGATTATCAATCCTTGGATAGGCACAGAAGGTTACAACTGTTTTGTGTGCTGCCCCACCAACCCCAAGGGCCTGCACCTGGAGTTTTATGAGGACGGTGACTATGTGGTAACCAAGTTCAAACCCACACGTGATTATGAGAGTTGGGAGAACACCCTGCACGGAGGAATCCAGGCGCTTCTGATTGACGAGACTGCCGGCTGGGTGGTATGCCGCAAACTTCAGACCAACGGCGTCACCTCAAAGATGAACATGGAATACCTCAAACCCGTCAGCTCACATCTGGACGAGATCACCGTCCGCGCCAAGATAAGCAAGATGATGCGCAACGTAGCCTTCATCGAGGCCGAACTGATGGATGCCGATAACACCGTCCTGACCCGTGCCGAACTCATCTACTTCTGCACGCCCAAGTTCAAACTGGACGAGAACAACTTCCACGAATTCAAACTGGAAGGCGAATAGCAAAATGATACCAATGGGGTCAGGCCCCAATGGTACTATTTTTGCCAGGTGAACTGCACTCTGGCCAGTTCACGGTTATCATCCACCGCCTGGATGCTGTGAAGCGAGGTGTCGCCGTCCATCTGGGTGTGAACCAGGATCTTCTCACCAAACAGGCCCTCCTTGCGGAAGTTAATGATCAAGCCGGCAGGAACATGCTCAATGCGGTACTGAGGCTCCAGGCTCTCGCTTGCCCAGAGTGAATATATTGCGTTGTTAACGTGATCGTTACGGTCAATATCATCGTAACGCACCAGAAAACGCTCGGTGTAATCATCGCGCTCGGGAGCCGGCAGTTTTGGGAACCGGTCCTCCAGAATCACCTTCTCGTGTATCGGCTCGTACTCCGGCAGACAATCCTTAAGATGCATGGGGCGGCGCGTCGCAAAATCAATCACAATCCACTGGCTGCAAGCGCGGATAATACGCTCACCGCTTGCACTCCACACCTCAAACTCACGCTCGGTATAAAGGGCCGAAAAATCTGAAGGCCAGCTCTTTAGCGTAATCTCCTCGGCCAGATGCGGCATGCGGTCAATCTGCACGTTCATTGCAATCAGCACCCACGCCTTTCCCACGGTACGCAGATAATCATAGCCGATGCCAATCTCGTTGGCGCTGTCATCGGCTATATCCTGGAAAAGACACAGTTCCGCGGCGTCATCACGGCGGATTCCGACGGACAGCATAC
>CACZMI010000062.1 GCA_902782245.1 uncultured Bacteroidales bacterium | reverse complement strand
TGCGAAAGCCACACCCACACCCGCCGTAGCGACAGTGCTGATGTGGCCCACAAACCATGAATCTACAATATTGTAGATGGCCGATATGGACATACTTATTATGGTGGGCACCGCCAGGCTCAGAACCAGCCGTGGAACCGGTGTCTCCGTGAGCCGTCTGTAACGGGCCTCACTTCTCAGTATGTCATTATTGTCGTTGTGCACCAGAATCAATTTCCTGGCACAAAATTACTCATTATTTATAATACTCCATGCTTTCAGGAGTCCATGACATCACTACGGAGTAATGTCCGTCCACCTGTGAGCGGGAGTAGTCCAAAAATACCTTGAGTGACTTGTCAAACAGGTCAGGAGTCTCTATTGAGTCGCGAAGCAGCAGGGTGCTCATTACGCAGTAGGCTGCGCTCTCCATCAGACGGCGGCCGCAGAAATCATTCATTTCGGTCTCCTTCTGGTCAGTCACGTGGGCGGTCATGGCATCCAGTTTCTCAACCATGGCGCTGATGGCGGCCTTGCTCTCTGAATCGGGCAGTGTAGCCAGCATATCCTTTACGTACTGTGAATATACGCCGCTGGTTACGTAACGAAGGGCGGCTACCACCTGAAGCTGTGTGGTACCCTCATAGATTGAGGTGATACGGGCGTCACGGTACAGGCGCTCACAGGTGTAGTCACGCATAAATCCTGAACCTCCGTGTATCTGGATGCTGTCATATGCGTTCTGGTTGGCAAACTCACTGGTCATACCCTTGGTGATAGGTGTCAGGGCATCGGCCAGACGGCTGTAACGCTTGCTCTCCTGACGCTCCTCGGGGGTCAGTGTGCGGGTCTTGGCAATCTGGTCAAGTGACTTGTAGATGTCTACAAAGCGTGAGGTCTCATACATGAGTGAGCGTGAAGCCTCAATCTTGGCCTTCATCACTGCCAGCATCTGATAAACTGCGGGGAATGTGTCGATGGCACGGCCGAACTGACGGCGCTCTGCAGCATATGCAGTAGCCTCACGCCATGCGGCATCCTGAATGCCAACGCTCTGGGTGGCGATACCCAGACGTGCACCGTTCATAAGAGACATCACATATTTGATAAGACCCAGACGGCGGTCACCGCAAAGCTCAGCCTTGGCATTGTTGAACACCAGCTCGCAGGTGGGTGATCCGTGAATACCCATCTTATCCTCGATACGGCGAACGTTTACGCCGCCGTTACGCTTGTCATAGATAAAGAGTGAAAGACCGCGGCCATCGGTTGTACCCTCTTCACTGCGGGCAAGTACCAGATGGATGTCGCTGTCACCGTTGGTGATAAAGCGCTTAACACCGTTCAGTCTCCAGCAGCCGTTCTCCGGATCCTCGGTTGCCTTAAGCATTACGCTCTGCAGGTCACTGCCGGCATCGGGCTCGGTAAGGTCCATTGACATGGTGGCACCCTCACTGGCCATCTTGAGGTATTTCTCCTTCTGCTCGGGGCTTCCGAACTCATTGATGGTATCGGCGCATGACTGCAGGCCCCATACGTTCTGGAACGATGCATCTGCACGTGAGATCATCTCACCTACTGCGCTGAATACGGTTACGGGCATGTTCAGGCCGCCGTACTGACGGGGCAGTCCGAATCCTGACAGACCGGCCTGGTGCATCACCTTGAGGTTCTGGGCAGTACCCTGAGAGTACTGTACGCGGCCGCCACTGCAGTGTGAGCCCTCGCGGTCAACTGACTCTGCATTGGGAGCAATCACCTCATCGCACACGCTGCCGGTAAGTTCCAGCACGCGGTCAAAGTTATCCATGGCATCGGCCAGGTCCTTGGGGGCATAGTCATACTTGCCGGCCTCAGCATAGAAATTCTCCTTAAGCTCCACTATGCGCTCCATGAGCGGAGAGTGCATACGGGCACTGAGTTCAGGGGTATCCTTATAATTGTTCATTTTGAAATCTCCTTTAAGTTACGGATCAGTTTGGGAATCACATCCTCAACGCGGCCGGTCACTACGTAATCGGCAATGGCGTTGATGGGTGCGTCGGGATCCTGGTTGATTGACATGATGAGGCTGCTCTCGCGCATACCTGCTATGTGCTGGATCTGGCCCGATATACCGCAAGCAATATAAAGCTTAGGGCGTACGGTGATACCTGTCTGACCTATCTGACGGTCATGATCCACAAAACCGGCATCCACTGCGGCACGGCTGGCACCGACCTCGGCGTGCAGCACATCGGCCAGTTTGAAGAGCATGTCAAAACCCTCGCGGCTGCCCATTCCATAACCGCCGGCCACTACTATGCTGGCGCTGTCCAGATGGTGTGATGGTTTCTGCATGTGGCGCTCTATCACGGTCACTGCCAGATCGGCCTGGCTTACGTAATCGGCCACCTTATGTTTAACAATCTCACCCTTATAGTCTGCCTTGAGTATCTCATTCTTCATCACACCCTGACGTACGGTTGCCATCTGCGGACGGTGGTCGGGGTTGACGATGGTGGCTATAATATTGCCGCCGAATGCGGGACGTATCTGGTAGAGCAGGTTCTCATATACCTTACCGGTCTTCTTGTCCTCATACTCACCTATCTCAAGGTTAGTGCAGTCGGCAGTAAGTCCGCTGCCCAGGGCCGATGATACCCTGGGGCCCAGGTCACGGCCTATCACGGTTGCGCCCATGAGTGCAATCTGCGGCTGCTCCTCCTGGAACAGTTTTACCAGGATTGCTGAATGGGGTGCTGTGGTGTAGGGTGCAAGAGCCTTGTCATCAAAGACGTGCAGTACATCTACTCCGTAGGGGAGTATCTGCTTATCTATGCTGTCCAGACCGCAGCCTATGGCAATGGCCTCAAGCTTGACGCCCAACTGGTTGGCAAGTGAACGGCCCTTGGTGAGCAGTTCCTGACTGACTGGAGCCACCTGGACTCCTTCCAGTTCGCAATATACGAATATGCTGTTCATGGCTTATCCTATTATGTGGTTTGTGGCCAGTTCCTCAATCAGAGCGGCTATTTCCTTTTCATCGGCCCCATAGCGCTTGCTCTCCTTGGCCTGGAATACTATGTTCTCAATCTTTTTTACCTTGGTGGGCGATCCTGACAGTCCACATTTGGCGGGATCGGCGTTTACATCGGCCACGGTCCATGCGGGAACGTCATAGTTTTTGCGGCCCATCAGAAGGCGTGCGTTACGCGGGCGGCAGGGGGCTGCGCTTCCGTTCACGGTGAGCAGGCAGGGCAGCGGAGCCTTTACGGTCTCCACACCACCGGTAATCACGCGCTTTACTGTTACGCTCTTTCTGTCCATATCAAGGATCTCCTCAACGTAGGTTATCTGGTTCAAACCCAGCTTCTCGGCCACCTGGGGACCTACCTGAGCTGTATCACCGTCAATAGCCTGACGGCCACCTATTATGATATCAAACTTGCCTATCTTGCGTATTGCTGTTGACAAGGCGTATGATGTGGCCAGGGTATCGGCTCCGGCAAACAGGCGGTCGGTCAGAAGATAACCTCCGTCGGCACCGCGATAAACGCCCTCCATCACTATCTCTTTTGCTCTCTCAGGACCCATTGTGAGCATGGTCACTGTGCTACCGGGAAAACGGTCCTTGATGGCAAGGGCCTGCTCCAGGGCATTGAGGTCCTCCGGGTTGAACACTGCCGGAAGTGCGGCACGGTTAATGGTGCCGTCGGCATTCATGGCGTCCTTACCCACCTGACGGGTATCGGGCACCTGCTTTGCCAAAACTATTATATTGAACTTTTCCATAGGGGTAGCAAAGATACGGATAAACCTACCCCCAGCCTTTTGGGAATCTGGCAAAACGGGGCGTTTTGCACAGTCATTCTCATTTTGTAAACTCCGCCAAAGGGAAACGGGGGACTCAGTCCTCGAGCATGGACTTTTGGTTCTGGCGCTCCAGGTTGTGGAAATCGGAACCGGTCTTTACCTTGGCGATGGTGGCAATTACGGCGTTGTAGAGCTCGCTGCCCTCACGGTAATCGCCGGGGCAGGCAAAGTTTACGCGGCCTCTCTGTACCAGGTTGCGGGCCTGGGCACGGCTTGACTCGTTGCCGGGCTTGTATATGGCTATGGAGTGTCCTCCCTCGCTCTTTACTATACGCATGCTGGGGATATCGGTCTCTCCGTCACCCAGGTAAATCATATTCTGGAACGGGACCGGACGGCCCTCATCGGGCATTGAATCATTGATCTGGGCATTACGCCAGATATCGAGTATGCCCTTGTTTATCATGAATATGAACTGGGTCTTGGAGGTGAAGTCAACTGCCACGGCGGGCCATACGGCCTTGTCGTTCTCATACATGAATGAGCAGGCGTATATCTGCTTGAAGTATTTTGCTATCGATGTGCCCTCAATAAGTTCCTTAAGGCCCGATGATATTATGTAGTGCTCTACATTCACACCCATCTCGGCACCCTTGCGGTTGATGAGTTCAAACCACTGCTCCACTCCGGGAAAGAACCCTATTCCGCGACCGAACTCCACAAACTGCTGGCGGCGTATGCTTATGCCGTTCTCCTGCGCCTTATCGACCATGAGTTTCATGTAAGCCAGGATGGTGCTGGACTGCTGTTTCTCGGCCAGTCCGTGCGATGCCTTCCAGAATGACTCCTTATCGGTCAATCCTATGGCATCCATAAAATCATACTCCTGCATATATGACGGAGACAGTGTTCCGTCAAAATCATACATCAAGGCTACTGTGGGTCTTTCCATACTGTTCTGCTTTAAGGAATACAAAGATAAATATAAACTATGTATTGTGTTACGGAATGAACAGGTATACAATAGGGACGTTTCACCTTGTATCTTACAGACAATCAGTTTGAGTCTTGATATATGGCGAGATTATTTCCTTCCATACTGTCTTTACCTGTGGCTCAGTGGATTTGTTTTGGAAAGACAACACCGTATCAGCTATTTCCTGCACAATATCTTTTGCACCACTAATGTCATTGCCTTCTGCTAATCTGATGAATTGGGGCATAGTGATATTTCTGTTACATTCTTCAATTGTCATGGTATGTCTGTCACTACGGAACGGATTCTGCAGATTTACGGTGAATGTCACATCGTATGCTGGTGACAGATTCCATTTGCCATCGGGTGTCAAGATAAATGAGAAGTTCTTGTCATGGTCATCACATACCCCTGTAAGGTAATTGAATACCACCCTCCGGAACATCTGGTCTATCTGAGCGGCCGGAAGATGCAGCATACGGCAAGTCCTGAAGATATCTTCATAAGAATAGACAGCCCCGCACAATGCCTGTAGGGTGGCAGTGTGCTGTTTCTGTCCGTTTTTTCTGTCAAATCTTTCGGTCAGAAAATGATTGACTCCCTGAACCGGCAGTAATAGGGATTTCTCCATTGTTATTCCACAACTCTTGGCCATCAGATAATAGTTGTACTCCACTTCGGCAGTCGGCCAGTTATCTGAATCACGGAACTTGAGGATATACTGCGTAAAATTGTCAGGAAGCAGTACCTGTCCAGATCTGACCTCTTTCGTATCCCAATTAATTGCAACAATAGCTTTAGGATGTTGCCCTCCGGCACTCATTCCAACTGACATCAAATCATTTATACGTGTATCCGTTGACAATTCAATTGAAACATCCTCTCTGGATTCCTGTATAGCTCTTGCCAATGAATAGAGTTCATCAAGTAGAATGACATCATCAGTAGCATGGCTATATAGTTGCGGTTCAAATTCAAAAGCTCCCATTCCGCGGCTTCCGATGAATGCAAGTTTATCAACAGAACTTATTTCTGACCTGTGCAAATGATTCTTCTCTATCCAGGCAGAGAAGACCTTATTGCCCCAATCATCCGGTAGAGAACCGCTCAGGAATCTTGGCAGACCATCATATTCTGTGGCTCTACATAAATCTGACAGACCTTTTTGAACAATGTATTTAGAAAGGCTGTATGGACCCAGAGGATCTGGATCCAGTCCTAAAAGATGAAAGTCAGGATTAAAAGACACTACTGCACCCAGTTTCCCGAACCTGGGTTTATATCCGCCTCTCCATTCAAGCAGACAGACCTCATGTCCCCACAATCTAACGCTTACTATATTGTTTTTCATTATTTTCTCTTGCTTGCTCTTTGTCTTTGATTACGTATTGAGCGTTTGTCATACAGGCTTTCCGGCATATCAGGGATGACATCGGCAATGTTTTCAAGTAACTGCAGAGCACGCATAAGTGCAATGAATTTGTTAAGTCCAATGGAACCGAACTCTCCACTTTCAAAACGCACCAATGTCATAACAGAAACTCCGCTCTGTTCTGACACTTCCTTTTGGGTAAGATTCAGAGCAATTCTATAATTTTTGAACCTCTTTCCAAGATCAACGGATATGTCACTGTTTGACAATCCGTACAATTCCAGATCCTCAATTGTATTATTCATGGTGCAAATATACAAATATGATTAGTTACAAACAAATATTTATATTAATTTTTCAGATACGATACACTAACACTACAAAACTGTTGCATTTGAATTTGGATGTGCGGGATATCAGATCTATTAGGCAACTGTCAAGGAATAAGCAGGGAGGAGTCACCGTAGCTGAGGAAACGGAAACCGTGGCTCAGGGCGTAGCGGTAGATGGTTTTCCAGTCGCCGTTTACAAAGGCCGACACCAACAATAACAGAGTACTCTGGGGCTGATGGAAATTGGTAACCATCATCTTTACGATGTGGTACCTGTAACCCGGCGCAATTATGATTTGAGTGCTTGTCTTGAGCACTTCCAAAACTGTTGCGTATGGAACAAAATGAGGGGGAATCCGGTTGCCATACTATCAGCGTGAGACTATCAGCAAAAAAGAGAATAATAGTCTGGATTTCTTTTACTGAACCTGTACTTACGTTTCCTGATTGCATCGGCAGTTACGTTACCCAATAGCTTTGCAACCAGTTCATTCTTAAAGTGCATAGCTGACAACAACAACGTCAGGGATTCTTCTGTATCTATTCCGGGATACTCTATCTGCATATCTGCAATAGTATCGCTGAATGAGTGCTTGATGGTTTCAATGACCATAGCCTTCTTGCTGGAGTCCAGCTCTTGACCTAAGGAATCGGATGTAAGTGTTCTGAACGCTTCACTATTATAAAAGTACTTCTTGTTTATTTCTATCCTGTGCCGATACAGATTCATCAGTACGGCACGCGCCTCGGGGTCAGTTTGTGACTGTTCCCTTACCCTGGATTCAAGAATGGAATTTCTTCTCCCTGTTCTTGAACAGGACGTATATAAGAACCGTAATAATGGTTATGGCAATGAAAGAGAATATGCAAATCAGGACAAAGCGCTTATGCCTACCCTGCATTTTCTCTTCCTTTAGTTCTTCTTTGTGCAGGTACTGCAAATCCATTATCTCCCTGGAATCAGACTGTTTAACCATTTCGATTGAATCTCGCAGTTCAGAGTATCGCTGATGCCATATAAGGACTTCGGCGGCATTGCCTTTTTTAGCCGATATCTCTGCCAATCTATCATATATCATTATCCTGGCGTTGGCATCTGATGTGCCGGGAATTGATTTCTTGAAGTATATATAAGCGGAATCAAAATCCCCTGAATAATATAACGAGGTGGCTTTCATATTGTAATAAACGTCCGGTGGTATCTGATGACTCTGACTGTCTCCTTGTAACAAACTTCTTATGGTAACTACCCGGAACGTAGTATCGCTTTGATTCTCAAATGATGAAGTATTATATCTTGGGATTTTAAAAAGAGTGTCTGTTCTAGTTTTTTCAGCTTCAGAGACTTCATTAAGGATAAAGGAGAACTGTGACATCTGATTGTCCGTATTCTGTATATTCGGATCCTGAATTCTGGACAATACAGAGAAAACACTTGCATAATGTGACAACGATGAATCCTGAATTCTGTCAGCATTGATCCTGCATTTGCAGAATTCATCATAGGCACAGTCATACATCTTTTTTTCGTAATAGCGGCTACCAAGGTTCTTCTCAGTCAGCGCATAGTATCTGACAAGCGTATCCGGGAAGAGGTCTTTAGCCTTGAGGTATGCGT
>CACZMI010000061.1 GCA_902782245.1 uncultured Bacteroidales bacterium | reverse complement strand
CAGCGTGATGCGGTCAGTTCCTTTAAGCTTGTATTCCGATCCCAGCGAAGCGCCGGCATCACGGTATTTCATATCGAACGTGTTGACATCACATGACGGATGGCGTCCGTTGGTGGGGCGGAATATACGCTTTCGGTACAGGTAGCCGTCGGCCTCAAAGGAGAGTCTGTCCGATGGGGTGTAGGTGATACGCTGGCCTATCTGTCCGTTGGTGTACATGTTGACCGTCTTGTTGCGGGAGTCAAAGATGTGGTATTCGGTCTGGGCAGGGTCCTCCTCGGCAGTGTTCTGCCAGCCGTCGGTGTGCTGTAGCTGGAAGGTGGTGAGTGATGTGAACTTTCCCACACTGAAACCTATGCTGTTGTGCTGGCGCAGGTCCATGTATGATCCGCCGCGGGTGGTGTTCTCCAGATAGAGTGCCTGGTCATCGTGACGGCGGGTTATGACGTTTATTACGCCGGCCATGGCATCACTTCCGTAAAGTGCGCTGCCAGCACCTTTTACAATCTCTATGTGGTCTATGTTGTGCGGGTCAATCCGGCCCAGGTCATTCTCGCCGCCGTTGTCACCGTTCAGACGCTTGCCGTCAATCATTATCAGGATGTAGTTGTTGCCCAGTCCGTTCAGGGTCATCTGGCTGCCCATATCGCCGGCATTGAAATCAAAACCGGCGCTGAGCTGTGACAGTATATCCTCAAATGATGCTGCTCCCAACTGCTCAATCTGCTTGCGTGATATTATCTCGGTCTGGACGGGAACGTCCTTAAGCGTGTGAGGCGTGCCTGTGGCAGTTACCACTACCTCGTCAAGCTGCCTGGAAAGGTCATCGGTCTGCGCTAAAAGTGGAGCACAGAACAGGATGGGTAATATGACGAGGCTCTTTCTCATTTACTTGCGGAATTTAAGGGCCAGGCTTACATAAACGGCACGACCCGGACTTATGGTCGAGAAGTTACTGTTCCACGGACGTGTATCGCGCTCATTGAAGATGTTTTCAATACCCAGGCCGGGCTCCAGGATGAAATCCTCCACATAGAACGTATGGGTGGTGTTCAGGTCCCACTGGCTGTATCCCGGAGCATATCCGTAGGTGCTTGACCAACGCTCACTCTGGATGTGGCCGTTCAGGTTTACGTTCAGATGGTAGTCACCCCAGTTGTGGTCCCAGCGGGCGTTCACATTACCGCTGTGCTTTACGCTCTTGTCAACGGGAGTCTCCTTGCCGTCGCTTATGGCCTTGGAGTCAGTCAGTATGTATCCGCCGCCCAGGGTGAATCCGGCTCCCACATAGACATTGGCATTGGCGCTCAGGCTCTTTATGTGAGCCTCATCTATGTTGCTGCGCTGGCGTATGGTGCTGAACTGGGCATGCAGGTCATCGTACCCCATGGCCGATATCTCCGCATCGCTCAGTACGCGGTAGTTGATCATATCGGTCACGTTGTTTACCATTCCGGTTACAGAAACTGAAAGACGCTGGTTTGAGAACTCGGCATTGAGTGAAGCCGACCGGCTCTTCTCAGGCTTGAGCGCGGGATTGCCCACCGTGGCGCGGCTGGTGCTCTTAGCCTGGTCAGTGGCATAGATCTGACTCAGAGTGGGAGCGCGGTATCCGGCTGCCCAGGCTGCGCGGAACCTGAAATTGCCGGGCTTGTACATAAGTGATACATTAGGTGTGGCATGGCTCCTGAAGTTACCGTTGTAGAGGTAACGGACGCCGGCCACAGCCTGAATGTCATCAGTAAGAGAGAGTTCATCCTGCACAAAAGCGGCAGCGGTGAACATACTCTCTCTGCTGATGTTGTCCGATTCACTGTCAAGCTGTTCGTTGATATACTCCATACCGACCGAAAGCTTGTTCATATCATTGGGCTTGAATATACCTTTAAGGGTCCCGTCATAGTAGGCGGTCTCTTTGCGTACCTGTTCATCACCGGGCAGGAATGATCCGCTCTTGCTGAAATACCTGTATGACGACCTGAAGTTGTCACTGTAGAAATCAGCCTCGATATATGCCGAGGAACTGATCATGTAATCGGCGCTCAGACCGTACAGCCAGGTGCGGTGCGACATGTTGTAGGTGTATGCCTGCGTCTCCTTGAAGTCGCCGCCGCTCTTTTTGAAGTATGTGGCACTCTCGGGACGGCGCGTCTCATTGTCGTTGTAGTTGCCGCGCACCGAGAGGTTCAGCTTGTCCGTTACGGCATAGGTGAAACGCTGGCTCAGGTTGTCAGACCTGTATCCCATAGACATGGGACGTCCGGTCTTGTTGCCCTCTTCGTCAATGTCGTTTACCTGCCAGTTGTCGGCCTCCTTGCGCTGGTAGGTTGTGTATGATGACAGACGGCCCTGCGATACATCGGCATCGACAGTCTGCGTGAAACGGCCGTGGCTGGTGTAGTGGGTGTAACTTGATGCGCCTATACCGTTCTTTGAGTCATCGGTTATGATGTTTATGACACCGCCTATAGCCTCGCTTCCGTACAGGGCTGATGCCGCACCGCTCTGAATCTCAATTCGTTTGATATTGCCTGTGCCGATGCGTGCCATACGCTCGTCGCCGCCCAGACGGTGGCCGTTCTCCAGGATTATCATGTAGTCCTGGCTCATACCGTTCAGGTTCAGGAACGTGCCCATGCCGTTGGTCATGGTGGTGATGTTGGGCGACAGTCTGGTCAGGGCATCCTCCAATGATGTGGCTCCCGCATTCTCAATATCCTTGGCGGTGATTACCTGGATGGGTACGGGAGAGTTGGTCATGCGGCGGTGTGTTCCGGTTCCGGTTACAACCACCTGACCAAGGTTAATGTAACTCTCCTGCATCTTGATGATTATGCTGTTGTCCGGTCCGGTGGTTACTGTTATCGGCAGATAGGATACATGGGTGACACTTAGCTTGTAACTCTCCTGCTGTGGGAGGTTGGTTATTGAGAATTCTCCCTTACTGTTGGCCGATGTGCCGCTCAGACTGTGCTCAACACGGATATTGGCTCCTTGTACCGGCTTGCCGGTCTCAGAGTCAATAACTATGCCGCCCAATGTTACCTGTGCGCATACAGGTATGACAGCAAATGCAAACACTGACAGAATCAGTTTCTTAAGCATTACCATTCAAGAAATATAAATGTGCGGACTGGTTCTGTCCCGGAGCCGTTGTCCATAAATAATTGATGCGGCAGGTTTCCTGACTTGGTCCCTCCCTGGAGTGCCTTCCCGCCCGTCCTTTTTAATTAAGCAGTGGCAAATTGATATCTCCGGGATATGGTGGACTTTACAGTAGCGGGCACTGTTCCGGTTTTTCACCGGATTCCCTCTATGCCGTCACCGCGGGTGGCGGCATCACCGTATCGGACCACAAATTTATTATTTTTTTATTATGACTCTCTACTCAAAGTAGTAATTTTGTATTGATAAACAGAAGGATTATGGAAGAAGCCAATCTTGTAAAGGACCTTGCGCTGATACTGATTTCGGCCGGAGTCTTTACCATCATATCAAAAGCACTCAAACAACCGCTTATACTGGGCTATATCGTGGCCGGTTTCCTGGTGGGACCGCATATGGGTCTGTTCCCTACGGTTACCAGCACCGTACAGGTAAAGGAATGGTCCGATATAGGCATCATATTCCTGCTGTTCGCATTGGGACTGGAGTTCAGTTTCAAGAAACTCATCAAAGTAGGCAGCAGCGCCCTGATAACCGCAATGACCCAGTGCCTGGGTATGTTCATACTGGGATTTCTGGTGGGAGAGGCCATAGGGTGGAGCAATATGGAATCCATATTCCTGGGCGGAATGCTCTCCATGTCATCGACCACTATCATCATCAAGGCTTATGATGATCTGGGTTACAAGGACCGTCCGTTCGCTCCGCTGGTGTTCGGTGCCCTGGTGTTTGAGGACCTTATTGCCGTGGTGCTCATGGTGCTGCTCTCCACTATGGCCGTGTCAAATAAATTCGCAGGCGGAGAGATGCTCATGGGGCTTGCCAAACTGGTGTTCTTCCTTATACTCTGGTTCCTTGTGGGTATCTACATGATTCCCACCATACTTAAGAAAGCCCATAAATACCTGAATGACGAGATACTGCTTCTGGTAAGTCTGGGACTCTGTTTCGTGATGGTGACGCTGGCCAGTCTGGCAGGATTCTCCGAGGCTCTGGGCGCATTCGTGATGGGTTCAATACTGGCCGAGACATTGGAGAGCGAGCATATAATGCATCTTACCAAGGGCATCAAGGACCTGTTCGGTGCCATATTCTTTGTATCGGTAGGTATGATGGTCGATCCGCATGTGATTGCGGAGCATTGGGGTACGATTCTTGTCCTGACCATTACGGTAATGGCGGGAATACTCTTCTTCTCCACGTCGGGTGCCGTTCTGGCAGGTCAGGGACTGGACAACGCGGTACACGCCGGTTTCAGTCTGGCACAGTTGGGTGAATTCTCGTTCATCATTGCCGGTCTGGGCGTATCACTGGGTGTGATGCGTGACTTTATCTATCCGGTCATCATCACGGTATCGGTCATAACCACCTTTACCACACCTTATATGATAAAGGCGGGTACTCCGGCTTACCAATACCTTATTAAAAAGCTGCCCGCTCAGTTCGTGGAGCGTATCAACGCCTTCTCTACCCAGGAGCGTCAGAATTCGGCTGCGGCCCAGAACGAGTGGAAACGGCTTATCAGGGAGGTGGCCCTGAGGGTGCTTCTGTACGGAGTGATCCTTATTGCAATTGACCTGGGCTCACACCTGTTCCTTGACAAGTATATCATAAACCGTCTGGACAGTTTCACTCCGTTTGTACGCAATCTTATCAGTGTGGTAGTTACACTGGTTGTAATGTCGCCGTTCCTGGTGGGAATAGCCATCTCGGGCGATGACATAAACCGCTCATCTATCAAACTCATCAAAGCCCGTCAGGCTAACGTGTGGCCGGTAATATCACTGGCTCTTCTGCGTATCCTGATTGCCATGGGATTTGTGCTGAGCGTGATTGCCACCCATTTCAACCTGGCGTTCTGGACATTCCTGCTCATATTGGTATCGGGCGTGGCGTTCTTCTTTATAGGCCGCCGTTCAATAAGCAAGTTCACCATAGTGGAGGACCGCTTTATGGCCAACCTCAATGAGAAGGAGCAGCAGCAGCGCCGAATGACTCCGGTGACATCATCGGTGAGCGACAAGATGTCCCGCTACAACGTAAAGACCGATATGATAACCATATCGGCCGATTCTCTCTATGCCGGCAAGATGCTCAAGGACCTGCCGTTCCGCCACAAATCGGGCGTGAATATAGTTAAGATAATACGCGGAAGCCGTAGTATAATGATACCGCGCGGCGAGGAGATGCTGTTCCCGTCCGACAAACTGATAGCAGTGGGTACCAAGGAGCAGTTGGCCGAATTCCGCAAGGACATGACAGAGAATGTCTATGTGCCCGATGAGAAGGATGCCGACAATCTGGCTCCGCGTGCTTTTGAACTGGAGAGCATCACTCTCAAGGAGGACTCATGGCTTACCGGAAAGACACTGCGTGAGACCGATATGCGGTCGTACGGCTGTATGGTGATAAGCGTAGTAAGCGACGGCCAGGTTACCACCAACCCCAAGCCAGACTATCGCTTCAAAGAGGGCGATATAGTCTGGCTGGCAGGCGAGAAATCAGCCTGCGAGTGGTGGGATTAATCATTTCATCTTTATCCAGGCACCCAGATCCTTCCAACTGGGTTTCTTGCCGTGCATGAATACGCCTACGCGGAATATGCGGGCTGCAACCCATGTCATCGCGAAGAATGAGATGTAGAGTACCACAAGTGATACTGCAACCTGCCATGTGGGAATTCCGAATGGTATGCGGGCCATCATCACAATGGGTGATGTGAAGGGTATCATGGAGCACCAGAATACCAAGTTCGAGTTGGGGTCGTTCATAACGCTCATCATGACCATGATGGAAATGATAACCGGCATCATGATTATTCCGTTAAACTGGGCAGCGTCCTGCGGAGTATCCACAGCAGACCCGATTGCAGCATACATGGATGCGTAGAACAGGAATCCGCCAACGATATAGAGCAGCAACTCCAGGAAAAGGCCTGCCAGATATGATACGTTGGTAAACTTGCCTACCATGCTCATGATCTCGGAATTGGGAACATTCTGAGCGGCAGCCAGAGCGGCATCTACGTCGGCACCTCCCATTACCAGAGGCATGACGAATGCACTTGCACCGATTATGAGCACTGCCCAGATAACAATCTGGAGGGCGGCAACTACGGCGATACCCAGGATCTTACCCATCATGAGCTCGAACGGGGTGCATGATGTAACCATGACGTCAAGAACGCGGGTCTGCTTCTCGTCAATTACTGACTGAAGGACCTGCTGTCCGTAAACAATCAGGATAAAATAGAGCAGCATACCCAGGATAAGACCCATCAGCCACGATGCAGTGGTGGATGTCTTCTCCATATTCTCATCATCCTCCTGCTCGTTGTTCTTGAGTGTCTGCAGGCTGTTTACGCGGACATTGGCATCGGCCAGGATCTGGTCCATGTTCTCAAGGTTGTAGCGTTTTAGACGCTCGGTGCGCAGAATTCCCTGAATTTGATTCTGGATATTCTCCTCGACGCTCAAGGATGATGCGTCGTTGAGTACCAGCTGCAGGTTCTGGGGATTGTCAAGAATGTCTTCTCCAACTACAAGGATGCCGTAAACGGATTTGTACTCCATGCGGGCCTTGTTTAGCGTTTCACCCGGAGCCAGGAGGTTGAATGATACCGTCTTGCCCGATGCTAGCTGCTTGCCTACAAACTGCTCAGGTGAGTTATCAATGACCACCACGTTCTTGGTGTCGGAGTTACCCTTGAGCATCAGCACGCTGGGCAGCACCATCATGGCAATCATGAACAGGGGAGTAAGCAGTGTGCTTATGATGAATGATTTTTTGCGGACGCGCTCAGTAAACTCGCGTTCTACTATAAGACCTATCTTGTTCATAGTGTTTGCTGTTTAAAGTGTACCGTTCACGGCACGGATGAATATATCGTTCATACTTGGAATGATCTCCTGGAAAGAGCGCAGTTTAACGCTTTCATTGAGTGTGCCGATGACCGCACGGACGTCATCATCGGACTGGATGTGGATCTTTTGCTGCGTGTAGCCTCCTATCACTCCCTCTGAGTCGCCAATAAGGTCGGCCTTGCCGTCTATTGCGGCGTTGAACTGCTCCGTAGTACCGTTGTAGAGCACTTGGAAAGTGTTACCGCCAGCCTTGCGGCGTATCTCCTCAACTGATCCGGACAGGATGTTATGGGATTTGTTGATGAGAGTTATGTCATCGCAAATCTCCTCGACCGATTCCATGTTGTGGGTTGAGAATATCACTGTGGCACCGCGGTCACGCAGACCCAGGATCTCCTCCTTGAGCAGGTTCTGGTTGATGGGGTCAAAGCCTGAGAACGGCTCATCGAATATGAGCAGTTTGGGTTCATGAACCACAGTGGCAATGAACTGGACCTTCTGTGCCATACCTTTGGACAGATCCTCCACCTTCTTGTCCCACCACTCGCTGAGCCCCAGGCGCTCAAACCACTCCTTGAGCTTGCGGGTGGCCTGCATACGGCTCATGCCGCGCATACGGGCAAAGAAGACGGCCTGTTCGCCCAC
>CACZMI010000060.1 GCA_902782245.1 uncultured Bacteroidales bacterium | reverse complement strand
AAACAGGAACAGCAGCACCATTCGCCAGGCAAAACGGAGTGAGAAATCCCTACCCTTCTGCTCCTGGTTATCGCGCATGATAAAGAAACTCAGGCCAAAAAGGATGGCAAAAATTCCGTACATCTTGCCCGAGAGCAGTGCCTGCAAAACGCTGAAAACCGTTCCGTCACACGGAAGAGTATATTTGATTCCGCGCGCGAAAGTATTGAAATGCTCTACCGAATGGAACAGAATTATGCCCGCTACAGCCAGCCCTCGCAGGGCATCGGCCACCTCTATTCGAGAGTTCTTTTGACCTGTTGTCTTGTACATATTTGGTTGTTTTTTCAAAGGTAGCGAAAATTCCCTTTTCGCCAAAGTGTCCCACAACGATGTGCGTTCTGAGCTTTCTGGGGCCGATGCGCGAGCCGAGCAAAAAAAAATCCGCGTGACCCGGAATGAGCCACGCGGATAAAATGCTATCTAAGCTAATTACTTCACCTCCTCAAAGTCAGCATCCTGGACATTGTCGCCGGCGTTGCTGGATGAGCTGCTCTGACCGGCGTCCTGAGGACCGCTCTGAGCGCCTGCACCTGCACCGGGCTGTGCGCCGCTCTGCTGGTACATCTGGGCGCTGGCTGCCTGGAAGGCGGTGTTGAGCTCGGCCATAGCCTTGTCGATGGCTGCCAGATCCTGAGCCTTGTGAGCATCCTTCAGGGCGTTCAGAGCGCTCTCGATGGGAGCCTTCTTGTCGGCCGGTATCTTATCGCCCAGATCCTGCAGCTGCTGCTCGGTCTGGAATATCATTGAGTCGGCCTGGTTGAGCTTATCAACCTTCTCGCGCTCCTTCTTATCGGCATCGGCGTTGGCCTCGGCCTCGGCTTTCATGCGCTCAATCTCCTCCTTGCTCAGACCGGAACTTGCCTCAATACGGATGGCCTGCTCCTTGCCGGTAGCCTTATCCTTGGCAGATACCTTAAGGATACCGTTGGCGTCGATATCGAATGTAACCTCAATCTGAGGTACGCCACGGCGTGCGGGTGCGATTCCCTCCAGGTTGAACTGGCCGATGGACTTGTTCTGGCTTGCCATAGGACGCTCGCCCTGCAGAACATGTATTGTTACGGCTGTCTGGTTATCGGCAGCTGTTGAGAAAATTTCACTCTTCTTGCACGGGATTGTGGTGTTGGCGTCGATCAGCTTGGTCATTACACCGCCCATGGTCTCGATACCCATTGTAAGCGGGGTTACATCCAGAAGTACGATGTCACCTACACCACCCTCCTTGTTCAGGATGGCACCCTGGATCGATGCACCTACTGCTACTACCTCATCGGGATTAACACCCTTGCTGGGCACCTTGCCAAAGAAATCCTCAACCAATTTCTGAACTGCGGGGATACGGCTTGAACCACCTACCAGGATTACCTCGTCGATATCGGAGTTGCTAAGACCGGCATCGGACATAGCCTTGCGGCAGGGCTCCAGACAAGCCTGGATCAGGCCGTTGGCCAACTGCTCAAACTTGGCACGTGTAAGAGTTTTTACAAGGTGACGCGGAACACCGGCTACCGGCATAATGTACGGCAGGTTTATCTCGGTGCTGGTTGATGATGACAGCTCGATCTTGGCCTTCTCGGCAGCCTCCTTAAGACGCTGCAGTGCCATCGGGTCTGCTGTCAGGTCTGCGCCCTCGTCCTTCTTGAACTCCTCAACCAGCCAGTTGATGATTACCTGGTCAAAGTCATCACCGCCCAGGTGGGTATCACCGTTGGTGGCAAGCACCTCGAATACGCCGCCGCCGAACTCCAGGATGGAGATATCGAATGTACCACCACCCAGGTCGAATACGGCAATTTTCATATCCTTGTTGGCCTTGTCAACACCGTATGCCAAAGCGGCAGCGGTAGGCTCGTTCACGATACGCTTTACATCCAGACCGGCAATCTGACCGGCCTCCTTTGTGGCCTGACGCTGTGAGTCACTAAAGTAAGCAGGCACTGTGATGACAGCCTCTGTAACCTCCTGGCCCAGATAATCCTCGGCGGTCTTCTTCATTTTCTGAAGTATCATGGCCGATATCTCCTGAGCTGTGTACAGACGTCCGTCAATGTCCACACGCGGCATATTGTTGTCACCCTTGACTACCTTATAAGGTACGCGGGCAACCTCTTTCTGCACCTGATCCCAGTTCTCACCCATGAAACGCTTGATTGAGAACACGGTACGCTGCGGATTTGTGATAGCCTGACGCTTAGCCGGATCACCGATCTTACGCTCGCCGCCGTCAACGAAAGCCACGATTGAAGGGGTTGTACGCTTGCCCTCGCTGTTAGCGATTACGACAGGCTCGTTACCCTCAAAAACTGAAACGCACGAGTTCGTGGTTCCAAGGTCAATTCCAATAATCTTTCCCATAGTTGTATGTTTTTTATTTGTTTGTACTCAAAATTTGACACTAGGGTATGTACAAATGGTGTGCCACAGCGTTTGTGGGGCCGATGACATGACAGATGTGACGATTTGGCAGAATTTTTTGCACCCGCTCCCGCACGCTCTTGCCCCCCGACCTTAGGGAGCCACAATGCACATAGGACCATTTTCGTCCCTAAGGTGCGCAGAAAATACGCTTTCTCGCGGGCTACCCCCTGACCTTAGGGAGCCGTAACGCACGTAGGGCCATTTTCATCCCTAACGTGAGCAGGAAATACGCCAGTACCTGCGTCACCCCCTGACCTTAGGGAGTCACAGTGCACGTAGGGCCATTTCTCTCCCTAAGGTAAATACGAAATACGCCAGTACCTGCGTTACCCCCTGACCTTAGGGAGTCACAACGCACGTAGGAGCATTTACATCCCTAAGGTGAGCGGAAAATACTCCAGCACCTGCGTCCCCCCTGACCTTAGGGAGCCAAAACGCACGTAGGAGCATTTCCATCACTAACGTGAGCAGGAAATACGCCAGTACCTGCGTTACCCCATGACCTTAGGGAGCCGTAGCGCACATAGGAGCATTTCCATCCCTAAGGTCAGCAGGAAATATGCGTTCCCCTGCCCTCTAGTATGCGCGGAGCTTCCGTGGACGGTATTCATCTGGCAGAATGGATACCGGTATCGCGACGCAGCGGGCGGCCTGGATGGCGTTGATGTGACAATCATGTATGAGTTCCAGAGCGATTTGGCATCGGCGCTTATCATTTAACTGATAGATACTCTTTGACTTATATCGGCCAAGAATATCTTTGTCCACCACCGAGCAAACCTCCATATCATTCATGTTCACCACCGATGCCCGGCCGCCCATCTCATTCTTGAGCATATCGGACTCCGAGTCAAACTGCACGCCTTTCTCTATGATTTTCAATGTGATAGGATCGGCAGTCACATCGTCCTTCTCCTGTTCTTTTATCCAATCTTCGGTAGTGCGGCGGTTCATATTATAAATGTAATTGGTGGGGGTACCGTACCAAGACTCTGCCAGCCTGATCTCCTGAAATGTATTCCTTGATATAACTCCCTGATTATCTATGGCAAAATTGTCAGGAAAGTCTGCATTTTTGGGCAAGTACGATTGAATTTCGGCCCGATTGTATGACAGATTCGGATCCTTGATACCCCTGGCTCGCGAAAAGATGAAATTACAGGTGCTGAACGGATAGGCAAAAGCGGTCTCACTCTGGCCGTGATGCAAACCATTTCGGAGACAATAGTTTATGGCCATCTGGATATGTTTAGTCCCCTCCAACTTCCTGATAAACACCCTTTTATCAAAAAGTCTGCCAGTCCTTCCATAGATGTAGTTGAAATGTTTGGTCAAAGAATACCGCAGCGAGAGCGAAAATTTCTTGGGTGACTCAGACAGAATGATAAAGTGGACGTGGTTAGACATCACGGAGTCCGCAAGAATGCTGGTGTCATTTCTGAACGCAGCCAATGCCATAAGATTAGTGAAATCGCGAGCATCGTCAAAATTTCTGATCATGACCTCTTTGTGCGCGGTCATGCAAACATGGAAAAGATCCTTCATTGTAATTATTATGGTTTAGGTTTAGTTGCAAACAAATGTGTTAGTCACTTATCATTCGCAAATATAACTATTTGTCCGATTCCCGATACGCCCGACGAACACTTTTCCACTCCACCCCCTGACCTTAGGGAGCCACAACGCACGTAGAGCCATTTTCTTCCCTAAGGTGAGCTGCAAATACGCCAGCACCTGCGTTACCCCCTCACCTTAGGGAGTCATAGCGCACGTAGAGCCATTTCTCTCCCTAAGGTTAAGCGAAAATACGCCAGCACCTGCGTTACCCCCCGACCTTAGGGAGTCACAGCGCACGTAGAGCCATTTCTCTCCCTAAGGTAAAGCGAAAATACGCCAGCACCTGCGTTACCCCCTCACCTTAGGGAACTGTAGCGCACGTAGAGCCATTTTCTTCCCTAAGGTGGCCCGGAAATACGCTTGCACCTGCGTTACCCCCTCACCTTAGGGAGTCAGAACGCAGGTGCAAACGATTTCTTCCCTAAGGTGGTTTGGCGGAGAGCAAAAAAAGCGACCCGGGAAGGATCGCTTTTAACTTGAACACTGCAATTGGATCAGTCGTTCATCATCTCGGAGTCATCATCGGGCTCGGGTTCCTGGGGGTTACCCAGGATGGCGGCCATGATTTTCTGCTCCAGTTCCTCGGCCAGCTCGGGGTTGTCCTGCATGAGCTGCTTGGTGGCGTCGCGGCCCTGTGCCAGGCGGGTGTCGCCGTAGCTGAACCATGAGCCGCTCTTCTTGAGGATGCCGTACTCAACGCCCAGATCCACAATCTCGCCGCTCTTAGAGATGCCCTCGCCGAACATAATGTCGAACTCGGCCTTGCGGAAAGGAGGTGCAACCTTGTTCTTGACAACCTTTACGCGCACCTGATTACCAACCACCTCGTCGCCGTCCTTGAGTGATGTGACGCGGCGGATATCCAGGCGGACCGATGCATAGAACTTGAGCGCGTTACCGCCGGTTGTTGTCTCAGGATTACCGAACATCACACCAATCTTTTCACGCAACTGATTGATAAAGATGCAAGTAGTATTGGTCTTGTTGATGGTCGATGTCAGTTTGCGCAGGGCCTGGCTCATAAGACGTGCCTGCAGACCGACCTTGTTGTCACCCATATCGCCCTCAATCTCGGCCTTGGGAGTAAGTGCTGCAACACTGTCAATTACGATGATATCGATGGCCGATGAGCGGATAAGCTGCTCGGCAATCTCCAGGGCCTGCTCGCCGTTATCGGGCTGCGAAATCCACAGGTTGTCGATATCGACCCCGAGCTTGGCGGCGTAGAATCGGTCAAAAGCATGCTCGGCGTCGATGAATGCTGCAATTCCGCCGGCTTTCTGAGCCTCGGCAATGGCATGGATGGCCAGAGTGGTCTTACCCGATGACTCCGGACCGTAAATCTCAATTATCCTGCCGCGGGGATAACCGCCCACACCAAGTGCGGCGTTAAGGCCGATGGAGCCGGTGGAGATAACGTCCACATTCTCAATGCTCTCGTCACCCAGTTTCATGATAGAGCCCTTACCAAAGCTCTTCTCAATCTTGTCAGTTGCAGCCTGCAGAGCCTTCAGTTTTTCGCTGAGACCGGCATTCTGAGGGCCTGACGCACCCTCAATTTCTTTCTTTGCCATAATATGAATGGTTTAAATTTTCAAATCCCGAAGCGTGTTCTCCAAGGTATCACAACTTCAGCAAAGCGCCTCTTTGACGCTCCGTAGGCAAAGATATAAAATCACGCCACATATTATAATTCACCCGCAAAAAAATTATCAACAACCGCACACCCCCCACCCACCTTAGGGAAGAAATCGTTTTCACCTGCGTTCTGGCTCCCTAAGGTCAGGGGGTAGCCCGCGGGAAAGCGTATTTCCACCTCACCTTAGGGAGAGAAATGGCTCCACATGCGTTCTGGCTCCCTAAGGTCAGGGGGCAGCCCGCGGGAAAGCGTATTTTCCGCTCACCTTAGGGAGAGAAATGGCTCCACGTGCGCTACAGCTCCCTAAGGTCAACAGGTAGTCCGCGAGAGAGCGTATTTTTAGCGCACCTTAGGGAAGAAATCGTTTGCACCTGCGTTACAGTTCCCTAAGGTCAACCAGCGGGACGGAGCATGGTGGGAATTGCGGAAAACGTGCTATATTTGCTGAAAGAATGCACTCAATGAATGCACTGATATGAACAAGGAATACGTAAGCATAATAGTACGCGAGACCGGACTCCGCGAGAATCAGGTGGAGAACACGCTGAAGCTGCTGGAGAACGGCGCAACGATACCATTTATAAGCCGTTACCGCAAGGAATCAACCGGCGGAATGGATGAGGTTCAGGTGACCGAGGTGAGCGATGCGCTGGAGCGGCTGGAGGCGCTGGCTAAGCGCAAGGAGACGGTCATCGGCACAATAGAAAGTCAGGAGAAACTGACTCCGGAGCTGAAAAACCGCATTGAGCACTGCTGGGACAGCACCGAACTTGAAGACATCTACGCCCCCTACAAGCCGCACCGCAAGACCAGGGCCGATGCCGCCCGCGAGCGTGGTCTGGAACCCCTTGCCGAATTCGTGATGAAGCAAAACCAGTACGTTCCGCTGGACCGCGAGGCCAAGAAATACATAAGTAAAGAGAAAGGGGTAACCTCAGTGGACGATGCCCTCCAGGGCGCCATGGACATAATTGCCGAGCAGGTCTCAATGGACGAGGGCACACGCAATCAGGTGCGCAACGCGTACGGCCGATGCACAGAAGTTCCGCGACTGGTTTGACTTTAACGAGCCTTTGAGCCGATGCGCATCGCACCGTCTGCTGGCAATGCGCCGCGGCGAGGCCGAGGGACTGCTTCGCGTATCGATAGAGATTGAGGATGACAAGGCGGTTGAATCGCTCTCACGACACTATGTCCGCGGCAAGTCCGAGGTGTCTCAGCTGGTGGATGAGGCTGTTGAGGACTCGTACTACAGGCTGCTGCAGCCGTCAATAGAGAATGAATTTGCAGCATCGTCGAAGGAATCGGCTGACACTGAGGCGATACGCATATTCGCACGTAACCTGGAGCAGCTGCTGATGGCCTCTCCACTGGGTCAGAAGGCGGTTATGGGCATTGATCCAGGGTTCCGTACCGGCTGTAAGGTGGTCTGCCTGGACGCACAGGGTACACTGCTGCACAACGAGGCGATTTTCCCCCACCCGCCCCACAACGAGGCGCGTCAGGCGGCTGCAAAAATCCAGACATTGGTAGAACAATACAAGATAGAAGCCATAGCCATCGGCAACGGAACCGCAGGCCGTGAAACCAAGGATTTCGTGGAGCATCTGCATCTTCCAAAAACAGTTCAGATTTTCAGCGTAAATGAGGACGGAGCGTCAATTTACTCCGCCTCCAAGACCGCCCGCGATGAGTTCCCCGATTATGACGTGACTGTACGCGGTGCCGTGTCCATCGGCCGCCGTCTTATGGAACCGCCAGCACCCACCTTCTTACATATATAAGCGGTCTGGGGCCGCAGTTGGCGCAGAACATTGTGGATTACCGCACCGAGAACGGGCCGTTCCATAACCGCAAGGAACTGCTCAAGGTGCCGCGTCTGGGGGCCAAGGCGTTTGAGCAGGCGGCCGGATTCCTGCGTGTTCCGGACAGCGACCAGCCTCTGGACAACAGCGCCGTGCACCCGGAGAGCTACCCCATCGTGGAGAAAATGGCCAAGGACCTTAAATGCACCGTTCAGGAACTGATGAAAAGCCCTGAACTCCGCGCCAAAATTGACATAAACAAATACGTGACTGACAAGGTTGGCATACCCACCCTGACAGACATAATGCAGGAACTTGAAAAACCGGGCCGAGACCCGCGCGGACCGTTAAAGAAGTTCGAGTTCTCAAATGAGGTCCACACCATCGAGGACGTAAAGGCCGGAATGGAACTTCCCGGCATAATAAGCAATATTACCAATTTCGGTGCGTTTGTAGATATAGGAGTGCACGTTAAGGGTCTCATCCACATTTCGCAACTTGCTCCGGGAAAATTCATCAAAGATCCCACACAAGTTGTATCTTTACAGCAGCAGGTGATGGTGAAGGTCCTCAGCGTGGACCTGGAGCGCCAGCGCATCAGCCTGGCAATGGCATGAAACCTATTTACTAACTAAAAAAGATATTTATGAAAAAGTACTTAGCTGAAATGATCGGAACCATGGTTCTGGTTCTTATGGGTTGCGGCGCTGCTGTCAGCCTGGGTTGCACACCTGCAGGTATCGGAGTTCCCGGTGTAGTAGGAACTGCACTTGCTTTTGGTCTTGCTGTAATTGCTATGGCATACACAATCGGCGGAATTTCAGGTTGCCACATCAACCCCGCTATAACCCTTGGCGTATGGCTTTCAGGCCGTATGAGCGGCAAAGATGCCATCATGTATGTTATCTTCCAGATAATCGGCGCCATTATAGGTGCAGCCATCCTGTTTGCCATCACTCCCGGCGGACTTGGTGAAAACGTATGCCAGGAGGGTATCTCAACAGGCGTAGGCTTTGTAGCCGAGCTGGTATTTACCTGCGTATTCGTGCTGGTTGTTCTGGGTACTACCGATGCCAAGAAGGGTGCGGGCAACTTTGCAGGCCTTGCAATCGGTCTGACTCTGGTGCTGGTTCATCTGGTTTGCATCCGATACACAGGCACATCAGTCAATCCCGCCCGCTCAATAGGTCCCGCCATTTTTGCAGGCGGTGCTGCCCTGAGCCAGCTCTGGATATTCATCGTCGCTCCTCTGTGCGGCGCTGCCGTTGCTGCCGGCCTCTGGAAGATGATAGGCTGCGACTGCGAGAAATAAAGTCAGAGCAGTTTTATACAATTGATTATACGACCGCACTTTGTCCCCTCCCTGCGAGCGGAAAAGTAGCGGTCGTTATTTTTATACGTGCATATGCCCGCCACCTGAATGTTGGCCGATAACACCCCGGCCTCCTCAAGCAGCCACTCATTTGCCCGCCAAAGGTCAATGTGCAGACCGCCCGCCATGGGATCAGAAGCCGTAGGAGCCTTGGGACCACGGTCAGAAAGAATCTCATCCATGGGGAATCCGGCAGCGGCAAACGCATCGGCCACCTCCTGCCCCACCTGAAAACTGTCAGGGCCTATGCCGGGTCCTATTACCGCCAATACATCTGCTGCAACGGTACCATATCTGTCGTGCATGAATTCAATCACCTTCTGACTCAAATGCTGCACAGTGCCCCGCCATCCGTCATGAACAGCCGCCACTGCCTTACGCACAGGGTCATACAGCAGCACCGGAATGCAATCGGCCGTACGTACCGATATTGCCACGCCCGGCACATCGGTCACCAGGGCATCCACTCCTTCCAACTCATCACGCGTAGTAAGAGGGTCCGTAACCTCGCGGATTACGCACCCGTGCACCTGATGCGGCTGAACCACGTAATAAGGCAGCACGGCATCACGCTCTGTGCTGAACGCCTCAACATTGGGGGATATTTTGTATCTATTTAGGAAATCCATGTATACATTGGTAGAATTTGGCTCCAAAAAAAAGTTAACGGTAGCAGGTGTAAAAATATAAAATTTACATTTGCTACGATTAGTCCTAACCCTATTATTAACTATTCATTTAATGAAAAAATCATTCTTGTTTACACTTGCCGCACTGGCTTTTGCCGTCTCTTGCGACAAGTCATCAGAGAGTTTTAACGTTCAGTACGAGCAGAGTAAAGAGCTGACAGCCGATGAAATCAAGGCATTGTCGTGGTACAAAACCGATCCCCGCATCAAGGCCGATGAGGCCACACTGACAGCCCAGTCAATCATTCAGTTCCTGGATGAACAGCATCGGACCAAAGCGGCCGCGCCCAGAACCATATCGGGAATCAAACCCGTAACCAGGGCCAAAATGACCAGATCGGGCGACGAGGCAAACCCCGACACTGTGGCCTACGTATTCAATTTCGGCCAGGAAGAGGGCTACGCAATCCTGTCGGCTGACCGAAGGACAGACCCCATTTTCGCTCTTGTTCCGGAGGGCCATATCGATTTCAGCGAAGATGTGGATGAAAGCCTGCTGTCTACCGGAATCGTAGAATTCTACGGCAACCTGGAGGCTGCTTATGACCGTCAGGTAGAGTTTGCCATACGCATGCAGGATTCGCTGGTAAGCAGCGCATTGGCCAAAATCGCAGCCGGAGACGATTTAGCCGGTACCAAGGCCAAAATACGGCCGGAACTGGAATTAATAGAAGACGAACCCAGGGTTGAATACGGCCCGACAAGTTATGTGGTTACCGTTGCGCCGATGATCAGCGTCAGATGGGGCCAGACAAACCCCTATAACCTGTACACTCCGGTGATATCGGGCATACAAGCTCCCACAGGATGTGCTGCGACAGCGGTGGCACAACTCATGTCATACTGGAGATATCCCGCCTCATACAACTGGAGCGTCATGATGCCTGCCAGCGGAAATGAGACCTTGAGTACATTCCAAACCATATCCCACCTTATGTCCGATGTAGGAGCGGGACTCAATGTCCAGTATGGTAAGACACAAAGCAGCGCCTATTTCAGCGATATCCCCGGATATCTGAGCGGATTGGGATATAACCCCGGCCTGTACAAGGAATATAACAAGACCGATGTTTCCCAGTCGCTTTCAAACGGCCGCCCCGTCCTCATAGCCGGAAGCTCCATCAAGAAAGATGTATACAAGAAATACCTGATTTTCTGGGAGAAATACAGCCATACATATTATGAGGGCAGCCATGCATGGATCATTGACGGATCTATGAAGGCTATGACTCCCATATATGTGGTCCGCGGCGCAAGAAGGGAACTGTCATCATATGTAACCATTCCCCTTGTTCACTGTAACTGGGGTTGGCCGGAATTGGGAATTGACGGCTACTATAATGAAGGATCATTCAACAGCAACAACGGACCTGTAACAAGAGCACATACCGATACATACGGCACAGAGGGTAATTTTCAATATAATATTGAATGTATTATCAACATATTCAAATAATTATGTACATTTGCGGACCAAAATTCAAAAAAACATGAAACGTATTATTTATTTACCGTTTCTGTTGTCAGTGTTTGCGTTCTTTTCCTGCGACAGAAACGAGGTCCTTGTGAAAACATCAACCGATTATGCGTATAATGTTTCGGTTGATACGATACAGTTCAGCTCGTACGGTGGAAAGGACACTATTGATATTCCGTTCGAGAACTGTTATCTGCATTTTGTGAGGAACAATGATTCGTACCTCTTCTTCTATCTGATGGAACCCGATTATGCGGTAATGGACAGCATTATTGAAGCACGTTCCATAATTGTTGAACCCAAAGAGGTTGACCCCACAAAGGGATTCACCTACTTTGAATGGGATTGGCTCTCGATAGAACTGAAAGAGAACAAGGCAATTCTCTCTGTTAAAGAGAACTATTCCGGGTCTGAAAGGACAGCCGATATCAATTTGCCTAACAGAAGTTTTGAAGGACTGGAGATAAAAATCAGTCAGAGCAACTAAGCAACTGATTGACACTAATAAAACAGGGTCGGAGCAATTCCGACCCTGTTTCGTTACGAATCAAAAACATAGTATGGCTCTTCTCAGAGCTGTATTTCGTTACCTACCTTGCGGGCACGGTTGGGATGATCCAGATCCATACCGGTAGCGATACCTATCTCAACCAGCACGTTCCAGCCTGCGCACAGATATACATAAGGATTGAAGTCACCTGCGGCGGGAGTCTTGATGGTGGGGAACGGAGTGTCGTGATCAGCAATTGCCACAACCTTTACGCCTGCACCCTTAATGAGGCACTCCTGAATCTTCTGGTACTCATCGGCAATGGGATCAACCCAGAAGATGATATCGCCCTCTTTCATTACCTCCTCGATTCCGTGCAGTGCGTATGTGCCCTCCAGGAAGTCGCTCTTGCGGCGGGTAATCTCATTGGTCTTAAGGGTAAGTTCCTCGGCCACACCGTCGTTGTAACCGGCAAAGTAGATGGTCTCGGCCTTCTTTACCCACTCCACAATCTCAGCGGGAACCTGAAGTGTCAGAGCCTTCTCAATCTGTGCAGGAAGTGCAGCCAGACCGGCCTTTACGTCCTTGCCGGCAATGTTCCACAGAACTGACTCGTAGTAGAGAGCCTGCTCAACAACGCTCTTGGTGGCGGCTACGGCCTGCTCCCAACCGCAGTTGAGCACGTGTGTATCGGCACAGAATGTAGAAAGTATAGTATCCTGGTTTGCGGTAAGGCCGAAACGCAGTGCGTTGCCCTCCTCCATCAGTTTCTTGGCCAGCAGGGTTACCTCCTTGGTGCGGCCTGAGTTTGAAGCCAAGAATACGGCAAACTTGCTCAGGTCATACTCGCGTGACTGCCATGAGCCGTCGGTCTGGGCGTTCAGGTCCAGGCCCCAGCGCTTGGTCTTGCGCAGAGCGTTCTTGGCGGGGAAGATTCGGCTTGAACCCTCACCGGTAAAGTATGCCTTTCCGGCCTTGGCAACCTTGGCTGCAATCTCCTTTGTGCAGGCGGGATCAAACTTCTTTACTGTCTCAACAGTGTCCATCATCTCCTGTACTAATGCGTACTGGGAGTACTTGTTCTCTTTAAGATTCATATCGTTTTATTAAGGTTATTGCAAAATAGTACAAAAGGGGACTGTCCCCTTTTGTATCATTTTTGGATTAAGCGCTTGCGGATGTTTTGGATACGCTCGGTAAACTCCTTGAGTTCCTTGCGCTGGTTCAGTATAAAGCTGTTGTCATCCAGTTTACCCCATGCAGCCAGCATCTCATCCTCATTCATGAACGTGGCCTGGCGGAACTTGTTCTGATAATCCTTTTTGCGGGTCTCATAAACCTGGTCAAATATGTACTGCTGCAGGTCTATGCCCCTGTTGAGGGCGTTGTTCCAGTCATCGACCGTAAGTGTCTCTACACCAAGCATATGTTTGAGTGACATATAAGCGTGACGCAGCTTGTCTATGGGGTATTTCTTCCAGATCTCGTTGTAGCGGTGGTGAATCTCCTTCCAGGTGTTGAGCGTGCCGTCCTTGATATCGGAACGCAACTGGTCAACATCCTCCATCGACATGAGCTGACCGCCCAGATTGAACCAAACGCGGGCACGATCACCGTCAAAACGCTTGCTGATGCTCTGGAATGTCTCATCCTCATGCTCCTCCAGATATGCCACGATATTCTTGACGGCATAATAGGTAAGCATATCGCCGTAAGCGTGGTATGCCTTGTAGGGATGCAGGATTACAACCTTGCGGTGTGATTTCTCCATATCCTCGCCCAGAACCTCTAGATCAGCAATCTTCTCAGGATCACCGTTAAGAAGGTTTCGGCCGATATCCATAAGTGCATCATCGGTCATTCCGTCCAGGCTCTTGCCCTCGCGGCGCAACCATGCCTTGGCGGTCCACTTATCAAGCAGCTTGCGTGCCTGTATGGCCTCCTCCATGGAATCAGGTGCGTAGGCATCAAACTCGATGTTCTGAACCTTGAACACACGGGTATCGCGCGTGGCGTATTTCCAGTTGTTGCGAGCCATGGCGAACATGTTGTAAAGCCATGAGAATGCGGGCATTACGTGGAGCTCACCGTGAACCTCGTCGTTGCTGATAAGCGCGAACGGGAACGGGTTGATCATCTCGGCCGGATAAGCGCCCTTGGCCAGCATCGTGAATGATGCAAACTTGCATGAGTGCTTAACGCTCACGCACAGACCGGGCCAGAATCCGCGTCCTGCCTCAATCTCGTTATCGTTGGTGCGTGAATTATGGTTTGAGCCGATGGTCGCGCCGGCAGCCAGGTTTGACTGACCCTTGACCACGCTTGCAATCAGGAACGAGTTGTTGTGATGCTGCTCATGAGCCGGGAAAATAAGGTTGTGGAGCACCTCACAGCAGGATATTGTGGAGTTATCGCCCATGAATGAGTTCATGAGTCGGGCACCGTATTTAAGGTTGGAGTGGCTGCCCAGCACAAAACGGACAGCGATTACAGAATAGAACAGACGGCATCCGTAACCTATGATACCGTTTACCAGCACCACGTTCTCACCTATCTGCGTGGGATCCACCTCCGATGAGTTGATGGTTATGTTCTTGAGCTTGCTGGCACCCTTAATGTAGCAGCAGTTGCCAATCTTTACGTCCTTGATGATCCAGCAGTTCTTGATGACGTTGCCATAACCGATGGTTCCGTAGAATCCGCGGCGGCTGTCAAACGAACTCTGCGTGATGGCCTTGAGGCGGTCCTGCAGGCGTCGGTCATCGATAAACTTGGCCCACAGGTATGCATCGGCCGCAATCATTCCGTCAAACGGGAGCACCTTGCGGCAGCCGGTCTCGTTCATGAGTTCCAGCCAGACGCGGACATCCTCTTCCTCACCCTCCTTGATAACACCGTTACCGAACTTGGCGTGGTCAGTGCAGGACATCTCCTGGATATTGAAGAGCATGCATCGGTCACCTATTATATAATGTGACAGGTAGTGCACGTTGTGGATTGCGCAGTCATCACCTATATCGCAGGAATGGATTGAGCTGTTGGTGATACCGCAGGAGAGCCTCAAATCATGATACTGAAGTCCATTGTCGGTTACACGGCCGATGCGCACGAATCCGTAGAACTTGTTGTTCTTTATCATCATGGGGTCGAACTCATCGGTCACCAGGATGTTGTCCCAACTCATTGCGGTGTTGTCATTCTTTACGAGCGATTCAATCTCGCTGCTGGTAAGATGACGCCAGCCGCCCTTGGGAGCGCAAACCTGAGTGTTGCGCAAATAATACTTGTTCTGACCTGCGGGAATATACTTGGGATCCAGAAAACTGTTATACAGCTGATCCGATGTCAATACTGTTACCTTTTCCATTTATTGTCCTTTTAGTTTACCAAGGAGTTGTGCCTGCAAAGTTATTGCATAATTATCAAACCACCAAGAAAAACCGCATATAAAATATTATTTTATATGAACTCAGAATCAGCCGCTGAGCACCCCAGGTGCACGGAATTTTTGGGATATCGGTATCGGAAACCATGGCCGCCCGTGGGCTTGTGAACCGACGAACGAAGAGAGAGTAGAGGAAGCTAGCTTACTCTACCGAACGAGGAGGAGGTCTAGAACGTAGT
>CACZMI010000059.1 GCA_902782245.1 uncultured Bacteroidales bacterium | reverse complement strand
ATTACTAACCTAATTACTAACCAATTAATGCTTATGAGAATTATCCTTTGTTTTCGACCGCAAAGGTCGGTACTTTTTCAATACGTTGTTACTTAAAATATTTAAAAGCAATCAAAACAAAGTTAACTAATCTCACAAGCATTAATCAATTGATATATAGATAATTAGGTTAACTTACAAACCTCCAATCCTTACTCTTTAGGGGTAATACCCATTAAAGTAAGCATCTGATTGGCGTAACGGCGACCCATTTCGCGGTAACCTGCGGCGTCAAAATGCAGATGATCGAAGCCTGTTGTGGCTCCGGCCGATGAGATTACGTATGAATTTGGCAGCACCTCAGGAAGCTTCGCGATGATCTCATTCATCGATGCGCTTCGGCCCTGAACATCGGCATTTACAACCTCACCGGCCAGCAGAGGAGTCTTCTTGGGATCAAGATTAAGATCCTCAATGAGAGTCTCATATACATACTTCACCTTCTCAGGCCAATCCTCCTCATCTATATTGGACTCACCCTGATGCATCAGGAAGCCCTTGATCACACCCACTTTCTGAGCCTCTTTGGCGCACTCCAACAGACGCTGATAGCAGTTGTTGTCATAAGGAGCGATCCAGTTCTTCATCCACATGGCGGCATTGTCACCGTACTCCTGGGCGCGGTCCTTCATGAACGCCTCAATCTTGCAGCCTCCCACAGCCACGCAGATTACGCCTACGCGAACCTTCTCGGGCAGGTTGGCAACCATTGTACGGCCGAAATAATCTACCGGTGTTAGTCCGTTGTTCTCACGGCAAAGCGGCGGAACAGCAGTGTACCACTCAAATTTCTTACGTTCCATCTTGGGAAAATCAACGGCAGCCATCATCTGCCAGCGGTCACTGATACCTTCGCGGTCCTGATCCTCGATACGGGCGTTACCTTCCATATTGGACTGACCGAATGCCAGGTAGATGTAGAAATTCTTGTCCGGCTTCTGTGTTGTCTTGGTTCCGTTCTGAGAGCCGCAGGCAACCGTTGCAACCAATGCAACTGCAATGAATAATTTCTTAAGCATATAAAAGGTTTTTGTGTAATTCCATATTTCTATTGCAAAAATACACCCTTTTTCGTTACATTTGCTCTCCGTTACCGATTATAACATCAAACCAATAAATGTAATATGAAAACAATCCGTCTTTTTATGACTTTAGCGGTCTGCGCTCTGCTGACCATTTCGTGCAAAAGCAAGAACGACTGCTGCTCAGAAGAGTGCCAGTGTAAAGACGGCTGCACCTGCTGCGATAACTGCCAGGCCAGCTGCAACAGAGACAATGTAATAATAAGCGTTCCGCGCGGCGAGCAGGCCCCGTCGGCCACTCCCGGACAGCGCAACTTTGGCGGTATGATGCCCGCCATGCGTCCTCGTCCGCAGGGACAGGGTCAGGGTCAGGCTCAGCGTCCTCCTATGAACATGCAGCGCCCCGCCGGCCAGCGTCCCGCCCCGCAGGTTCGTACCGTATCACTTAAGGAGCTCTCCATGAGTGACCCGTTCATCTATCCCGATCCCGACACCAAGACATACTGGTTGACCGGTACCGGAGGCTCACTCTACAAGAGCACCGACCTTGAGATGTGGACCGGCCCCTACAACGTAATCGACCTGTCAGGCACATGGATGCAGGGCAACTTCGTAGCCGCCGCCGAGATCCATAAGTTCAACGGCAAATTCTACTATGCTGGAACATGGAACAACCACGGCGTATGCATCGAGCAGGTTCCGCGCCGTTACAACGTGCCTCTGAACCAGACTCAGCTGCTGGTATCGGACAATGTTGACGGTCCCTATCTGCCTCTTGTAAAGGACTCCACATTCTGCCTTGGCCCCACAACATGGGATATCATCGACGGAACACTGTATGAGGAGAACGACACCGTATATATGGTATTCGTACACGAGTGGACACAGCTTATTGACGGCACCATGGCTTACATGCCGCTGTCAAAAGACCTGACACACCGTCTGGCCGAGCCTACCACAATATTCCGCGCATCGGAGGCCGCATGGTCAAAGGAGATGAACTCTATCGGCGAGGCCACATTCGGCATGAAGATGCCGGGTTGGGTAACCGATGGCCCGCAGATGTTCCGTACCGAGACCGGCCGTCTGGGTATGCTCTGGTCAAGCTGGGGTGAGAACCGTTATGCTAACGGTATTGCATGGTCCACCAGCGGCAGCATCAAGGGTCCGTGGATTCAGGAGGAGGTTGCATTCAAAGGCGACAACTCCGGTCACGGCATGCTGTTCAAGACCTTCGAGGGCCAGTTGCTCTACTCAGTCCACCACGACGGCGGTACAGGCCGCAAGCCTGAGATATGGACCGTGGATGCCTCGGGCGACAACCTGAAACTGGGCGAGAGGATACATTAATACACCTCTTATAATAAAATATTACGCAAACCGTGGGTGTTAAGCCCGCGGTTTGTTGTATCTTCGCACTTTAAATAAAGCAAACAGAACACATTCAGTACAATGAAAATCTCCAATCGCGCTGAGATAATGCCCAGTTCGCCTATCCGCAAACTGTCAGGCATTGCACAGAAAATTGAGGCCGAAGGCATCAAGGTTTATCATCTTAACATCGGTCAGCCCGACCTGCCCACTCCGCAGATTGGCCTTGACACGCTCAAGAAGATTGACCGCAAGGTGCTGGAATACACCCCATCACAGGGATTCCTGAGCCTGCGCAAGAAGCTGTGCGACTATTACGAGCAGTATCAGATCAAGTTTGAACCCGATGACATCATCGTTACCAACGGAGGATCTGAGGCGGTTCTGTTTGCGTTTATGACATGCCTTAACCCTGGCGATGAGATTATCGTTCCGGAGCCCGCATATGCCAACTACATGGCATTCGCAGTATCTGCCGGCGCTGTGATCAAACCCATCGTGTCAACAATTGAGGACGGATTCGCACTGCCCCCGGTCGAGAAGTTCGAGGAACTCATAACCGAGCGCACCAAGGGTATCCTGATATGCAACCCCAACAACCCCACCGGTTACCTGTACACCCGCAAGGAGATGCTCCAGCTGCGTGATCTGGTCAAGAAATATGACCTGTACCTGTTCTCGGATGAGGTTTACCGCGAGTTCATCTACACAGGCTCACCCTACATCTCAGCCTGCCACCTGGAAGGCATCGAGGATCACGTAATCCTGATTGACTCCGTTTCAAAGCGTTACTCGGAGTGCGGTATCCGCATAGGCGCCATAGCCACCAAGAACCAGGAGGTACGCAACGCCGTGATGAAGTTCTGCCAGGCACGTCTCTGCCCGCCGCTCATCGGTCAGGTAATTGCCGAGGCTTCAATATCAGCCCCGCGTGAGTATATGAACAACACCTATGAGGAGTTCATCACCCGCCGTAAGTTCCTGATTGACGGACTCAACAAAATACCCGGCGTTTACTCACCCATCCCCATGGGCGCATTCTATACCACAGCCAAACTGCCCATTGACGACTGCGAGAAGTTCTGCAAGTGGTGTCTGACCGATTTCCGTCGTGACGGCAAGACCATCATGATGGCTCCCGGCACAGGTTTCTACTCGGATCCGCAGTACGGACATGACCAGGTTCGTCTCGCATACGTGCTTAACGTGGAGGATCTTAAGGAGGCCCTTAAGCTTCTGGCCGAGGCTCTTGAGGAGTATAACAGTCTGCCCAAGAAATAATGAAGCGTCTGGCCACCCTGCTGCTCACGTTGATAACCGTAGCGTTCACTTTCGCTGCGGCGCCCAAGCGTGAGTTCCGCGGAGCGTGGATTCAGGCCGTAAACCATCAGTTCGAAGGTATTCCCACAGCCGAGCTCAAGGCTGAACTCAGCCGTCAGCTCGACTCACTTGCATCATGCGGAATCAACGCAATACTGTTCCAGGTGCGTGTTGAGGCCGATGCCCTGTACAAATCGGACCTGGAGCCGTGGAGCGCCTATCTGACCGGATTCCAGGGCGAGGCCCCCGACGAGGACTGGGACCCGCTACAGTTCATGATAGACCAATGCCACGCCCGTTGCATGGAACTGCACGCATGGATAAACCCATTCCGCGCCAAGACCAAGCCCACCACCGAGTTTGCTCCCACCCACCAGATGAAGCTCCATCCGGAGCGCATCATAAAATACGGAGACCTGGCGCTGTTCAACCCCGCCCTGCAGGAGAACCGCGACTACATCTGTCAGGTTGCAGCCGATATAGTGACCCGTTATGACATAGACGGATTCCACATAGACGACTATTTCTACCCCTACCCCGACGGCAACCTCAAGTTCAATGACGATGCATCGTTCCGCAAGGACCCCCGCGGATTCAAGGACAAGGACGACTGGCGACGCGACAACGTAAACCTGTTTGTGGAGCAACTCTACAACACCGTCAAGGGACTTAAGCCCTGGGTAAAGTTCGGAATATCACCTTTTGGAATTTACCGCAACCAATCAGCCGCCTACCCTAACGGCAGCGAAACCACAGGTCTTGAAAACTACAGTGGCCTTTATGCCGATGTACTCTACTGGATAGAGAAAGGCTGGATGGACTACTGCATACCACAAACCTACTGGAACACAGGCTACAAGGCCGCCGATTACGCCATACTGGCCAAATGGTGGTCCGATAACGCCGGCGGATGCCTCATGTATCTGGGACAGGATGTGGAGCGCACTCTGACAGGTGTTGACCCCAATCACCCCGAAAGCAACCAGCAGCGTCACAAGCTCAACCTGGAACGCATACTGCCGGGACTACAGGGAAACTGCTACTGGCCGGCAAAGTCTGTGGTTGACAACCCCGATGATTACCGCACCGTCCTGGCCAGGGAGTATCACAACACTCCGGCCCTGCAGCCTGTAGCCGATTACATGCCCAAGAACACTCCGGGCAAGGTGCGCAAACTCATGCCGGTTGAGACAAGTGACGGACCGGTCCTGTTCTGGACCGCACCCAAAGGCCGCAAGGAACTGGACAAGGCTGTACAATACGTAGTTTACCGATTTGAAAGCGGACAGGAGATAGATCTGGACAATCCGCAGAACATCGTTGCCATAACCCGCCGCTCATTCATAAACCTTCCGTACCGCGACGGCACAACACATTATATATATGTGGTAACGGCACTCAACCGCCTGCAGCGCGAATCAGCCCCCGCCAAGTGCAAGGTCAACCTATAAGCGGGACTATTTTATCAGAACCTTCCTGCCGTTTATAATGTAGAGGCCCTTCTCATCGGGAATCTCTTTGAGCCTGCGACCCAGGATATCGTAGATTTCAGCATCGGCCGAAACCTCAATCTGCCTGATGCCGTCAGTGAGATCAACAGCCTGGAATGCACCACAGTACTCTATCATGGCGCCCGATACAATGCAGGCATCCTGCTCCACGGCCTTGTCCGGGACAATCTGGACGAACAGCATCTCGTCACTAAGTTCCTTGCTCCTGTCACACTTAATGACCAGACTCTTACCGTTTTCACTCCTGTAATCCTTTCCGCTTACCACCCTGTTTCCAAGAACATTGCCATTTGATGTAACGACCGATACGGTATAATCCGTATCATCGGCACCCTGAAGTCTCATCTGACGCAAGGTAACGGAGTTCACATTTCCCGAGATATTGAAATATGTACCCAGAATGGTTATGTAGTCGGGTCTGTCAGCAAACTTGTCCGCATAGAAAAACAGCCTGTGATGTTCAAGGGCACCCTTGGCGTTTATAAACCAGTTATACGCGGTATCTGTAGGAACAAGAATGATGTAACCGTCACGGGACACTATCTTACTTGTACGTATCAGATTGGCCTCACCCTCCATGAACATGAATCCGATACGCTCATAACCATCGGGAACAGCCTCCATAACCTCAATCACGTATGATTCCCGGTGAGCCAGGTAATTGTCATCACCTTCAAATGAAGCCGTAACGGTTACGCTGCCCACGCCTTTTACGGTAACAACGCCATCTGCATCGACTACAGCAACCGCCTCGTCGCTCGAACTCCACTCGATATCCAGACCGTTGGGATTGAACAGCACCGGCGATACGAACGGAGTGCTCAGCGGCAGCTCGACGACAAGGTTGCTTACCGCAACCGAATCAAAATAGAATCCTGCCTGTCCTTTGCCCACATTAAGGGTGTACGACACCTCCTTCTCATACCAATTGTCATCACCGGCATATCTGGCCGTGATAACGGTTCGGCCCGGTTTGAGCACGGTAATACCGCCCACGCTGTCCACCGTAGCCACATCGGTCATGGCCGATGTCCACAGGATTGGAGCCAGACTGTCAGGATTGAACAGGACGGGGAACTCACTGCTGCCAAACTCAGTTTCAAATACACTGACCTCACCGAAAGAGATATTGGGAGTTCCTTTCTGTACAGTCAGATAATATGATGAACCTGCATAATATGTCGAATCCGTTTCCTCCACGTATGCCATGATCGTAGCGTAACCCACGCCCACGGGCCTGACGTTACCCAGCGAATCCACCGTGGCCACATTTGTATTGTCCGATATATACTTAACGGTAAGGCCCTCCGCATCTGTCTTGCTCAACTCAACCTGCCGGAATTCGTCACCTAATGAATAAGTATAATTGTAGGTTGCATATTGCAGCATCGGCTGTTTCTTTTTAACCTCCACCCACAGTGACGCAATGTGAGCTCTTGGCGGAAATATGTCATTCCCTATGAAGTTGACATACACCCAACCGCTCCCGTATCCATTAACAGTCAGCTCGCCGGTTATAGAGTCAACAGTCAGTACATCCGTGTTAATTGACTCATATCTGATGTAGTCAGCCACGTTGTCGGTCGGATAATCCCTGGCAACGTAAAAGCCTGTCAGGTCTTCCCCGTCGCCGCCTGTACCGCCGACACTTGAAGTTTCAAATATATTGGTAACGTAATCGGTAATCTCAGGAACAAAGAACGGGCCCTTCTCATAATACTGAATTACCTTATTGCTTACCCTACCCTTAAACAATGCACCGGTTACCATTGCAGGTACGGTTACATGGAAACTGCGCTCAAAAGTCATATCAACATTAGGAGTGCCTGCTATTGACATATCCATCGGTCTCTCGCCTATCCTGACGGTAATTGTGGTCTCTCCGGCATATGCCCCCTTGAACAGAGCCGTGAGCGATATGTTGATAGGACTCTTATATTTGATTTGATTACCCACATAAGCAATTCTCTGGTTGCCCGATGTCATGACGCAGGACTTTGGTTTGTTTCCGTTGCCGCGCGTGTATATGTTGGCCATTGTCGTGCTGTCATCGAAAATGAAATCGGCACTGTCCGGATACAGCCAGTACCCCAATCCAGAATAACGATATTCGCTTTCATAAAGCGTATCATTGGCATATACGTGATAACCGCTCTCATTGAACGGCCAGGAGCCATAGTACCCGGTCTTCCATGTGCTATCGGTGGCCTGAGCCGGTAACAGTATAAACAAAGTGATTGACAGTGCTGACAAAAATCTCCGCATATTATTGATTATAATTGGTTTCACAAGTACAAATGTCACAACAATCCTTAGATATTTTTTTGTCATTATTGCAACAATTATTGTCAATACCTAAAAAATCGGCTATTTAAGGCAATTAATCATTATCTGCCGTTTAACCTTGGCACCAGTTTATACTATTAATTACGGACAGCGGGAAAAAAAGCCCGAAGCCCACTAAAAAGCAAAATTCATAAAACGACAAGTTAATATTTAGGTGAGAATCAGCGGCAAATTACGTTTGTCGCTGATTTTCTTTATGTTAACTATGTTTTCAAAAATACCCGTTTGTTAAGCATTATGTTAACGAAGGATAAATATTTAACTTCTCGCTTAACTTCCCGCCACTTTTTGACTCTTAACTACGGAAACCGACAAGAACGGTGACCACAAACAAAACAGAATAACAAAAACAAAAAAAATAAGAATTATGAAAAAGATTTTCTTCGCTGCCGTTGCAGCACTGCTTTTCGGAATGAACGCAAACGCTCAGAGTGTTAATGACAATCAGACTGCCACAGTTGCAGACGTAGTTGCTGAACTCAACCAGGCCGACGCCCTCCAGTTCATCCCCATGTATCAGAAGATGCTTACCGAGATCGAGACCGTATGCCGCACCGATAACACTGACGACCAGAAGACAGCCAAGATCGAGGATATCAAGGAGGTTTACACCGACATGTTCAGCCAGATCCTGGTATCAGAGCAGAATGAGATTGCAATGAACAGCGTATCAATGGA
>CACZMI010000058.1 GCA_902782245.1 uncultured Bacteroidales bacterium | reverse complement strand
ACTTCATCCGGGGTCTCTCCCCATACCCCGCTGCCTGGACCGTCCTCCGCTCAGCCGACGGCACAGAGCAGGACTTCAAGATCTACGCCGCCCAGCCCGTAACCGATGCTCCCATCCAAAAGCCCGGAACAATAGAATGTGACGGCCGCAAAAACCTGACAGTATCAACCGCCGACGGAGCCCTCCGCCTCCAGGAAGTCCAGATTGCCGGCAAAAAGCGCATGGATATCTGCGCCTTCCTCTGCGGTAACGACCTGGCCGCCTGCAACTTCATCTGAACTGCCCCTCCCCAAGCGAGCGGATTTTCCCTTCTTGCAGGAGCCGGATATCCGTTTGGGAGACCATCAGTGCAGAGGCGTAAAGCGTAGGACCTTGGAGGATCCCGTTAAGAACGGCGCTTGTTTGAGGCATGTTAGGCCCCATAGGGGACTAAAAATGCCGAGTTCGCCGTTTAGGGTCCGGAAAGGTCCGGAGTAGCCTCGGAACGTTGTGTCTCCCAAACGGATATCCGGCGGTGTAAGAAGGAAAAATCCCCTCCAAAGTGTTAAAAATGACATTTTGTTTGTGAATTAAGAAATATTCACATTATCTTTGCCCCAACAATAACACAATTATCAACTAAAACCGAACTGCCTATAGACTGAACTTTACTCCTAGAAACCAAGTAAAGAAGAAGTAATGCAGAATTTAATTCAGCTCACCGACGACCAGTTGGTAGCGCTCTATTCTAACGGAAACACAAAGGCGTTCGATACCCTTTTATCACGTTATCAGGACAAGTTATATTCGTACATCAACTTTGTTGTACGCAATCGCGACCTTGCCGATGACATCTTCCAGGATACATTCGTAAAAGCAATAGTAACCCTGCAGAAAGGTAACTACACCAGCACCGGCAAGTTCGGCGCCTGGCTAACCCGCATAGCGCATAACCTCATCATAGACTACTTCCGTCAGGACAAGAATGAGAACACCGTAAGCAACGATGCTCAGGAGTATGACCTTCTCAATGACGCCAGCCTTGCCGAGGCCAACGTCGAGGATACGATGATCAATGAGCAGACCCTGCGCGACGTACGTCGTCTGGTTGATGCCTTGCCCGACAATCAGCGTGAGGTAGTATTCATGCGCTACTATCAGGACCTCAGTTTCAAGGAGATAGCCGATATCACCGGCGTGTCCATCAATACCGCACTCGGCCGTATGCGTTATGCGCTCATCAACATCCGCAAGATGTCGGTCGATAACGGAATAGCCCTGTCGCTTGCAGTATAACGCAGGTTCGGAATATTTTTTTAAAATATCACCAGGTTTACATACTATTTTTCAGAGGTTTGCGTTTTATAGGTGAACTAAACAAAGGACGCCTATGGATCAGACCTCTACTACTTCTTCTTTACTTTCCGAAAACTTCATCCGCGCAGCCGTCAGGAACGGTTCCTATGGCCAGCCGTCGCAGAAGACACTTGATTTTATCCGCAATTTCGCGGCCGGGGTGTGTAATGTCGCATAATATTGACTACTTTTGTGGCAGAATCCGGTTTGGGTTCCAATCATAATTTAGAACTATGAGCACAATTGTAGCACCCTCGCTCTTGTCGGCCGATTTCGGAGACTTGCGCAAGGACCTTGAGATGATCAACCGCAGTCAGGCGGATATGCTCCATCTTGATATCATGGACGGAGTATTCGTACCGAACATATCGTTCGGTTTTCCTGTTTTGAAGTATGTGGCCAAGTACTGCACCAAACCCCTTGACCTTCACCTCATGATAGTGGAGCCCGAAAAGTTCATGGATCGTTTCCAGGAACTTGGCGTTTCTACATATAACGTTCATTATGAGGCATGCACTCATCTCAACCGCACCATATTCGAGATAAAGAACCGCGGCATGAAAGCTGCAGTTACCCTGAATCCCTCCACACCGGTAAGCATGCTTAAAGATGTGATAAGTGATGTTGATATGGTACTGCTCATGACAGTCAATCCCGGTTTCGGAGGTCAGAAGTTCATTGAACACTCTATAGAGAAGGTTAAGGAACTGCGCAAGCTCATCGATGAGACCGGCTCCAAGGCTCTCATAGAGGTTGACGGTGGCGTCACCTTTGAAACTGCACCGCGTCTGGTTAAGGCTGGTGTCGATGTCCTGGTATCGGGCAACACCATTTTCTCCTCGCCAGATCCGGAAAAGGCAATCATGGAACTCAAGAAACTCTAGGATAGCAAGTGAAACTTTCGGACTGGCCCTCTTTAAGGCTGGTCATTCCCCTTATAGCAGGGATATACATATCGGATACCATTGAGAACACCCGGGCAGAGATGCCGGTCTGGTGTCTCATCGTCACAACCCTTCTGACAGCAATTATAGCACTGATATCAAGTGGCAGACATCCCCGTATTTCAGGGTTTTGTCTGTCGCTTTCGTTTGTGCTTGCAGGTGCTTCATCCTATGCCATTCAAATGAACAGGGTCAGGGTGGAGTGGCCTCCGCGTTATGCCGTATATAAAGGAGTTCTCAACTCCTATCCGCTGGAGCGTGAACGCAGTTACAGGCTTGAGGTAATGCTCCGGGACAGCCTGTACCGAGGCCATAATATATATCTCTACCTGCCTAAGGACAGTTCGGCCGCGTCTCTTGAACCGGGAACTTTGATTGTATTTGACGGAAAGGTCAATAAACCCTCCAGTGAGGGGGCTGGGTTTGACTACGCCTCATATCTGCTCAGTCACGGCATCTCAGGCACACTGCGTGTACAGGCCAAGGACTGGCACTCCCTTCCGCCAGACGGCACCGGGGGACTGCGTATCCGTGCCGTAAGGTTTCGCCGTGCGGTCATCCGCAAGTATAGGGAATGGGGGCTTGAAGGTAATTCCCTGGCGGTCGTATCGGCCGTCTCGTTGGGCGAGAAACGTGCTCTGAATGACCAACTGCGTGAGGTATACTCCACATCAGGCGTAAGTCATGTCCTGGCTGTATCGGGCCTTCATGTGGGTATCATGTGCTGGTTCCTGTATCTTATCTTCCCGGCCGTTCTGTACCGTAAGGCCGAATGGCTGCGTCAGTTGCTGGTCATGGGCGTATTGTGGGCATACGCATTTGCAATAGGCCTGCCCGTTTCCATAACACGTACTCTCATCATGTTCTCCATTGTAGCCATATGCCGGGCGCTTGAGAGGGAGACATCGGCCCTCAATTCACTTGGCATCGCTGCCATGATCATGCTTGCGGCCAATCCGTCAGCCCTGTTTGATATGAGTTTCCAACTCTCATTCAGTGCTGTTCTCTTCATAGTTATCATCACTCCCATAATGCTCCAAATCTATGAGCCCAGCAATCCTTTGGGCCGATACGTATGGCGCGTGTCGGTTCTCTCGTTCGCTGCTCAGATAGGCACCGTCCCCATAGTGATGTATCATTTTTCAGGTTTCTCCACATACGTCATGTTGGCCAATCTCATTGTCGTTCCGGTAATGTTCGTGATAGTGTCGCTCTCCATGTCGCTCTGGATTGTCGGCTGGTTCCCTTTCTTCCGGACAGTTGTAGTAACTTCGCTGACCTGGCTGGTCGATAACATGACCGGTCTTCTTACGGGCATATCGGCCCTTCCGTATTCACATCTTGAACTATCGTTGCATAGGGGGTGGGTTGTTTTTGTCATATACGCCGTCGTAATACTGATCTGTTTGTGGTATAAGGAGAAACGTACCCACCGCCTTGTCCAGGCTCTTGCCTGCATCACGGCAGCCACCATTTTGGCACTCTTTCAAAACTTTGTGGTTTGAATCATATTGAGTACCTTTGCGGTGCTATGATTAAAAACATGTTATCCGGTATTGACGTAGCCGAGTTCCGCATCTGGATGGGGTGGGCTGACCGTTACGTGATACTGACCCACATGGGCCCTGACGGTGATGCCATCGGCTCTTCTCTGGCACTCTGCCGTTACCTCAGGAGCAAGGGTAAGGAGGCAGTGGTGATCGTGCCCGATTCCGCTCCCGATTTTCTTTCATGGCTTCCCGGAGCTCAGGATCTGAGAGTGTTTACCGATGACCCCGATGCCAATGAGGATCTTGTCTATAAGGCCGATGTGCTCTGCTGTCTTGATTTCAACGTGGTAGGCCGTATCGGAAAGATTGCAGCCAGTTTCCTTTACTCCAAAGCCAAGAAATTCCTGCTTGACCATCATCCCTTCCCGGGTGCCAATTATACGGTTACGTTGTCTCATCCCGAGGCGTCGTCTACATCGGAACTGGTATTTCATCTCATCTGCGCTCTCGGTGATTTCAGCCTGATAGACAAGGAGATGGCCCAGTGCATCTATACCGGAATAATGACCGATACGGGAGCGCTCTCTTACAACAGTAACAGCAGCAATCTTTTCCAGGTGGTCTCCCATCTTCTTGACAAGGGCGTGGATAAGGATGAAATATATCGTCTTGTCTACAATAACTATTCGGAGTCACGTCTGCGTCTTCAGGGTTTTGTGCTGAATGAGAAAATGCAGGTGTTCCCGGATAAATCAACATCTCTCATCACGCTTACAGACAAGGAACTGCGTAAGTTCAAATACCGTAAGGGTGATACGGAGGGATTTGTCAATATGCCGCTTCAGATAAACGGCGTTCTCATGAGTGCGTTTTTCCGTGAGGATAAGGAGCAGGGAATCATCAAACTCTCCTTCCGCTCTGTCGGCACAGTGCCCTGTAACCGTTTCAGCAGTGACTTCTTTAACGGAGGCGGTCATCAGAATGCCGCCGGAGGTGAATATCGTGGTACCTTGGAAGAGGCAGTGGAACGGTTCCATAAGGGGCTTGACGAGTGGTCTCACTCGCAGGAGGATTGTATAAGACAACTTTTCAGACAGTAATATGAAGAAACTGTTATTCGTGGTTTTTGGCCTTACGGTTATTTCATCTCTCCTCTCATCATGCAAGGAGGAAGAGGAAACCTATGCCGAACAGAAAGAACGTGAGGCAAAACAGGTGCGTGCCTGGTTGGATTCACATAACATAGATGTCATCAGCCTTCAGGAATTTCTTAAGGATACAATAACCGATAATCCTGAGACAGGTCCGGATTCAACACGCAACGAATATGTGCTTTTTGGAGATAACGGCGTTTACATGCAGATTGTCCGCCGTGGTGAGGGCCGTCAGATAGAATCAGGTGACACTTGGTACATGAACGCCCGCTATGTCGAGGTTTATCTTGGTTCGGGTGATACTATGACCATGAATCTCTATCAGCAGGATCCCGATGTGTTCTATGTAAAACGTAACGGCGATAACTATTCGGCATCATACAAGAGCGGTATCATGTCCAGGGCATATGGCTACTCTGTTCCCAATGCCTGGATAATGACAATGCCGTATATCAGACCCGGTCTGCTTAACGGTGCCGGTTCGGCCAAAGTGCGCATCATCGCACCTCATAATCAGGGAACCCAGAATGCGGCATCGTCCGTTTATCCCGCTTATTACGAAATTATAATAACAACGCAAAAATGGCAATGGTAAAGTCAATCTCCGGCATTCGCGGAGAGATAGGCGGTCCTGCCGGAAACGGCCTGACCCCTCTTGATATAGTTAAGTTCGTATCGGCATACGCAACATGGGTACGTGAAGGCAACCCGTCTGCCAGCCGTATCGTGGTCGGCCGTGACGCACGCCTGTCGGGCGAGATGGTACGTGAAGTCGTTTGCGGTACGCTCCTCGGAATGGGTTTTGACGTGACCGATATCGGCCTTGCCACCACTCCTACCACAGAACTTGCCGTAACATGGCTCAAGGCCGATGGCGGTATCATACTTACCGCCAGTCATAACCCTCGTCATTGGAACGCACTCAAACTGCTCAACCGTGATGGCGAGTTCCTCTCGGCCTCTGATGGTAACCGTGTTCTTGAATTGGCCGATAAGGAACAGTTCGTGTATGCCGATGTCGACCACCTGGGCCATTATTCAACAGATGACACCATGAACCGTCGCCATATAGAGTCGGTTCTGGCACTTGACCTGGTTGATGTGGAGGCTATCCGCAAGGCCGGCTTTAAAGTAGCCATTGACTGTGTCAACTCTGTTGGTGGCATAATTCTGCCCGATCTTCTTAAAGCTCTTGGGGTAGAGAGCGTAGACAAACTCTACTGTGATCCCACCGGTGATTTCCAACACAACCCCGAGCCGCTCGAGAAGAACCTTGGCGATATCATGAACCTCATGAAAAAAGGAGGCCGTGACGTAGCCTTTGTCGTAGATCCCGATGTGGACCGTCTGGCTTTCATTGATGAGAACGGCGCCATGTACGGTGAGGAATACACCCTCGTAACCGTAGCGGATTATGTATTAAAACATACTCCCGGAAACACGGTCTCCAACCTCAGTTCCACCCGCGCTCTTCGTGATGTGACACGTCAGTACGGCGGTCAGTACAATGCCGCAGCCGTAGGTGAGGTCAATGTAACCACCAAGATGAAAGAGACCGGTGCGGTCATCGGAGGTGAAGGCAACGGCGGAGTCATCTATCCCGCTCTCCATTACGGCCGTGACGCACTCGTGGGTATCGCTCTCTTCCTCAGTCATCTTGCACATGAGGGCAAGACTGTAAGTGAACTGCGCAAGACCTATCCTCCTTACTTTATCGCAAAGAACCGTATAGACCTTAAACCCGGTACCGATGTCGATGCCATTCTGGCCAAGGTAAAGGGTATCTATGCAAAGGAGGAAATCAATGACATTGACGGTGTCAAGATAGATTTTCCCGATAAGTGGGTACATCTGCGCAAGAGCAACACCGAACCCATCATCCGTGTCTATTCTGAGGCCTCCACAATGGAATCCGCCAATGCCATAGGCCAGGATGTGATGGATGTCATCAATTCAATGATCTGATACGTTGGCAGGTATATACATACATATACCTTTCTGTGCCAAACGCTGTATATACTGCGGCTTCTTCTCGACCGTGCGTCAGGATGAAGCCGCACGTTATGTCGATGCGGTATGTCGTGAACTACAACTTCGCGCCGATTATATCGGGGATAAACAGGTCGGGACCGTCTATTTCGGCGGTGGCACTCCCTCCCGTCTCACTCCGGAACAGTTAGGCCGCATTATTTCGGCTATAGATTCATTGTTCGGACTCAATAACCTGTCGGAACTCACTGTAGAGTGTAATCCCGATGACATCACCCCCGGCTATATGGCTGCCCTGCATTCTTTGGGAGTCAACCGCATAAGTATGGGAGTGCAGACCTTCAATGATGATTTGCTGCGTTTTCTGCGTCGCCGTCATACCGCAGAGCAGGCTTTGGATGCAGTCCGCATATGCCGTGAATCGGGTATGACCAATATCAGCATTGACCTGATGTACGGTCTGCCCGGTCAGACACTTGAAATGTTCCGTACAGACCTTGATACGGCGTTATCGGCCGATGTAAGCCACATATCTTCATACTGTCTCTCGTTTGAGGAGAATACCCCGTTGCTGGCCATGCGTGAACAGGGCAGGATTACCCCTGCCGATGATGAACTCTGCTCACGGATGTTTGACCTCATGTGCAGGACCCTTCATGACGGAGGCTTTGAACATTATGAAATCTCCAACTTCTGCCGTCCCGGTTTCCACTCCCGCCATAACAGCAGCTACTGGGACGGAACTCCCTACCTTGGGGTTGGAGCCGGAGCCCATTCCTACAACGGCTCATCCCGGCAATGGAATCCTTCGGATCTTGATGCCTATATGATCGGAGTGGAACAGTGTAATCCCCCGTATGTAATTGAGAATCTCTCGGAGTCCGATATCTACAACGAGAAAATCATGCTCTCCCTCCGTACAGCCCGTGGACTCAACCTCGCCGGACTGTCTGATACGGATAGCGCCAAACTCCTTGAAAGTGCCCGCAAATACCTGTCGGACGGCTCTTTGGTCATCACTGACAATCATCTCCGAATCCCCGAGTCAGGTATGTTTATAAGCGACTTGCTCATCGCTTCCCTTTTCTGCTGATTTATTTGGATTTGTTCCAATATTTAGATAAATTTGCGAGCCTTTGCTTTAAAGGCTTTACCCAATTAATTGCTAAATCAATATTACTAATATGAAGAATTATAAAACAGAAGACATCCGGAACATCGCCATTCTTGGCGGAGCCGGATCAGGAAAAACCACTCTTACTGAGAGTATCCTTTTTGAGGCAGGCGTAATCAAGCGCCGCGGTTCAGTTAACGCAAAGAACACCGTCAGTGACACCGCAGCAGTAGAACTTGAGTATGGCTATTCAGTCTATTCAACAGTATTTGCAGTTGAGATGTTCGGCAAGAAGTTCAACTTCTTCGATTGCCCGGGTTCCGATGATTTCTCAGGCCAGGCTGTAACCGCCCTCAATATCTGTGACTCCGCCATTCTTGTAGTAAACGGTTCACGTGGCGTAGACGTTGGCCTTATCAACAGCTACCGTCTCGTCAAGAAATTAGGTAAGCCCGCATTCTTCGTAATCAACCACGTTGACAGCGATAAATGTGAATATGATAACGTTGTAGAGCAGATTCGTTCTACATTCGGTACCACTTGCGTACCCATCCAGTTCCCCGAGCAGGCCGGTCCCTCATTCAAGAGCGTGATAGATGTTCTGCTCAACCAGAAACTCACATTCGCTGACGGTTCAGCTATGAAGGCCGAGGATATCCCCGCATCAGTTGCCGATAAGGCTCAGACCATGCGTGATACTGTAACAGAGTCTGCAGCTGAGAATGATGAGGCACTCATGGAGAAGTTCTTTGATCAGGGAGAGCTTTCAATCGATGAGATCCGCGCCGGTTTCCGTAAGGGTATCGAGACCTGTGGTCTGTTCCCCATCGTCTGCACTGCCGCCGCTCCCAACATCGGTGTAAGCCGTCTCGTTGAGTTCTTGGGTAATGTAGCTCCCTCACCCCTGCAGGGTAAGGAAATCAAGGACGCCAAGGGTGACGTCGTTAAACTCGATGCTTCCGGCACATCCCTCTTCTTCTTCAAGACCACAATCGAGCCCCATATCGGAGCTGTTTCATATTTCAAGGTAATGTGCGGTAAGGCACATGAGGGACAGGACATGATCAATTCAGACCGTGGTAACAGCCGCGTACAGGTACCTGAGCTCCTTCCCGGTGACATAGGTTGCACTGTTAAACTTAAGGATGTACGTACAGGCAATACCCTCAATGAGGGCGCTGACCGTTCATTCAACTTCATCAAGTATCCCAACTCCAAGTACTCACGTGCTCTCAAGCCCGTAAACGAGGCCGATATGGAGAAGATGATGACCATCGTAAACCGTATGCGTGAGGAGGATCCCACACTCGTTATCGAGCAGTCCAAGGAGCTCCGTCAGGTAATTCTCTACGGTCAGGGTGAGTTCCATCTCCGTACCTTCAAGTGGTGCATTGAGAACAATGATAAGATGATGATTAACTTTGAGGAGCCCAAGATTCCTTATCGTGAAACCATCACCAAGCCCGCCCGTGCCGATTACCGTCATAAGAAACAGTCTGGTGGTGCCGGTCAGTTCGGTGAGGTTCACCTTATCGTTGAGCCTTATACTGACGGCAAGCCCATGCCCGATATGTTCAAGTTCGGCAACCAGGAGTTCAAGATGACCGTCAAGGGTGTTGAGGAATATCCGCTGGAGTGGGGTGGTAAACTCGTCTATGTAAACAGTATCGTCGGTGGTTCTATCGATGCCCGTTTCATGCCTGCCATCCTCAAGGGTATCATGCAGCGCATGGAGCAGGGACCTCTTACCGGTTCATACGCACGCGATGTACGCGTAATCGTTTACGATGGTAAGATGCACCCGGTTGATTCAAATGAAATCTCCTTCCTGCTCGCAGGCCGTAACGCCTTCAGCGCAGCCTTCAAGGAGGCCGGTCCTAAGATTCTTGAGCCTGTTTATGATGTTGAGGTTCTCGTACCCGCAGAGTACATGGGTGATGTAATGAGTGATCTCCAGGGTCGTCGCGGTATGATCATGGGTATGGAGAGCGAGGGTAACTATCAGGTCCTCAAGGCAAAGGTGCCTCTCAAGGAAATGTCTACCTATTCAACCTCTCTCAGTTCTATCACCGGAGGTAGCGGTTCATTCGTAATGAGCTTCAGCAGTTACGAGCTCGTTCCTACCGATGTTCAGGACAAACTCATCAAGGAGTTCGAGGCTCAGCAGAAAGACGAGGAATAATAACGATAGTTGTTATTTTGATAACTTCAAAAGGCGGAATTACCACAATTCCGCCTTTTTTATCTAAAAATCGCACAAAAAATTAAGTTAATTGTTTGTGATAATAAAAACATCTGTATATTTGCTGACATGAAGAAACAAGTTGTTTGGATCCTTAGCGCAGTAATGTGCATCTCCTTCATAGTCCTGCTTTCTCTACAGCTTAGATATATGAAGGTCATGACCACTATGCGCCATCAGGAGTTTGACAGACTGGTAAAAAGCAGTCTCTATGAAGTGGCGCATCGGCTTGAGGTTGCCGAGGCTCAGAGGTATCTCGAAGAGGATATCCGTGAAATGGGACGTAATTCCGACTTCGGAAACCTTTCTCCGGAAGGTTATTATAGTCAGACGCAGGTCTTCTCGTTCCAAAACGGAACCTTCTCATTTTCTCAGACCATTCAGCCGCCCGTTCAAGCGCCTAATCCTTCAACGCAGACACCCTCTGTGCCTTCTACAACTCCTACAATGCCCTCATTGCAGGTTCCTCGTTCGCAGTCCGATGCTGGCATTGGAGTTTCCGAACGTTCCAGAGCGCTTCAACAGCGTCAGTTGGAGCATTATCTTGCAAACAAGTCTCTTGTTGATGAGGTTATATACAATATGATTATCAATTCCAGCACCAGACCTCTGGCTCAGCGTATTGATAATAACACATTGCATGATGACCTTACAGATGTATTGGAGGCTAACGGTATAGAAATTCCGTTCCATTATCAGCTTACAACCAACACGGGTCGTGTCATCTATTCATGTAATTGTAAGGATTTCAATCCTACTAATCTGTTGGCAAACAGTTATGATCAGACCGTGTTCCGTAATGATAATCCCAACCGTATGGGCGTCATCCGTGTGTTCTTTCCCACACTTGATGACTATATAGACAAGTCTGTCAACTTTATGTTGCCGTCGCTTATCTTCATCGCCATTCTTATGATCACCTTCGCGTTCACTCTCTTCGTGATAACACGTCAGCGTAAGATAACAGAGATGAAGAATGACTTCGTCAATAATATGACACATGAGTTTAAGACACCCATATCAACCATCTCCCTGGCAGCCCAGATGCTTAACGATCAGGCTGTGGCCAAATCACCTCAGATGTTCAAACACATCTCCGGTGTAATTAATGATGAGACCAAACGTCTCCGTTTCCAGGTAGAGAAAGTCCTCCAGATGTCCATGTTTGAGCGCCAGAGCAACACTATGAAACTCAAGGAGATGGATGTCGATGAACTCATCAACGGCGTAATCAACACCTTCAAACTCAAAGTCGAGAATATCGGCGGAACCATCGATGCCCAGTTCGAGACTGAGGATCCGTTTGGCATGGTTGATGAGATGCACTTCACCAACGTCATCTTCAACCTCATGGACAACGCTGTCAAGTATAAGAGGGCCGATGTTCCGTTGCATCTCGAGGTTCGCACCTGGAATGAGCCCGGCAAACTCATGGTCTCCATCGCTGATAACGGAATTGGTATCAAACGCGATGACCTCAAGAAGATATTCGATCGCTTCTACCGTGTACATACCGGTAACCGCCATGACGTGAAAGGCTTCGGCCTTGGTCTGGCATATGTAAAGAAAGTAATAGTCAACCACAAGGGAACTATTAAGGCTGAGAGTGAACTTGGCAACGGAACCAAGTTTATCATATCACTACCGCAAAACAATGAATAACCTATAAAACTTAAGATTATGGAAGAAAAACTGAACATCCTGTTATGTGAGGACGACGAGAACCTGGGTATGCTCCTTCGTGAGTACCTTCAGGCCAAGGGCTACAATGCAGAACTGTGCCCCGACGGTGATGCCGGCTACAAAGCTTTCATTAAGAACAAGTATGACATCTGCGTTTTCGACGTAATGATGCCTAAGAAAGATGGATTCACTCTTGCAAAAGAGATTCGCGCTATCAATTCTGATGTACCCATCATGTTCCTTACCGCCAAGAACCTCAAGGACGATATCTTCGAGGGCTTCAAGATCGGCGCCGATGATTACATCACCAAACCATTCAGCATGGAAGAACTCACACTCCGCATGGAAGCCATCCTGCGCCGTGTACATGGCAAGAAGAACCGTGAGGTTACCGTTTATCAGATCGGTAAGTTTACCTTCGACGCCAAGAAGCAGATCCTCTCTATCGGCGACAAGTCAACCAAACTTACCACCAAGGAGTCAGAGCTTCTCAACCTCCTCTGTGCTCACCAGAACGAAATTCTCCAGCGCGATTTCGCTCTTAAGTCAATATGGATTGATGACAACTACTTCAACGCCCGCAGTATGGATGTTTACATCACCAAACTCCGTAAGCATCTTAAGGACGATGATTCAGTTGAAATCATCAACATTCACGGTAAGGGCTACAAGCTCATCGCTCCCGAAGCCGAGTAATATCACGCACACGCACGTATATAAAAGAGGTGGTGCCAGATGGCTCCGCCTCTTCTGTTTTTGTTGTCGGTGGTCATATTCAGCGAGTTATATTTATTAACAAAAAATTCAGGAAAAAAGTTGCGTTTTTGTTTGGTGGGTAATTCAAGAACGTCTACCTTTGCATCCGCTTTCCGAAAGGAACAGCGCGCAAGAACGATCTTTGATACGATTTCATACAGACAAGTAGTACGACGGGCGTACTTTTCAAGAAGTATGTCCAAGGGTAATACGAACCGTCAATCAAA
>CACZMI010000057.1 GCA_902782245.1 uncultured Bacteroidales bacterium | reverse complement strand
GAGCACAGGCGCTCTATGAATGAGAAACGCATATCTGCAATGGCGGCCGCGCGGTCCATGCCACGCTCCTCCTCCATCTGCAGTATGATGTGTTCCATGGTCTCCTTCTCATTCTGGGTAAGTTGCAATGCCTCAAGCACTTGGGCATCGCCCTCAGCCAGTTTGCCGGCTGCGAATCGGGCCGGAATGCCCGCGCGCTCGGTATGGTCCTCAACCAGATGCATTATGCTGTGCAGGCAGCGGTGAACAGCGCCGCCGTGATCATCCTTTGTGCAGAAATCGGTCCTGGCCGGAACCTCCTGATACTCAGCCACATGTATTGCGTGCTCCACCAGCTCCTTGATACCCTCGCCCTTTGCGGCCGATATCGGCACCACCGGAATGCCCAGAATACGCTCCATCTCATTTACGCGGACCGATCCGCCATTACCCGTCAGCTCGTCCATCATATTGAGAGCCAGCACCATAGGCACGCCCAGCTCCATGAGCTGAACCGTCAGATACAGGTTGCGCTCAATGTTCGTAGCGTCCACGATATTGATGATGCAGTTAGGCTTCTGCTCAATGATAAACTGGCGCGAAACCGTCTCCTCCTGAGTGTAAGGCGACAGCGAATAAATGCCCGGCAGATCCGTCACAAGCGTATTCGGGTAACCCTTTATCTGACCGTCCTTTCGGTCCACCGTCACGCCCGGGAAATTACCCACATGCTGATTGGACCCCGTAAGCTGATTAAACAAGGTAGTCTTGCCGCAGTTCTGCTGTCCGGCCAGCGCAAACCTGAGCACCGTACCCTTAGGCAGAGCATTCTCATGCGCAGGATCATGGTACTTACCTGCCTCACCCAAACCCGGATGCGAGTTATGCTCATGCAAAGTCAGATTGTACCCAAAATCAGTACCATTGGGGTCAGGCCCCATTGGTATCATTTTTGAGGAATCGGTACCATTGGGGTCTGACCCCATTGGTATCATTTCAATCTTTGCGGCTTCTTCAAGACGCAGGGACAAGGTGTATCCGCGCACCAGGAGCTCCATAGGATCGCCCATCGGCGCAAACTTAAGCAACTTAACCTCAACACCGGGCAGTAAACCCATATCCAGGAAATGCTGACGCAGCGCGCCCTCACCTCCAACTGCCTTAACCACAGCACTCTCACCAATCTTCAACTCACGTAAAGTCATACCCTTGCTAATTTTGCCTGCAAAATTACTGCATAAAAACAACAGAGCCAATACTCACAAGTGAGTAAAGGCTCCCAAAATAGTACAAAAGGGGTCTGTCCCCTTTTGTATCATTTTTATATATTTGCACTGATTATCAACCTAATTTGGAATATTTATGAAAAAGACCCTTTTCCTAACCGCATTGTGCGCAGCCACAATCGCACTGACAGTTGCCTGTGATGAAGACGATCCCATCAGACCCAACGAAGATGAACAGGAAATCCCGGCCGATGAGCAAGGAGATCCCGGCAACAACCAAGGCAACCAGGGCAATCAGAACACCCAGGTCAATTATCCCGACTGCTTTGTTTACTACCCCGGAGCCCAGTTCATCTACAAAAGAACATCGGGCAAAACTTCAAGTAAATTTACATGGACCGTTACTGATTATGACGAGCAGACTCAGACAGCAACCATTCAGACTAAGGAGCAGGACAGCGAACCCGGAGAGTTGAAGATTCGCCGTGGCAGCAACGGAATGATAGAGATTGCTAAAAACGGTTTCTTTGAGCCGGTTGTAAACAGCAATGGTGAAGTCAAATACCTGTTCAACTACAAGCCCAGCATACCGTCAGGCATCTACGGCTCTCTTGATGACAAGGTATCGGTAAGCACCGTCAGCGTTCCCGGCGGAAAGTCATCGGCCGGATTTACCGTAAGCGCATCGTATCAGCCCTATACCGGTTTCCACGACTCATATCTGTGGGATTGGCAAATCAGTGAGACATGGTGCCAGGAGTGCGGTTTTGTGCGTGAAAGCAGTTACTGGAGCAACGGAAAGGAGTATCCCATATCGAGTTCCAGGTCATCGGCCGAGATCATAGCATATGATATTCCCATGCCCGATGGCACCCGCCGCACCTACATCCCCGACGGCTGCGAGACTTATGATGTGACCGATTTGTACTGTACATATTTCCATCACCCCGCTTCATCACAACGTTATGACGATATGACATTCTATTGGAACGATAAGAAGAACCGTAACGTTATGCGCTATATTTTGAACGCAATCTGGTATGATAATGAAAACGGCTGGTTATGCGCTCCTATTGTGCCGGATATGTCAAGCCGCAGAGAATATCTTGGATGGTTCCTCGGCACCCCCTCTTCGGGAAAGGCTATAGGTGGCACACGTGACGGAGAGAGTTTTGATTGCGAGGGTTCATACCTCACATCAATGAAAAGCAATGTATACTTTGATGAAGGCTTTTACGTATTCTGCGTTTTTGTAGAAAACACCGTGTATACAGCCGGTCCCACCGATGACACCGAAATTGTTGGAATACATGTAGACTATAATGCTGGTATTACAAGCAGCGTTAGAGTACAACTGTTTGACGACGGAACGGTCGATTATTACACCCCCTCAGGCGTAAGCACCAGGGCCGATGCCTCATCCGGCGCATACACACCGACCAAGCCCGATCCCTCAATGCTCATCGGTCCCATCCGCAAACTATACCATTGGGGTCAGGCCCCTTTGGTACCGTTTTCAAAAACAGTACCAAAGGGGCCTGACCACAATGGTATCATTTTACTCCCACTCGATAGTGCCGGTGGGTTTCGGAGTAAGGTCGTAAAGCACGCGGTTTACGCCCGGAACCTCGGTGATGATGCGCTGGGTGATGTGGTGCAGCAGCTTGTAGGGAATCTCCTCGATGGTTGCAGTCATTGCGTCGCGGGTGTTGACGGCGCGAATGATAACGGGCCAATCCCATGAGCGCTTGTTGTCCTTAACGCCCGTTGACTTGTAATCGGGTACGATGGTAAAGTACTGCCAAACCTTGCCCTCAAGGCCATTAGCGGCAAACTCCTCGCGCAGGATTGCATCGCTCTCACGAAGAGCCTCTAACCTATCTCTGGTAATAGCGCCGGTGCAGCGTACGCCCAGACCCGGGCCCGGGAACGGCTGACGGTAAACCATGTTGTCGGGCAGACCCAGCTCCTTACCTACCACGCGGACCTCGTCCTTAAAGAGCAGCTTGATAGGCTCAACCAGCTCAAACTTCAAATCCTCAGGCAGACCGCCTACATTGTGATGACTCTTTACGGGACCCGACTCCACAATATCGGGATAAATGGTACCCTGAGCCAAAAATGAAATGCCCTCAAGTTTACGTGCCTCCTCCTCAAACACGCGTATAAACTCAGCGCCGATGATCTTGCGCTTCTGCTCCGGATCGGCCACACCTGCCAGCTTATCAAGAAATCTGTCAGTAGCATCAACATATACCAGATTAGCATTCAGCTCATCGCGGAAAACGCGTACCACCTGCTCCGGCTCGCCCTTACGCAGCAAACCGTGGTTAACATGCACTGAAACAAGCTGTTTGCCAACCGCCTTGATAAGCAGAGCGGCCACAACCGATGAATCCACACCGCCTGACAGAGCCAACAGCACCTTCTTATCACCAATCTGAGCACGCAGCTCCTTAACCTGTTCGTCAATAAATTTCTTAGCCAATGCCGGAGTCGTGATGCGCTCCATATCGGCCGGACGTACATTTCCCTGTGTCATAATTTTTTAAAAATCAATATCTGAAATACAAAATCTCTCTCTTTGAAGCGTTAAGGATAGCCTCCCCAATGCCGGGCTTATGTGTCTCCTCCACGCGTGCCACCCAGTTGTGCTGATCGTCATAATCATACTGCGGATATTTCTCCACCGTAAACTCCGTATCACCGTTGTAACGTATCCTGCGCTGTATCAAGTCATGATTGGTGTTATACTCGCACTCAAACGAATTGATCCTGTGAGGCGCCTCCTGAGGTCCCGAATAAGAATAAGAAGCCACCAGCAAACGCTGAGAATTCTCCAGATAATCATAAGACCCCGTAGTGGTGGTAATCATCTTAAGCATTCCGTTCACAAAATAAGCGCTGTTGGTAACATTTCCACGGCTGGTATAAGGAAGCGACAACTTGCAACTGTTAAAATACTGATAAGAAACCCTCGCCGTATCGCATCCCATCTCAACACGCTCATTATCAGCCAGTTTCCATCGGTCGGTAATAATCAGCAGCCTGGTGTCATTCTCCGTGAACGTAAACGTCTTATCCTCATGGAACTCCACGCCGCCCTCAATCCAGGTCTTATGTGAGGCCGATAAATCCGGCACAATCATACCCTCCATATCCTCTGCCAGCGGGTCCGGATCCATCCAGCCGCGAGCCGAAAATGCCACCAACTTACCGGTGTTGCGATACTCATACTGCCATTTCCGAACCACCTGGCCGCCCGCATCCTCCATCACCGAGCACTGTATGCGGTGATTTGCATTGTCATATGCATACGTACGTGTGGTATCATATCGGTTAGCCACCTTGTCTATACTCTGGTGTGTAAGCAAATTTCCCAACTGATCAAAGGTATAGACCGATGACTCCGTAGAGTGCCTGTTATCAGTAACCGTAATCTTCTGCACATAGCCGTGCAGTCCCATACGCGCAGCCGCCGTACGGTTCCAATAAGGTTTGTCATGCCATGATTCGGCCGCCAACTGACTCACCCTGAATATCTTGATCATATTTCCGGACTCCACCAGGATCGATGTCTGCCTGGCTGTTGTTCCGCTGTTCTCCTCAACACGAACGTAGATAGAGTCCCTGCCCTTGTCACCGTCATGCTTGGACAGCGTGCACCAATCGGCCCCGGCGGCGACATCGGCATGCCACTTGGCCTCTGTAGAGATAACCAACAGGGTCGAATCGGTCAGACTGCTCATGACACGGATTGTCGTAGAGTCCGTAACCGTAATCTTGGTCCCGTCATCAATCAGCACCTCATTGTCCAGCAAATCACAGCTTATCAGTGCCATACCTGTTACGGCCGATGCCAATAACGCGGAAAAAACAGATATCCTCATAAATCGTGTATTTATTCTCACAAACATACTAAATTTTTCTAAAATCGCCCAAAACGGAATGGCCCCTTTGTGTTATTTTTTATTTTTGCAGTCAACTTAAACATAACCTATGAAATACTACATCCTTTTCGGCCCTCCGGGCGCAGGTAAAGGCACTCAGGCAGGTGCCATTTCAGAGAAATACAACCTTAAGCACATCAGCACAGGCGAGATGCTGCGCAGTGAGATAGCTGCAGGCACAGAGCTTGGCAAGCAGGCCAAGGAACTGATCGATGCCGGCAACCTGGTCCCTGACAGCGTGGTCGAGGGCATGATTGAGAGCACATTCAACAACAACAAGGACGTAGCCGGATTCCTTCTGGACGGATTCCCCCGCACCCTTGGCCAGGCAGTTGACCTGGACGAGATGCTGGCCCGCCGCGGTGAGAAAGTCAACGCCGTCATCTCCATCATGATCAAGGACGACACCATCAAGCAGCGCATCCAGCACCGTGCCGAGATTGAGGGCCGTGCCGATGACGCCAACGAGGAGACCATCAAGAACCGCATAGCAACCTACCACAAGCAGACCGAGCCTCTTATCACCTATTATAAGAACGCCGGCAAGTATCAGGAGGTGGACGGCGAGTGCGGCGGCATTGAGGATGTCCGCAAGGCAATGTTCCGCGTGTTCAAGGGCATCGACCGCAAATTCATGGAGCGTCAGGTGGTACTTGATGATTCACTGCTTGATAAGGTACAGATGCTGGCACAGGAGTCACCCCGTCTGCGCATGAATTATGACCTGCGCAACAGCGAGGATGACCAGAGTCAGCGTATGCTCAACGTAATGCTGCCCGGCACCCACACCACCATCCACAAGCACAACCTCTCCAGCGAGACCGTGATGCTTATGCGCGGCCGCATGGATACCGTATTCTATAATAACAAGGGCGTTGAGATGCAGCGCATCCACATGGGTGGCGATACCGGCGTCTTTGGCGTTAACATCCCCAAGGGCCAGTGGCACACCTTTGAGGTCTTTGAGCTCTCCATCATCTTCATGGCTCAAGACGGAGCCTGGAGCCCCCTAGCCAAAGAGAACATGCTATAAAAATGATACCAATGGGGTCAGGCCCCATTGGTATCATTTTAGAAAACAGTACCATTGGGGCCTGACCCCAATGGTACTATTTTTATGCTTTGAACTGCTCTTTGAGTTTGGGCCAGTAGTTTTTGGCCAGGACGATGCCGCAGCCCAGGATTCCACCAAAAAATGTCCACACGATAAGGGTTTTGGCGCGGCTGTTGGACGGACGGTCTGGAACGGTCACGGGCTGGATAACGGTCAGCACCGGAGTATCGCGCTTAACCTGCAGTTTGGCCTGCTCCAGCTGCTTGGAAAGCTCGCTGTAGATGCTGTTTGCAGTATTGTACTTGGACTGAATGCGGTCATGCTCAATGCGATCCTTGGTAGTAGTCACGTTCTGAGTCTTATCGGTAATACGCGCCAGCTGCTCCTGATATGACTCCGCCTCGGCCTTCATCTCATCATAACGCGCCTGAATATACTCCAACTCACTCTGAGACTTCTCAATGCGGAACCTGGTAATCTCCTCCTGCAGCAACTGCTGAGCCTTCATTGCCAGCTCGGCCGTCTGTATGGGCTCTGATCCCACCACGTTCAGCGTAATGTAACCCTCCTTCTTATCGACCGATAACGATACGCTCTCGCTCACAGCCTTGAGCACCTTGACCTCTTTATTGCTCAGTACCAGCGGTTTTGGTGAATCATCGGCCCCAGAAGAAGGCAACACGATATCAGGTTTCTCCTTACGCAAAGCACCCAGAATTACGCCCGGCAAACCAATAGTGTACTTCTTGATCGTGCCCATCACCGTAGGCTTTGCAATCTCGGTGGCGTATGTGAACATGCTCACTGCCGTATCCACCTTTGCATAGTGTACGGGAGTGTACATCAACTCTTTACGGAACGGAACGCTGCTAACAATCTGCGGATAAATAAGCGGTGACAACTCAGCCCCACTAGAACCGGAACTCAAGTCAATGCCGGCCAGCGATGCCAGACTGCTGAGTGAAGAACTGGACTTGGAACCCACCTGAGGCACCATAACCGTGCTGACAGTATAGGTACGCTTCATGGTCAGCGCAGCCACAAATCCCAGCACAATGAACGCGCACGTCCAGATGATAATGGTCTTGCGGCCGTCCCACAGCTGTTTTACCAGCGCCATTATGTCTATGCCCTCCTCATCGTCCATCAGAGGAGCGTTGTTCATATCTTCCTGCATATTACTTAAGTCTGTCAACAAGAATTACAAGTGATATTACCGATGTCAGAGTAGATACAGACTGGTTGAATGTCTGACCCCAGTTAACCTTCTCCTTGGGAGTATCCAGTTTCTCACGCTTCTCACGGTCTATGCTCACGGTAATCACGCCACCCGGCTGAACGGTCGGATATCGGCGAATACCAAACAGGCCGCGCTTGGTGCCATCGGTCTGATAGTTAGGCATGGTCACGGTCACACTGTTCTTGTTGGCCACCTTCTGGAAACCGCCGGCATAATGACGTATGTACCAGGCTGCATTGTGACTGCCCTGATAAACCATAGTCTTGCTGCTTGCGGCAAACTCCTCCGGAACGTACTGTCCCATGCGTGTACCAATCTCGCGTATAACCACGATATTCTCCTGACGCACAATATTAACCACATCGCCGTCCATCAGAATCAGATCGGCATTGACCTTACCCTTGTTGCTCTTGGCATCCTTAAGGTTCATGCCGATGCTACCGCGTGCGTTCATGGTACGGAACACGCGTGCGTACGGATCGGCATCATCCAGAAGACCGCCGGCCTTCTCGATTATCTCCCACAACTGAGTCTTGTTGTCATCCAGCAGGTAAACGCCCGGATACTTTACGCGGCCATTGATTTCAACCCTGCGGCCGGTAGTGAAATCGGGAGTCATGCGCACCACGATCTGGTCAAACGGCTGGAGTTGGAAATCGGTCTTGGGATTGTAATCCTCATCCACCTCAAGGGTCAGCACATCGAATGACGACTGCTTGTCCGATACGTTCAGGCGGAACACCTCAACGCGGTCATATGCGGCACCCACCTCAAAGCCGCCTGCCATTGTGAGCAGGTCATGAACGGTGAGCGACGGATCATATGTTGTGCCGAACGGGCTCTTTACGGCGCCGTTCACACGCACTTCGCCGGTGTTGGTGTATGTGGTATTGTCATAAACGTTCAACTGATCGCCCGGCTGGAGCTCCTTGTCCAGGTCACTGTCAAGCGATATCGTGATGTACTCCATCTTGGCGGGGTTCTCCAGATCCTTGCGGAAAATGTATGCCACGGGATAAACGCTCGGCTTCAGACCGCCTGCGTACTCAATGGCCTGACCCACTGTCATGCGGTCGTTAAGGCCGAATGTGCGGCTGAAAGGCTCACGCACCTGACCGTTCACACTTATAGTCTCAACATCGCGGTATGTGGACTGTGCCAGAACCCTTACAACATCGCGGGCCTGGAGTTCAAAATCTCCGTTTCCATTGGTTCCAGGGAACGGAACTGTCAGAATCTCAACGGTCTCATCGGGCTTGGTACGCTCTACAAATACATAATCGGTCTTGGCTGTATATCTGGGCTTTGCCTTCTCAATCAATGCCTGCAGGCTGCTGTTGCCCTCCAGGTCATAGTTGCCACCGTAGTAAACATCGCCGTTAATGGCCACGTAATTCTCCATCGGCACATTTGACTGATGGATACGCACAGCATCGCCGTTGCGCAGGTCAACCTTCTGCTTGCCGCTCATGACATCGGCCAGGTTGAACTCCAGGTACTTGCGCTCGCCGTTCTCATAACGCTCCACCTGAACGTAGTCCATGTAAGCGTTGTAAACCAGACCGCCAGCGTATTGGATCAGTTCCTTAAGGCCCTCACCCTTGACCATCTCATAGCGCATGGGGCGGTTAACGGCACCGCTTATACTCACAATATTCTGAGCCACAGGAACATACAGCACATCACCGTTCTGGATATCATACTGGACTTTTGCGTCTGGCTTGGTCATGTATGTGTAAAGGTCCAATTTGGTGTTCTTACCGCCGCGGCTCAGTTGGATTTCACGAACCGAACCCATCTCAAGCGGACCGCCTGCAGCAGCCAGCGCGTTGAAAACAGAGTTCAGAGCACTGAGAGTGAAACCGCCCTGAACGCCAACCTCACCGTAGATGCTCACCTGGACGGTACGTGCGGTAGTGATTGTAACCGCAATCTGATCCTCGCGGAACGAGTAGTGACTGGCCAGTTTTGACTGAATAGCCTTGCGCGCCTGTGCCATAGTCATACCCTTAAGGAATTGATGAGCCGAATATCGATATGTGCACCTCATCGCCCTCACCCAGCACATAGGTGTCAGGGGCCTGGGCACCGTCGGTTGTGCGGAACACCTCAAGTGACTTTCCGGTGAACAGCGAGTGGCCGTAGATATCGTTTCCTTCAGTGGCCGATACGCCATTCTCTGCCAACGCGGTTTCCAGGGCTTGCTCGGCAGCAGCCTCACCGTTGGTTGACTGCGGGGCATCTATTGCTGCAGTAACTGTCTCGGCACCACCTGTAGCGGCAGCAGCGGGGTTTGTATCGGCCGCAGCCTTCTCGGCCTGCATCTTGTTCAGGATAGCCATCACACGGTCCTGATAATTTGCATATTCTGTGGGAGATATGTTGTCCACGTCAATACCCTCCTCCAGGAGTCGTGTGCGGACCTCAGTCTCATTAAGTCCTCTCTTCTGCAACTCGGCCTGAGCCATTGCCATCATCGACGCTGACTGTGCAAACACCATAACAGGCAGCAGAACAGCAACAAAGGCAAGAATTTTCTTCATATAATGTCTTAAATTAATTTTCCGCAAAATTACTAATAATTATTAACACGCGCAAAATGGTACCATTGGGGTCAGGCCCCATTGGTATCATTTTGCCGAGAATTCCTTAATGCGCTGCTCCTCCGAACGCCGGCAAACCAACAGCTGTCCCCCCTTCTCCGAAACGATATAACCGTCCAGACCCTGAAGCACAACCTTCTTGAGGCCCTCCGTATGAACTACGCAATTATCACTCTCATAGAAATTAACGTTTCCAACCGCAGCATTATTATGCTCATCCTTCTGCAATTTCTCATGCAGCGACTGCCAGTTGCCCAGATCGCTCCACCCAAAGTCCGCCGGATGCGTATAAACCTTCTTATCGGCCGATGCCGGCTCCATCACCGCATAATCAATCGAAATCTTCTCACAAGTCGGGAAGATAGAAATGATACCATTGGGGTCAGGCCCCATTGGTACCATTTTATCCATCTGCTCCGCCAAAATCGGCTTATATTTTCTGATAGAATCAGTAATAGTCTTCACATTCCACACAAAGATACCCGCATTCCACAGGTAATTTCCATCGGCCAAATACCCCTTAGCAGTCTCCAGATCCGGTTTCTCCTTGAACTCCTCCACCAAAATGATACCATTGGGGTCAGGCCCCATTGGTACTGTTTTCACATAACCGTAGCCGGTTTCGGGGCGGTTAGGCTTAATGCCGATGGTAACGATGAAGTCGTGGCCCGATGTAAACGCCAATGCGTCCGATATCACGCGCCTAAACTCCTCAGGGTTCATCACCACAGCATCGCTGGGAGTAACAACTACGTTGGCATCGGGATCCTCCTGTTTGATGCTCCAACACGCCCAGGCAATGCACGGAGCCGTGTTTCGGGCAGCCGGTTCGGCCAGAATATGGGCCGATGGAATACCGGGAATCTGCTCCTTGACGATATCCACGTACGCCTGATTGGTCACCACCCAAAAATTCTCCGGAGGGCAGATACCCTTAAACCGGTCCACGGTAAGCTGGATCAGACTCCGGCCACAACCCAGAATATCAATAAACTGCTTAGGAAACTCCGGGGTACTGAGCGGCCAGAACCTGCTCCCGATACCCCCCGCCATAATTACAACGTGATTTGCCATTTTTTCAAAAATGATACCATTGGGGTCAGGCCCCATTGGTACTGTTTTCAATATTTATTCTTATGGAAAAGCCTGTGAATCTTATTCACCACTCCTCCGCTCTGATTATCAATAAACGCATCCAAAACCTTGCAGGAACCATCCACAGGTCTGATATCATAGTCCGCAACGGCCGCCGGGATCATGCAACTGTAGCCCTCCTTGACAACAACCTCATCACCCGTAGCGCGCACCTTAATCACGCAATCGCCCTTAAGGCACATCGTAATAATGAAACTGTCGTATTTAAGAAGGTTCCGATGGAACTCATGATCCACCTCCGTCACGCGGGCGCTAAAGAATTTAGACTCCATAATCAGGTTCGCGCGGTCATTCCGGACAGCATAATCGGTCCGATATTTCCGCTCAACCTTGTAGTTAAGTGCCTGAGCAGCATAGGCAGTATGCAACTCGCGCGGCTTGCCGTCCAGTCCCGGCCTGTTATAATCGAATATCCTGTAAGTAACGTCCGATGACTGCTGAATCTCGGCCAGCAGAATTCCGCTGCAAATGGCATGCACACGACCCGCCGGGATGTAAAAAACATCGCCCGCATGCGCTTCATGCTTAGCCAAAGCCTCGGTAATCGTGCCGTCCTCCACCATCCGCTTGTACTCATCGGCCTGGAGTTTCTTCTTGAAACCGGCATAGATGCAAGCCCCCGGCTCAGCGTCCAGAACATACCACATCTCGCTCTTACCCAGCTTGTTATGCTCGCGCAGAGCCATCTCATCATTCGGGTGGACCTGGATAGACAAATCCTTCCGGGCGTCGATAAATTTGACCAGCAGCGGCATTTTTCCGCCATTTCGCTTGGCCACAGTCTTGCCCAGAATCTCCTCCGGAGCCGATGCCACCACCTCCGGAAGCGTTTTCCCAGCCCAGAAACCGTTAGCGACAACCGAAGGCGAACTCTCTACAGCGCTAACCTCCCAACTTTCACCAACATTATCCTGATCCGGCAGTCCTTTCCATCGGCACAGCCTATCCCCGCCCCACACAACCGTGTGCAGGTTCGGCTCAAAAAGCAGCGGATAAATTGAATTCATCACGCAAATATACAAAAATGATACCAATGGGGTCAGGCCCCAATGGTACTATTTATTGAGTCTGTGGATAACTCCCCGACTGATACCGGTAACGCGCGAGATCTGCCTCTCATTCATGCAAAACTCCAATAACCTCTTAATGACCTCATTACGTTCCGCCTTTGTAAGATGCTGAATTTTAGACACCTCAGTAATCCCAAACTCCGCCTTAATATACTCACGAACCCGCTCATCGGTCAAGCGCCTACCGGTATCGCTATCAAAATCCATGATTCTCTGCGTTTTAGGTAGCGATGTATTGACCAATTCCTCAAGCGCATCGAACGAAATCTTTGTGTAGACCGATTTCGTCGCGCATATCGGCACATCACAAACCATATTGGGATCATACTCGCGCCAACTGCTCCACCGATAATCACCAACCTTTTTCACCAACCCTCCAGCGATCGGGTTCTGATGAATGTACTGCATCAGAGTCAGAAAATACTCCCAATCATTCACCACCTCGCTCCTGAAACGGCCCTGGAAAACGTGGCCCACATGCTCGTACTTGATATTGAAGTAGCCAGCATAAGTACCTGACAACCATTTAATTGCGGCAGATACCCCGCACTTCTGTTCCCTAACAAGCAGGTGCACATGATTAGGCATCAGGCAATAAGCGTAAATAATCAGCAAAGGGGGAATACGCTGCCCGGTTTCATCCACCGGAAACGCCACACGCTCCATCAAACTCAGAAACTTGAGAAAATCTTTCTCATTCTCAAAAATGTCCTGCTTGTTAACGCCTCGCAGAATCACATGGTAAACGCCAGAATCACTGGCAGATCTTAATTTTCGTGCCATGGTACAAACATTAAATAACATCGCAAATATAGAAAAAAGTGTCAAGAGTACCAAAGGGGTCAGGCCCCTTTGGTATCATTTTTCCAAATTAACCTTGGGAAGCTGCCAATGATATTTGGTGGCTAAGAGGCGGATTATTATTACTCCGGCAACACATCCGGTCCGATACACGACTGGTCCCAGATTGAAATATTCCAACAAGAAGTAGACAATACCGCCCGCAACGCAGGCCAGCGCATAGATTTCTTTGCGGAAAATAAGCGGCTCCTCATTAATGAAAATATCACGCAGAACACCGCCACCGGCACCTGTCATCGTGCCAATCACAACTGCGATAACAGCCGAGCAGCCCATATCAAGCGCTTTAGTCATACCCAGAAGGGTAAAAATGGCGAGTCCGATGGTATCAAACAGGAATATCGTACCCGCAATACGGTCCACCAGTTTATGGAAAAAATAGTACAAAACCAATGCTCCCGCAACGATCAGCAGCGACATCAGATCATCAAACCAGAACGGTCTCACACCAAGCAGAACATCGCGGATTGTACCGCCACCCACGGCCGTAACAAAACCCACAATAAACAGTCCGAACAGGTCAAACTGTTTCGCAGCAGCCAGACGGATACCGCTTATCGCGAATGCGAACGTTCCAATGATTTCAATCCAATACATGCTGCAAAGTTAGCAAAATGATACCAATGGGGTCAGGCCCCATTGGTATCATTTTCAAAATCTGTTGATCACTTCAATGATGTACTGCACATCCTCAGGCTTGATTGTGGGGCCGATGGGCAGGCTGAGTTCCTGGGCTGCAATTTGCTCGGTTATGGGCAGACTTAATTGCGGCCGATTCCATTCCGCTGCGGCGTAGCACTCCTGCTTGTGGGGAGGTATAGGATAATGGATTAGGGTCTCTATTCCATTCTCTTTCAGATAGGTTTGGAGCTCGTCGCGCTTGTTTTCGCGTACCAGGATAGGGAACAAATGATAGACGTTCTGAGCATCAGGAAGGCGCGTAGGCAGCGTAATCAAAGGATTCTTGATTCCATCATAATACATTGCCGCAACCTTCTGGCGATGCGCATTATCAGCCTCCAGATAACGTAACTTCACATCCAGAACTGCGGCCTGAATCTCGTCCAGACGGCTGTTGCGGCCGGTATATTTGAAGACGTATTTGGCCGATGAGCCATAATTCGCAAGCGTCCTTACGGCCTTAGCCAGCTCAGGATCATTTGTAGTGACAGCGCCGCCATCACCCAATGCGCCAAGGTTCTTTCCAGGATAGAAACTATGTCCGGCAGCATCGCCTATTGAGCCAGTTCTGCGCCCATCAGTATGTCTACAGCCGTGTGCCTGAGCATTATCTTCTATAAGTTTCAGATTATGTTTACGGCAAATCTCTCCTATTTTGTCAGTGTAAGCATTACGCCCATAGAGATGAACTATGCAAACCGCACGGGTCTTAGGAGTAATAGCAGCCTCTATAAGAGAATCATCGATTTCAAGAGTATCGGCCTTGGGTTCCACCAAAACCGGCACCAACCCATTCTCAGTAATAGCCAGAATGGTAGCAATATAAGTATTAGCCGGAACAATCACCTCATCGCCAGCCTGCATCACGCCCAGCTCAATATAAGCCCGGAAAATCCAGATCAGAGCATCCAGCCCATTAGCGCACCCAACGCAATACTTAGACCCAATAAAACGAGCATAATCGCCCTCAAAGCGCTCATTCTCAGCGCCCTGCAAGTACCACCCGCTCTCAACCACACGCTTAACCGCCTCCTCAATCTCAGCAGCGTGCAGCCCGGTAACCTCCTTCAAACTCAAAAACGGAATCATACTGCAAATATAGAAAAATGATACCATTGGGGTCAGACCCCAATGGTACTATTTTTTAGAGTTTGCCCTGCTCACCGAGGTAGGAATCTTTGAAGCCCAGGAAATAGAGGACGCCATCAAGGCCGATGGTGTTGATGCTCTGCTCGGCGGTGGCAACCACACGAGGCTTGGCATGGAACGCAATACCCAGGCCGGCCTCAGAGATCATAGGCAGGTCGTTGGCGCCGTCGCCCACAGCGATTGTCTGAGCAAGGTTTACCTTCTCCACCTGAGCAATCAGATGAAGCAGTTCAGCTTTGCGATGTCCATCCACAATCTCTCCAACATATCTGCCAGTAAGCTTACCGTCCTCACCAATCTCAAGCTCGTTAGCGTACACGTAATCAATGCCATAACGGCGCTGCAGATACTCACCAAAGAACGTGAATCCGCCGCTCAAAATAGCAATCTTATACCCGCAGGTTTTCAAAACAGACATAAGTCTATCCACACCCTCAGTCATAGGAAGATTCTCGGCAATCTCGCGCATAACGCTGACATCCAAGCCTTTGAGCAAAGCCACGCGACGGGTAAAACTCTCCTTAAAGTCAATCTCACCCCGCATAGCGCTCTCAGTGATAGCGCGAACCTGGGCCCCAACGCCGTTGCGCTCAGCCAGTTCGTCGATGCACTCCGTCTGGATAAGCGTAGAATCCATATCAAAGCAGATCAGACGCCTCATCCTGCGGAACATATCGTCCTTCTGGAATGAGAAATCCATCTCCATCTCCTGCGCAATCTTCATCAGCTTAGAATGCATCTCGCTAGGATTCACCGGCTCGCCGCGCAAAGAAAATTCAATGCAAGCGCGCGTCTGCTTGTCCAGTTTCTTTATACTCTTACGCCCCGTAAGACGCAGAATAGAATCAATATTAAGCCCCTGATCAGCAAGAATTTGAGTAGCCGCCTGGATCTGCCGTGCCTCCAGTTGTCGGCCCAACACAGTAAGGATATATCGGTTCTTACCCTGGTGCCCGACCCAGTCCTCGTACTCATCGTCACTAATCGGCGAGAACCCAATATTAACACCAAGTTCGGTCGCCTTAAACAGCAGCTCCTTCATCGCAAGGCCGCTCTTCATCTCGTCCATGCGCATTAAAATGCCCAATGACAGCGTGTTATGAATATCGGCCTGGCCGATGTCCAGCACCGTAGCGTCGTACCGCGCCAGAATCCCCATGACCGCAGCCGTCAGTCCCGGCCGGTCCTGTCCCGTAATCCTGATTAAAATCTGCTCCTCTTTCATATCCACAAAGATAGCAAAATGATACCAAAGGGGCCTGACCCCATTGGTATCATTTTAACACTTGTGCAGCAGCATTCTTGGTGTCCACCTTCTCAATGATGCGCTCCAGGATGCCATCCTCGGAGAATATGAACGTGCGGCGCAGGGTGCCCAGCACGGTTTTGCCGTACATCTTCTTCTCGCCCCACGCACCAAACGCCTGCAGCATCTCAGTAGAGGTATCGGCCAACAACCGGAACGGCAGCTCATACTTGGCCCTAAAACCAGTGTGCGACTTGGCACTGTCCTTGCTCACGCCCACCACATTATACCCAGCAGCCGTCAGAGCCGCATAATTATCGCGGAACGAGCACGCCTCGGCCGTGCAGCCCGACGTGTTGTCCTTGGGGTAAAAATACACAATCGTCTTTCGGCCATTCCCTATAAAGTCCGATGACCGAACCACCTGACCATCCTGGTCCACCACCTCAAACTGAGGCATCTTATCTCCAACTTTCAGCATAACTTCTCAAAAATGATACCATTGGGGCCTGACCCCATTGGTACGATACCAAAGGGGTCAGGCCCCAATGGCACGTTTTTCAATCACACTCCAATCCAGGATCTGCCACAGAGCCTCCAGATGTGCGGCACGGCGGTTCTGATAATCAAGGTAGTATGCGTGCTCCCAGACATCGAACGTAAGCAACGGCTTGAGACCGCGCACAACAGGGTTTGAAGCGCCCGGCTCCTGCGTAATCACCAGCTCTCCATTAGCGTCACGAGACAGCCAAAACCATCCGCTGCCAAACAGCCCCACGCCCTTGGCCACAAACTCCGCCTGGAACGCCTCCACGCCGCCCCACTGCTTGACAATCTGAGCCTTCAGGCCACCGTCATCGGCCAAAGCAACGCCCTTAGCGGCAAACTGCGTAAAATAAAGATTATGGTTCAGAATCTGCCCCGCATTATTAAACACCCCCTGATTGGCCGATGCACCACCAGCCGGATTAGCCTTGCACACAATCTCCTCCAGCGACAAGCCCTCAAACTCCCCGCCAGCAATCAACTTATTAAGATTATCCACATACCCCTGCAGATGCTTCCCATGATGAAAGCTCAGCGTCTGAGCACTAATAACCGGCTCCAGATCCTTGGAACCGTACGGCAATGTAATCAGTTCAAACATATCTCAAAAGCATTAATTGGTTCAACAAAGGCGAAAATACGCATTTATTTACAACAATCCACTTCAGTACTATTCATAATTCAGCAAATATCTACCATTCCATCCACCCCGGGATTAAGCCTGTCAAAATTAAAAGTGTAAAGATTATCAGCAAAAGGGAGCTTCAAGAAATAAGCAACATAAACAGCTCCCGAAGGTGTCTTAAAATGGTATTGTCCGTCTTCTACCCAATAATCATACGGGCGTAACGAACTCAACATCTCTCTCCTTCTCTATAGTCTTGCTCGGAACGCCTTCACGAATACTTCGGATGATAGAATGCTTGTCCTCTATCATCTTGACAAAAATGTTATTATTCTCCTTCTTTTTCATGTCGTATAGTTTTATTCATTGGCAAATATAGTAATTAGCTTCAATAACTACAACATCCAGGTATCATTAGTGTTATATTTATACCGCTTATTATTAATTACATGGCCGATAAGCGGTCCA
>CACZMI010000056.1 GCA_902782245.1 uncultured Bacteroidales bacterium | reverse complement strand
AGTGTTCTTTTGCATATTGGTACGGTTTTAATTGGTTGTATATCTTGTTTTTAGCACTTACAAAAATATAGACCAATTATTATCGTGCCAACTTGTTTTATGGAATACTATGAAAAACACCGAGGGGAGGCCTCGCGGCAGGGGGCTCGCAGCCCCCGAGAGCAGCCCTGGATATTTTCCTCCTTAGTTAGCCCTTGCAAACATAGTAACTAGCGAGCCCGAAAATCAGGAAATTCCGCCGCGGATATTTTTGTCAAGAAGGCTCTTGACCTGAGCGTTGTCAGTTGTGCTGCCCATCAGGAAGAAGAGTTTGGCCAATGCAGCCTCGGTGGTCATGTCACCACCAGATACCACACCTACATCACGCAGGGCGCACCCTGTGGCGTAGAGATCCATATTGACCGTACCGGCCAGGCACTGGGTTACGTTGAGCAGTATCTTGCCCATGGCCGATGCCTCACGCACAATCTGTATGAACCAATCTTTTGATATGGCGTTGCCCGATCCGTAGGTCTCGATAATCACGGCACGGGTCTCAGGGCCCAGCAGGATATTACGGACCACCTGCGGAGTGATGCCCGGATGAACCTTAAGGATTGATACGCGGGTATCGAGCTCGGTATGTATAGTGAAAGGTTGGCCTGTTGAAGACGCTATAATCTTGTGATTGTAGCGAATGTCTATCCCCGCCGTTGCCAATGGCGGATAATTCGGTGACCGGAACGCATTGAACGATGTAGCATCGGCCTTAGTACTGCGGTTGCCGCGCAACAGTTGCGAATTGAAGAATATGCAGACCTCAGGCACGACTGCGCTTCCGTCAGGATTCTTGGCAACAGCTATTTCCACCGATGAAATCAGGTTCTCTTTGCCATCGGTACGCGGGCGTCCCACCGGTAGTTGGCTTCCGGTAAAGATTACAGGCTTGGAAAGGTTCTCCAGCATAAAACTCAGAGCCGAAGCCGAATATGCCATAGTGTCGGTTCCGTGCAGGATAACGAATCCGTCATAATCATCATAACGGTCACGGATTATCTCGGCCAGACGTACCCAAAGCGACGGCTCCACGTCCGACGAGTCAATCAGGGGCGAGAAAGAACAATGGTCAATCCTGCAGGTAAACCTGCCCAGCTCGGGTACAAACTCCATCAGTCCGTCAAAGTCAAACGGAGTAAGGGCGCCGCGGCCATCCTCTTTCATTCCGATGGTTCCGCCGGTGTAAATGAGCAGTACCGATGAGCCTTTGTCCTGCATAATATCAGTATATCGCTATGCACTCCATCTCCACCAGCCAGCCCGGACGGCAGACCGGAGCCTGCACTATGACACGGGGGCAATCGGGGAAACGTGTGTCAAATATTTTCTTAACAGCCGAATAATCCGCAATATCCCTTAGATAGACTGTCATTGCGCCTACCTGGGAGAATCCGCATCCTGCCTCTGCAAGCAACACCTCCACATTCTCGATCATACGGTTGGTCTGGCGCACGATATCTCCATTATAGAGAATCTTGCCTTTATTGTCGATACTTGCAGTACCTGATATATACACGTGCCTGCGGTCCGGATACTCAACCAAAGTTCCGCGCTCAAACCTTACACCATACTCCGACGTACGGTTCAGGTGGCTGTCACCGTGAAGATATTTTACCGCCACACCGGGTCCCTTGACAGCCACTGCATCCAGCATGACCTTATTCCTGCAGTCGGCTGTACGTCCCTCAATGCCGGTGCTGGCAATGAAATGCGTATCGGGAGTAAGTCCGTGACGGTCAAAAACGGTATTGCGGCCATCTACCACACCCTTGTAATTGACGTCTATGTTCTGGACAAAGAGCCAGGTGCGCATACAGTCGGATTCAAGCGTCAGCCCCTGGGCCTCAAGACCGGCACTCAGTTCATCCAAAAGACCCACCGTCTGGTTGTAAGAACCGTCGGATGCGGACAGACCGCCGGTGTACCAGTACTCGTCAATGCCTCTTTCTGTAACCTTGTGCATCCTGCCCCCTATACGGCAGATGGCGGCAGATTCCCTGCACCATACCATTGCGGCTATCTTGGAGCCGTTAAGCGGAGCCTGACCGATGATTGACACCGGACAGTCAAAGACTATTTTCTTCTGCAGCCCGGCAGCCTGATTGGCGGGATCACTCAGAAAAAAGCGCATCAGCACGGGGGTGCCGTTAGCCTCAACGACCTTGCTCAAGGTTGACAACAACACGTCGGTCTGGCTGTCAAAAGGCATCAGAGTATCAGTCAGCGTCAGCACAGTGAATGACTCCGTAATGTGCTCAGCACCCTCCGGAGACCATTTCCCGGTCTGTATCAGAATATTGTTGTCGGAATATGAAGAATAAAGCATCGGTTCCAATGGATAAATATGCCGCGAATATAGCGTTTTTCGGTCTATAAGCTTTGCCGAATGAGGCAAAAAGAATACATTTGGCGTCACGAAAATCAAAAATCATCATTTATAAGTATGAAGAGAATATTCATTATCGCATCATTGGCACTCTTCTGCGCAGCCGTTTCCGCACAGGAAGAAGAGAAAAAAGAGGCTCCTAAGGGTTACCAGTTCACAACAGTTGATTCACTTGGAATAACATCTGTCAAGGATCAGGCCAATTCAGGCACATGCTGGTCATTCTCATCGATAGGTTTCTTTGAGTCAGAGCTGCTCCGTCTGGGCAAGGGCGAACATGACCTGGCCGAGATGTTTGTGGTACACAAGACAATGGAGGACCGCGCCAAGGCAGCCGTACGCCTGCACGGAGACATTGAGTTTGCGCAGGGCGGCAGTTTCTATGACGTAGTATATTGCTGGAAGAACTACGGAATGGTTCCGCAGGAGGTTATGCCCGGCATCATGTACAAGAGCGACCGCATAAATCACACTGAACTTACCGCCGTTGCAACCGCATACGTAAACGCCCTTGCCAAAGGCAATTTCAAGAAGCTGACCGATGTATGGCAGAAAGGATTCAGCGGAATCTACGACGCATATATTGGCGAATGCCCCGAGAAGTTTACTTACAACGGCAAGGAGTACACTCCGCAGTCATACGCACAGTCTCTGGGTCTTAACATGGATGACTATGTATCACTGACATCATTCTCCCATCATCCTTTCTATGAGCAGTTCATCATAGAGATTCAGGACAACTGGCGCTGGGGTCAGTCATACAACCTGCCGCTTGACGAGTTCATGGCCGTAATGCACAACGCCATCAAGACCGGTTACACATTCGCTTGGGGTGCCGATGTTTCCGAGACCGGATTCCTGCGCTCAAAACCGGCCGTATGCGTAATACCCACCGATGAGGACAAGGAGAACAAGATTCTGCGCGAGCCCGGACAGGAGAAGGAAATCACTCAGGAGATGCGTCAGGAGGGCTATGACAACTGGGAGACCACCGATGACCACGGCATGCAGATATTCGGCATCGCCAAGGACCAGAACGGCAAGGAGTATTTCATGGTAAAGAACTCATGGAACACCACAGCCGGAAACAACGGTATCTGGTATGCCAGCGATGCTTATGTAGCACTCAAGACCATCAACATCCTGGTTCACAAGGATGCCCTGCCCAAAGACATAAAGAAGAAACTTGGCATCAAGTAACCTCAGGTAAATCCACAGCACAGGAAAGAGACGTTCCCGCAACGTCTCTTTTTTTATTTTTAAAATACTGACTAATAATGATAGTAATCTATTGACAAAAAGAATGCGGTTTCTTATCTTTGCATTTTGGAACAAACCGGTCTTGGCAAAAGACCACATACTACAACTCATGGATAAAATAAAAAATAACATAAATAATGAACTTCAGATGGAACTATGTGCCCCCCACCCCGGAGATGACAGAGGCAGCCAATGAGTTATCAAAGGCTGTAGGGATAAGTCCCATACTCTGCCGGCTCCTGATTGAGAGAGGCATAACCAGCAAGACCGAAGTACAGAAATTCTTTAACCCGCAACTGAACGAACTGCTTGATCCTTGGCTCATGGATGACATGGACAAGGCGGTAGCACGTATCAACAGCGCCATAGAGCGCGGCGAGCGTATTCTGGTTTACGGTGATTATGACGTTGACGGCACCACAGCCGTAGCGTTGGTGTACAATTTCCTTAAAAGGGATTATGACAATCTGGACTATTACATTCCGGACCGTTACAATGAGGGTTACGGAGTATCGGTCCAAGGTGTGGATTACGCCTATGAGACTGGCGTAAAACTGGTAATAGTGCTGGACTGCGGCATCAAGGCCATACAGGAGATAGCCTATGCCAAAGAAAAGGGCATCGACTTCATAGTATGTGACCACCACGTACCCGATGACGAACTGCCACCGGCAGTGGCCATCCTGAACGCCAAGCGTTTTGACTCCACATACCCGTTCAAGCACCTTTCGGGCTGCGGTGTGGGGTTCAAGCTTATGCAGGCGTATGCACTTGACAACGGCATTCCTTTCAGTGAATTGCTGCCCAGCCTGGATCTAGTGGCAGTGAGCACGGCATCGGACATAGTTCCCATAATGGGTGAGAACCGTGTGCTTACCCACTACGGCCTGGAGCAGCTCAACAGCAATCCCTGCACCGGACTCAAAGCCATCATACAGGTTTGCAAGTTGTCAGATAAAAACCTGACCATAAACGATATAGTATTCAAGATAGGTCCGCGTCTGAATGCCGCCGGCCGTATGAGCAGCGGCAAGAAGGCCGTTGACCTTATGGTTGAGAAGGACTTTAACCGCGCCCTTGAACTTGCCGAGAACATAGACAAGGAGAACGATGACCGCAAGAAGGATGACAAGGAGATGACCGAAGAGGCCAATAACATTGTCACCAACCTTGAGGACGGTGAGAACCGCCACGCGATAGTGCTCTACAACGCAGAGTGGAAGCGCGGCGTGATAGGTATTGTGGCATCACGTCTTACCGAGGTGTTCTACAAGCCTGCCGTGGTACTTACCAAAACCGGAGAACTTGCTACCGGATCGGCCCGGTCAGTATCGGGATTTGATGTATACAAGGCCATTGAGAGCTGCAAGGACCTGCTGGAGAATTTTGGCGGACACACCTATGCAGCCGGTCTGTCGCTCAAGGTTGAGAACGTGGAGGAGTTCAAGCGCCGCTTTGAGGAGTACGTATCGACCCATATCGAGCCCGACCAGATAGAGGCATCGATAGATATCAATGCCGACCTGGACTTTAAGGACATCACTCCCAAGTTTTTCCGCGACCTCAAGAAGTTCCAGCCTTTCGGACCGGATAACAGCAAGCCCATTTTCCGCACCCGTAACGTATATGACTACGGTACCAGCAAGGTTGTGGGACGCGGTCACGAGCATATCAAACTGGAACTGATCGACAGCAAGAGCGGCCATCCGCTCAACGGAATTGCGTTCGGGCAGAGTTCATATGTCAGCTATATCAAGACCAAGAAATCATTTGATATCTGCTATACCATAGAGGAAAACAACTTCAAGCAGGGGGACGTGCTGCTTCAGATAGAGAGCATCAAGCCCAACCAGCCTGAGCAAAAAGCCTGACAGGCAGTTATGACATACCTGGAGATACTCAAGCAATACTGGGGTTACGACAGTTTCCGAGGCATACAGGAACAGATCATAGAGAGCATCGGCAGCGGCCGTGACACTCTGGGACTCATGCCTACGGGAGGCGGCAAGAGTATCACTTTCCAGGTACCGGCAATGGCCATGGACGGAGTCTGCATGGTAATCACCCCTCTCATAGCGCTGATGAAAGACCAGGTGCGCAATCTGCGTGAGCACGGGATAAAAGCCGCCGCCATCCATACAGGCATGAAACGTGACGAGATAATAGCCGTCATGGAAAACTGCATTTTCGGCGGTTACAAATTCCTGTACGTATCTCCCGAACGTCTGTCATCGGAACTGTTCCGTACCAAGCTCCGCCACCTCAAAGTCTGTCTGCTTACGGTAGATGAGTCTCACTGCATATCCCAATGGGGCTATGATTTCCGCCCGTCATACCTGAACATAGCCGACATACGCAAGGAGCTGCCCGGCGTTCCGGTGTTGGCCCTTACCGCCACTGCTACTCCGCAGGTAACAGATGATATCCAGGATAAGCTGGGTTTCAGTGAGAAGAACGTGATACGAATGAGTTTCTTCCGGCAGAACCTGTCATACGTGGTACGCAAGACAGAGAACAAACTGTTGGAACTCAAGCATATACTGGAATGTGTCCCCGGCACCGGCATTGTCTACGTAAGGAACCGTGCCAAAACCAAGGAGATATCGGATTTCCTTAACACTGAGGGCATACCCTCCACCTTCTACCACGCAGGACTGGAACCCACCGTCAAGGACGAGCGTCAGCGTGCCTGGACTGATGACCGTTACCGTGTAGTGGTGGCCACAAACGCATTCGGAATGGGAATAGACAAGCCCGATGTACGCACGGTCATTCATCTGGACATACCCAGTTCAATAGAGGCCTATTTCCAGGAGGCAGGGCGTGCGGGACGTGACGGACAACGTTCTTACGCCGTTCTGTTACACTCTCCCGGCGACAAGCGCACGGTAAGCAAACGCATAAGCGACACATTTCCCAATGAGGATTTCATTCGCGATGTATATGAGAAACTGGGATACTATCATGAGATGGCGGTAGGTGACGGCCGGGGCTGCACTTATGCCTTCTCACTCGGAGAGTTCTGCCAGCACTTCTCATTACCGGTAATTCCCACCGACAGCGCCCTGCGTATTCTTACGCGAATGGGATACGTAGAGTATGTGGATGAGATGGAATACTCCGCCAGACTGCTTTTCACAGCCGGGCGTGACGATCTGTACCGTCTGCATCAAGACCGTACCACCGATGAGGTTATGAATATTATCCTGCGTATGTACAGCGGAATCTTTACAGACTACGCATACATAGACGAGCATCTGATATGCTCACGTGCCGGAATAGACCGTGACAAACTCTACACCACACTTATGAACCTGCAGAGTCAGGGCGTGGTAAGATACGTCCCCGAAAGACGTACACCCGTGATTACCTGGACCAGAGAGCGGGTTGATGCCGGGATGTTGCACTTTGACCCCGAGGTATACCGCCAGCGCAAAGAGGAGTTCAAAGAGAGGATAGGCGCCATGATGGAATATGTGACACGCGAGACCGGCTGTCGCAGTGCCATGCTGCTCAGGTATTTCGGCGAGCATCAGAACAAGCCCTGCATGTGCTGTGACCTGTGCCAGGAGAAGGTACAGGAACAGTTGACCCGTGGCGAGCGTGATGCAATAATGGGAGACATCCTGGATACGTTCCACTCCAACCCCGACAATCCTCAAAAAGTATATACTCTGCCGTACGACAGAAAGAAAATAGATATCGTCCTGCACTATATGGTTGATGAAGGCCATATTCTGATGAGGGACGGAAAACTGTTTCCTAAAGAATGATTGCAACAGAAAAAATAGAAAACTGCTCCCTGATTGCAGGACCGTGCAGCGCCGAGTCAGAAGCGCAGGTTATGGAGTGCGCCCGCAGCCTCGCCCGGATGGGAGTGAAAGTATTCCGTGCCGGGGTTTGGAAGCCACGTACCCGTCCCGGCAATTTTGAAGGTGCGGGTGTACCGGCTCTGGAATGGCTCAAGGAGGTCAAAGCCGAGACCGGAATGGCAGTTACCACAGAGGTAGCCAACGCCCGTCATGTTGAGGCTGCTCTACGTGCCGGCATAGATATGCTCTGGATTGGAGCACGCACCACGACCAGTCCGTTCGCAGTACAGGAGGTAGCCGATGCCCTGCGCGGTACCGACATTCCCATCCTTGTAAAGAATCCCATAAATGCCGAGCTGGAACTCTGGATAGGCGCATTTGAACGTTTGTCCAATGCCGGAATCAGAAGGCTGGCTGCGATACACCGCGGTTTCAGTTCTTACTACGAGAGGATTTACCGATACTCGCCGGAGTGGCAGATTCCCATTGAACTCAGACGCCGCATACCCGGTCTGCAGGTTATCTGTGATCCCAGTCACATGGCAGGTCGCAGCGACCTGATACCGCATCTGGCACAGATGGCACTCGACATGAAAGCCGACGGACTGTTCATCGAGGTTCACCCCAATCCCTGCGAGGCTTTGAGTGACCGGAATCAGCAACTTACTCCCGCGCAATTCAAGAGTCTCACTGAAGGACTAGTATATCACAGGGAAGCTGCACCGTCCGATACCGCTAATCTGGAGCCATACCGTTCAAAAGTGCAGGATATCGACCTTAAGATCATACAGGATCTTGCCGAGAGGTTCCGCATAACCGGAGGCATCGGTGAATACAAGAACACCCATAACCTGGCCATACTGCAGCCTGACCGGTACAACGCGATATCCGGCATACTGGCAGAGAAAGGCAAGGAACTGGGACTTGATGAAAATTTCATCCAACTGCTGTTTGAAACCATTCACGCAGAGAGCATAAAATGTCAGATAAACAAAAAGAACAATATATGAAAAAGAGTATTCTAATCCTGATGTCAGCCATTGTGCTGACACTTTCGGCCTGTCAGAAAGAGCCCGTACGTGTAGCCTGTGTTGGCGACAGCATCACATTCGGACACGGTATAAAGGACCGTGAGCACGACACCTATCCCGGTCTTCTCAGTACTATGCTGGGAGAGAAATATGACGTACGCAACTTTGGGGTAAGCGGAACCACAGCAATGACAGGAACCGACATGCCCTATATGAACGAGCAGGCATACAGGGATGCGCTGGCTTTCAATCCTCAGATCGTCACCATCAAGCTGGGAACCAATGACAGCAAGCCCTACAACTGGAAAGAGCAGGAGCATTTCAAACAGGATCTGAAAACCCTGATAGAATCATTCCGTGCCCTGCCTGCCAAGCCCGAGATATGGCTCTGTCTGCCCGTTCCGGCCTACGGACACGCATGGAGCATTAATGACAGCGTCATTTACAACGGTGTGATACCCTATATCCGGGAGGTGGCACAGGAGGAGAATCTGCCGTTGGTAGACCTCAACACACCCATGCAGGGTAAGCGTCAGTATTTCCCCGATACCATCCATCCCAATGAGGAGGGACAGCAGCTGATTGCCGAGATTGTATTCCAGAGCGTTTTCGGCAAAAGAAAGAAATAACCAATAGAACCTTATACAATCAAAAATGGATTCAATTCTTAAGATCGAGCATGTGTCCAAGACATACACCGGACACAAGGCTCTTGACGATGTTTCGATGGAGATACCACGTGGCTCCATCTACGGTTTGCTCGGCCCCAACGGAGCCGGTAAGACCACACTCATACGTGTGGTGAATCATATGACTATACCGGACTGCGGTAAAGTCTGGTTTGAAGGCCATGAGATAACAGCCGATGACATATACCAGATAGGTTATATGCCCGAGGAGCGTGGTCTGTACAAGAAAATGAAGGTGGGCGAACAGGCCGTCTTCTTTGCCCGTATGCGCGGCATGAGCCGTATGCAGGCCACCCGCAAGCTCAAGGAGTGGTTTGAGCGCCTGGGGCTCAGC
>CACZMI010000055.1 GCA_902782245.1 uncultured Bacteroidales bacterium | reverse complement strand
TTCATAACCTCGGTACGGCAGTTCATGTTATAGTCATCGACCGAAATCTTCTTGCCTATATCCTCCTTGGTTATTCCCAGTTTCTTCTCAACTCCAAGTTCAACCGGCAGTCCGTGGGTATCCCAACCGGCCTTACGGTTAACCTGATAGCCGCACATGGTCTTGTAACGGCAGAATGTGTCCTTTATGGTACGGGCCATAACGTGGTGGATACCGGGCATTCCGTTAGCCGAGGGAGGTCCCTCGTAGAATACGAATGAAGGACAACCTTCACGCTCCTTTATGCTGCGGGCAAAAAGATCCTCCTTAAGCCAGTCTTCCAACACATCCTTGTTGACCTTTGACAGGTCCAACTGTCCACGCTCAGCGAACTTTTTCATTATAATTATCTGATATTCAAACTATTGTAACATTATCACGGGACCCCTGCCCCGTAATTTGCCGCAAATTTACTCATTTTATTATTAAGTTTGAAGATGGTAGACATCATTTTTAGTAACTTCGCGGCTGAAAAACGGATACCGACACTCTATGAACATAGCAATAGTCAAATACAATGCCGGAAACATACACTCGGTCATTAATGCGCTGGGAAGACTCGGCGTAAAAGCGTTGCTGACTGACAGCGAGGAGGAGCTCAGAAAGGCCGACAAAGTGATATTTCCAGGTGTCGGTGAGGCCAGCACCACCATGGAGTACCTCCGTGCCCATGGCCTAGACCGCATAATCAGGGACCTGAAGCAGCCTGTTCTGGGCATCTGCCTCGGCCAGCAGCTCATGTGCAGCCGCAGTGAGGAGGGCAATGCCGAATGCCTGGGTATATTTGATGTTCCGGTGCTCAAGTTCAACCCCCAGCGTCATGAGGACAAGGTTCCTCACATGGGATGGAACACCATAGAGACTGACGGCAAAGGTATATTCAAGGGCTTTGACAAGCCCGAGTACGTATACTTTGTGCATAGTTTCTACGTTCCGGTATGTGACTGGACCGCAGCCAGGACGGATTACATACTACCGTTCAGCGCATCGCTCCATAAGGACAACTTTTACGCTACCCAGTTCCACCCCGAGAAGAGCGGCGGCACTGGAGAGCGCATTCTTAAGAATTTTCTTGACATTTAGGCTATGGATATCATTCCTGCGATAGATATAATAGACGGCAAATGCGTAAGGCTCACCAAAGGTGACTACAACGCCTGCAAGACATACAGCGACAACCCGCTGGATATGGCTCTGCGCTTTCAGGATGCAGGTATCCGCAGGCTTCATCTGGTAGACCTGGACGGAGCCAAGAGCAAGCACATTGTAAACTACCCCACCCTTGAAGCCATCACCGGACACACAGACCTTACAGTTGACTTTGGAGGCGGAATCAAATCCACATCAGATCTTGAGACTGCGCTGGGATGCGGAGCCGCAATGGTAACCATAGGCAGCACCGCCGTCACCGACCCGGACCTGATGTCCAGGTGGATTGAGGACTTCGGCCAGGAACACATTATCCTGGGGGCCGATGCCCGCGACGGCAAGATATCGGTCAACGGATGGAAAGAGGATAGCGCACTGCTGCTAAGCGACTTTATCCATGATTATATGCAGAAAGGAATAACCCAGGTTCTCTGCACCGACATCAACAAAGACGGTATGCTGCAAGGCCCGTCAACTGACCTGTACCGCAGCCTGCTCAAGGAGTTTCCGGGCATATACCTGATTGCCAGCGGCGGTGTAAGTTCAGCCGATGACCTCATTCAGCTCAAGCAGGCCGGACTGCCCGCAGCAATAGTGGGCAAAGCCTATTACGAGGGCCGTATATCACTTGAGCAACTTTCACAACTAAGCCAAGAGTAAGCCATGTTAGCAAAGAGAATAATACCCTGCCTGGATATCTGTAACGGACGCACCGTCAAGGGCACCAACTTTGTGAATCTGCGCGATGCGGGTGATCCGGTAGAACTGGGACGTCTGTATAGTGAGCAGGGTGCCGACGAGTTGACCTTTCTGGATATCACAGCATCTTTCGAGGGCCGAAAAACTTTTACAGAATTGGTAGAGCGCATAGCCGCCAACATATCCATACCTTTCACAGTAGGCGGAGGTATCCATGAACTCAAGGATGTGGAGCGCCTGCTCAGCGCCGGAGCCGACAAGGTATCCGTAAACTCGGCCGCCATAAAGAATCCTGACCTGATTGACCAGATTGCCCTGAATTTCGGATCACAGGTATGTGTGGCCGCCATTGACGCCAAGCAGACCGATGACGGATGGCGCTGTTTCCTTAACGGAGGCCGTGTACCCACCGTACGCATGCTCTTTGAATGGGCCCATGAGGCTCAGGAACGCGGTGCAGGCGAGATACTCTTTACCAGCATGGATCATGACGGCGTTAAGCAGGGATTCGCCAACGAGGCGCTCAGACGTCTTTCGGACGAACTCAGCATACCGGTTATAGCATCGGGCGGAGCAGGCGCCAAAGAGCACTTCCGAGACGCTTTTCTGGAAGGTCACGCCGATGCCGCGCTGGCCGCAAGCGTTTTTCACTTCGGTGAGATACCAATTCCCGAATTAAAGCAGTACCTTTGCGACTTGAAAATTCCTATAAGATTATAATTATACCATAAGATGGATATAGATTTTGAAAAAATGGGCGGTCTTGTACCCGCAATCATCCAGGACAATGTTACCCGCAAGGTCCTGATGTTAGGTTTCATGAACAAGGAGGCCTATGACAAGACCGTAGAGACCGGAAAAGTCACATTCTGGAGCCGCACCAGAAACTGCCTTTGGACCAAGGGCGAGACTAGCGGCAACTTCCTTAACGTCAAGGAGATCCTCCTGGACTGCGACAAGGACACACTGCTCATCAAGGCACGTCCCGAGGGCCCCGTATGCCATACCGGAGCCGACACCTGCTGGAACGAGCAGAATAGCGTCGATCTGAATTTCCTGTCATATCTGCAGGATTTCATTGACCGCCGTCACAAGGAGATGCCCGAGGGTTCATACACCACATCACTCTTTAAGAGCGGAGTGAACCGTATGGCTCAGAAGGTGGGCGAAGAGGCTGTTGAGACCGTAATCGAGGCCACCAACGGCACTGACGACCGCCTGATTTATGAGGCATCGGACCTTATCTACCACCTCATTGTGCTGCTCACCTCCAAGGGACACCGCATTGAGGAACTGGCTGCCGAACTGGTAAAACGTCACAAAGAATAAATGGATATAATCGATTATCGCAACGTTGAGGTCCGCCAGGAGGATATGTTCGTCCTGGGCGACGTCACATTTACGGTACAGGAAGGTGATTTTGTCTATCTCATAGGCAAGGTAGGTTCCGGAAAGAGTTCACTCTTTAAGACACTTTACTGTGAGATTGACGTACTCTGCCCCATGCCAGACAGCCACGCCATCGTGCTGGGCATGGACCTGATGACCATCAAGAAGCGCCAGATTCCGCGTCTGCGCCGCCAGATGGGCATTGTATTCCAGGATTTCCAGTTGCTTACTGACCGCAACGTATTCGATAATCTGAGTTTCGTGCTCAAATCCACCGGTTGGAAAGACAAGAAACTCATACACCAGAAGATATTCCAGGTATTGGGACTGGTAGGTATGGACACAAAAGGCTACAAGATGCCGCATGAGCTTTCCGGCGGAGAGCAGCAGCGTATCTGCATAGCCCGTGCCCTGCTCAATGACCCCAAACTGATACTGGCCGATGAGCCCACCGGCAATCTGGACCCCGAGACAGGGCACCAGATCATGGAGATTCTCCACAAAGTGGGACAGAGCGGCACAACCATCCTCATGATTACCCACAACCTGCAATGGATCCAGGAGTTCCCGGGCCGTGTATTCAAATGTGAGGGACGCAAACTGCTTGTAGATACAGATGCCACGGTATCTCAGCAGGACGAAGACGAAAACTTAGAAAAACAGTAATAACATGAAAGTATTGAAATTCGGCGGAACATCAGTAGGAACTCCGCAGCGAATGAAAGAAGTGAGCCGCCTGGTCACAGAAGACGGACAGCAGAAACTGGTAGTCCTTTCAGCCATGTCAGGCACGACCAACTCACTGGTAGAGATTGCCCAATATCTTTACGGAGGCAATAAGGCAGGTGCAGACGATGTAATCAACCGTCTGCGTGCCAAGTACTATGCCCACGTACCCGAACTCCTGGACAAGAAGGAGAATCAGGAAGAACTCCAGAAGTTCCTGGAGGAGAAGTTCAACTATCTCCAGTCATTCTACATTGACGGTTTCTCAGAGAAGGAAGAGAAGATAATACTGGCTCAGGGAGAGCTTATCTCAACATACATGGTTACCTGCTACCTCAAGGAGCAGGGAATCAAGGCCGCATTGCTTCCGGCACTTGACTTCATGAAGACCAACGCCGATGCCGAGCCCGACATGCAGTTCATCTCAGAGAAGGCACAAGCACAGCTCAAGGCCGTTCCCGGCATGCAGATCTATATAACCCAAGGATTTATCTGCCGTAACGCACAGGGTGACATAGACAACCTGCAGCGCGGAGGCAGCGACTATACCGCATCAATCCTTGGCGCAGCCATCAAGGCCGATGAGATCCAGATATGGACCGACATTGACGGCATGCACAACAACGATCCCCGTGTAGTTGACAAGACACAGCCCGTACGCCACCTCCACTTTGAGGAGGCAGCCGAGCTGGCATACTTTGGAGCCAAGATACTCCACCCCACCTGCATTCAGCCTGCCAAGGCAGCAAACATACCCGTTCGTCTGCTCAACACCATGGAGCCGTCTGCTCCTGGCACCCTGATTGACAACCGCTCAGAGCCAGGCCGCATAGCAGCCGTAGCAGCCAAGGACAAGATCACCGCAATCAAGATCAAGTCAAGCCGAATGTTGCTGGCACACGGCTTCCTCAAGAAGGTATTCGAGGTGTTTGAGGCCTACCGCACATCAATTGATATGATCTGCACATCAGAGGTAGGTGTATCCATGTCAATAGACAACACCAAGCACCTGGAGGAGATTGTATCGGAACTCAAGAAATACGGTACCGTAACCGTTGACAGCGGAATGTGCATCGTATGCGTTGTAGGTGACATGGTATGGGAGAATCTGGGATTCGAGTCACGCGCCATGGACGCCCTGGCCGATATCCCCGTACGAATGATATCATACGGCGGAAGCAACTACAACATCTCATTCCTGATCAAGGAGAGCGATAAGAAAGCTGCCCTGCAGCGTTTGAGCGACGTACTCTTCAACAACAAGTAAAGATGCGCACACCATACTACCAGTATGACCTGGGGATACTTCAAGATACCCTCAAGTCAATAGAAGAATGTACAGCAGGCAACCCCGACTGGCATGTACACTACGCCATCAAGGCAAACGCCAATCCCCTGCTGCTCAAGCACATCAACGAGTACGGTCTGGGTATTGACTGCGTCAGCGGCGGTGAGATTCAGGTTGCCCTTGACAACGGATTCCCCGCATCATCGATAGTATTCGCCGGAGTCGGCAAAGCCGATTGGGAGATTGACCTGGCACTGAATGCCGGCATTGCATGCTTCAACGTTGAGTCAGAGGCTGAACTGGACGTAATTGCCGAGCGTTGCGCCGCATTGGGCAAGACTGCCCACATAGCCCTGCGTGTAAATCCGGATGTCGATGCCCACACACACGCCAACATAACCACCGGAAAGGCCGAGAACAAGTTCGGAATTGAGATTCCCATGCTCCTGCCCATTATACACAAGGCGCAGCAGAATCCCTGCTTTGTATTTGAGGGCCTGCATTTCCATATAGGTTCACAGATACTTGACATGGAGCCGTTCCGCCTGCTCTGCCAGAAGGTAAACGACCTGCAGGATATGCTTGAGGCCGAAGGCATCAAACTGAACATCATCAACGTGGGCGGCGGTCTGGGTGTTGATTACGTCAATCCCGAGCAGAATCCTGTTCCCAACTTCAGGGAGTACTTTGACATATTCCGCAACGAACTTAAACTGCGTCCCGGACAGCAGCTCCACTTTGAGTTGGGCCGTGCCGTAGTTGCACAGTGCGGACGTCTTGTCACCAAGGTCCTTTACGTAAAACAGGGAACAATCAAGAAATTCGCCATTGTCGATGCCGGTTTCACCGAACTCATCCGCCCCGCCCTATACGGAGCACATCACAAGATTGTCAACCTGACATCAAACGGTCCTCTCCAGAAGTACGATGTGGTTGGTCCCATCTGCGAATCATCGGACGTGTTCGGAAAAGATGAAGTGCTACCGGAGGTTCACCGCGGTGACCTGATAGCACTCATGTCGGCGGGGGCTTATGGGGAGGCTATGGCTTCTCAGTACAATTGCCGCCCGCTGCCCAAGGCTGAACAAGGAGAGTTCTGATTAGAATTTCCAGAGTAAGCCGAGGGAGATGGGGAAGTCCCAGTAGAGTTGGCTGACATCGCCTTTAATGAATTCTGTAACTCCGGCACCTCCGCTGATATCAAGAGCAAGGTCTTTGGTCAGGAATATGTCATAGCCCAACTGGCAGGTAAAGAAGTTCTCATCATGAATACCGGTCACAGAGGGTTTGCCGCGGAATGAGAGCGAGAATGCGCCCAGATCAAGGCCTAAGCCCAGACTGTATGTAAAACCGGGATCGAACATTCCCTTTTCAAACATGGAACCTGTGGCGTATCCCACATCGGCCAGTACGGATATACCTCCGCGGTTGCCCATCCTGATTTTTGCCTGAAGCACGTCACGCATCGTTCCGGTCTGCGTAAAGAACTGTACCTGCGGAGAAAGAGATACGTACGGGAACCTGTCATCGGGTACATTCCAGTTCTTGACCACACCTACTATCATGCCGGCCGATGCCACCGCCACTGCGGCTGCACCAATCAGCAGCGCATTATCATCAACCTCTTTGAGATCCACACCTGGTGAGGATGTACGTTTTGGGCTTGAATGCGTCTTGCTGTATCGGCTGGAATTGGAGGGAGTCCAGTTGTCATAGTGGCGTCCTTCATAATAATGTGCCCTGTGTGTCACGTCAAACCAGAACAGGTCATGGTAGAAATCAAACAGGTCAACCAGCAGCATAGCCAGCACAGGATCATCGGGATCACTGGTTGAGTATTTCTTTCCCTCGGCATCACGGGCGCTGTAGACTATATTGTCAACCACCACCTCCTTGACAGGCTTCTCTACCGGAACCGGATCATGCAGTTCGGCAACGGTATCGGGCATGAACAGGTCATACATGACAGACTTGCTCTTATCCTTATATATAAAATGGAACTGGGCGGTCACCTCGGCCGGTGAGTTCTTATACATAGTAAGATAGCCGTTTCCGTCATCGGCAGTGATTACCTCACCCCACACCAGCAGATTCTCTTTATTCTTCTTGGCGTCTACAGTTGTAAACGACAACACGATGGCAAGCATCAGGAACATCAACTTTTTCATAAGTGTTTTGGTTTATTTCCGATGCGAAGATAAAGAGGATAGTTTACCCGTGTAAGGTAATTTCCCTAAAAGATTCGGGGAAAAACCCTATTGTTCACTCTCCATCCGTAGAGGGTTCCGGAAGTTCAGCCTCATCGGACTCAATATCAGCATCCTGCAGTTGAGGGATAGGATTACGGGAACTCTGCTTTGCTCCCAGTTTCTGCAGTTTGGCGCAGGTCTGGATGATACTCTGACCGCTGGGCTCAAGTTTTTTTCCGCCGGCCTCATATGCCTTTTCAGCATTTTCCAACGCCTTGCCTATGGCCTTGTATCGGTCCATGAACTGCCCCACTCTGTCCATCATCTCGTTTGCCAGTTCATAAACCTTCTCGTGATTCTGGGCCTGTGCTATCTGAGTCCATGTCATGTTGATGATACGGAGAGCGGCAAACAGGGTCTGCTCATCGGCTATATAGACGTTCTTCTCCATAGCATTACGCCACAGATCCGGCTGAGCGCCCACTGCAGCCCACAAGGCTCCGGTGTTTGGCACGAACATTATCACATAGTCCATTTTCACCTTTGGAGGCTTAACATATGATGAATAGTCCTTGCCTGCCAGTTCCTTAACGTGTTTCTGTATGCTCTCCACATGGGCCTTGAGATGCTTCTGACGCTCGCCCTCATCCTGGGCATTCACGTAATCCACGAACGCGGTCAGGGACACCTTGGAGTCAATTATCACATCACGTTTCTGATCCAGGTGCAGGATTACATCAGGACGTTTGCTGCGGTCATCCTCATCACGGACCACATCACCGGCCGCATCACGGATTGATGACTGTATCTCATAATGGACACCCCTGGTCAAACCCTGTGATTCAAGCAGTTCATCCAGGATAATCTCTCCCCAGTTACCCTGCACACGGCCGGCATGACGGAACACACGCGTCAGTTCATCGGCACTCTCCTTGGCGGCGGCGCTCTGACGCATCATGTTCTCAGCCTGAGTCTTTATCTCGCTGCTAATGGAAGTCTGCTTTATGGTATTCTCCTTCATAGCCTCCTTCATGCGGTCGATGGTCTCCTTGAGAGGATTGACTATCTGGCCGATGCTGGTGTTGCTGGATGCGGCAAACTCCTCCTGACGTTTCTTGAGCAGGTCGGCAGTATCGGCCTTCATCTGTGCCGATACCTTGGCTATTGTCTCGTCAAACTTGGCCTGCTGCGCTGCGAAAGCCTCGGCATGACGTTTGTCCTGGGCTGCTATCATATCATCACATGCCTTCTGACGAGCCTCGACAAGTTCACGCGTCTGCTCCTGCCAATCCTTCTTGGCCTTGCCTGTTCCCAACAGGAAACCGGCCAGCAATCCTACCACAGCACAGAGAACACCTATTATTACCACCATAATGAAAAACTGCTTTATATGGTTACGAAGATAATTAATCTTCACGAAAATAAAATATCTTTGTAATGCTGTTTTTAACTAACCAATCAATCTGTTATGAAAAAGAGCTTATACATTGCCGCAGTTGCCGCCCTGCTGTTTTCAGTCAGCTCACAGGCACAGTACAGACGTTACACATCCTATTTCAGTGCCGATTCTCTGCCCGATGCGGTAGTCTTTCTGCCGGCACCTCCCGATACAAACTCAGCCCAGTTTGCATATGACGTCTCACAATATGAGTGGGGCAAGCAGCAGAGACTTGACACCCTAAGGCTCAGGCAGGCTCAGAATCATGCAGTCAACACCGCATCTGATATGGCCGCATATTTCAGCGAGCCGTTCGGCATGAAGATATCAAGAGAGACGACTCCCGCCATAATGCGTCTGCTGAACCGTGCAGTCCCCACCTTCCAGGCAAGCGCCACACGCCCCAAGGCTGCATACATGCGCCCCAGACCCTATAATTATTACAACGAGCCCTCCGGACTGCCCGCCAGCGAAGACCGTGAGCATCCCACAGGTTCATACCCATCGGGCCATACGGTACGCGGATGGGGTATGGCCCTTATCCTGGCCGAGGTCAATCCCGCCGCACAGGATGCCATACTGCTGTTAGGGTATGAATGGGGACAGAGCCGCGTGATATTGGGATATCACTGGCAGAGTGATGTGGATGCATCCAGAATGCTGGCTTCAGCATGCCTGGCACGTATGCATACCAGTGCCGATTTCATGGCCGATATGGCCGCGGCACGTGAGGAATACGCACGTCTGTCAGGTCAGGGAACTCCCGGACAGGAATAATCCGGATTATTCAAAACGGATAGACTTGGACGGTACTATCCTTGAGATGACTGCACTTGGAAGCAGCATCATCAACATGGAGAGCAGGAACATGGTGACATTGAGAATGATGAGCCATCCTGCTCCCAATTGCATAGGTACGCTGTCCAGATAATAGTTGGCCGGATCAAGCGGGAGCAGATGGAACCACTGCTGCACCAGACAAATGACTATTCCAACCGCATTGCCTATAACCATTCCCTTAAGTATAATGTACGATGCAAGACGAAGGAATATCTTCCTTACAGTCTTGTCTGATGCGCCAAGGGACTTGAGCGTACCTATCGTGGCAGTGCGCTCGAATATGATTATAAGCAGACCGGAAATCATAGTGAATCCGGCAATGCCCAGCATCAGGGCCAGTATGATCCAGACGTTAAGATCCAGCACATCAAGCCATGCAAACAGTCCCGAATGGGTATCATAGAGGGTACGTACCAGGAAATCATCACCGGTCTGCTCCTCTATCGCATTCATTACTTCACGCACCTGACCATAACCTTCATCCACTTTGCTAACATCGGTCAAGCCTATCTCCAGACCGCTGTATTCATACGGTTCCCAGTCATTGAGACGCTGCAGCAGTCTTATCCCTGTTATTCCGAACATCCGGTCATACTCCAGGAATCCTGTTTCATATACACCCGTAACCGTGAGACGCCGTATCCT
>CACZMI010000054.1 GCA_902782245.1 uncultured Bacteroidales bacterium | reverse complement strand
TCTATTACATTGTTGTAGAAGTCGGCCGGATTGCCCATGCCGTATATGCATGAGACCGATGATACCACAATCACGTCATTGCGTCCTGAAAGCAGTGCCGATGTGGCCGAAAGTCGCAGCTTGTCAATCTCGTCATTGATGGCCAGGTCCTTCTCTATGTACGTATCAGTGGCCGGAAGATATGCCTCCGGCTGGTAATAGTCATAGTAGGATACATAGTATTCCACTGCGTTTTCCGGGAAGAAAGCCTTGAACTCGCTGTAGAGTTGGGCAGCCAGTGTCTTGTTGTGGCTCAGGACCAGGGTGGGGCGGCCTATGTTCTTTATGACATTGGCTATGGTGAACGTCTTGCCCGATCCGGTCACACCCAGCAATGTCTGCGCACGGGCCCCGCTCAACAACCCGTCAGTGAGTTGCTGAATGGCCTGCGGCTGGTCGCCGGTGGGCTGGAAGGGGGATACGAGCTTGAATTCCATTGTTTGGTTGAAAGCGAGCTGTAAAGTTACTGCATTTTTTTGTATTTTTGAGCCTCTGAAAGTTTATTGATATGACGGTCCAGGAGAGAGAAAAGAAGGCCGGTGACCTTTTTAAAGCCGGATATAACTGTTGTCAGGCGGTGGCTATGACATTTGCCGATGTATTAGGACTGCCGGAGGATGAGGTGGCCCGTCTGGCCAGCGGATTCGGCGGCGGAATGGGACGCATGCGTGAGGTGTGCGGAACCGTATCGGCCATGACTATGGTGGCGGGCGCAATGATTCCGGCCAACGATGTTGCAGACAAGGCGGCCAAGACTGCCAACTACGCTCTGGTGCAGGATATGGCCGATGAGTTCAGACGGATGAACGGCAGCATCATATGCCGTGAGCTTCTGGGGCTTTCCAAGCCCGAGGGCACACCTGTTCCCTCTGACCGCACCCCGGAATATTATAAAAAACGTCCCTGCGGGGAACTGTGTTCCATTGCAGCTGGTATAGTAGCACGTAAATTGAACGAACAATAATGAAGAGACTTTTTCTTACCCTTGCAGCAATGCTCGGCACAGCCGGAGCATTTGCCTGCACAAACCTGATAGTTACCAAGGGCGCATCGGCCAATGGTTCCAACATGTGCACTTATGCAGCCGATTCACACCAGCTGTACGGAACCCTGCATTACAGCCCCGCCGCCGATTTCCCGGCAGGAGCAATGCGTGAGATAGTTGACTGGGACTCCGGAAAAAGACTTGGAGAGATACCTCAGGCTGCTCATGTATATTCGGTGATAGGTAATATGAACGAGCATCAGCTGGTGATAGGAGAGACTACCTACGGCGGACGTGAATTCATTGATACCACCGCCATATTGGACTATGGTTCACTCATTTACATTGCGCTTGAGCGCTGCAGGACCGCACGTGAGGCCATACTGCTCATTGACGAGTTGACACAGAAGTACGGTTATGCATCCGAGGGCGAGTCATTCACCCTGTGTGATCCGGGTGAGATTTGGATAATGGAGATAATAGGCAAGAATCCCAAGTTCGACAAGAAGGGTCGCAATGTCAATAAGGGCTCCGTATGGGTTGCCAAGCGTATTCCCGACGGCTATATATCCGGTCATGCCAACCAGTCACGTATTACCACGATTGACTTCAATGACCCTGAGAACTGCCTGTATGCCAAGGATGTAATCAAGCAGGCGCGTGAGCAGGGCATATTCAGCGGCAAGGATGAGGAGTTCAGTTTCTGCGACGTTTACAATCCTCTGGACTTTGGAGCAGCCCGCGGATGTGAAGCCCGTGTCTGGTCATTCTTTAACCGCTTTGCCGACGGAATGGATGAATATCTGGATTACGCCATGGGCTATGATCTGCAAAAACATATGCCGCTGTACATTAAACCTAATAAAAAAATCTCAACAAAAGAACTTGCCGACATGATGCGTGACCACTATGAGGGAACACCCATGGACATGACAACCGACATAGGTGCCGGCGGCAGTCATCTGCCTTATCGCTGGCGTCCCATGGAGTTTGAGTATCAGGGTTGGGAATATGTCAACGAGCGTGCCATCGCAACCCAGCAGACCGGCTGGTGGTATGTGGCGCAGGCTCGTCCGGGAAAGAACCACGGCATATTCTGGTTTGGTGTCGATGATGCCGCAACTTCACCGCTGATGCCATTCTTCAGCTGTACAAACGGCGCTCCTGAGTGTCTGAGAGACGGAAACGGTTCTCTTATTGAGTATTCCGAGACCTCTATGTACTGGGCTGTTAGCCGTATAGCCCAGTTCGCTTATCTGCGCTATGACAAGATAGGTGCTGAGGTACGCAGCATCATTGATGAATATGAGACTGGAATGATAGCGAAAGTGGATGCTATGAGTGACTCTGAGTCTGCCCAGTCGCTGTCATCGTTCGGCATAGACAATGCTGCCGGACTGTTCAGGAGATGGCAGGATCTTGACAAGTACCTTCTGGTAAAATATATTGACGGAAACATTAAGCGTCAGAATGAAGACGGAACGTTCATGAACAATGGTTTTGACAAGTCAATTCCCGAGTTTCCCATACAGGAAGACTACTCTGAAAAATGGAAGGAGAACGTGGTTCGTGACAACGGTGATATACTCCGCATACGTAAATAATATTAAATAACGGGCGCATGCTTGCTCCGTTCACTCAAAATTGGTACTTTTGCAGGTTGAAATTTTACAGCATGCGTAAGACTGCGTCCATATTATTGTTCTCTGCCCTTGTTACGGCTGTCTTGTCGGGCTGCTCAGGTTACAACAAGATCCTGAAAGCGTCTGACTACAACACCAAGTACAGCCTGGCCAAGAACTATTTTATGGAGGGTCGTTACACAAACTGCAGTTCAATACTTGAGGAGTGCGTGGCTTATCAGCGCGGTACCGCACAGGCTGAAGAGTCAATGTATCTGCTGGCTACCTGTTATTACAACCTGAATGACTATCTGTCGGCATCCCAGTATTATCTGGCTTGTTTCAGGTCATTCCCCAACAGTACATACTCTGAAAACTGCCTGTACTGGTCGGGCAAGAGTCTGTTCCTGGACACGCCGGATCCGCGCCTGGACCCCACGAGTACCGAAAGCGCCATCCTCCAGTTGCAGAGATTTGTGGAGGCATATCCTGACAGCAAGTATCGCCCCGAGGCGGAGGATATGATTTACACAATGTATGACCGTCTGGTGGAGAAGGAACTGGGAACAGCCGAGTTGTACTACAATATGGGTAACTACATGGGCAACAACTATCGTTCCAGCATTATTGTGGCACAGAACGCCCTTCGTGACTATCCATATACCAAGTATAGGGAGAAACTCTCGATACTGGTACTCAAGGCAAAGTTCCAGATGGCTCAGGAGAGTGTGCTGAGCAAAAGGGATGACCGTTACCGTGACGCTATCGATGAATACTATGCTTTCAAGAACGAATTTCCTGAGAGCACATTCATGAAAGAGGCTGACAGGATACTGCGCATCTCGACCAAGAATTTAGGAAACAAGAATCAAATAATAGAAGAAGACTAAAATGGATTTCAAGAAAACAAATGCTCCGACCAACACAGTAACCCGTGACCTGGTCAATTTTGTAAAGGACACCCACAACATCTACGAGAGTGTTGCCATCATGGGTAAGCGCGCCAATCAGATTTCCGTTGAGATGAAGGACGAGCTCAAGTCAAAACTTGAGGAGTTCAGTTCAACCACAGACAATCTTGAGGAGATGTTTGAGAACAGGGAGCAGATTGAGATTTCACGCTATTATGAGCGTCTTCCCAAACCGACTCTGATAGCTGCTCAGGAATTTGAGGAGGGAAAGATATATTTCCGTAATCCTGCCAAGGAGAAAGAGAATCTTTGATGAAGATAGAATTCTACCTCCATCAGGTATGGCTGGCTCTCATCTGTGTACTGATGTTTGCCGGCCTTCTTCTTCCCATAGGACAATTGTCCAATGCGGAAGGAGCATCGGCTGAACTCACTAATTTCCGCCTTAATTTCATAGAGGGTGACAGTGCAGGTGCCATGTGGGCCCTGGGCGTGATTATGATTGCAATACTGGCAGTGGGAGTATTCGAGCTGCTGCTGTCGGGTTTCAGGAATTTCCTGCTCCAGAAGCGCCTTCTTGTATTTATGATGCTCCTTACAGTGGGCTATTATATACTATTTGTGGTATATGTGCTGCTTGTTAAGGGAGACGCTTCGTTCGGACCGCGTATTGCAGCCTCATTCCCTCTCATCAGTCTTGTGCTGGAGTACATGACGATAAACGGCGTCTCCAAGGCAGAAGCCGCAATCATAGCAAAAGCAAGCGGATTCCGTCTGCGTGATTAATTAAACAGATTGAAAGAGTAGGTGGCGCGGACAGATATGGTGCTGTTGGCGCAACGTGCAAAATAGTCTTTCTTGGTGATACCGTAGATATTGCCCAGACCGAAATAGTATCGGCCTTCAATACCGAAATTGCCTATTCCCGTGTGCAGTTCCAATCCAACGCTGGCGGTTATTCCGTAATCCAGCTTGTTCTCTATGGCCTTGCCGTACTGCTCGGTCACCTGATTGGGACGATTGCTTATATCCCACGGCTTCTGACCTCCGTATATCTCCTTCTCATTCAGAAGATAACCAACCTGAGGGCCGAGGTTTATATGGCCCTGCACCCCGCGGAACTCACGTCCGAAACCTATGTGAGCCAGGAAGGGGATCTCTACATATGTGGCGTTGCGTGTGTATTCATTGCCCGATCCGTCTTCAATCAGCTCGGTCCATCCGCGGGTAGCCAGATTGCACTCCAACTGCGTTCCGCATATAAGGAAAAAGTATTTCTCGGATACGTGACGTATACTTACACCTAATGTAGGGCCCAGGCTCAGAGTCTGTCTTATGGAGGGTATGAATGATACGCGGCTTGTGCCCATTCCCCCCGAAACTCCTATGGACAGAGTGTTGCGGGGATCACCTACCTGCGCCGATGCTGAGATGGCGGTGAATGCTATTGCAAAGATTATGGCGAGTGTCCGCTTCATTATCGGTCAAAGTCTATTTTCTCAACCTTGTACTCGTTTGAGAAATGCACAAAGAATACCTTGCGGTTTATGAAACCGCCCCAGTTGTTTACACGCTCAAACTTGAATCCGGTATGTACGGGGTTGGTGTCCAACTCGTTCAGGTGGTTCTCAAAGTCTTTACCGTAGGTGGCCAGTCCTTTGAGGAAGTAGTATCCGGTGTCGTAGCCGTATGGGGCGAAACTGGGATAGCTTACCAGCATCTGGCGGCTGAACGATAGGCGGAACTTGTTGTTGAACTCAACTGACTCCTGGAGCATGTTGTTGGTATAGAACCATGTATAGAACCATGTGTCAACCTCATAGAGCTCGTCCAGATGATCCTGGGCGTAGATCTGATACTCGGGATAGCCGAACAGGTGAGTTTCAATTTCGGGCGCCTTTGTGCGGGTAATGAGTTGCATGACAGGCAGCAGGGTGTTGAGCGGACCGCTGCTTGATGAGTTTATTATCATGATGTTCTGCTTACCCGGAACCAGAGTGTCCATGAGTTCCTGATAGGCGGTGTCTATATCCAGGGTTGAGTAGGGGATGTCGTGATCTTTCAGGATAGTCTTGAGACCGTCTATGAATTCGTTGCGGCGGAACTCATCGGCATCCATTATGATTACGTTGGGATTGCTGAACTGCTCCAGGAAGTGGTTGTATATCTCCTGGTTAAAGTAAGACTGAGGTGTGTTGAGCTGATACACGTAGGGGTTGTTGTAAACGTCGTCGGCATCGCGGTTCATGGGGTTGACCACGGGAATCCGGCGTGCGGCAGCCCATCGTGCCACTTCGGATATATGGTTGGTCCAGCGTGGGCCGAATATGATATCGACATCGTCCAACTGACCGCTTTCAAGCAGAGGAGTGAGGGACTTGTCTTCACCTTCGGAATCAAATACCTTGAGATTGACCGATATATTCTCATTCTTTAGGCGGTCAAGTGCCAGAAGCATACCCTGGTAGAACTCTATCATCTGTTTCTGGAGGGTAGAGGTGGAGTCGTCGAGTGAGAAGGGGAGTATCAGGGCGGCGGTGATTATTCCGTCCGACTCCTCCTGCTGGAGTTCATTCATGCTGAACAGGGTGCTGTCGGAAATGGACTGCATCCGGTTATGGGCATCATTGATACGCTGTCTGCGCTGTGCCAACTCATCCTTTGAAAACGGTATTCTGACTACCGCACCCTGCTTGAGCTTGTTGTATCTGTATTCCGGGTTGGCTTCCAGAAACTCGGCCTGAGTTATATCGTAATTGCGGCAGATGCGGAATATGGTCTCACGCTTACCGACCACATGAGTAGTCCTGTAGGCTACGGTATCGGAACTGATGGTCCGGATATCGGCCATTATCTCCTGCGGAGCTTTATCGCCGGCATTCTCAATGGTCGATGTGAGCGGATCCTCATCGGAAGGGGCGGGAATGGTGATTACCTGACCGATTTTGAAATTGTCCACTGACAGGCCGGGGTTGGCATCGCACAACTCCTTGACCGATATACGGTTCTCTACCGAAAGGCGATAGAGCGTCTCACCTTTCTGGATGGTGTGGAACTTACCCGATGCAGGCTGTTTCCTGTTGGGTATGCGCAGTTCCTGACCGGTGCGTATTACCCTCTCGCTGCCGGGATTGAGTTTGATAATGTCATCCTCGGTGACGCCGTACATTCTGGAGATAGAATATAGTCCCTGTCCCTGGGTTACGGTATGCATGAAATATTCCTGTGCTCCGGCCTGAATGCTGAACAGCACTGTCAGCAATACCGTGGATATGATTGTCCTGAGATTTCTCATAAGTTGATATCTTTCAGATGGCAAAAATACAAAAAAGCGTTCAATCTACGTTTATATATAATATCTATAACATAAGGCAAAGTTAGAATCAAAGTAGTTTTTGAGTACCTTTGCATTTTGAAACGGTACAGTATGAAAAAGTCGGTTTTTATTAAGATTCTGTTTGCAGCGGTTATGGCTGCGGCACATGGTCTGACTGCCCTTGCAGATACGCCTAAGGTGCAGGTTAAGGTCATCCTGATATCCGTATCGGGAGATTCAACTGTTATCGCTCCGGGTGAGTCATCGGCCACAACCCTTAATGTCCCGTTGCGTGCCGTATTCGTATCCGGGTTGGAGGCGGATGACGGTAAGGATTACGTGCTGTTTCCGCAATGGACAGTTACCCGTACGTTTACCGACGGCGAGACTCAGAAGACTGTGGATTATCTGAAACGTCAGGAGAGTGTGACCGAATTTGATTTTACCGATTTCGGCAAGTTCCAGGTAAGTTATGCTTGGTCATACAGGGAGAAGGATGCTGCAGAGACCATACCGGGTGCTGATGTGGCACCTATGGATTTTACCATTGATGACTCCGAGATACGTCTGTTCAATGCGTTCTCTCCCAACGGAGACGGCATTAACGACGTTTACAAGATATATGTACGCTCAATTGTCAGACTTAACGTAGCCATTTACAACCGTTGGGGGCAGACCATAAAGAGTGTATCGGGCAAGATGGACCAAATCCTTCCGTCCGATGCCGAGCCCGACAATGACGGCGGTTACCTGTTTGAGATATGGGACGGCACATACCGCGGTGATGTGGTGAATGACGGAGCCTATTACATTAATGTTCAGGCCGTTGGCGCCGGAGGCCGTGTCTTTGAGAAGAAGGCCGATATCAACGTGCTCAAGGGACTCGGATTGGGGAATTGATATATAATGGAGAAGTCTAAGATTGTAGTAACGGGTGCCAGGTCCAACAACCTGAAGAACATAGATGTGGAGATTCCGCACAAATCACTCACGGTGGTAACCGGACTGAGTGGAAGCGGTAAGTCATCATTGGCGTTTGACACGATCTATGCCGAGGGCCAGCGCCGTTACATAGAGACTTTCTCGGCTTATGCACGCAATTTTCTGGGTAACCTGCAGCGTCCCGATGTGGACCGCATCACAGGACTGAGCCCTGTTATTTCAATTGAGCAGAAGACAACCAACCGGAATCCGCGTTCAACTGTGGGTACCGTAACCGAGGTATATGACTATCTGCGTCTGCTTTTTGCGCGTGCGGGTGAGGCGTTCTCTTACCTGAGCGGTGAGAAAATGGTCAAGTTCACCGAGGAGCAGATTGTGAATCTTATTACCACCGATTATGACGGACAGCGCATCTATGTGCTGGCGCCGCTGGTTCGCAACCGTAAGGGACACTACAAGGAACTGTTTGAGAGCATACGCCGCAAGGGATACATCAACGTGCGTGTGGACGGTGAGATGCGTGAGGTCAAGCCCGGCATGAAACTGGACCGTTACCGCAACCATGATATAGAGGTGGTGATTGAGAAACTGGTGGTTAATGAGAAGTACCGTCCCCGTCTGACTGACAGCGTGGCGCTTGCCATGAAGCAGGGCGACGGAATCATGATGGTGCTGTCCATGCCCAAGGAAACCATTCCCGGGCGTGCGGAGCAGGGCGTACTCAAACACTACAGCAAGCGTCTGATGTGTCCCACTACGGGTATATCGTACCGCGATCCCGCACCGCACAACTTCTCGTTCAACTCTCCGCAGGGATTCTGTCCCAAGTGCAAGGGTTTGGGTTATATATCGGCCGTTGATGAAGATAAGGTCATTCCCGACCGCTCACTTTCTGTCCGCAAGGGTGCTATCGCTCCGCTGGGACCGTTTAAGAATACGCTTATATTCAGGCAGATAACGGCGCTGCTCGCCAAATACGACTATACGCTTGATACGCCCATTGCCGATATGACCAATGATGTGGTTGAAGAACTGCTGAATGGTTGCGACGATCGTATCAAGGTTCAGATAACCGGCATCAACAGTGAGGCCGATGCGGTATTCATGGAGTATGAGGGCATATTCAAATATGTACGTTCGCTCCAGCAGCAGACCGACCTGACGGCCGCCGAGCAGAAGTGGGCCGATCAGTTTGCGGTTACGCGCGTTTGCCCTGAGTGCGGCGGTGCGCGTCTTAATAAGGAGGCTCTGAACTTCCGCATTGACGGCAAGAACATATACGAGCTGGCATCGATGGATATTCAGGATCTCTATGAGTGGTGCTGCAATGTGGAGCCGCGTCTTAGCGAGCGTCAGCGCACCATTGCATCCGAGATTCTCAAGGAGATACGTACCCGCCTGGGATTCATGCTTGAGGTGGGGCTGGACTACCTGTCACTGAACCGTCCCGCCGAGTCACTTTCTGGCGGTGAGGAGCAGCGTATCCGTCTGGCTACGCAGATAGGCTCCAAACTGGTCAATGTGCTCTATATACTTGACGAGCCCAGCATCGGACTCCATCAGCGTGACAATGTGCGTCTTATTGAGTCTTTGAAGCAACTGCGCGACGGAGGCAACACCGTTCTTGTGGTGGAGCATGACCGCGATATGATGCTGGCTGCCGACTGGATAATAGACCTGGGACCGCGTGCCGGCCGCAAGGGTGGTGAAGTGGTGTTCCAGGGCACGGTTGATGATATGCTCAAGACAGAGACCCTTACTGCAGGCTATCTGAACGGCAAGCTGGATACTTTTGAAGGTGTGTTGTCGGAGCGTAGGGAGGGCAACGGGCAGAGCATTGTGCTGCGCGGCTGCCGGGGTAATAACCTTAAGGGCATCGATGTGGAGTTCCCGCTGGGCAAACTTATCTGTGTGACGGGTGTATCGGGCAGCGGCAAGTCAACTCTGGTAAATGAGACCCTGCAGCCAATTCTTTCACAGAAGTTCTACAGATCCCTGAAAGAACCTCTGGCATATGACTCGGTTGAAGGTATTGATCTGATAGATAAAGTGGTGGATGTGGACCAGTCGCCCATAGGACGTTCTCCGCGTTCCAATCCTGCCACATATACGGGCGTGTTCAGCGATATCCGTCAGCTTTTTGTGGAGTTGCCGGAATCCAAGATTCGTGCATACAAGCCGGGCCGGTTCTCTTTTAATGTTTCCGGCGGCCGGTGCGAGGCCTGCGGCGGTAACGGCTACAAGACCATTGAGATGAATTTCCTGCCCGACGTGATGGTGCCCTGCGAGGTTTGTCACGGCAAGCGTTACAACCGCGAGACCCTGGAGGTACGTTACAAGGGCAAGTCAATTGCCGATATCCTGGACATGACCATCAATATGGCAGTGGAGTTCTTTGAGAACGTTCCTACCATACTCAATAAGATAAAGGTCCTGCAGGATGTGGGCCTTGGTTACCTTAAACTCGGCCAGCCTTCAACCACCATATCGGGCGGTGAGAGCCAGCGCGTGAAACTTGCCACCGAGCTTGCTAAACGCGATACCGGCAAGACTCTCTACATTCTTGACGAGCCTACCACAGGCCTGCATTTTGAGGATATCCGCGTCCTGATGGGCGTGCTCAACCGCCTGGTTGACAAGGGTAACACGGTGATTGTGATAGAGCACAACATGGCGAAGGCGGTCGCGGCGGCGGCATGATTGTTGCCCAGGGCACCCCCGAGCAGGTAGCCGCCTCCGGCAAGGGCTACACCTCCCGCTTCCTCTCCGAGGAACTCTCCCGCTAAAATGATACCAAAGGGGTCAGGCCCCAATGGTATCATTTTTGAAAAATAGTACCATTGGGGCCTGACCCCTTTGGTATCATTTTACCTTGATGGTTTGGGTTCCGTCGGGGCTTTGGAGAGTGATGTTGTAGATGCCTGAGCCGGAATCGGGCCGGGGGAAGGAGAGGGATTCCGATGCCTGGGCTGTGCCGATAAGACGGCCGTCCATACCTGTGACTGATACTCTCTCGCCGGGTTTGGCATCGGGCACCATTACGTTGATTGTCTGGCCCGTGCTGCTTACGCTCATGCGTGTGCTTACTCTGCCGATTGCCTGAACCGAGCTTGTCTTGGGATTGATAAGGTACATACCGCAATGATATTCCGTGCGGTAATCATCTTTGCGCCCAATCTTTTCCAGGGTTGACATGTAGAGCATTCCATCTATTTTGGCAATGTAATATCCTGTTAGTTCCATAGTGAACTGGCCGTGTTGCTCGCTGTCCGGCATTTTGCAATAAGCCAGTTCTGTTCCGTCCTGA
>CACZMI010000053.1 GCA_902782245.1 uncultured Bacteroidales bacterium | reverse complement strand
GTGCGGGCCGATAAGGATGGTAAGGAGCAACTGGTTCTGGGACCGTTCCAGGGCCCGATAGCCTGCACACGCATTGCTCTGGGCCGCGGAGTGTGCGGAACCTCCTGGCAACGCCGCGAGACCATAGTGGTACCCGATGTTGAGAAGTTCCCTGGACACATAGCCTGCAGCAGCCAGTCCCGCAGTGAGATAGTGGTTCCCGTATTCAAGGCCGATAAGGTATCGGCCGTACTTGACATTGACAGCAGGTATCTGGACACTTTCGATGAGACCGACGCCAGTTACCTGGAGCAGATTGTCAAACTGCTGAACTGAAACACGTTATGGATATAGAACTGTTCCGCGAATACTGCCTGAGTCTGCCGATGGCAACAGAGGATATGCCGTTTGATGATACGGTTGTGGTTTTCCGTCTCAAAGGCAAGATATTTGCCTGCATTACGCTCGATAAACCCGATATAGTGGTCCTGAAATGTGACCCTGACCGTGCATTGGAACTGCGTGACCATTACGCCGCAATAGAAGGAGCGTTCCACTGGAACAAGAAATACTGGAACCAGATACGTCTGGACGCCGATGTGGACCGTCCTCTCATAGAGGAACTTACCCGCCACGCCTACAACGAGGTCAACGCCAGACTCCCCCGAAAAGACCGGGTTGAATCATTATAACAATAAAGGCTTGCGATTGATTCGCAAGCCTTTTTTAGTATCAGTCAAGTGAATGGATTACCAATCCTGAGCGGAGTTTTGGCTCAAACCAGGTGGTCTTAGGCGGCATGATGTTGCCCGTATCGGCTATATCCATAAGCTGTTTCATTGAGACCGGATAGAGAGCCAGAGCCATCTTCATCTCACCGCTGTCAACGCGACGCTTCAGCTCACCAAGACCGCGTATACCGCCTACAAAGTCAATCCTCTTGTCGCGGCGCAGGTCCTTGATACCCAGCAGCTGGTCCAGAATAAGGTTTGAAGATATTGTTACATCCAGGACACCGATGGGGTCTGAATCATCGAATGTACCCTTCTTTGCGGTCAGTTTATACCACTCTCCATCCAGATAGAGTGAGAATGTGTGCAGTTCTGACGGCTTGAAAATATCCTTACCCTTTTTCTCTACAACAAAGTTCTTTTCAAGTGCCTTGAGGAACTCCTCTGAAGACATACCGTTCAGGTCCTTGACCACGCGGTTGTAATCGATGATGGTGAGCTGTGAAGCCGGGAAGCAAACTGCCATGAAGTAGTTGTACTCCTCATCACCGCGGTGATTGGGATTCTGGCGGGCCTTCTCGGCACCTACCAGAGCAGCGGCCGCTGAACGGTGGTGACCGTCGGCAATATAGAGTGAAGGAATACCGGCAAACCTCTCGGTTACTGTCTTGATATCCTCATCCTTGTCTATTATCCAGAGCTGATGACGGAAACCGTCACCCTGAGCAACGTAATCGTACTCGGGAGCACCCTTTACGTACTTGGCAACAAGCTCGTCAAGGACCTTGTCATCGGGATAAGCAAAGAACACCGGCTCAATGTTAGCGTTGTTTACGCGAACATGTTTCATTCGGTCCTCCTCCTTATCAGCACGGGTAAGCTCATGTTTCTTGATGTTGCCCTTAAGATAATCCTCAACGTATGCGCAAACCACAAGACCGTACTGGGTCTTTCCGTTCATTGTCTGTGCATAGATGTAGTACTGCTCCTTAGTGTCACGCTTAAGCCAGCCCTTGTCCTGGAACTTCTTGAAATTCTCGGCAGCCTTGGCATAAACACGGGGATCAGTCTCCTCGGCTATGGGATCAAAGTCAATCTCGGGCTTAATGATGTGATACAGGGACATCTCATTGCCTGCAGCCTCAGCGCGTGCCTCCTCCGAGTTGAGCACATCGTACGGACGGCTCTGCACCTTCTCTACAAGCTCCTTGGGAGGACGGATTCCCTGAAATGGTTTTACTATAGCCATTATCTGTTAACCATGAACTTGGTTATACCATCCTTTATGAATCCAACAATCTGGTTGGCGGCTGCGATACCGGCGTTAATGTTGGCCTCGGCAGTCTGTGCACCCATCTTCTTGGGAGTAGCAAAGTAACGGCCTGCAAACAGCTCCTCAAACTTGGTGGCAGCGGCAGGTGCTATATCAGATACGAACTTAAGGTCCTCACGCTCCTGCATGAGCTGGATAAGCTCGTCCTCATTGATGATCTCCTTACGTGCTGAGTTAACCAGAACGGCACCCTTGGGCATCAGGCTAACCAGTTTCTTGCCAATAGAGTTCTTGGTCTCATCAGTTGCAGGCAAGTGCAGTGAGATGAACTGGCAGGTCTTGTACATATCCTCCACATTGTCAACTGCATGTACACCGGCAGCCTCGATAACCTCCTTGGGGCAGTAAGCATCGAATGCGTAAACCTCCATGCCGAATCCCTTGGCTATGCGGGCTACGTTACGGCCTACGTTACCGAAAGCATGGATACCCAGCTTCTTGCCCAGCAACTCAATACCTGATGTGCCGTTGTAGAAGTTACGTACGGCGTAAACCATCAGACCGGCTACCAGCTCGGCAACTGCATTGGCGTTCTGACCCGGAGTGTTCATTACGCATACTCCGTGTGCTGTGGCCGATGCCAGATCTACATTATCATAACCTGCGCCTGCGCGAACCACAATTTTGAGCTGCTTGGCGGCATCAAATACCTCAGCGTCTATGATATCGCTGCGGATGATGATAGCGTCAACATCGGCAACTGCAGCAAGCAGAGCGGATTTCTCAGTATATTTCTCAAGGAGTGCAAGCTCATAACCTGCACCTTCAATAACCTCACGGATTCCGTCAACGGCAACCTTAGCAAAAGGCTTTGACGTAGCAACAAGTACCTTCATATCTGTAACTTTTATTGGTCCTGAAATCAATGTTTTGCCTCAAACTCCTTCATGCAGGCAATAAGGGCGTCCACACTCTCCATAGGCAGAGCGTTGTAGCATGATGCGCGGAAACCGCCAACTGAACGGTGGCCCTTGATGCCTACCATACCCTGACCCTTGGCAAAGCTCATGAACTCATCCTCAAGCTCCTTGTATTCGGGTTTCATAACCCAGCAGATGTTCATGTAAGAACGGTCCTCCTCATTGGCTGTACCAACGAACAGCTTGTTGCGGTCAATCTCACTGTACAGTTTTGATGCGCGGGCCTCGGCACGCTTAGCCATCTCCTTTACACCACCCTGAGCCTTGAGCCAGCGGAGTGACTCCATAGCTGAGTAGATAGTGAATGTAGGAGGTGTGTTGAACATTGAACCGTTGTCAATATGTGTCTGGTAGTTCAGCATGGTGGGGATGTAACGGTCCACATGGCCCAGGGCATCGTTCTTTACGATTACGAAAGCCATACCTGAAGGAGCCAGGTTCTTCTGAGCGCCGCCGTAGATGCAGTTGTACTTGCTTACATCGATAGGACGTGAGAATATATCAGATGACATATCTGAGATCAATGGAACCGGGCTGTCCAGGTCCTTGCGGATCTCAGTACCGTAGATGGTGTTGTTTGTTGTATAATGGAAATAGTCTGCATCGGCAGGGATAACATAATCCTTGGGGATGTAGGTATAGGTTGATTCGGCCGATGAAGCCACCTCAACAACCTCACCGAAAGCCTTGGCTTCCTTCATGGCCTTCTTGGCCCACACACCGGTATTAAGGTAAGCAGCCTTCTTGTTGAGGAAGTTATAAGGAACGCGGCAGAACTCCATGCTGGCACCACCTGCCAGGAACAGTACTGAATAACCCTCGGGTACATCCAGAATCTCCTTGATGAGAGCCTCGGCCTCATCGACAACGGGCTTGAACTCACTTGAACGGTGGCTGATAGAGAGAATAGAAATGCCGGTGCCGGCAAAATCGTAAACAGCCTGAGCTGATTTCTCAATCACTTCCTGCGGAAGAACAGCAGGACCTGCGCAAAAATTATGCTTCATAACAGAATATATGTGTTAAAGTTTTTGATTCGTGCCGCAAAGGTAGTCCCTTAATTTGGGTAAAACAAATATTTTCAATGAAAAAAGTGATAAACTTTTGAACAATATACAAATATTTTGCAAAGTTAAAAGCTCCTATTGGTTACACTTTGCAATAAATCAATTGCAATCATTTTCATTTTGTCAGTTTTTACTCAAACCCTTCCTAAAACCATGACAAAATGTTAGATTCAAATCCCCTATTGAGTATCTTTGCAAAAACTCTAAAAGTCCTATTATCTATGATTCTTACAACCACACCGACCATCGAGGGTCGTACAATAATTGAGTATAAGGGGGTAGTTTTCGGCGAAGTAGTAGCCGGAGTGAATTTCCTTCGTGACTTTGCAGCCAGCATCCGCAATTTCGTAGGCGGACGCAGCGGTTCTTACGAGGACGAGCTTATCAGTGCCCGCGCCCAGGCAATGAGAGAGATGGAGGATCGTGCCCAGAAACTTGGTGCTGATGCAGTAGTAGGCATTGACATTGACTATGAAGTCCTGGGTACAGATAACGGTATGCTCATGGTAACCGCTTCAGGTACCGCCGTCAAACTGAACTAAACTAAAAAGGAGGCCGGAGCCTCCTTATTTTAGTTGTTTTATTTGAAAATCAGCTGAGCAAACTCATACAGGCTGCGGCGCCAGGTATGCCACTCGTGGGCTGTGCCCTCGGATATGTAACCTACAGCCTTTACACCCATTCCGTTCAGAGCCTCGGCTGCCTCCATTACTCTGGGGTTCTCCTTGCTTCCACAGCTCATGAACACCAACTTGGCGGTATTCTTGAAACCGTTTGCACCGTTTACATCATCCGGGCTGATGGTGCCGCCGCTGAACATACCTATGTATCCGAACTTGGTGGGATTAGCCAATGTGATACGACGTGTCTGGCCGCCACCCATAGACAGACCGGCCATACCGCGGTGAGCGGCATCGGTATAAACACGAAACTCCTTCTCAATGAACGGGATAATGTCATTCATCAGCACTACAGAGAATGCATCGTTGCTGGCTCCGCGGCCACCCTGCTGTCCCTGCTGCTGGGGCTGAGGCTCCGGAGCATACTGACCTTTAAGATGTATGTTCTGGCCCTGGCCGTAATCCATCACGATGATGAACGGAACAGCCTTCTTGGCTGCAATCAGGTTATCCATAATCTGGCCGGTGTGGCCCTGAACAGACCAACCATACTCATTCTCAGCGTTACCGTGCTGCAGATACAGTACCGGATACTTCTTGTTGGGGTTCTTGTCATACTCGTTGGGCAGATAGACATAACAGTGACGCATGCTTTCAGTAGCCTTTGACCAGTAGTATTTCTCTACTATAGAGCCCTGAGGAACATCCTTGACCTGCCAGAAATCCATATCGTCCGACGGAATCTCGATACCGCTTCCCCATCGGCCTGCGCCAAAGTAAGAAATTGTACCGGGATCGGGCATAGCCGTACCGTCCACAATAAGCTGATAGTAGTGGAAACCTACATCCTGAGGGGCCGATGTACCGGTCCACACGCCGTTCTCATCCTTGGTCATCTCATAACGGCGACCCAGATCCAACTGAACCGATGTGGCACCGGGAGCACGCAACTGTACGCGTACAGCACCCTGCGAGTTCACCATGGGGTACTGACGGCCAGGCTGGTTTGTGATTACTGAGGGCTTGAAATCCTCAACTGCGTCCGCATATGACGGAACTGTGTTGTTTCTCTGCTGGGCCGACACAGACAGTGCAGCCAGCATCATGACTGAAAGAACAATCCTTTTCATATCTTATTATTAGGTTAGTAATTATGTTCAAATGCGAACATAATACTTTTTTTTGAAAAATGACGCAAAGGGGTCGTTTAAGAATGCGTCATTTCATATTCCTTGAGGGAGCGGATAGCCGCGGGACAGAGTATCAGCACCGATATAACAGTCACCCACGCCATCAGACCCACGCCTATGTCACCAAGCTGCCAAACCACATCGGTCTCACGCACGGCACCGAATATCACAGCCGCCATAGTGATGACCCTCAATATATTGATGGCTATGCTCTCACTTTTGGATTTACTTTTCCTAAATAGATAGATAATGCTTGACTCCGAGTAGAAATAGTAAGCCATAACCGTGCTGAACACAAAGAACACCATCGCAATGGAGACAAACCGCCCGCCGAATCCCTTAAACACCGAGTCCACAGCAGTCTGAGTATAACTCACATAATTGTTGGCCAGTTCCGGAGCACCTGCATATATCATATTGCCCGTGGAATCAAAGATATTGTACATGCCCGATGAGAGTATCATCAGAGCCGTAGCCGTACAAACCAGCAGCGTATCCACATAGACCGAGAAAGCCTGCGCCAGACCCTGCTGGGCCGGATGAGCCACATCGGCCGATGCCGAAACGATAGCGCCTGTGCCCTGCCCCGCCTCATTTGAGAATATGCCGCGCTTGACACCCATAGCGATAGTGGAGCCAATGATACCGCCGCATACAGGATTGATTCCGAATGCATTGGTAAAGATCGAAGCGAAAATACCCGGAACAGCCTGGATATTGATGCAGATAACCACAATGGCCATAATCATATATCCCAAAGCCATGAACGGAGTGACTATGGCAGCCACGCGTGCAATCCTCCTGACTCCGCCAAATACAACCAGTCCCAACAACGCAGCCATTCCTATGCCGCTGGCAAGAGTTGAAACCGAGAAGGCATTGCTGAGCGCTGTAGATGCCCCGTTAGACTGCACCGTAGGCAGGAACACGCCGCATGCCACCAGTGTAATGACCGCAAAGGTCTTACCCAGCCAAGGCATCTTAAGTCCGTTCTCGATGAATGACGCCGGGCCGCCCCTGAATCCTGTACTATGCGAGAACTTGTAGATTTGCGCCAGAGTGGATTCAACAAACGCGGTCGATGCCCCGAAGAAAGCCACCACCCACATCCAGAACACAGCGCCCGGTCCGCCAAAAGCGATAGCCGTAGCCACGCCTACAATATTTCCGGTCCCCACCCGGCCCGAAAGAGCCAGACAGAATGCCTCAAACGATGAGATACCGTTATTTCCAGCCTTCCTGCTGAAAAGGGACCTGAGCATGGACCCGAACTTGCGCACCTGCACAAACCTGGTTCTGAAAGAGAAATAGAGACCCGCCAGAATCAGAAGCCCCACCAACCCGGGATTCCAGACAATATCATTAACCTTAGAGACAATGTTTTCAAGCATAATGCCCCAAAGTTACAAAAAAGGGAGTTTCATTTACTCCCTCTTTCTCTTTCTTTTTCTTTCGGCTCTCCTGGCTTTACGCAGCTCTTTTTTGGATGGGTGGAGATCATGTACCGTCTCTTCCCTGCCGTCATCTATACCGGTTTGACGGCTCAGGTCACTATTCTTCTCATAAGCCTTAACCTTCTCTATCATTTCGGCGGTGAGCTGAGTAAGGTTCTTAGTAGAATCTCCTGCAAAAAACTCCTTGCCGTTAACCAATATCCTTGAAATACTCTTGCCGTTTACGGTAATATTTCCGGCACTGTCAATCTGCACTCCCGGCAATTTTCGGATAAGATCCTCTACCGATTCACCCTCCGGCAATCTGTAGGCAGCCGAGTGAAACATTACAGAATCTCTAACCATCTGAACCTTTGCCACAACTGCATTAACAGCAATCTCAGAAAGCATCCTACCCCCTCTTACAGAAATGTTGCCTATATCAGACAACTCTTCACCCGGGCGTATGGTAAAGTTCCTGTTAGCGTCATCATACCCCATAAATCTGGTGCTGGCAACATAGTTGCCCGGCTTAAGATTACCTATCACGAACTCACCGTTTTCATCTGTTGAAGCACCACCTATATAGGTAGTGTCAGCGCCGTTAATCTGATAAATCATCACAGCGGCAGAATACATGGGCTCAGCTGAATCAAAATCATAGATACGACCTTTGACAGAAGAGGAATTCTGCGCAACCATTCTTGAATCAGCAGGTTTTGGTTCGGGCTTTACCTCAGGCTTGACATGCGCTATTTCAACCTGCGGTTTTTCAATCGTGATGCTGTCCGTCTCAACTGCCAGACTGTCTGTGGTAATCTGTGGCTCTGACGGTTCGTTCTGTGAAATCTGATTATCCGGAACAACAGCTTTAAATGGCATCAGGAACAGCAAAAGCAGTACTGCAGCTGCTGCAGGAACCGATATGGCCGCTGTAATGAATCGGCGGCGGCGCTTTACCGCAAGGTCATGAGAGGCCTTCCTGAAGAGGAAATCATTCCAGTCAGACTCCGGCAGTGGGGCCTTACGGTCTGTCTGCCGTTCTTTGATTATGTCTTCCCAATCCTTCATAGTCCTGTCTTGTCTATATAGTTCATCAATGCCTTCTTAAGGCTGGCGCGGGCCTTGGCCAGAACCGATGTGGAAGTTCTCTCAGTTATGCCCAATACCCGGGCAATATCGTGATGGCTGTATCCGTCAATGCAATACATATTGAACACCGTACGCCTTACCGGAGGCAATTCAGCTATCAGTTTATCAAGTACACCGTCAGGTATTTTCCTGACTGATTCAGCATCGGGCTCCAAAGCATCCTCCAACTCATCCCCGCCAACCTGTTCAAATGGTATCTGCCTGAACCTGGAGCTCTCTTTAAGGCGGTTGATAGCCATATTGACGGTAATCCTGCTAAGCCATGCATAAAGTGAACCTTCGCTGACATATCGGAAAGACTTGAAGTTATCCATAGCCTTGATCATACAGTCATGCATCAGGTCTCGCGCCTCCTCCCTGTCTTCAATGTATCTGAGACATATTGCGTAGAGTCTTGATGAATATCTGGCATAAAGCTCCCCCTGTGCATCCCTATCATTACGGACGCACCCCAAAGCCAGTTCCTGCTCTGTTAGGAAGCTTCTCCTCATCACTATTTCAAGCCTTTCCGCTAAATAAACCGCAATTTACTCAAAATGCGTCTCGCAATATAGAAAAAAATACTTATGTGCTAATAAATTTGCCGATATCGGCAAGAATCACCATATTTGTAGCCGGAATAAACGCTATTTTGCCGATAAAAGGAAATGGATTACATAACTGTCAGTCAGTTTGCCGATGAACACGGCATATCAGAACGCACCGTCAGGAACTGGTGCGCAGCAGGAAAGATTAAAGGAGCCTTTCTGTCAGGAAAAACCTGGAACCTCCCTGCCGACACTTCGGTGCCCCGAAAAGGCAAACGTACGTTATCCCCGCTCCTGAAGCGGCTGATCCAGGAGAAGGAAGGAAAGATAAGCGGCGGAATCTATCATCGGACCCAGATTGACCTCACATACAATTCAAATCATATGGAGGGAAGCCGTCTGACCCATGAGCAGACCAGATACATCTTTGAGACCAATACAATAGGCATAACAGATGAAACCGTGAATGTGGACGATATTCTGGAGACCACCAATCACTTCCGGTGCATAGACCTGATCATAGACAAGGCACAGGACAAGCTGTCGGAATCCCTGATAAAGGAATTGCACCGCATACTCAAGTCCGGAACCTCAGACAGCCGCAAATCTTGGTTTAATGTGGGCGACTACAAGCAACTGCCCAATGAGGTTGGAGGTGAAATGACCTGTCCGCCCCAGGATGTCCACGCCCGCATGAAATCCCTGCTATCCGCATATAACGCAATACAGGACAAGACGCTCCGGGATATTCTGGACTTTCATCATGAATTTGAATCTATACATCCTTTCCAGGACGGTAACGGCCGCGTGGGACGTCTTATCATGTTCAAGGAGTGCCTGGCCTACGGAATAGTGCCATTCATAATAACCGATGAACTCAAGCTCTTCTACTACCGGGGACTTCGTGAATGGGGGCACATAGACGGCTACCTGACCGACACTTGCCTGACCGCCCAGGACAATTACAGACTACTGCTGGACTACTTCAAAATCAGGTATTGACCAACAAAAGTGTCTTATCTGGCCAGCACGCCGGAGTCCAGACCGCGGATAGTCTTGAACCGCATCTGACCTTGCGGATCTATTATTATGGCTACGCCTGCCAGGTAATTGATCCATTTGCGGTTTACCCAATAATGCAGGTCAACCTGTTTGTCCGATGCATAGATTGCCATCGGGGTTACCATATAATCATGTGACACCAACACGTTGATACGCTTCATACTTGGCAGATGAGCCTTGAGTGAGTCCAGCCACTCCTTGCTGCGCTCCTCAAGATCATAGAAACCCTCTTCCTTGCCGCCTTCATATGCCCACTGTGAGAGTGACTCCCAGTTGTCCCAACCGTTACGCTTAAGAGCCGGTATGTCCTTGCGGTACCAATCGCCGTTGAGTATGCCCCACTCCTCATGAATGAACTCATCGCCGCGGCCGATGGCAATGTTCTCGCAGGTCTGTATGGTGCGGCCGTAATCAGAGTGAGCGTAGAAAGCCTGCTCACCGCTCTTGATCTTCTCACCCACCATCCGGGCCTGAGCCTTTCCGTTCTCGGTCAGCAGTCCGTTCTTGGAGTAATCACGGCCGCGCTCACCGTGCCTTACCAGAAACACCACCGTCTCATTGGCCTTAACCTCTGCAAACACATCGGCAATATCATTGAAACCTATATCTGTGTAGGTAGGCTGAGCACTCAGTTGAAACATGCCGCACATAAGGACCGCGGCCACCATAACCATTATCTTTTTCATCATTAAGTATGTTTTATGTTTAGACTTTGCAAACTTACAAATATTTGTGCTATTCGTGAAGATTTGAATTCAGGCGGAAATTGACCGGGACGGTGTATTGCACTCTGACGGGAGTTCCGTGCTCCATGCCGGGTTTCCACTTGGGCATTGTGGATATTACCCGCCGAGCTTCTTCATCAAGCAAAGGGTGTACACTTTTCAGCACGCTTACATTCTTAATGGAGCCATCCTTCTGTACTACAAAATTTATAAGTACACGCCCTTGTATTTTAGCCTCTCTGCATTGGGCCGGATAATTGACATTTGCCTTGAGGTAATCCAGTAAAGCCTGAGGACCGCCCGGGAACTCAGGGCCGATTTCTGTTACATAATAAATGGAATCGGGATTGATTTCCTCTTTTTTATCCACATCAATGTATTCAACTTTAATGTCTGGGGTTCCTGATGCTTTGGCATCAGAGAGAATAGCCATCTGATCATTCCAGTTCTTGTCCGACAAACGGTAAAACACATCAGGCCATGAATATGCCATCTTTCCTGGCTTAAGTGCATATATGACATCACCATCATAGAAAACAACCCAAATATCTTCATCATCATTTGTTTCATCAGCCTCTGTTTTTTCGAGTCTCTTCTTGGCGTCCTCTATTTCAAAATCCCTACGCTTCTGGGCTTCACCTATATTACCGTCAACCGTTTTCAACAGCTCTTTTGCCAGCGTAGCGTCAATCTCTTTTGTCTTGGCAATTCCAGGTTTTTTATATACCAGTTCATACTTATCGGCCTTCTTTACAACATACATGCTGAAATAATTGTTACCCCAGGCATCATCCACCACATAACCGCAGACAAAACCCTCAGGAGCCTTATTC
>CACZMI010000052.1 GCA_902782245.1 uncultured Bacteroidales bacterium | reverse complement strand
ATTTGTGGCCAACCTCATCCTGCTTGCGGCCATAAATGATACCATTGGGGTCAGGCCTCTTTGGTACCATTTTGGAAAAATAGTACCAAAGGGGCCTGACCCCAATGGTATCATTTTTGGCCACAAGCAGGTTGAGGTTGGCCACACATCCGATATTTGAGACCCTTCGGGACAGCCCGAAGGGTTATTTTTGCACTGTATCGCCCGGGGCCGGGTTGCCCGGCTAAGGCACAATGTAAAACAATCAATAGTTATCAAAATGTACGACATTTCATTTATCAAGAGATTTGAGACAACAGTAAAAAAGCACTGGAACGATGCTGCGCTGAATGATTACAAACACCCGGTGTCAACCTACGGACAGCTGGCCGCCCAGATTGAGGCCGACCAACTGCTCTGGAAAGCCGCAGGTATCAGCAAGGGCAGCAAGATTGCCCTCAACGCCAAGAGTTGTGCAGGCTGGATCAAGACCTTTATGGGTATCATGACCGGCGGATATGTAGGAGTCCAGTTGTTTGACGGATATACACCGGCCGATACAATGAGCCTGGTGAACCACTCCGACAGCGTGCTGCTCTACACCGAGCGCCGCCTGATGGACAAGATGGACTTTGAGCAGATGCCCGCCCTGAAAGGTGCTATCGATGTCCACACCGGTGAACTCCTGGCCAGTCGCGGAGGCTTTGACCAAATATACAACAACCGTGAAAGCATAATGAAAGATGCTCACCCAGGCGGCTTCAGCGCCCAGGATTTTAAGGGCTATGAAGACCGTCCTGCCGATGAGCTGTGCGGCCTCAATTACACATCGGGCTCAACCGGCAACCCCAAGGGCGTGATGCTGACCGTTCGCAATTTCAGCGCCAACGTATTCCTGATACCGCGCCATTTCCCCTACCGTGAGGGCCAGACCTACCTGAGCGTGCTGCCGTTTGCGCACATATTCGGCATGATGTACGATGCCATAGAGCCTCTGTGCCTGGGCATGCATCTGACCATCCTTGGTATGCCCCCTATCCCCGCCTACCTCAAACCCGCGCTGGCCGAGGTCAAGCCCAACGTATTCTTTGCCGTTCCGCTCATCCTGGTCAAGATGCTGGACAACACCATCGGCGAATTCGTGACCAGCAAATCGGGCAAGCAGAAGCTGGCCGATCACCGCAACAACCAGGACTACTGCAAGGCCCTGCGCACCATATTCATGTCGGCCTTTGGCGATAACATCGAGCTGTTGGTTACCGGCGGTGCCGCAATGGCGTTTGACCTGGAGGACCTGATGGCCCAGAAACTGGAGATCCCCTTTGTAACCGGTTACGGCATGACCGAGGCCTGCCCCACCATATCTATCGGCCATAAAGGCAAGTACAAGATGAAGTCAGTAGGTGAAATCGTACCCGAGGGTATTGAGTGCCGCATAGACTCATCGGACCCCGAGCACATTCCGGGCGAGGTTATAATAAAAGGTGACTGCGTGTTCACAGGCTACTACAAGAACCCCGAGGCTACAGCCGAGGTGCTGGACAAGGAAGGCTGGTTCCGTACCGGCGATATGGGTACAATAGACAATGACAACACCGTATTCCTGGCCGGCCGATGCAAGAACATGCTGCTCTCTGCCAACGGTCAGAACATATTCCCCGAGGAGATTGAGGTGGTTCTGAACGCCCTGCCCTACGTGGCCGAGTCAATCATCGTGGACCGCAAAGGCCATCTCACGGCGCTGATTGTGCCCAACGTGGACCAGGTGGCAGCCAGCGGAATGGACAACGACGCCCTGAACGCAGTTATGGCCGGCAACATCACAAAACTCAACCAGGAGATTCCCGCCTACTCTCATGTGGACGGTTTTGAACTCAAATTTGAGCCTTTTGTGAAGACTCCCAAAGGAAGCATCCGCCGTTTCATGTACAAGTAAAGAGTAAACAGTAATTTTGCGATATGGAAACAAAAAGAGTAGTAATTACCGGTATGGGTGTGATAACATCCATCGGCAAGAATATAGCAGAGTTCAAGGAGAGTCTGGAGAACGGCCGTCTTGGTATCTCCAAAATTGAGGGTTTGGACAAGTTCGGTGAACTGACAGTTCACGTGGCAGGTCAGGTAAAGGATTTCAAGCCCACCGAGATGGGTATGGACGCAGGCAGCGTACGCCGCAGCGACCGTTTCAGCCAGTTTGGCATCTGCGCCGCCATCCAGGCAATGGAGCAGAGCGGTCTCAAGGCTGGTGAGAACATTGAGCCGGGCCGTCTGGGATGCTACGTAGGCTCGGGCATAGGTGGCATGCAGACATTCATCGACCAGACTCTGGTTATGGCCAACGAGGGCGCCAAGCGCGTATCGCCCCTGTTCATCCCCATGATGATTGGCAACCTGGGCGCCGGTAACATAGCCATCAAGTTCAACGCACAGGGTCCCTGTCTGCCGGTTGTATCGGCCTGCGCCACATCAACTCACGCTGTAGGTGAGGCTTTCCGCGCCATCAAGTACGGTATGGCCGATGCCATCATAACCGGTGGTACCGAGGCTGCAGTGAACGAGCTTGCCATAGGCGGTTTTGCCAACATGAAGGCCCTGACCACGGCCGATGACCCCGCACAGGCCTGCCTGCCGTTCGATAAGCGTCGCGGCGGATTCGTAATGGCCGAGGGTGCCGGAATCCTTATCCTTGAGGAGTATGAGCACGCCGTAAAGCGCGGAGCCCACATCATAGCCGAGGTAGCCGGTTACGGCAACACCTGCGATGCATACCACTACACCGCACCCCGTCCCGACGGCACCACCACCGCAGCCGCACTGAGCCAGGCACTCACCGAGGCCGGTTACAAGGCCGGCGAGCAGCTCTACATCAACGCTCACGGTACCGGAACCCACATGAACGACATGTGCGAGACCAACGCCATAAAGATTGCCCTTGGTGAGGCCGATGCCCGCAAGGCAATGATCAGTTCAACAAAATCCATGCACGGCCATATGCTGGGCGCTACAGGTGCTGTAGAGCTGATTGCATCGGCCATTGCGCTGGAGAGCGGCATTCTGCCTCCCACCATCGGCTACCAGGAGCCCGATCCCGACTGCGATCTGGATTACATCCCCAACACCGCCCGCAAGGTTCAGGCTGAGGTTGCGCTGTCAAGCTCACTCGGATTTGGCGGACATAATGCTGCAGTAGCCCTGCGCCGTTACAAGGATTGACTATGGAGATGAATCGTGAGCAATTGGAGCAGGTGATGCCCCACAGGGACCCCATGCTCCTGATAGACAAGTCTATAACGACCGCTGACGGTGTAGAGTCATACTACACCGTTCCGGCCGACCCCTACTACACCCGCGGACATTTTCCGGGCAATCCCATTGTTCCGGGAGTGATCCTGTGTGAGATCATGGCTCAGGGAAGCGTGCTGCTGTTCCACGAGAGGCTGCACGACCACCTGGCACTATATGCAGGAATGGACAAGGTACGCTTTAAGAAGACCGTACGTCCGGGCGATAAAATAACTGTCCGCTCCACCATTAACAAGTGTCGCGGACAGTTCATATCAGTAGATGCAACGGCTTACGTGGCCGATGAGGTCTGCGCCCAGGGCCAACTGTCGTTCATGCTTACTCAGAAATAAGCACTTTCCTGCCGTCCTTTATTATCAGGCCGCTTGCGTTGTCATTGACCGGGCGGCCTTTGATATCATATGACCTGGCATATTCGGGCTGAGCCTGGACGGGAGTAACGATACCGGTACTCAGGTCAATCTCTGCCAGATAGAATGCGTCAAAGCAGGTGTTGTTGCCGTTCTGGCTCAGGTGGCTGAACAAGGCGCGCAGACGGGTGTAGTTACCGCTGTTGAATACAACCTGGATATCGGTCCAGTTGCCGTCATATGACGGATATGGCAGATTCTCACCGGTCTCGGCTGTGGATGTGGTGAGCATGAGCACCATATTCTCATTGTTCTCTGTCTTGAGGTCAGTGGAGTTCTTGACCCTGTAGCCGAATACGTAATCCCTGTTCTTGGAAACCTTCCATTCGGTGCGTATGGCGTATACGGATGCTGCATCGCCGTCCATCTTTGACTCTATATAGAGGCTGTCGCCCGTGCCGTAAGGCTTTACATCAAATGCTGCGGTGGTGAGGTCGGCTTTCTTGCCGTTTGACCAGGCGTAGAATGTCTGACCGTACTCGAACGATCCGTTGTTGACCCTGTTCTTGTTGTTTACGGGGCACTGCACGTTGTTATAGAGCGCATATGCGGGTACCTGAGCCTCAATCAGAGGTACATTGACGGTTACCGTTGATGATATGCCGTCGCCCGATATGGTGATGGTGGCCTCACCGCCCCTTACAGCCGTGATTTCTCCATCGGCCGATACGGTGGCGATGGCGGGATTGGATGAGCGGTAACGTACGGTGCCGCTTGCATCGGCCGGACTTACGGTTATGCTCAACTGATGCTTCTGGCCGGGTTCCATCTCCAGGGTTGTACTTCCGTTAACCTTGATGGTCTTGATGAGCACGTAGTCCGTCATCTCCTTGATGAACCAGTCCAGATCCTCCTCAGATATACTGGTGCCGCTCTTGCCGGTAAGGAAGAAATTATAGATCTTGCGCTGGTATGAGCCGTTAGTGGGTGCCACGGTCTTCATCTTCTCAACCAGTTTGGCAAACTTGTACTCATCGGCATTGTCACCGCCCGACAGAGGCGAGCCCTTCTTGCCTTCGTAGTTCCTGAGTCTGGCAAAACCCTTCTCCGTGGGGTCAAACTTGGCGGCAGCGGCCTCACAGAAGGTGGTCAACTCATAATCCTTGGCCAGGTCACCCTCACTCATACCAAGCAGGGCACCGATGAGGAATCCCAGCGTTCCGGTACGGTCAGCACCGTTCTGGCAGTGATAGAACACGGGCTTGCCGGCCTTGAGTTCATCTATAATCCACTGCAATTCACGGATATTGGCATCATTCCTGTCAAAATTGAGCATACGGGCGTTCACGGACTCGGATATGTTGAGGAAATCCACATCCTGCACGCCGTTTACCTTCTTTGATATGGCCGATACGGTATTGGGAGCCTGACTGGCACTGCGCAGGTCCAACTCGGCACGGATGCCGACGTTACGCATGGCCTCTATTCCTGACGCGGTAAGCAGTACGTTGAACGGACTCTTGGGTGCAATGAGCTGGGCACCGCGGAATATCTTGCCGTACTTGATGGGGTTACCGCCCAGTCCGGGCCAGCCGCCCATATCGCGTACGTTCCATGTACCCTCGGCGTACACCCAGCGGAGCATGCCCTCAGGTTGAATGACACTCTCTCCCACTTTTGTTTCCACATCGTCCTTGACCGATATCACCCTGCAGTAATAGGTGCGGCCGGGAATGAGGTTGTAGAGGTCATAATCTGAAGTATCCTTGTCAAGGACAAACACCAGTGAATCAGAGTATGTGCTGCTCTCGCTCACCTCCAGTCTCTGTGCAGCGGCATCGGCCTGGTGGCTCCAATTAAGATGCATAGGTACGGGGGCATCGAGCCTGTAGGTATGCGGCCTATTGAAATATTCCATTACGTAAGACACATTCAGGTCCGGAATGGTGTCATAACTGAAATCGGTCAGGTATGCGTGGGTAATCTCATTTTCTACGCTGTACTGCACCGGATTCTGGGCGCCGACTGCTACAGCCAGCAAGGACAGGACTGAAACAAAGCAGAATTTTCTCATAAGTCAATAATGTAATTAGGTCTTTGAATCTCAAAGATATAAAAAAACGGCATGACTTGTAAAAGCCACACCGTTTTTTGTTTTAACTGATCTGATCAGTCGTTCAGCACTATCTCGATGAAGATATAGTAGCTGCTGCCGAACTCAATCTCATCCTGGAAGCCCTGATCGGCCTTCTTCTCCTTTGAGTTTGCAAGCAAAGGCATCTGGTCAACGAAATCTCTCAGACGCTTGCGGCTGTTGGCAATACGGATAGCCTTGACCTTGGTCATCTCCATCTCATAAGGATTGGCGTAAACACCCATGTGAAGCCACTCCTTTGAGTTGTGCAGATAGTAGTATATACGGTCGTTACCCCATGTACCGCCATCGGTTGTGATCTGGGCGTTTGACTTGAGCAGGTAGCCCAGAACGTCGGTGTCATAAAGAGCCATATCCTCCGATGTCCTCTCCTGAGGCAGAGCGATTGTGGTATAACCGCCCTCATTGGTCAGAGTTGCACGGTCACCCTCCTGCAGAACTATGCCCTTCTGCTTTGTGGCAGAACCGGTTGAACCGCATGATGTCAGTGTCATGGCACCCATTACGAGTGCGAGGCTCAGAATAGAAGCAATTCTCAATTTTTTCATTTCAGTTGTTTTATAGGGTTAATAATTAATGAATTTCTTTCCGTTGCGGATAAGGATGCCCTTGGTATCGGCCGGAACCTTACGACCCAGAAGGTCATAAACCTCATCCTCCTGGATTGCGGGTGCTGCCGACTGCCTGATGCCTGTGCTCAGGTCTATCTCGGCCAGATAGAATGCGTCAAAGCAGGTGTTGTTGCCGTTCTGGCTCAGGTGACTGAACACGGCGCGCAGACGGGTGTAGTTACCGCTGTTGAATATCACCTGGATATCGGTCCAGTTGCCGTCATATGACGGATATTCCAGAATCTGGCCTGTCTCTGAAGTTGATGTGGTGAGCATGAGTACCAGGTTCTCATTGTTCTCTGTCTTGAGGTCAGTGGAGTTCTTGACCCTGTAGCCGAATACGTAATCCTTGTTCTTGGTAACCTTCCATTCGGTGCGGATGGAGCCTGTGGATGAGGGCTCGCCGTCCACCTTTGACTCGATATAGACGCTGTCACCGGTGGCGTAATGCTTTACATCGAATGCTGCTGCGGTCAGATCGGCCTTGGTGCCGCTGTACCAGTAGTAAAGAGGTATTGCGTACTCGAACGATCCGTTGTTGACCTTGTTCTTGTTGTTAACGGGACACTTCACATTGTTGTAAAGTGCGTATTCGGGTACATCGGCCTCAACAACGGGAACGTTTACGGTCATTTTGGCCGATACGCCGTCACACGATACGGTGATTGTGGTTGTACCGCCTCTTACCGCTGTGACAAGTCCGGTCTGGGATACTGTGGCAACGGCGGGATTTGATGATGTGAACTTTATTCCGCTCAGTGTATCCGCATTGGCAGGTTTGAGTTGAGGAGTAAGCTGCAACTCGTCGGCGGGTTCCATCTCAAGCTCTGTGCCCTCGAATCCGCCAAGGCCGATACCCTCAACCATCACGAAACCTGTCATCTCCTTGATGAGCCAGCGCAGATCGGCCTCAGACACCTTTGTGCCGTTGACACCGGTCTTGAGGTGATAGTAAACCTTCTGCTGCAGGGTTGCGCCGGGGTATGTTTTGATCTTGTCCACCATCTTGGCGAACTTGTAACTCTCATTGTTGTCATTGGGATCCAGACGGCCGGTATAGTCTCTCTGACGAACCAACCGCTCATATCTTTCCTGGAGGTTCTTGGGGCTCTTTACTGCCTCATTATCAATCTTATCGCCCGAGAAAGATGTAAGCTCAAACTCCTTGGAGAGAGCATCCTCGCTCATACCGCAAAGGGCGCCCACCAGATAAGCCACTGTTCCCGTGCGGTCTGCACCTACCGAGCAGTGCAGGTAAACGGGCTTGCCCTCCTTGAGCCATGCTATCAGCTGATTGATGCCCTGTATGCTCTGGGGACCGTTTGCGAATGTGGCGATACGGCTGTTGTAGGCTGCGTTCACGTTGAGTATCGGGCAGTCATTGCCGAAGAAAGCGTGTGTGGCGTTGACGGAGTTGCTGGCGTCACGCATATCCAACTCCGAGCGCATACCAACCTTGCGCAACTCGTCGATACCGTTCTGGGTGATCATAAGGGTTGTTGACTTGTTCACGTTAAGTCTGGAGCCGCGGACAATCTTTCCGTACTTTAGAGGCTTGCCGCCCAGACCAATCCAACCGCCCATATCGCGGACATTGAACACATTGTCAATCTTGAGCATACGCAGCGTACCGGTGGTCTTGAAAACACCCGACTCGGCAACTGTCATAACGCCCGCATCATCGTAAACCGTCTTCCACAGATAGGTACGGCCGGGGATGAGGTTATAGACATCAAGCGTATCCACATTCTGGCCTACTGCATATGTCCAGGCATCCCCATAATCCTCATATTCACTGATATAAAGTGTTCTGGCGCTGCCAAGAGCCTTAGTGAACTTGAAAGGAACCGGCTTGGGGATATCCAGTCTGACGCCATTACCTTCACCTTCCCAATCCCAGGGATAGTTATAGCAGTAATCCCTGATTTTAGAGTACGAGTAGTCATTGGGATCATACTGAACCTCAGTAAGATAGCGATGAACTACATCATTCTCCAGACAATACTCCGGAATATCCTGTGACATAGCCTGCATTCCCAGCAGGCCAAGAATTGAAAAAAGTAGAATTTTTCTCATACGCGTGTTCTATATTTGCTAAATTGTCGTAAAATTAGTGCAAAGAATCTTTACATCCAAAATATCTGGCCAATGTTTTTGCGCCTCCCGCCAAAGTGTCCCACACTCACCGGCCCAGTCTCGCCAAAGTGTCCCACAGCGATGTGCTCTGTGAGCCTTGTGGGGCCGTTCTCTGTGTTACATCCCCTCATCTAGGGGGTGTGTCCCACAACCACCCGCGTTCTAACGTATTCTTGGGCCGATGAGTGTGGGACACTTTGGCGGAGAGAGGAAAAAAAACCGCAGCAATCCTTGGAATATACCGCTCAAACCTCCATCTTTGCAAAAGATTGAAGTACCTAGACACTTGTTTGCCGATACCAGATCCGATATTAATGAACACACAAACCTAATTCAATATGGAAAACAAATCCAATTTCTATCACATGTTCGCCAACGGCGACGACTCGCGGAATTTCATTATTTCGCAGAAAGATTTCTTTGCAGCTTTCAACAGAATAGGTGTATGCGCGGCCAACTCATCGGCCAACCGCGGAAGCCTTTATGACGTGATTCTGAATTACGAGCTATATCCCGTAAAATCAGAGGATTACCTCCGGAATGTAGCCGTTTACACAATCATCCAGGCCACCAAAGACGGCAAGAAAGTGATGCCGTACGATTACATTTGGGGCAGCGGGTCACTCTACTTCAGGACCGATAATTCCCTCCCGATTTGGTGTGCCGATGAAAACGGAATCGTTCAGGAGCCTGTGCCGATAGGTACTCTGAACGCCCGACAAAAGGAGGCGATGCTCCATTCGCGCAAGAAAGTGCCAGATAACTGGCTGATTTGCAACGGATTCCTCCTACCTCAAAACTATATTGATATTGAGCTGTTTGAGTCTATTTATCAGACACACAACTGTTATCGTGTGTTCCTTTCCAACAGCAAAAAGAAAGATGACGCCGTGACTACTAAAATGTCAAAGGTGCGCGGCATGATGATAGAGGATATCGAGGCTCGGAAAATCAGTGCCGCGGTGTGCTATTCACTTTTCCATAAGCACAGTTCCCGATGGCTCAACACCAACCAGCGCCTGGAACTGGCTCAAGAACTCCGCCGCCAATACTATCTCTCATTCCGTCAGTTATCTACGTTATGCAGGCTGCCCGAGACTGAGATCCGCAAGTACGTTCGCTGAGGCTCCGCGCGCATCGGAGGCGCCGCTCTTCGTGGTCCGGGGTTCCGCGCATCGGGTCCGGGGTTCCGCGCATCGGTCCGTCCCCGTCTCTCCGCCAAAGTGTCCCACACTCACCCCACTCACAAGCCTTGTGGATGGGTTCGCTGTGGGACATCCCCTCATCTCGGGGGTGTGTCCCACAACCACCCGCGTTCTAACGTATTCTTGGGCCGATGGTTGTGGGACACTTTGGCGGGAGAGCAGGCGCAGGTATGGGGTATTTTCCATACATTTGCAATATGGAAGAGCCGATTCTGAATTCTCATAACAAGGATGAATACCCTCCTGCGCATACTGCAGAGCACATCCTGAACCGCACTATGGACAATATGTTCCATTGCGGGCGTTCCAGAGTGAACCACATTGAGCGCAAAAAGAGCAAGTGCAATTATGATCTGCCTGAGCCTTTGACCGATGAGCAGGTGCGCCAGGTCGAGGCCCGCGTGAACGAGGTCATCGGCCTGGATCTGCCCGTGATTTCCAAATACGTTACGCGCGATGAGATACCTGATGGCATTGACCTGAGCCGTCTGCCACAGGATGCCAGCGAGACTCTGCGTCTGGTTTATGTGGGTGATTACGATGTGTGTCCGTGTCTGGGCTCGCACGTGGAGCACACCTCCCAGATTGGTGAGTTCAGGATTACCAGCACCAGCTTCAACGAAGGCAGTTTCCGTATTGTCTTTCGGCTCACTCCCCCTTCGGAGTGAGTTCGCTTTCCCCGCCAAAGTGTCCCACAAGCACCCCTCTCACAAGCTCTGTAGAGGGGTTTGTTGTGTTACATACCCTCATCTGAGGCTCGTGTCCCACATGCATCGGGCCCAGGAGGCTCACAGAGCGGATCGTTGTGGGACACTTTGGCGGGAAGGCCGATGAACGGTCAGCGGGAGGGGAAGAGCTGGCGGTAGGCGGCGGCTTTGGATTGGAGCGACATTGGGTAGGCCCGGGAGGTGGAGGGCATTCTCCACCACTCTATCGGGCGGCCGTCAATTGCGATTTTGGTTTTGCTGGACGGTGCCGGCGGGGCGCTGATACCTTGGGCCGATGCGCGACCATCGGACTCCAGAGTCTTGAGGATGGAGAGAAATTCGTCAGATGACTTGCCGCCGGTGGTTACGATGGTGGTGCAGCGGGGCATGGTTTGGAGCATGTCGGCTATGGGGGCGGGCTTTATGATGAGCAGGAACTCGTCGCTGGCGTTGCCTTTGAGGCGACATACCTTTGAGGCGGTGTCAAAAAACGCCAGTCCCTTGTCGGCACAGAACCGCGTAATCAATTGTCTGTCAAAACGTTTTGCCCCAACCTCCTCAAAGTGATGCGGGTCATCAAAATGGATCAGCCCCTGGATGCGCCAGAAATCGTTTATCCAGTTGGGGTAAAAGAAATGCATCGACCATCGGGCCATGGGTGGCGGGAAACTGCCCAGAAACAGGATTGTGGCGTTGGCGGGCAGGAACGGGATGAGCGGATGGTCCTCAATCACGATGCCGGACTGGGACATATCGACCTTGTCTCCGATAAACTTCACGCCCTCTGATTTTAGTATTGAGCGCTGCAGTTCGGGGCCTCCGAAACCATAGTTGGAGCCCATCTGTCCGCTGGATGTAACCACCCTGTGGCAGGGCGTTTTCCCGGAATCGGTATTGGTGTGCAGGGCGTTGCCAACGGCACGGGCAGCACCCTCGGGGTAACCGGCCATCTGCGCCACCTGCCCGTAAGAAGCCACTCTCCCCTTGGGAATCATGGCTACCGCTTTGAATATTGCTTCCTTGAATGTGTCCATTTTTGTCAGTTGGATTCGGCTGCTAAGCGGAACAAAGCCGGAGTAAGGTGGCAGTAGCCGGTGGGGTTCTTGTCAAGGTAATCCTGGTGGTACTCCTCGGCGCGGTAAAAATTCTTGAGGGGAAGCAACTCCACCGCCAGTTTCTGACCGGGCTCAAGTGCCTGCTCCTGCTCTTTGAAAACTTGCTGCAAGAGTTCAACCGTTGCCGCGTCAGTATCGGGAGCATAGTAAACACCTGTGCGATAGCGCGTTCCCTCATCCTCCCCCTGCTTGTTGAGACTGGTGGGGTCGATGGCCTTGAAATAGATTCGGGTCAGCTTATCGACGGAAATCACCTGCGGATCATACGTCACGTGCACGCACTCGGCATAGCCGGTGGTATCGGTATAAACCTCCTTGTAGGTAGGATCCGGAGTGTTTCCGTTGGCAAAACCCACCTCGGTGCTTATTACTCCGCGAATGAGTTTGAGGTATTTCTCCGCGCCCCAAAAGCAACCGGCCGCAAAATAAATTTCCTTACACATGTGTCTCAGCACAGAACATGCTTGCTCTCGGTGTTGTCATCGTTCTCGTTGTACATTGAACGCAGCGACTCGTTCTTGTCAAGCATATCTTTCTTGGCCGATACACGGTCATCGGGGATGAGTTCGCACTCGATGCGGATCCACTTGCCGTCCTTGTAGGCGCAGATTTCGGCCTTGGGATTGGCCTTAAGCTGCTTATAGACGTTCTTGGACTTGCCGGTCTGGATGTAGAGGCGGCCCTCAAAGATCTCGGCGGTTCCGAACGGACGAACGTGGGGCTGGTCGCCGTCAACTGTTGCCAGGAAATAGGTCTGGGCGTCCTTGAGGAACTGCTGTGCGCGCAGAGCGTTCTGCGGGTTGGGTGTGATAGTACTCATTGTGCTGTTCTGTTGTTTGTTACCGCATGCCGTAAGCATTAGGAGAAAGGCTATTATTGCTGTTAGTTTTTTCATTTTTTGAAAGGTTTTGATTTCTACAAAGATATGAAATGTTCGCCAAAGTGTCCCACACGTATCGGCCTAAGAATACGTTCTCTCGCGGGTTGATGTGGGACACCCCCTCTTCTGAGGCTTGTGTCCCACGCTCATCGGCCCCACAGAGCTCACAGAGCGGATCGTTGTGGGACACTTTGGCGAAACGGGGCGGTGTCCCACGCGTACTTTGGCGGGAAAGTTACTTGGAGCCTATCCAGGTGAGGCGACGCCAGAGGCCTTCCAGGGGCCCGCGTTCGTGCTTATCGGCCCAGAGTTTGAGGAGCCAGTACTGGAATACTATCATTCCGATGCCCACCAGCGCGGACCATGTGGTGCCCAGGGTGTTGTACATGCTGAGGCCCCACTGGTAGAAGATGAAACTGCCCAGGATGGACTGCAGCAGGTAGTTGGTGAGGCTCATTCGGCCAAAGAATCCAAGTTTTCCGAACACTTTTTTGAACCCGTCAAACCTGTACCAGAGCAGCACGGCCACAGAAAGGATGAGTATCAGGATAGCCAGATTCCACATGGGATGAATAAGGTCGTCGTACTTGCCGAATTTGGTGAACGCGCCACAGATTACAAGTACGGCCGATACCACCAGCAGCACACGCCAGATCTTGAGGTTGCGGCCCTCGTTGTAGAACAGCCTCTGTCGGCCGAACAGCAGGCCCAGATAGAACAGGCCCAGCGTCTGGGTGATGCGGCCGTGGGTCCAGAACCAGCCCAGCGTGGTGGTGATACCGTATCGGAGGTTGGTTGCGGCCGAATGCCAGAACGTGTCGTGTCCCTGCATGAGTTTCATGTAACCCATGCCCACCCATCGGGAATCAGGGTGCCAACCAGTTAGGTGCGAGTAGATCTCCAGGGGTTGCAGCAGCAGAAAAACGGTAATAACCCACAGCCAACCGTTGCTCAGGTATCCGGCGGGGATAAGTAGCAGTCCCAGAATGGCGTATGTAATCAGGATGTCGCCGTCATAGAAGCAGACGTTGAGCACGCCAAACAGGAACAGCAGCACCATTCGCCAGGCAAAACGGAGTGAGAAATCCCTACCCTTCTGCTCCTGGTTATCGCGCATGATAAAGAAACTCAGGCCAAA
>CACZMI010000051.1 GCA_902782245.1 uncultured Bacteroidales bacterium | reverse complement strand
ACACGATTGATATAGGTGTTATTTGATAATTAACTGAAAAATAAGTAGCTATACACAAAAATATTTGTCCATTTATTTGGATAGCAACATAGAAGTTAGCGAGTAAAAATTCTCTAGTTAGGCAGTAAAAAAAATCACTCCTGACTTTTAAACGATGAGGGTGCAGGTTTGCCCTGTGATTGGAAGGCTTTGGCCATTGATGAGGGCGATGAGAATCCGCACTGATCAGCTATTATGTGCAGGCGCTCATCAGGGTTCTGGTGAATCAGACTGATGGCGTGACGCACGCGATGCTGGCAGATCATATCATAGAATGACTGATAGCCGCTGCGGCGGATAATCTCAGTAATATATTTGGAGTTGGTTCCCAAGCGCTGGATAAGCATATCAATTGTAATGTGCGGCTCGGTAAAGATGTGCTCCTTTATAAGCATCTCCTCCAGTTTGTTGCAGAGTTCCTTGCTGCGCTTGTCACTAAGGCGGTAAGCTGCATTATCGGGCTGCTCCATCTGCTCAATCATCTCTTCCTCACGCTTGCTGAACGCCTTGCGCCAGGGGTTCAGGGTGAATATGCAGAACCAGACATTTGTAAAGATAAATATCAGGTCACGTACAAACTTGGCCCAAACGTTGTCGAACCAGAAGTTAGTAAACAGGAGCACGCACACCAGCGTAGGCACCCACTGGATGTATCGGGCAAATCGGACCGGAAAGTCATCGGTGTCAGAGTATGCGGCCTCATTGACCTGCTTGACCATTCGGCCAATACGCAGAGCCATCTTAAGGTTGAGCGTAAAATAGAAAAGAAATACAACCGATACTATTCCGAACACCCATGGCCGATAACCGTCGGGCAGGTCAATCAGATGGACTGCCTGCAGGAACAGCGGTAGCAGGATTATAATGCCGGGAATAAATATGGTGTATTCTCTCGTCTTGTGGACTGCGCGCGGAAAGAAATATCCCTCACACATAACCAGCATCTGGAGTGAAAATATGAGTACGCTGAAGCTGTTTACGTAGAGCAATGCCTCCGGGTCGCCAATCTGAACCAGGTACGGAATCTCAAACACCTGCATGAGATAAATCACACCTACCGAGCGCTGCGCCGGGAATAACTCATGGAACTGCTCCCTGTAGGCTTTCGGACGGTAAAACCATTTAAGTATCCAGCCGTACAGGTTAGTTACTATAAAGGTCAGGTTAGCGGTAAACAGAATCAGATATATAGTCCTCTCACTCATAATCCTTTTCAAATTCGGCGTTTATAACAGTCTTTCTTATCACAGATTCCGCAAGTGTAAGGCAGGTAACGCACTTCAGGGCCGATTCCAATGACACCGCTCACCGATTTCATGGGCAGCATGAGGCAGGAGTCCGTGAGTTCTATGCCGCAAGGATTCTTTTCGGGGAACAGGCTGAACAGTGCCGGTTGGGCCGATACGTGCCAGCCGCAATAGCCGGGGCTGAAGCGGTTGGTGCGCTTGAATCCTGACGGGTCTATCTCTTTCTGGAGTACGGTCTCCATGTAATCGGCCACACTCTCAACTATCTGGCTGCCTACGCAGTCCATTGCGTAGGTCTGGAACATATCGTCACGACGCTTTACGGCATCGGTCCACTGGAAATAGCCGTTTCCGACGGTTGCTACGAATACTGCAAACTTCTGGGCTCCGCGCAACTGGCGGCAGATTATCTTGCCTGCATCAAACGTTATGGGACCTTTCTCCCCTATCAGTGTGAGTTTATTAGCCTCAAGGTCAACCGTTCCGTCAACAATCACATACTTGAACTGCGGACGCAGGAACTGGGCAGATTCTCTCAGCAGGTACTCAGCAGTCTTGCGCGTCTGCTCATCAGCCTCGCGGTCCTTATACCCCATAAAGGAATAGACCTCCTTCAGAGGTATCTCTAGACGGTTCATGCTGAGCTGCTCCCAGGCCATTTTTACTTGGATTCGTTAAAGAGGAACTGACGGAAATCTGCGTAGTCCTTACTTATCTCAACGCTCTGCTTGGTGCCCTTCATGAAGGCCTGCAGGCGGGCGGGAATCTCAACATCACCGCCGGTGATGGCATCCACCTTCTCCTTGAACTTGGCGGGATGCGCAGTCTCCAGGAATACGCCGTACTCACCGGGCTGCAACTGCTCACGCAGGGCGCGGTAGCCGCATGTTCCGTGCGGGTCAAGCAGGTAACCGGTACGCTCATAGCACTCCTTAAGGGTCTCCTTAATCTGCTCGTCGGTGTAGGTTGCACCGCTAATGTGGCCTGCAATATCCTTGTGTGAGCCGCCGTACAGGGCAAGCACACGTGCAAAGTTGCTGGGATCGCCCACATCCATCGCGTTGGCCAGTGTCTGGACCGATGGCTTGGGGCTGTATACTCCGGTCTGGAGATAGTTGTAGAATATGTCGTTGGCGTTGTTGGCGGCAATGAAACGCTTTACAGGCAGTCCCATGAACCAGCCGAACAGTCCAGCCGTGATATTACCAAAGTTACCGCTGGGCACGCAGATTACCAGGTTATCGGCCTTACCCAGACGTTTCATCTGTGCATAGGCGTTAAAGTAGTAGAATGCCTGCGGCAGGAATCGGGCCACGTTGATTGAGTTGGCCGATGTCAGTTTCATCCTCTGGTTGAGTTCTGCATCCATAAAGGCGTTCTTGACCAGTGCCTGGCAGTCATCAAACACGCCGTCAACCTCGACAGCGGTGATGTTGCGGCCCAGAGTGGTGAACTGGCACTCCTGGATGGGGCTTACCTTGCCTTTGGGATAGAGCACATACACGTGTACGCCCTCCACGCCCAGGAATCCGTTGGCTACGGCGCTACCGGTATCGCCCGATGTAGCCACCAGCACATTGACCAGCTGTTTCTCCTCCTTGTTGAAGTAACCCAGCAGGCGGGCCATAAAGCGTGCGCCTACATCCTTGAAGGCAAGTGTGGGACCGTGGAACAACTCCAGCGAGTAGATGTTGTCATCAACCTTGACAACGGGAGTCTCAAAAGCCAGGGTATCATAGACAATACGCTTAAGGTCATCGGCCGGGATATCCTCACCGAAAAATGCCTTGGCTACCTCAAATGACATCTCCTGGAACGTCATCTTGTCTATGCCGTCAAAAAACTCCCTGCTCAGTTTGTTAAGACGCTCCGGCATGTAAAGGCCGCGGTCAGGGGCAAGTCCGCGAACCACCGCATCACGCAGGGTCACGTCACTTGACTTATGGTTTGTGCTGTAGTATTTCATTTTAATGAAAGGAAAATCTTAGTGAATTCTGTGCCCTCAATGTTGCCGTAGCCGCCCTGCTTGCAACTCTCCTCGTCAAAAGCAGTCACGCTGTCAGCCTCCAGTCCCGGGGCATAGATAAGGAACGGAATGGGGTCCGATGTGTGCGTGCGGTGTGCACAAGGAGTAGGATGGTCGGGCAGCACGGCAATGGCCACCGGCTCGTTCCATTTGGAAACCTCCTCATAGATAGGACCTATCAGGCGGCTGTCCAGATCCTCAACGGTGCGGTTCTTGAGGGTAAAATTGCCCTCATGGCCGGCCTCATCGGGAGCCTCAACATGCACGTACACAAAATCATCGGTCTTAAGGGCATCTATTGCAGCCTGTGCCTTGCCCTCATAATTGGTATCGAACAGACCTGTGGCGCCCTCCACGTCAATCACCTTCATACCGGCATAGTGACCTATTCCCTTGATAAGGTCCACGGCCGATATCACCGAGCTCTTGCGGACATTGGGATAGAGCTCACTGATGGGCTGCATTGACGGACGGTAACCGGGTGACCATGGCCAGATGCTGTTGGCGGGGTCCTTACCCTCGGCTATTCGCTTAAGGTTTACCGGATGCTTGGACAGGATATCCTGTGAGCGCAGTATCAGGTCGTTCAGGAGCTGTGCTGTAGGCTCGGCATCAGGTGTTGCAGCCTTGATCATGAGGTCCTTGAACGGCTGTCCGGGGACATCATGAGGCGGGGTGCAGATAAGTTCCTTGCGGCCTCCGTCCACCACCAGCAGATGGCGGTACTGGATGCCGGTATGGAAATGCACCTTATCCGTGCCCAGTTCCTTGTCCAGAGCCTTGATAAGCTCATCGGCCTCGGGGGTGGTGATATGACCTGCCGAGTGGTTCTTGATAAGCCGTTCTCTATGCAGATTATGTTGCAGCGCATGCCCATCTGTCCGGGCTTGATGTCTACGCCTATGTTTGCGGCCTCAAGCACGCCGCGGCCCTCAAATGATCGGGTCACGTCATAGCCCATCACGGTCATGTTGGCCACCTCGCTGCCGGGGTGGAATCCGTCAGGTACGGTCTTAAGCATACCTGTGCGGCCTTTGCGCGCAAGCATGTCCATATAGGGTTTGCGGGCGTTCTGGAGTATGGTCTTACCGCCAAACTCCTTTACCGGCCAGTCGGCCATTCCGTCACCCAAGATGATAATGTATTTCATTTTTGGAAAAGACTGTTCAAATCAGATATTAGCAATACTCATTATGTCGGCAAAAACACCTGCGGCGGTAACCGCTGCACCGGCACCGTAACCCTGAATCATCATGGGATACTCCTTGTAGCGCTCGGTGGTAAGCAGGATTATGTTGTTGCTGCCCTGCAGGTTATAGAACGGATGGTACTTGTTGACCTCGGCCAATGATATGCTTGCCTTGCCGTTCTCCAGGCGGGCCACAAAACGCATGCGCTTGCCCTCTTTCTCCACACGTGCACGGCGCTGCTCAAAGTCGGCATCCAGCTTGGGCAGTTTCTTCCAGAACTGGTCAATGGTGCCGTCAAACAGCTCCTGCGGTATGAACAGCTCGCTCTTGACATCATTCTGCTCAATGGCGTAACCGCTCTCACGCGCCAGTATCACCAGCTTGCGCAGCACGTCCTTACCGCTCAGGTCAATACGCGGATCGGGCTCGCTGTAACCCTTCTCCTTGGCCAGGCGGATGGTCTGGCTCAGGGGGCAGTCGGCACTCAGGGTGCTGAATATAAAGTTCAGTGTACCGCTTACCACAGCCTCGATCTTAAGGATATGGTCACCGCTGTTTATCAGGTCGTTGATGGTGTTGATAACCGGCAGGCCTGCGCCCACATTGGTCTCAAACAGGAACTTGACACCACGGCGGCGGGCCGTTTTCTTAAGTTCCAGATACTTGTCATACTCCGATGAGGCCGCAATCTTGTTGGCAGCCACCACCGATATGTTATGATCCAGAAAATCACGGTAAAGTCCGGCCACATCGGCACTGGCGGTACAATCCACAAATACCGAGTTGAATATGTTCATGCCGATGACCTCGTCGTGCAGGGTCTTTATGTTGCTGGCGGGAGCCTTCTCCAGCTGCTCGCGGTAAGTGTCCAGATCAATGCCCTCACGGCAGAACAGAGCCTTGCTGCCGCGTGCAATGCCCACCACGTTCAGCTTGAGCCCGCGCTCCTGCATCAGTTTCTGGCGCTGTCCGCGTATCTGCTCCAGCAGGCTGCTGCCCACGGTACCCACGCCGCAGATAAACAGGTTGAGCACCTGATACTCGGACAGGAAGAACGAGTCATGGATTACGTTGAGCGATTTGCGCAGCGAACTCTTCTGCACCACAAATGATATGTTGGTCTCGGATGCACCCTGAGCGCAGGCAATCACGTTGATACCGTTGCGGCCCAGTACGCTGAACAGCTTTCCGGCAATACCCGGGCTGCGTTTCATGTTCTCACCCACAATAGCCACCGTTGCCAGGTCCATCTCGGCCGATATGGGGAAGATGGCACCCAGCGCAATCTCCTTGCTGAACTCGCGGTTCAGGAGCTCGCATGCCAGTGCCGCATCCTCATTCTGCACACCTATTGACGTACTGTTCTCGGACGATGCCTGTGACACCAGGAACACGCTGATACCGTTCTCGGCCAGCGTCTTGAATATGCGGTAGTTAACACCTATCACACCCACCATACCCAGACCACGCATGGTGATAAGGGCGGTGTTGCCTATGCTTGATATACCCTTAATGGCCTTGGTTCCGGCGGGGAGTTCGTTCACAATCTCTGTGCCGCGGGCCGTGGGATTGAATGTATTCTTTATCAGAATGGGTATGTTCTTCTGGCAGACCGGATAGATGGTAGGCGGATAGACCACCTTGGCGCCAAAGTTGCACAGCTCCATCGCCTCCACGTAACTCAGCTCATCGATGGTGTATGCGGTCGATATCACGCGGGGATCGGCCGTCATGAATCCGTCCACATCGGTCCATATCTCCAGCACGCTGGCATCCAGAGCCGCAGCCAGAAGTGATGCGGTGTAGTCCGATCCTCCTCGGCCCAGGTTGGTTATCTCGCCCGTCTGGGCATCGGCCGATATGAATCCGGGGGCCAGGGCCTTGTGGGGCATATCCTTGAATGTCTCGCGGATAAGGCGGTAGGTAAGGTCGCTGTCTATGGAGTGGTTGTGGCCGTTGTGCTCGGTCTTTATGAATTCACGTGAGTCATAGAGCTTGATGTCATCTATGAGCTGCGCCACAATCTGTGATGACAGGCGCTCGCCGTAACTCACAATGGTATCCATGGTCTTGTCCGACAGGTCGTGCAGCAGATACAGGCCCTGCATGATCTCCTTGAGCTCGCCAAAAAGCTTGCGAACCTGATTGAATGCCTTGCGGCGACGCTCGGGCGCCACCACATCATGTATCATCTGCTCATGACGTGCCAGCATAGCCTCGGTCTCAGCCTCATACTGACGCTCGCCACGGGCCGCCATTTTGGCTGTAGCAATAAGCTTGTCAGTAATTCCGCCCAGAGCCGAAACCACTACTATCACATCATCCTGTTGTGACTCTACAATCTGTTTAAGGTTGGTGATGCTCTCCTTGGACCCCACGGACGAGCCACCGAATTTAAGTACTTTCACAGTAGCAACGTTTTTTTCAAACTGCAAAAATACTCCTTTTCCCGCAAAACTCCCAACGCACGTACCTCTTATTGCACTTTGGCAAAAAAAACTTACCACTCATCGTATTTCAGGGTGATGCCCCAGCCCTCAAATTCCGCTAGTTGCAGTTCGTGTTCGCGTGAGTGGTCACCGTAGATGATAATAGGGGGAATACTCTTTATGTCTTTGCGGAGGCTTTCGCCTATTCTTCTTCTTTTACCCCGCTTTATGTCCGGCCATTTGATGCCTTGTTTGATTACCATATCATCACCGCCCGATAAATCGGCTTGCGCAACCTTGCTACGGACATCATCCTCATCAAATTCTATTGATGAGTCATTCCTTACCAGCCAGCCTATCTCGGGGCGTAACGCCATGGTCTCATTGTCCTGAGAGAGACCCACAATCCCGGCACGCAGTTCAAGAGCATTGATACCTAAGCAATTACCTGCTCCGTCATCAATATATTGAATGATTGGAACACTCGTCATCAAAGGTATCAGATTATGGTCATACGATATTTTTTCGGGACGGGACCAGTTGGCATCAAACGGAATGAACTCAAGGAACCATCCGTCAAATTTTGTAGGTTCGCCTGTGGGTGAGCCACATCCGCCGGCAACTTCCAGCAGATGGAAATTCCATGGGCGTCCCTTTATAGCCATATCCCACCAGAAGTCGGGATCAGGCATACCTTGGGATGCGGCAACGAACTGCTCCAATATGGGGTCCAGTCTGTCGGTCCACTCACTTACGCCGAACTCACCCAATCTGCGTGTCTTTTCACGTAACAGTTTCCAGTCATCGGGAGTACCCTCAAGAGTAACGCTCGGGATGCCGCATCCAATAAGGAATTCAAGGTAATCAAAATACGGTTTAACAGCATCCATCAGGACTATCTGTGATACCATGCGCTCCACCATACCTGTAGTTGAGAAATTGCAGGTCATCACCTCCGCCAGGTCTCCCTTTGTCTCCTTACCTATCAGAGAGGCAAACTTCTCAACCTTCTGTTCCGAAGTAGTTTCCAGAGACGTCTGGATAAGCAGTGTTTCCTTGCCTTGATGGCTTACAAGATAGTCCCTGAACTTATCGGGATCATGGTTTACATACTGTGAGAACCCGTGACATATCAATATCCACATGGCATCGGGAGTAAGGATAATAGGTCTGTGATGTGCATAAGCCAGACATACCATTGAGAAGAAAGGATTGTCACCGCCATCCACCAATGTCTTATCGGCAAAACTTGAACCGAGATAAGAATCCCTTTCAGACCATTCAAGCCAGTTAAGGGCCAAATTTCTACCGTCCATTTCAGGCAGAGGTTTCTTTGCTATCTTGACATCCTCCACACTGAATGTTACAGATCCGGGAGTTACAGATACAACAACATCTGATTGTCTTTGTTTCTTGGCCGATGAGACTGAAGTTCCCGCTAACAGGGCCAACGCAAATACCAAAACCGTTTTATTCATAACAGCATACATTTGATTCTGCTGCAAATGTATGCCGCCCCATCATCTGGGTCCAAGCAAAAAGCGTTGCAAAACCGTTGCAGTTTTGCAAGTCAACTTATTTTAGGGATAACACTAACCGAAAAGGTGCTTGAAAGCCTCCTCTACCTTGGTAACGGGAATGAGGCCGATGCCCAGCTGGCGGTTCTCCAGGCCGTGCATGTTGCTCTTGGGGATGATGATGCGCTCAAATCCCAGCTTGGCAGCCTCGGATATGCGCTGCTCGATGCGGCTCACGGGGCGGATCTCGCCCGACAGCCCAACTTCACCCGTCATGCAGACGGTGCGGTCAACGGCAATGTCCAGACTGCTGGAAAGGATGGCGCTGATTACCGCCAGGTCTATTGCGGGGTCGCTAACCTTAAGTCCGCCGGCAATGTTCAGGAACACATCCTTCTGCCCCAGTTTGAATCCCACGCGCTTTTCAAGTACAGCCAGCAGCATGTTCATGCGCCTTACATCAAATCCTATGGCACTGCGCTGCGGAGTTCCATAGACGGCAGTGCTTGCCAGCGCCTGAACCTCAATCAGGAACGGACGTACGCCCTCAATGGTGCAGGCAATCGATACGCCGCTCATGCCCTGATGGCTGTCGGTAAGCAGCAACTCGCTGGGGTTGCTCACCTGCCTCAGGCCCGTCTCCAGCATCTCATAGATACCAAGTTCTGCAGTGCTGCCAAACCTATTCTTAATGGGCCTGAGTATGCGGTAAAGGTAATGCTGGTCACCCTCAAACTGCAGCACCGCATCAACGATATGCTCCAGTATCTTGGGGCCGGCTATAGATCCGTCCTTGGTAATATGGCCTATGAGCAGCACCGGGGTACCGCTCTCCTTGGCAAACTTGAGCAGCGATGCGGCGCACTCGCGCACCTGCGTGATGCTTCCGGCCGATGAATCCACGTACTCGCTGCTAATGGTCTGGATGGAATCTATCACCAGCAGTTGGGGGTGAACGGCTTTTATCTGTTCATATATCTTTTCGAGCGATGTCTCGCACAGAATGAGCAGGTTGTCACTCAGTTGATTGCTGCCGTTCGCGGTAGCCAGACGCTGAGCACGCATCTTAATCTGACGGGCACTCTCCTCGCCCGATACGTACAGCACCTTAAGGTCCTGCAGGCGCATCACTGTCTGCAGCGTCAGGGTGGATTTGCCTATTCCGGGCTCACCGCCCAGCAGCACGATTGATCCCTGGACAAGTCCGCCTCCCAGCACGCGGTTCAGCTCCTCATCGTGCATATCTATGCGGGGCTCCATGGTGCTGTCAATCTCGCTCAGGGTATGCGGGCGGCTCTCATCGGCCTTACCTGTTGCGCTCTTGCGGGCGGCGGCGGTCACGGTCTGCGCGGTAGGAGCCTTGACGGTCATCTCCTTCATGGTGTTCCACATTCCGCATGACGGACACTTGCCGCTCCACTTAGGCGAGTCAAAGCCGCACTCGGAGCATACAAAAACGGTCTTATCCTTTATCGATGCCATACGCTATGACTTTTTTGACATTTTGCTCCACCACACTATTCCGTAAATGGAGTTCATCATATAGAACACGTACTGAACCACCATAATGGGCGCAAACTGCACGCCGCGGGTGGCTGCAATGGCCCACATCACCAGGTTGGCGCCGTTCACCACAATCCACATGAACCACTGCTCAATGAATGCAAACGTAAGCAGGAACTGAGCGCCCACAGCCACGGTCATGGCAAGTGCATCGGACACAGGCTGCGGGTCATCGGTCTTAAGAAGCAATCTGCTTATACCCCAGACTGCAGCAGCGCTCAGCACAATCAGCAGCACTCTCTGAGGCCAGCTCATCCAGCGGGTCTTGATGCCCTCGCTGCCGCCGCCTAACGCACGTTTGCGCCACTGGGCCCAGCCCACAAACTGCATCGGCACATTATAGAGCAGGAACAGCGCCGCATTGGCGTAAAGTCCGCTGCGCAGAGCCATATATCCCTGAATGCAAGATCCCAGGAATCCAAAAAGGAAGTTCAGGACGCTGCCCTTGACACCAAAAATCACGCAAAGCACGCTGCAGGTTCCGGCAATGAAACTAAGCACACTGAAATTCCCGTTCAGCACACTCACCGCCACACTAACACTCATGAATCCCAGTATCAGGAACCAGTCCCACCAACTGAATTTTGGTATCTCTATCTTCTTACTCATGTCTGCAAAATTAATCATTATTCTCCTTTGACCAGGTGACGGCGCGGTTAATGAAATCCAGGAAAGGCTTGGTGGTTTTAAACAGGGCGGCTACGCGCTCGGCAAGATTCGGCGCCAAAATGAAATCGTCATCAGGCATGTAGGTTATACAGAAACGCTTGAGGCGGTAAAAATCGGAGTCGGGGGTATCGGCAGGGAATCCGGCCGGCACTTTCTTGAGTGCCCCCTCAAAGTCCAGCTCAAATCCGGGGGCAGCCTGGGCCAGGATCTTGCGGAACCCGCCGTCACTCATCTCAATATCCTCGCGCAGAATGGCCAGCACCTTGGGGTCACACCAGTAGTCACCGGCAGCCAGCATGTGGGTTCCCTCCCAACTGTCACTGGCCGATGCACTCACCTGGAAATAGTATCCGCTGTAGGCCGATTTCTTGCCACCCGGGCAGATATACAAACCCATGTGGGTCTTGTACGGGGACTTATCGGCCGAAAACCTAACGTCGCGGTATATGCGATATGTGATGTCGTTCAATTGCAAGTCACCGATGGCCGGGTCGAACTTGCGGATATCGGCCAACAACTCAAGTGCAAAAGCATCAAACCGCTCCTTGGCCCGCTTGTACTCCTCCTTATGCTCCATGAACCAACTGCGCTCATTGTTGCAACTGAGCCTCCTAAGGAAATCCAGTATCTCTTTCATTGTATTCCTAAATAAGACCATAAAATTACACAAAAAGAAGCATCCCATTCCATCCAATCGGCCAAAAACATTTATTTGCCCGGACGCTTTGACCGCCAGAACACGCTGCAAGGCCGTTTTGGTGTCCATGTGTCCGCACAAAAGACGGTATTCCTCATTTAGGCTGACGCTTTGACAGCCGGAATACGCTGTAGGTCTGATTCCGTGTCGCAGTGTCCGTATTATTCCGTGTCGCAGTGTCCGTGCTTTATATTATCTTTGCATCCGGAAATCACCCGATATGGAAGACTTTATTCTTAGAGAGATAGACCGCATAGGGGAACTGCTCCTGCAGATCGCCATTCGTCTGGGGCTGTTCAAGGATAGCGACCCCAAATGCACCGTCACCGATGTAAAGGCCGAATTCGGCAAGGCGGAACTGCCGTTTGACATTGATGAAATACTCTCCAAGGATAATCCCGTACTCTACATGGTGGAAAAGAAAAACATAAGTGACAAAAGCCTGGAACTTATGGCCGATATCCTGTTCCATTCCGATATTGACCAAGCACGCCGGAAAGCCATTCTTGACGATGCCATCAGATATCTGGACCATAGAGGCTACTATTCATTCAGGTTGCATTCGCTGAGCATCTGATTCATACACAGGCTGATATGATTAAGGAATTACAACTCAGGGTAGAGCCGCAGTTTGCATATAACGAGCAGGTGCTCAAGGAAACTGTCTCAAGGCAGTGCGGGCTTGACGTGCGCACCATCACGGCCGTCCGGACTCTCAAAAAGAGCATCGACGCACGCCAGCGCACCATTTTTATAAACCTGACCCTGAGGGTATTCATCAACGAGAAGCCGCCCAAGGATGAGTTTGAACGCATTGACTATAAGCCCGTTGACGGCAAGCCCGCCGTTGTAGTGGTTGGCGCAGGCCCCGGCGGACTCTTTGCAGCACTGCACCTGATTGAACTCGGTCTGCGCCCAATAGTGATAGAGCGCGGCAAAAACGTGCATGACCGCAAGGTCGATATTGCTGCAATCAGCCGCACGCACAAGATAGACCCCGAGTCCAACTACAGCTTTGGTGAGGGCGGTGCAGGAGCATACTCCGACGGCAAACTCTACACCCGCAGCAAGAAACGCGGCAGCACCGACCGCATCCTGAACATATTCTGCCAGCACGGCGCAAGCCCCACGATATTGTCCGATGCACACCCGCACATAGGTACTGACCGCCTGCCGCGCGTGATTGAGAACATCCGCAACACCATAATAAACTGCGGCGGTGAGGTCCACTTTGAGACCCTGATGACCAGCTTCATACTGGATGACAACCGTGTAATCGGCGTAAATGCCACTCACAAAGGACAGCAATACACATTCATGGGACCGGTAATACTGGCTACAGGACACAGCGCCCGCGATGTATACCGTTACATGGCCGCTCAAAACTTCACTATTGAAGCTAAGGCCCTGGCTGTAGGATGCCGTCTGGAGCACCCCTCGCAACTGATAGACTCCATACAATACCACAACCGTGCCGGACGAGGCAAGTATCTGCCCGCCGCTGAGTACAGTTTCGTCACTCAGGTTAACGGACGCGGCGTTTACAGTTTCTGCATGTGCCCCGGCGGATTCGTAGTTCCGGCTGCATCGGGCCCCCAGCAGATTGTGGTGAACGGCATGTCACCCTCCAACCGTGGTTCCCGCTGGAGCAACTCCGGAATGGTTGTGGAGACCCGTATAGAGGATATCGCGCAGTCAGACGCAGACCTTAACGACCCGCTGGTAATGATGCGCTTCCAGGAACAGTTGGAGCGTGACTGCTGGCAGGCCGGCAACATGCGTCAGACCGCACCCGCCCAGCGAATGGCCGATTTTGTGAACGGCCGTCTGAGCTATGACCTCCCGGAATCATCCTACTCGCCCGGCCTCATATCATCCCCGCTCCATTTCTGGATGCCCAAGTTCGTAACGGAGCGTCTCAAGCAGGGATTCCTGCAGTTTGGCAAAAGCAGTCACGGATTCCTTACCAACGACGCCGTAATGATAGCAGTCGAGACCCGCACATCATCGCCCGTACGCATAGTCCGCGACAACGAGACCCTCCAGCACATCGGACTGGAAGGACTCTTCCCTTGCGGTGAGGGCGCAGGTTACGCCGGCGGCATAGTGTCATCGGCTATAGACGGAGAGCGCTGCGCCGAATCGGCCTCCGCCTATCTCTCCCAAAAATGATACAAAAGGGGACTGTCCCCAATTGTACTATTTTTGCTAACTTTGCAGTCACTATGACACTATATCCAAATCTTATAAAGGAGGCCTTGCAGACAGTCCGATATCCGGGTACCGGCAAGGACATCATCTCAATGGAGATGCTTGAGGACGATATCCGCATAGAAGGAAACTCTGTATCGTTCTCTCTCATTTTTGAGAAACCCACCGATCCGTTCATCAAATCGATAGTAAAATCGGCCGAAACCGCAATAAAACTCAAAGCCGGTGATGACGTACAGGTAGAGGTAAAGGTTAAGACCCGTCAGGCACCACGCCCCGAAGGACCCGAGTTGTTGCCCGATGTCAAGAACATCATAGCCGTAGCATCAGGCAAGGGCGGTGTAGGCAAGTCAACCGTAGCAGCCAACCTGGCAGTGGCTCTGGCAGGCATCGGATACAAGGTAGGATTGCTTGATGCCGATATTTTCGGCCCGTCAATGCCCAAGATGTTCAACACCGAGGGCGCCCGTCCGTATGCCGAGAACAAGAACGGACGCGACCTTATAATCCCCGTTGAGCAGTACGGAATCAAACTGCTTTCAATAGGTTACTTTGTTGACCCCGAGCAGGCCGTGCTGTGGCGCGGTGCCATGGCCAGCAACGCACTTAAGCAGTTAATAGCCGATGCTGACTGGGGTGAGCTGGACTACTTCATCATAGACATGCCTCCCGGCACAAGCGACATCCACCTGACCCTGGTACAGACACTTGGCATAACCGGAGCCGTAGTGGTAAGCACACCGCAGGAAGTTGCCCTGGCCGATGCCCGCAAGGGAATAGATATGTTCCGTAACGAGAAGGTCAACGTACCGGTACTTGGATTGGTAGAGAATATGGCCTGGTTCACACCCGCCGAACTCCCCCAGAACAAATACTATCTGTTCGGCAAGGAGGGTTGCAAGCGTTTGGCTGAAGAGCTGAAGGTTCCGCTGCTTGGACAGATTCCTATTGTTCAGAGTATCTGTGAAGGCGGTGACAACGGAACTCCCGTTGCCCTGAACCCCGACACCATAACCGGCATGGCATTCCGCGAACTGGCACAGTCAGTTGCCGTCGCTACCGATGCGCGCAACCATCAGCAACCGCCCACAAAGGCAGTAAACACTCATTCCTGAACTGTTTCTTCAGACTTGGATTCTTCGGGCGGAACTACAGGAACCTCAAATATAAACCTGGCTCCTCCATTTGTGTATGTAGTGTCAAGATAGACATTGGCACCCATAAGTGTGGCTATCTCACGGCAGATACTCAGGCCCAGTCCCGTACCCTGTACAAAACTGTTCAGTTTGGTAAAACGGTCAAAGATTGCCTCGGCCTGATCAGCAGGAACGCCCGGACCGGTATCGGTTACGCTGAACGTTACATAACCCGGCTTGGCAGTAAGTGAACTGGCCAGTACGATCTTACCTTTTGATGTATGCTTGCAGGCATTGGTCAGAAGGTTTATCAGTATCTGCTGGACACGCTGCGGATCCGTACGGAAAGTAAAGGGCTCCTCCGACTCAGGTTCATACAACATCTCAACTCCGGAATGAAGCCGATGCTCTGAACTGGTGACAGCCGCACGACACATATAATGGACCTCGCCTTCATCGTATGTTATCTTATACTGGCCATTATCCATATCGGTCGTATTCAGGATATCCTCAAGCAGCATTATCAGAATCTTGGTATTGTTCATGATATGGTTTGAGAACTCCTGCTTCTCCTCGGGCGAGAGCGCATTATCCGGAAGTGACAGCAACTGCGAGAAACCCACAATCGCATTGAGCGGAGTGCGCACCTCATGACTCATGTTCTGCACAAAACGGGTCGTGGCTGCGTTGGCTATCTCTGCCTTGCGGTTGGCGGCAGTCAGTTCATTGATCATCTTCTGGTCACGTATCCTGCGGCGTCTCAGACCTATCACCTGACTGTATGAGAACGCCAGCAGCCCCAGCAGTATTGCCGTTACAAGAATGGTAAGTATCAGCGTCGTCCGGTCCAGTTGCTGTGATTTTTTTTCCAGATCTGCTGTCAGCACCTTGTTGCCCATCTTTGCGTCAAATTCAGCCATATTAAGCTGGTTGGACTTGGCAAAATTGCTTTCCATCAGTTCCATCAGGCGCTTCTCCAGGCGGAAAGCGGCGTTCTCATATCCGTAAAGCTCGGCAATATTGATAACGAACTTCATCTCACGTATTTTGGAAAGGGCTTCAATACGATCCAAATCCTTGTTTTTGATTGTACCATCTATAATCTCATCAATGAGATGGAACATGTTCCTTGCTGTTACTGAAATCAGGCGCAACTGTCCATCGGCCAAACAACGGTCACGTAGTTCCGTGTACTTGCGTGTATCCTTATCCAGTGCCGCTATGACAGCCAGATAATAGTTACAGCGTAGAGTATCATTGTGGCTCATTGATACTTCATAAGCCTTGTCTATATATATCCTCATGGAATCACTCAAAACAGGATATGTATTGGCCAGGTCACAGTATGCATTGGTTAGCGACTGGCGTCTTACCGTAGGATCATCGGTCTCATTATAGACCCTGATGCCCTCCAGGATATATTTCTTGGCCGTTACGTAATCGTTCATGGCCGTATACAGCGAAACCATATATCGGGAGCTGTACCACATCCCGTAAGCATCATTCTGCTCAATGGCGTATGCCTGCATCTCCTGCAGCAACTCAATAGAGGTGTTAGGCCTTCCATTGTTGTAATAAAAGTTTTGGGTCAGCTCGTAAGCGTAGTAGAAATACTGCCTGTAGCCGTATGAAAGAGCTATTGCCTTAAGTTCCTCAAAAGCCTTGAGAACCCGTTCCTCATTACTGAACGGACCGCGGTTAAGATGCTTGAGCCGCTCCACATAAGATATCACCTGTGCCTTGTTGTCTCCCTTGGCCAAAGCGGTCTGCAGCAACGAGTCATTCACAAGGTTGAACTCCTCGTCGGATACGCCCCCCGCCAGACTCTCTGCCCTCTGGAAAAGCGCATAACACTCATCGTCAATCCCATAAGAATTATTCTGTGC
>CACZMI010000050.1 GCA_902782245.1 uncultured Bacteroidales bacterium | reverse complement strand
GTATCAAAACAGTCCTGTCAGGCGTTATCGCGCCTGCAAAACTTGTTTTTGCCAAGGGCATGAACAAGACATCCGAGTTCAGTTTTTCGGCTATTGCCGGCAGTATGTCATTCAGACTCATCAGGTTTGCGTGCCTGTTTGTGTTGTTGTTTGCCAGCGTGCGTGCATCGGCACAGAACACTACCGCATCCATCAGCGGTTCCGTGAAAGATTCCGATGGTGAGCCTCTCCAGGCTGCTGCAGTGGTAGTTACCAACAATGAGACGGGCGCATTCTATGGCGCGGTTGCCAATAAGTACGGTATCTTTTCCCTGTCGGGACTTAAGCCCGGCAAGTATCTGGTGACGGTGTCTTTCCTGGGTTATCAGGATGTGGCTTACGACAATGTTGTGCTTTCTATGGGTAAGGATTACAATTTCAATGTGATTCTTAAGGAGGAGACGCTGAATATCCCCACCGTGACCATACGCGGTGAGAGCACGCATTTTAATGAGACACGTACCGGCCAGACTTACAACCTTAACCGTGAGAGCATGGCGCTGCTGCCGTCAGTTAACCGCAGCATGCTGGATTACACACGTCTGTCGCCCTACAGCGGCATTGAGAACACAATGGCGGGTAGGGACGGCCGCGGTACCACACTAACAATCGATGGCGCCGTTCTGAACAACAGCTTTGGTCTTTCGGCCGATCTGCCCGGCGGCGGAACACCTATTTCTATTGATGCAGTCGAGGAGATACAGGTGGCAATTGCGCCTTACGATGTACGTCAGAGCAACTTTACCGGCGGTGGAATCAATGTGATCACCAAGTCAGGTACAAACACTTTCAAAGGCACTGCCTATACCTATTTCCATAATGAAAAGATGCGCGGCAACCGTATTGACGGCGTGGATCTGGGCGACAGGGTAAGCAACAGCCACACTACGGTGGGATTCACACTGGGTGGTCCGATACTTAAGGACAAGCTGTTCTATTTTGTTAATGCTGAGTATGTTACTACTCCGGGACCGATAACCGAGTACAAGCTTTCACAGGACGGCGTGGGAGACGATGCCGCAAAGATAAGCCGCGTTACCGCTGCCGATATGGACCAGTTCGCCGCCGCACTCAAGGCATACGGTTATGATGCAGGAGGTTACGACCTTACCAACGGTGACCAGACCAATACCAAGATCCTGGCACGTCTGGACTGGAACATCAACAACAACCACAACCTGATGCTGCGTTACAACTGGACCGGCAATAAGCAGTGGAACACTCCCAATGCAAAGAGCACAGTAGGTGCCAAGGCTGCATCGGACCGCATATCAAAGAATTCGTATGCATTCCTTAATAACTGCTTCAGTATCAACGACAACGCATGGTCAGCCGTAGCAGAGCTCAACAGCCGTCTTAGCGGTAAGATTAGCAACAAACTGTCGGCCAGCGTATCGGACGTAAGCAATCTGAGAGGTTCGGAATCGGCTTGGTTCCCTCATATCGATATACGTAAGGATGGTGACGCATTCATGAGTGCTGGTTATGAGGCATTCTCAAACGGCACCGGAAACTACGTGCGTACATACAGTTTCAGTGACCATATCCGCTGGACATTGGCTCACAGCACTATCACGGCGGGTCTGAGCTATCAGTACCAGAAGGGTGCCACCAACTACCGCATGTACGGTACCGGTTACTACCGATACAACTCACTGGAGGATTTCATCAACAAGGCTGCTCCTGCGGCATTCGGAATGACCTATACTTATGACGGTATTGATGACCCGGCATCACGTACATCGTTCGGTCAGACAGCCGCATTCCTGCAGGCGGAGTCGTATATAACTGACAAGTTTACTGTTACTTATGGACTCAGGGCAGACCATATGCAGTATTATGAGCCGCTCCAGACCAATGAGTCATTCAAGGCTCTTGACTGGACCAGCCACTTCTATTCAACCGAACAGATAACAGGCCCTAAGGCACCGGTTATTGACAACGGCAAGTGGCCCAGAGCAAACGTACAGCTGTCACCGCGCATAGGTTTCAACTGGGATGTGGACGATGCCCGCACACTGACTGTTCACGGCGGTGCAGGTCTGTTTACGGGCCGAATTCCTCTGGTTTTCTTTGCCACAATACCCAACAGCAGCGGTATGCTGCAGAATACTGTAATGTTCCCAACGGCAGGCGATGCCTTCCTGACAGGTCTGCAGGGCAATTTCCTCTATACAGAGGCTGATTTGCGTAATTATCTGGTCCAGCAGGGTCTGCCCATGACCGCCAATCCCAATCCGGTGCTCAAGGGTGCATCTATTACCGGTATTCAGGATAATTTCAAACTGCCGCAGGTATTCAAGACTTCGCTAGCCATTGACTATGAGCCCGATGACCTGGCATTCCCGCTGGCAGTATCGGTTGAGGGTATCTATAACAAGGATATAAACGCCGTTTACATTGAGAACTACAACCAGGTCCACGACGGTGCCGCAGGACGTTTTAGCGGAGCCGATAACAGAGTGAATTACAATACGGTAGCACCCGTTTATTCGACAGTATCCAAGTCTGGTGGCGCCATGGTTATAAGCAATACCGACAAGGGTTACAGCTGGTCATTGGGCGGTACCATCAAGGCTGAACCGGTTTACGGTCTCAAGACTGAGTTGTCATACATTCATCAGGTTTCAATGTCCGTTCAGGATATGAAGGGATCGGCCCTGAACTCAGCTTGGAGCAACGATGTGAACGTGAACAGTCCCAACGAGCTGGTTCTGCGCCCATCGGCCTATGTCATTCCGGATAAGCTGTCAGCAATGGCTACATACCGCATCGGTTATGCAAGTAAAAAGTTCATGAGCACCGAGGTGGGAGTGTTCTACACGGGTTACACTGCAGGTACTTACAGTTACACATACAGCAATGACATGAACGGCGACGGTATCACGAATGACCTTATTTACATACCGGCAGCCAAGGATGAGGTAAGGTTCGTGGATAACGGAACAATAACCGCAGCAGAGCAGCAGCAGGCTTTCTGGGATTTTGTTAACCAGGACAAGTACCTGAGCAGCCACAAGGGTGAGTATGCCGATGCAAACGCCGCCCGTATGCCATGGCTGAACCGTCTGGACCTGCATCTGGCACAAAACTTCAATGTAGGCGCCCTGAGAGGATCCAAGCGCAGCAATGAGACCCTGCAGCTGTCACTTGACATTATGAACGTGGGTAACCTGCTTAACAGCAAGTGGGGTGTGATGCAGACTCCTGCTGCCTGCAACAACGCCAAACTGCTTGATTACAAGGGTACTGATGCTGATGGATATCCCCAGTTCACGATGGCAACAAACAAAGATGGTCTGGTTTCCAAGACCTTTGATATGGATAAATCCAACTCCAACTGCTGGTATCTCCAGCTTGGGGTTAAACTGATATTTGATTAAAAAATGGACTTGTTAAACTATTTGCCCGGAGGGAAAAACTCCAAATTCAGGTATTACGTTAGTGCTTATGCCGCATTATGCGTTCCAAAATGCATTCTGAGGGCAGTGTGCCGTCATACTCTGGCAAAGGCTGGCGGCAGAAAGGACTGGGTTGAGATTCAAAACCGTTTGAACTATTACAACCGTATTGAATCGGATGCACCTTTCCGCACTGGTGCTTTCAAGGAAAAGAGTGTTGCCATTGGAGAACAGAAGAAAATTCATCCTACGGTCTATTATCTTGATTCATACCGATATGCGCGTGCTTTTGATCCGCGTTACAGGTGGATTCTGATTCCAGGCGATGTAGTCAAGGTGCCTGATGCCCCGGCAATAGTGAAAAGCCGTCCACTTAACTGCGACAATACCAATTCGGTCCTGCTGAACCTGAACAAGGTGCGTCACTTTATATTCCTGCATGACCATAAGTCCTTCTCAGAGAAAAAGGATATGGTGATTTTCCGCGGTGCCATATGTCAGTATGAGGGTACATCGGCCAAGAAGGGCAGATATGACTTTGTAAAGAAGTACTACGGTCATCCCATGTGCGATGTAGGCGGAGTAGACCGTGACCTGACTGAATATCAGGCACCTAAAATGACTATACGCCAGCATCTTGACTACAAATTCATCATGTCGCTTGAGGGTAATGACGTAGCCAGCAACCTTAAATGGGTCATGTCGTCCAACTCAATTGCCGTAATGCCCAAACCCACATGTGAGACCTGGTTTATGGAAGGGACGCTTATTCCCAACTATCATTACATTGAAATCAAACCGGATTTCAGTGACCTGATTGAAAAGCTGGAATACTATATAGCACACCCCGATGAGGCTGAGGAGATTATCCGTCATGCGCATGAATACGTAGACAGGTTCCTCAACCGTCGGAGGGAGAGAATCATATCATGGTTGGTGATGGACCGCTATTTCAGATTCCAGAAAAACTAAATACAGAGCAGAGCTATTGAGACCGCAGCAAGTACCATTCCGAGTATTTGGTGCGGTTTCATCTTTTCATGGAATGCCCACATGCCTACCAGGGCTCCGATGGCTACTATTCCGATGTTGTGAAGGGGGAACAGCAGGGAGGAGTCAATGGTCTTCATGGCCAGCATCAGGGTGTAGGTGCAGAAATAGTTGATAAGGCCCAGTGCTGCACCTCCCAGAATGTTCTTGAACCGGATAGGGGCGCGCTTGCCGTTCTCATCCTTGGTAAAGAATGAATAGGAGCAAATTATCATGGCCACAAAGAATACAGATGCGCTAACCAGTGATAGTTCGCTGTTGATGGCCTGCTGGGAGAGTCCGGCGGCTGTATCGGCCACAGTAACCTTATGCTGTAACACCTTGAGGAACGAGTTGCTGGCTCCGAATGCAATGAATACTGAAAGCGGGGCCAGTATGTCCATGACGGTGATTTTGTGTCCGCTTTCCTGCTTTCCGGTCCATACGGTAAGGGTCATGGAAACCAGAACCAGACAAATAAGCAGCCATTTGGGCTTGTCGCTGCCCTGAATCATCAGATATGATACTATGATGGGTATTACCATCGATGCGCGGCTGCAGACCGTGGAAATGGCTACACCTACACGACGGGTGGATTCGGACAGCAGGACCATACCTGCCATGAAAATGAATCCCAGTATGATTACGGGCACCAGCCAACTGGCCTTGAATGGGTTGACAACAACCTCACCGTGAAGTGAGAACAGCACACCCATAACAAAGGCTAGCAGGTAGTTGAAAAAGATTGCCTGGTGTGAATCAATGTCTTTGCGATGAAAGATCTTGAACGCTACAGAGAACATTGCGGCGCATACGGTCGCAATGATGAGAAACAGGATTCCTGCTAAAGTCATATTTACAAATATCAATCAATTAATCCACGGTTACGTAACATTGCCTCGGTCTTGGGATCGCTTCCCCGGAACTGACGGTATAGTTTCATAAGGTCATCGCTGCCGCCTTTTTCAAGTATGTTCTGACGATAGCGCTTGCCGGTCTCCTTGTTGAGAAGACCCTCCTCCTGGAAGCACTGGAATGCATCGCAGTCCAGAACCTCGGCCCAGAGGTAGCTGTAATAGCCTGCGCAATAGTCATTATTGAATATGTGGTTAAAGAATGTGCCGCGGTAACGGTATTCAATCTGCGGTATCATACCCAGTTTGGCCGATATCTCATCCTCAAACTTCTGGTCATCAAAGTCCGTGTAGTCCTTGAGCATATGGTACTCCATATCAAGCAGGGCTGCTCCTACAAGCTCTACGGTCTCAAATCCGGTATTGAAATGGCCGGCGTTCTGCATCTTCTCAATCAGAGCGTCGGGGATAGGCTCTCCTGTCTTGTAGTGGAATGCGTACTGCTTTAATATTGAGGGATCTATGGCCCAGTGCTCCATAATCTGTGAGCACATCTCTACAAAGTCATTGGGTGTGGCAGTGCCGCTTACGGTAGGATAGTGGCACTGTGTGAGCATTCCGTGCAGTGCGTGACCGAACTCGTGGAATACGGTGCGGGCATCATCTATGGAGAGCAGGCAGGGAAGTGTATCGGTAGGCACGGAGAAGTTGCAGACGTTCACGATGGTGGGACGCTGGCTCTGACCTGCATAGTTGAATTCATCGGTAAAGTTTGTCATCCATGCGCCCTGACGCTTGGTGGGGCGTACAAAGCAGTCGGTGTAGAAGTAAGCCAGGTGGCTGCCGTCGGCATCCAGGCACTCCCAGGTCTCAACCGATGGATAGTAAACGGGCAAATTGTCAACTTTTTTGAACTTGATGCCGAACAGGGTCTCGGCTACCATGAATGATCCCTTGCGTACGTTGTCAAGACTGAAGTAGGGCATCAGCTGTGACTCGTCCAGGTCATATTTCTGCTTGCGCAGCTTCTCGGCGTAGTACCACCAGTCCCAGGCCTCCAGCTTGAACTTACCACCCTCGGCATCAATGATTTTCTGCATCTCGTCACGCTCACGCTTGGCCTGCGGCAGGGCGTACTTCCATATTTCCATGAGCAGGTCATAGGCTGCCTGCGGGGTCTTGGCCATGCGGTCCTCAAGCTGATAATCGGCAAATGTCTCATAACCAAGCAGATTGGCCAGTTCCAGACGTAAGGTGAGTATCTCCTTTACGATGGCCTTGTTGTCAAATTCGTTATTGTTGTTGCCGCGACTGTAGTATGCCTTGTACATCTGCTCGCGCAGGTTGCGGTCCTTACACGTCTGCAGGAACGGTATCCAGCAGGGTTTCTGTACGTTGAATGCCCAACCCTGCAGGCCTTTTTCCTTGGCGCGGGCGGCGGCAGCCTCCAACTGATCCTGACTGAGTCCCTCTAGACGCTTTATGTCTGTTACGTTGAGTACGTAGGCATTGCTCTCGTCAAGATTATTCTTGGCAAACCTGATGCGGAGTTCACCCAGACGGTTCTGAATCTCTACGAAACGGGCCTTTGCCTTGTCATCCAGCAGGGCGCCTCCCTTGACAAAACGGCGGTAGTATTTTTCCAATACCTTGATCTGTTCTGTGGTAAGACCTCCATTATCTTTATGGTCATATAACTGCTTGATTCTTTTAAAGATAACCTCATTCATATACAGATATGAGTCAGCCTCTGTCTGCATGGGAATGACCTTCTCCTCGGTCTCTTTCATCAGGTCATCGGCATCGGTCTCCATCAGATTGAAAAATACGGCGCTTACCTTGTTGAGCAACCGGCCGCTTGACTCAAGAGCCTCGATGGTGTTCTCAAAAGTGGGGGCATCCGGACAGGCTGCCACAGCGTCTATATCGGCCTTGAACTGGCGGAATCCCTCCTCAAATGCGGGCAAATAATCACTTGACTGTATCTTGTCAAACTCTACTGCGCCATACGGCAACTTACTCTCCTCAAAGAACGGATTGTTCCTGTTTTCAGTGCACGACATAAATATAACCGCTACTGCGGCAATTGTAAATATTGTTTTGTTCATATTAGTACCTTTTGATTGCAAAAGTAACATCTTTGCGCGATTTGCACTACCTTTGCAGTCTCAAATGTATTGTTATTTGTTATTGAAATGAAAGTATTAAAGTTTTTTGCTGCAGCAGTTGCAGTAATGGCAATGGTTGCCTGCACAGGTAACAAAAAAGAGACAGCTATGACAAACCGTGAACCCGCAAACATTATGGTAGTGGTTGACCTCCAGAAGGATTTCATTGACGGAAACCTTCCTGCAACCGACGGTACCCGCGTTGTTGAGCCCATCAAGTCCAAGCTCACCGCATTTGACAGAGTCTATTTTACACTTGACTGGCATCCTTGGAACCACTGCTCATTCAAGGCTAACGGCGGTATCTGGCCGCAGCACTGCGTACGCTATACTGTAGGCGCTGCTCTGCCTGACGGCATTCTGGACAACCTGAACATTGACAATGTACGTTTCCTTCCCAAGGGCCAGGCTCAGGACAAGGAGGAGTACGGCCAGTTTGAGAACACCAAAGGTAATGATCAGGACCTTTTTGTAAAGGGTGACAAGGTTGTGGTATGCGGTATCGCTGCCGAGTACTGCGTTCTGGAGACTCTCAAGAACCTGGTTCGTCTTAGCAAGGAGGTAGGTTTTGAACTCTCTGTTTACCTGGAGGGCGTAGCATCAATCGAGAGCAACGAGCCCCTGGTTACCTACATGAACGAGAACAATATAAAGATTTATAAATAAGGATTTTATGGAGAGCACTATTGTAAGAAGTGTGCTGGAGAATGACCTCTACAAATTCTCCATGTCATACTATTACCAGCGGACCACCCCCGAGGGTATAGGCACATTCAGTTTCAATGACCGCAACGGCATGAAGTTCACGCCGGAGTTTGTGGACCTGTTGCGCAAGGAGTTCAAGAAACTGGAGACACTTGCCCTTACCGATGAGGAGTTCAAATGGTGCCTCTCCAATATCTATTTCATACCTCAGTGCTATTTTGAGTGGCTCAAAGGCTTCAGGTTCAATGCCGATATAATCGACATATCACTTGATGAGGAGGGCCACCTGCACATTGAGGCAAAAGACCTTATCTACAAGGTCACACTGTATGAAATACCCATTCTGAGTACGGTATCGGAGGTATATTACAAGATATATGAGAAAACCGAGCCGGACTGGGCATACATAGACAGCCATCTGGAAAAGAAGGTTGCAATATCAAACGAGAATAAGCTCAAGTTTGCAAACTTTGGTATGCGTCGCCGCTACTCACGTGAGGTTGAGGATCATGTAACCGAGTATCTGACACGCCACGCCAAGTATTTCATCGGCTCATCGACCGTATATTTCGCAATGAAATACCAGTCAATCCGTCCGGACCTGAAGCCTATCGGCACTATGGCTCACGAGCTTATGATGGCAACTGCCGCATTCATGGGACCCAAGGAAGCAAACTACTACGTGATGCGCAACTGGGCTCAGATATTCGGCGGCAATATGGGTACAATGCTGCCTGACTGCTTTACTACACGCGTATTCCTGCGCAATTTCTCGCTCGATATGGCCAAACTCTACGACGGCGTACGTCACGACAGCGGCGATCCGTTTGAGTTCGGTGACAAGATCATAGCCAAATACGAATCATACCACATAGACCCCATGACAAAGTCAATCGTATTCAGCGACGCCCTTGACTTTGACCGCGCCCTGGCCATCCAGAAGTACTTTGAGGGTAGGATAAAGGTATCATTCGGCATCGGAACAAACCTGACCAACGATGTAGGCACAGTTGATCCGCTCAACATCGTAATGAAACTCAAGACCTTCCAGGTCAACCCCCGCCAGCACGTCTACCGATGCGTAAAACTGTCCGACACTCCGGGCAAGGAGCTGGGTGATCCCGATGAGGTACATTCTTACAAAGTGATATTGGGCTTGATTTGAGCCCAATTTCACTTTTTCGCCAAAGTGTCCCACATTAACCCGCGTGAGAGCGTATTCTCGCTAGGGTCCGTGTGGGACACAGCCTTATCTAGGGGGGTGTGTCCCACGCTCATCGGCCCCAGAAAGCCCAGAAAGCGCATCGTTGTGGGACACTTTGGCGAATTCGCTGAATAATCATATATTTGCACAAAGACCAACCAAACGCTCATGAGAAAAATCCTTTCCATATTATTGTTCCTGTTGCTTGGTAATGCCTGCGCATATTCTCAAACTTCATCATCGGTCTTTAAAGATAGGGATAACCCGATCAGTGCCTCCGATTTACAGTCAAAGGTGGTTGTAAAGGGGCCAAAGCCTGTTGCCGGTGATATTATCAGCGGAGTGATCAGGGATGCCGATGGTCCCTTTAATGCGACTCCGGTAGTAGAGAGGGATTCTTTGAACAGGACTCTCGCTTACTCTTTCACTGACAGCACCGGTTTTTTTTCGTTCAGGCTGGTGAATCCTGATGATCGCCTGCAGGTGTTTTATATAGGCTTCTATTCTGTGAATTGCGAGTTCTCAGGCAGTTACTTTGAGATAGAAATGAAACCGGATATTGACGGAAGGATTATCATTGAGGACTGGCCGGGATGGCCCGGACCTGTAATTCCGCGTGACGGTGATACTTTCCCGTTATTACTGCATAACGGCGAACTGGCCAGTTTCCCGGAAGGAAGCAGGGATAAACTCAACTCATTTGATTTTGACCGATACTACAATGACCTTGATAAGATTGCTCTCCTTTATGGCATAAACAGAAGCGATATCAAGGAGGTAAAGGTCATAAAAGACACTGAAGCCGTAACAGAATGGTTTGCATGGGGAATTAACGGTGCGCTTGACGTTATTACCCGATGACTAATAAGATTCATTGTCACAATGAAGAAAAATAGATAATTCTCTGTTTTGCCACACTGTTGTGGGGCACTTTAGCGGACTTCACACACTTTGCAACGGTTTTGCAGCGCCATATCCTTGCGCTGCCGCAATGTACCATCTACTTTTGTCGCAAATACAAATCAGTATGAAAGTGACAAAAGCCATTATTTATTCTGTATTGCTGGCAGGCACGGTCTGCTCATGTATGAGTCCCCGACATGTAATGAACTATATGGGGCATGAATATGTGGATCTGGGCCTGAGTGTGGTATGGGCTACGTGCAACTTAGGTGCGGAGAAGCCTGAGGATTGCGGTGATAATTATTACTGGGGAGAAACTGAACCAATTGTTCAGGAGGTGTCCAGTCTGAGTGAGGTAACATCAGCTGTCAATAGGTCTTATGATTATAATGGGATGGTGAAAAACGAAACTCTCAGACCTGAATATGATGCTGCGCGTGTTCAATGGGGAGGATATTGGCGTATGCCCACCCAGAATGAAATCCGGGAGTTGATAGATGATTGTACGTGGACATGGACTACAGTGAATGGAGTAAAAGGATACAGAATTACAAGTAAGGTACGAGGGCATAAAAGAGATTGTATATTCCTTCCTGTAACCGATGAAAGGGATTCGGATTCATGGGGCATTTATTGGACAAGTACATCATTTAGAGGCGGTAGTGCTATAGACATGCAATTCGGGGCAGATAATCATATCACTTATTTTAGTGTCTCTACCAGGAATGAAATGCCGGTCCGTCCCGTAATTCCTCTAAAGGCAGTTTCAATCCAGAGATTATGAAAAAGAATTCCTTTATAATGTTCTGTTGCGTGCTGCTTCAGATAGTATTGTGCCAGTGCACCTCTTCATATAGGGTTGTAGATTTCAAGGAATATACAAAAGGTAAACTATGGGTTCACAGTTCATACAAATATGAAGACGGAAAACTTGTTTCTAAGGCTCATGAAAACCTTTTGGCGGGGTCAAGAGATTTGACGGAGTATGATTATGATGTTAGAACAAGTGATATAGGCGTGGATTCAATAGAAACAAGGTATTACTGTTATAATGACACGGTAGCAACAGTCAGATCCTATAATACAGACGGCATATTACAGCATATAAGACATTATTCGTATAAGGGAGAAGATGGCATACAGGAAACCAGTCATAAATACTATGACTCAAAAGGCCGGATGGTAAGGGATAGTTCACATGTATCTCAGGATTACACATATTACGATTCGCTGGACAGATATGTAGGGTGGAGCCAGATTTATAAGAAAAAAGATTATAACTCACCTCTGCCTAAAAAAGGTGAACCGATTGTAGAGAATGTCATTATTGAATGGACAGGTGATACGGTTCTTTACTCATGGGATGGTAAGTATACTACCAAAACCGTGATTCGTTGGAAAAGACCGGACAGCATATGGACAGTAACATCCAAGACTGTTTATGAACCGGATGAAAAGGGCCGAATAGTATCGGATTAGGCGTCCGATAAAAAGCAGACTATGGAATACGTCTTTGACAGCAAAGGGCGTATGAGAAGGATGTATATTTTTGATGATTGTCCCGATGACGTTGATTCCATTGAGTATTTCATTTCAAGAACAGAATGTAAATATGACAGGAAGGAGCGACCTGTATGGGCTGTGAAACGTGCACTAGAATATCCCAATAATATACTTCAAAAACAGGTATGGCGCTATCATCGCGGTCATCAGACCAAAATAATTTATTTCAGATATGACAACGGCCGTAAGAGATTGAATTTTGTAACGACATATAAATACGGCCTCTTAAATGGCAAACTGGAAAAAGAATCAGAGTATAATAACAGACTCAGACTTAATCCTGTCAGCAAATATGTCCGTAAATATAAAAGAATACCCCTTCGCCAAAGTGTCCCACAGCAACCCGCGTGAGAGCGTATTCTCGCCAGTGTTAGTGTGGGACACAGCCTTATCTAGGGGGTGTGTCCCACGCTCATCGGCCCCAGAAGCACTCAGGAGCCACACTGTTGTGGGACACTTTGGCGAAATTATCACGATGAAGAAAAAGTGACACATTCGCATTTTTTTATTACCTTTGCAGCACAGAAAGATAAAGGTGATGAAAATCAGGGAGGTAATTGATACCCTTGAGAGTTTCGCGCCTCTGCCACTGCAGGATGATTACGATAACCCTTGAGAGTTTCGCGCCTCTGCCACTGCAGGATGATTACGATAATTCAGGCTTGCAGGTTGGAACTACAGAGACCGAAGTTTCAGGGGTTTTATTGTGTCTGGACGTGACCCGTCAGGTTGTTGACGAGGCCATCAACAACGGATGCAATATGATTATTTCGCACCATCCGCTGCTGTTCCGTCCGCTCAAACGTCTCACTGATGACGGCATAGGCAGCATTGTGATGAGTGCCGTACGCGTTGGTATAACCATCTACGCCAGCCACACCAATCTGGACAACGCCAGCAAGGGCGTGAACATGCGCATAGCAAACGTTCTGGGACTGACCGATGTCAAGCCCCTGGATGAGCAGCCCGACGGTAACGGCGCCGGTATTATCGGCCGATTCCCTAAATCCATGACTGAAAATCAGTTACTGGCTCTGGTTAAAGAGAAGTTCGGAGTGACATGCATCAGACACAACGGTGAACTTGGCCGCCCGATAAAGCGTATGGCAGTTTGCGGAGGATCCGGCGCGTTCCTGACCGACAAGGCAGTAGAGCAGGGTGCTGATGCATTCATGACCGGCGAGATAGGGTATCACCGTTTCTTTGGCTATGACGGCACCATCAAGCTGATTGAGGCCGGACATTTTGAGAGCGAGCAGTTCACGGTTGACCTGATTGCCGACATCCTTAAGGAGGCATTCCCGGAGCTGAGAGTGCTCAAAACCGCTAACAAGACGAATCCGATAAATTATTACATATAACTATGGCAACAAACACTAAGAAAGACCCCAGCGAGTACTCTGTAGAGGAGAAACTCCAGTCACTGTATCAGCTGCAGACCATGCTGACCGAGATTGACAAGATCAAGACACTGCGTGGCGAATTGCCTCTTGAGGTTCAGGACCTTGAGGACGAGATTGCCGGTCTGACCACACGTATTGAGAAGGCCAGTGCCGATGTCGTAGAGATGAGCAAGGGTGTTGCTGAGAACAAGAACACCATCGAGGTTTCAAAGCAGGCTGTAAACAAGTATCAGGAGCAGCAGGACCACGTTAGCAACAACCGTGAGTTTGACTCTCTCAATAAGGAGATTGAGTTCAAGAACCTGGAGATTGAGTTGGCCGAGAAGCGTATCCGTGAGTTCACAAACGCCATCAACGCCAAGAAGGAGGAGATTGAGAACAACCGCGTTCTGGTAGCCGAGAAGCAGCAGGATCTTGAGATCAAGAAGTCGGAGCTGCAGGAGATTATTGAGGAGAACCGCCAGGAGGAGGAGCGTCTGCGCGAGAAGTGCAAGAACCTGGAACTCAATATAGAGCCCCGTCTGCTCCAGTCATTCAAGCGTATCCGTAACAACACACGCAACGGTCTGGGTATCGTTTATGTACAGCGTGAGTCATGCGGCGGTTGCTTCAACAAGATTCCGCCTCAGCGTCAGCTGGATATCCGCATGCGCAAGAAAATCATTGTTTGCGAGTATTGCGGACGTATCATGATAGATCCGGAACTGGCTGGTGTAAAGGAGGAGGCCAAGAAGGTTGAGGCTCCCAAGCGCCGCACCCGCAAGGCTGCTGCCGACGAGGAGTAATCCTATAAATCAGAATAGTTTGGAATATCCTGCAGGAAGGCATACTTTCCTGTGGGATATTCCATTTTTACGCAGTAGTGTTTGAGGCCGTTGGATATTATTAAATAGTCTACGTGGAGGACCAGGTTGTATCTGCTTATCTGATCGAATACTTTCTGAGTGATTGTAACCGTGGGACGCTTGTACTCCACTATGACTTTGGGCGTGCCGGCTTTGTCATAGACTACGGTGTCGCAGCGGCGGGACATTCCGTTTAGTGCTATTGCCTGCTCGTTTGCTATATGTGATGCAGGATATCCTTTGTAGTTAATAAGATACGATACGAATGCCTGACGGACATGTTCCTCGGGGGTGAGGGGCGTCCAGACCTTGCGAACAGGGTCCCAAACTGCGGTTTTACCCGCCTGTTCGGATATTTTCGGCTCAAAAGGTGGCAAATTCAAATTATCAGTCATATCTTTGTAAAACACAGCGAATTTACTAATAAGGATTTGAAATGGCAACAGCAGGAACAGCATATCGCCAGGTTCTAAAGGAACTTGAAAAAGGAAAATACAAGCCTGTATATTACCTGATGGGTGAAGAAGCGTTCTTTATTGATTCCATAGCCGACTACATCAGGGAGCATGCTCTGCCGGAGGAGGCAAGGGATTTCAATCAGTTGGTCCTGTACGGAAACGAAACCTCCATGAATGAGGTTGTACAGCGCGCCAGGGCATATCCTATGGGGGCTGACCGTCAGGTAATAATCGTAAAGGAGGCTCAGCACCTTATGAAGAAGGATTCCGATACGGGCAACAGCGCATCAGACATACTGAGCGCATACCTGCAGCAGCCGCAACCAAGCACAGTTCTGGTTTTCTGCCACAAAAACGGTTCCCTGGACAGGCGCAAGAAAATTGTAGCTGTGATAGAGAAGGTTGGAGTCCTGTTTGAATCCAAGAAGGTTAAGGATGATGATCTGCCTCAGTTTGTAGAGGAATTCCTGAATGAGCATGGACTCAAGATGTCCTCCAAGGGCATTTCCATGATGAGTGAATCTGTTGGAGCGGATCTGTGCCGTATGAACGGAGAACTCGAAAAACTGATTACTGCATTGCCTGAGGGCGTAAAAGAGATTACTCCGGAGTTCATTGAGGAGCATGTGGGCATAAGTAAGGATTACAATATATTTGAATTCCGCGACGCCATAATAAATAAGAATATCCTTAAGGCTAACAAGATAGCCGCATATTACGAGAGCAATCCCAAAACATACCCCATACAACTGGTTACAGCGGCAATATTCCCGTATTTCTCAAATCTGATGCTTGCATTTTATGCCCCTGACAAGACTGACAGCGGCATAGCCGAGCAACTGGACCTTAGAAGTACTTGGGGGGTGAGGGACTACACGACCGGCATGCGTAACTATACGGCTACGCAGACAATGCAGATCATTAATACCATACGCAGGTATGATGCAAAATCAAAAGGTGTGGATTCTACAGCCAATACAGGTGAGGGGTTGCTCAAGGAACTGTTGTATATGATACTTCACTGATATTTTCAAAATTCTGATATTTCCGGTAACTGTACGGATTTGTTCCAAATTTTAAAATCTCACGCAACAACTGTATAAAAGGTCATCTCAATGATGACCTTTTGCTTTTGTTGACAGATACATTTGTAATCTTTGTATGATAATTTCCAATTGTAACACTGTTAATTCAACACGCGAATAGCAGCTGGTCCATTTGGCAAAATGGTTATTCGGATACCCGCTATAATCCCCTTTAACAATTATGCAAAACGCTATACATTTTGATATGTATATCATAATTTGTTGAAAATGAGAGATATTATATCTATCAGCATAAACTTTTTGAGCAAGACAAACTGTCCTTATATGCAAATTCCCGCAAATCGGATTATTTGAAGGGTGTATTGCGGATTATATCTTTAAATATCAGTACGTTGTATTGATTACCTAAAGTGAATTCCAAGCGCAGTATTGTGTATTGGCCTGTTATCGGCAGATCTCATCGGGGAATAGTTGACAAATGTTCGATGTTTACAAATGTTGTATACAAAAGTGTGATACAAATTAATATTGCAAATATCAAAAATGATTGATACATTTGTAACGAACACCAAAACAGACCTGATTTATTATGAGGGAGAGACTTGAAGAACTTATGCAACTGTTGAATCTGAATCCGACACAGTTTGCAAACGCCATCGGAGTTCAGCGCGCAACGCTCCAGCATATTTTAAGCGGCAGAAATGAACCTAGCCTAAAGATTATAATGGCTATTCATACCAGTTTTCCGGATGTTGAGCTGGAATGGCTCCTTAACGGAAAGGGATCGGCTATTCCTCAATTGCAGCAGAACGAGCCGACTCAAGACGATTACCCCCTTCTGCCGGGCATGGAGACTATGTTTTTTCCGGATGATGTACGGAAAACTCCCGGAAATTCAAATCTCAAGGGGGAAGAAAGCATCCCCAAACCAAGCAAAAGACGACCCAGAAGGGATTCTGAGGCTGTTTTGGATGCTGTATATTCATCGGAAGGAAAGAGGATAAAAGAGGTGGTAGTATTCTTTTCTGACGGTACGTATCAGAAATTTTTATCGGATTTAAAAAATTAATACGGATTTTTTGATTTTTTAGAATTTGGTGTTTATATTTGCTGATACAAGATTAAACCAATTACAGCTATGAAAAAATATCTATTTGTTTTAACTATCGCAGTGTTTGCACTGGCAGGTTGCCGTAGCAGCAAGCAGGCCGCAAAAGAAAGATCTAACAATGAGGTTTGGCAGACATTACTTGTAAAACAGCTTGATGCAACGGTAGAGGATCAAATCATTACTGTAAAATACAATAATGGTACCACCTTATGTTATAAGATTCTGGATAACTTTGGTAACGTAACCCTTACATGGGACAGAACCAACGGCAGAAAGAACTTTGATGACGGTCCCAGTTCATATAAGGGAGATATAAGCATTCCTTCATTTATCACCACCGGACAGAACGACGAGTTTACTTTCCGTGTAATGGAAATTGACCAGAATGCATTCTACGGTTGCTCCGAAGTCACGTCAATAGATATTCCTTACAGCGTTCTTCGCATTGTGGACGGCGCATTCAAGGGTTGCTCCGGCATAAAGAAATTCACTGTAAATGAGAACAATCAGTCTTACAAGGATGTAGACGGAATCCTGTTCAGCAAGGACAACAAGATGCTCATCAAGTATCCTGCACAGAAGGAGACTGCCGAGTATGTTATATCTGAAGAGGTGGCTATCATCTGTACAGAGGCATTCATGGACAATGCATTCCTCAGGAAAGTATCTGTAGGAAACTTTGTTACCGCCATCAGTGACAACTCGTTCAAGAACTGCACAGCCCTTGAGGAGGTTGAGTTGGGAGGCAATGTCAGAATCATCGGTGCAGAGTCATTCAAGAACTGCCCCAAGCTTGCTCTGGTCAACGCTCATGGAATGTGGCCGGCTCACTGCCCGAATGTGTTTGATGATGCTGCAAAGCAGAACGCCAAGCTTTACGTGCCCAGAGGCCAGATGTTCAACTACAAGAGACGTCTGGAGTGGCGCGACTTCAAGAACGTTCAGGAATACTGATCAATTGAACCTATAACTAACCTGGTGCAGCCTTTTGGGGTTGCACCTTTTTTTGTACCTTCGCAGTGCTATTTTACAACGTATGAAGAAATTCCAGACAGATATGACGGTGGCCGATAACCGCTTGGTCGGACCATGCGCCACACTGCTTACATTGCAATATCCGGGCAACCTGCCTGATATGATTGCCGGACAGTTTGCCGAACTCCAGGTTCCGTCGGCCAAGGTACTGCTGCGCAGACCAATCTCTATACACGCAATAGACCGTACAAACAATCTTGTTGAATTCCTTATCCAGATTGTGGGTGAGGGCACGCAGTCTCTTGCCGATGCCAAGGCCGGTGATAAGATCAACGTGCTGTTGCCGCTTGGAAACGGATTCAACTATCGCAGCACACATGTGGCCAAGCCGCTGCTTATTGGCGGCGGAGTAGGCGTGGCACCTCTGTTGTTCCTGGGACAGGAGTTCGCGGAGCACGGAATACGTCCTACATTCCTGTTTGGAGGTCGCACGGCAGACCTTATCCTGCGCAAGGAGGAGTTCCTCAAGTATGGTGACCTGTTCATGACCACCGAGGACGGATCGGCCGGCGAGAAGGGTTTTGTAACCAATCACAGCCTGCTCATGGACAGTGAGGCATTTGATCGCATTTATGCCTGCGGCCCCACGCCTATGCTTAAGGCTGTGGCTCGATGGGCAAAGGAGCATGAGATGGCCTGTGAGGTGTCTCTGGAGCATAAGATGGCTTGCGGAATAGGGGCTTGCCTGTGCTGCGTTGAGGATACGGCCGATCAGGGCAACGTTTGTGTTTGTAAAGAGGGTCCGGTTTTTGAAATTGACAGACTGAAATGGTTCAACTGAATACTAAGATAGGTTCACTGGAGCTTAAGAATCCGGTGATGACGGCATCGGGCACGTTCGGATACGGCACCGAGTACGCCGATTTTATGGATATCAGCCGTCTGGGTGCCATTATTGTAAAAGGT
>CACZMI010000049.1 GCA_902782245.1 uncultured Bacteroidales bacterium | reverse complement strand
TCCGCACACTCCGCGGCCCAGAGCAATGCGTGTGCAGGCTATCGGGCCCTGGAACGGTCCCAGAACCAGTTGCTCCTTACCATCCTTATCGGCCCGCACAATATAGAATCCTGTCCACCAGAATCCCATGGTCTCATGGATCAGGGCTGCCAGATTTGCCATGTTGGCAATCAGGTCAGTCTCTCCGTCTAACAGTGCAGCCGCCTCCTTGAGCAACTGCGTGTATTTTAGTTCTTTCTCTGAGTCTGTCATATGCCACAAAATTACTATTTTTATGACAATTTTAAGTAAATATGGCGGAGCACTGGAGCATATATGCGGATTGGAATCCCTGGCATGGTTGTACCAAGATCAGTCCGGGTTGCAAGTACTGCTATGTCTATCGGCAGGATGAGATGTACGGAAGCGAGATAGGGAGCAATCTGGCCCGCAAGACCGCCGCATTCAACCTGCCCGTTAAGCGTAAGCGTGACCGCAGCTGGAAAATTGAGCCGGGCAAGATGGTATTTACCTGCTTTACATCGGATTTCCTTCTAAAGGATGCCGATGAGTGGCGCCGTGAGTGCTGGCAGATGATGCGTGTTCGCAGTGACCTGTGGTTCTATTTCTTTACCAAGCGCATAGACCGTTTTATGGAGTGCATCCCTGATGACTGGGCCGATGGCTATGACAACGTGCTGGTGGGCTGTACGGTTGAGAACCAGCAGATGGCCGATTACAGGCTTCCGATATTCAAGAGTCTGCCTATCAAGCACAAATCAATCATTGTGTCGCCGTTGATATCGGCAGTGAATATCTCTAAGTATCTGGACAGTAGTATTGAGGAGGTATCGGTAGGAGGGGAGTCTGGGGTTGATGCACGCCCATGCAATTACGACTGGGTGCTGGATCTGCGGCGCCAGTGTGTTGAGAAGGATGTGCCGTTCAGGTTCCATCAGACAGGCGCCAAGTTTATAAAAGACGGAAAGCAATATTATGTGAGCCGTCCGTTCCAACTCAGTCAGGCCCACAAGGCAAACATTGATTATAAGATAGACCAATTCTTTGTGCCGGAGAAAGTCAAATTTGAGTGGAAGGAATCAGACTATCGGCAGGAAGAGTTGTTTGATGGATTATTAACCAATAATCTTTATTAGCCTGGGTTACCGCGCATCGGACCCCAACCGTCCGGACCGCAAGCCGGTTAATGAGGTGGCAAAGTTCTTCTAAGAATATTTATATCTTTGCAGAAATAATAAAACTATGAGAAAGACAATAGCAACAGCAAAGGCTCCTGCTGCGATAGGGCCATACTCACAGGCAGTAAACCTGAATGGAACGGTGTTTGTATCGGGGCAGCTTCCCGTAAATCCTGCCGATGGAACGATTCCCGCCGGTATTGAACTCCAGACCCGCCAGGCTATGGATAACATAGGTGCAATACTTGCAGAGGCCGGGCTGACGTTCAATGACATAGTCAAGACTACAGTGCTTATGGCCGACCTTAAGGATTTTGCGGCTATGAACGCAGTGTATGCAGAGTATTTTCCACAGGATAAGCCTGCCCGTGCATGTTTTCAGGTGGCAGCTGTGCCCAAGGGTGCACTTTTGGAGATTGAAGCGATAGCCGGAAGGTAAGGCTCATATATGAGAATTGCGCATGGTTTTCTGTTCTGTCTGGTCATGGCGTTTGCCACGACCTCAGTCTGTTTTGCTCAGAATAATCCTTATCAGATTGATGATGAGTGTTATAAGTATATGACCGAGGCCGACAGGCTGATAGGAAAACCGGGATTTGACGAGCAGAATGAGGCTCTGCTCAGAACGGCTCTGCTTAAGGAAGACAAGAAAGCTGAGGTTCTGTACTACGTTGAAAAACTGCGTGATAATACACGCAGGCCGGAAGCGGACGAGCAACAGGTTCTGGAATCACAGGCCAGACTCAAGGAGATAGCGGAGCGGTATGATTACATGCAGTATTATTTCCAGTCTTATCAGTTTGTAAAGAACTATTACTACAATAACGGTAAACGCCTCAGAGCACTTGATGTGTTGCTTGAGATGCAGCAACTGGCAATTGCCAAGGATAATGAGTACGGTAAGTGGCTGTCGGATGGGGAATTGGCGTCAATCTATTTAAATTTCGGTGCAGGAAAGGCTGCAAGAAGTAATCTGGCCAGACTGATTGACATTTACAAAAACACTGATAATCCTACTATCCGAAGGCAGAGCCTGTGTAACTATTATCTCAATTATGCCGAGGCCTTTGCGGTCGATGTGGACTCTGTGGAGTTTTATGTCAATATGGCCTGGAAAGCGGTCAAGATAGAGACTGACTCCGTAAGGTGTGCCAGGGAGACTGCCAAGATAGAGGCTATGAAGGGTAACCGCAGTGAGTATACCAAATACAGGGATATCTGTCTGAGTTCGGACAACATCAATGCGATAGGGCGCTATACCGGATTCCTGTTCAGTTGCATAGATGAGATTTTTGACGGTACCTTTAATCACGATCAAAAAGAGATTTATACTGGCATTTCAATAAATAACATAAGGGTACTTTCTTGTGTGGCCGAGGCTACCGGTCAGTACAGGCTGGCAGGTTTCCTTAAGAATATCTGTCTGGACGGAAAGGAGAAAGAACTCAATGACCTGTTGGATATGAACCTAAGTGAGATGGAGGCCAAGTACAAGAACAATGAGTTATCGGCCACCATTGAGGAGCAGACATCAATGCTGAAAGTTGTACATGTAATAGTAGCGGTGTTGTTGTCAGTCATTCTTCTGGGCGGTATCCTGAGCCTTTACATATATGTAAGGAATCTAAGGAAAAGCCAGCGTAAGGACCGCATTATGATAGCCGAACTCACAGAGGCCAATGAACGGGCCCGTGCAGCAGACGTGGCCAAGACACAGTTCATGCGGAATATGACTCATGAGTTGCGTACACCTCTCAATGCCATATCCGGTTTCTCGCAGGTGCTGAGTATGACTGATGACATGTCGGTTCAGGACAAGAAAGAAATGGCCGGTTATATTATTGAGAATACCAATATTATGACCATGCTGATAGATGACATCATCAATTCATCGGCCATGGACAAAAATGAGTATGAGGTTGTTATGGGCGATGCTGAGTGCGGGCAGATATGCCGTGACTCAATGGCTACGGTCGAGTATCGTCTGCAACGTGGCGTCAGGATGCGTTTTAAACCTTCCATGCCAATCCCATACAAATTAAAGACTGATGCCAGACGGGTACAGCAGGTGTTGATAAACCTTCTGACAAATGCATGCAAGCATACTTCAAAAGGTGAGATATGCCTGGGCTGCTCTTTATCCGAGGTACCGGGTATGCTCTCTTTCAGCGTTGAGGATACAGGCCCGGGTATACCGGCATCCGAGGCTGAACATATATTTGAGCGTTTTGTCAAGCTGGACTCTTTCGTACAGGGTACAGGATTGGGATTGAGTATATGCCGACAGATAGCGCAGGCATTGGGCGGCAGCGTGTATCTTGACACTGAATATACCGGTGGGGCACGTTTCGTTTTCAATATTCCGGTATCAGGAAAGACCGAAGAGTAGGATATGGAGCATAGTACTGATACATATCTCACTGTTAAGGACAGTGCACAGACTCAGTTTGTCGAGCAGCGCAGCAGGTTCATTTCATTCATCTGGCATGTGACTTCGGCCGATGAGGTCAAGGAGCGTATATCATCCCTGCAGAAAGAGTATTACGATGCGCGTCATGTATGTTATGCATATATGATAGGCCCTGAGCGCACGGACTGGCGTGCCAATGACAACGGCGAGCCGTCAGGTACAGCTGGAAAACCCATTCTGGGTCAGATAAACAGCTCCGGGCTGACCGACGTGCTCATAGCTGTGGTCAGGTATTTCGGTGGTGTCAAGTTAGGAACATCGGGTCTGACGGAAGCCTACAGACAGGCTGCGGCGCAAGTTATTGCCAAGGCTGATGTTGTGACGGCATATGTAGAGAGTCAGGTTGCTGTCCTTTATACATACAACATGACTAATGTGGTCATGAAGGCGGTCAAGGATATGGACTTGCGGATAGTCAGCCAGGAGTGGGGCGCATTCAGGGCAGAGGGGTATTCACGCAGTTTTGACTGCCGCAGTGTGTTTTCGGCCAGACTCAGCGTTGTAAATCAGTTTATCGGTCGTCTGGAAACTGTGGCCGGTACCCAGCCGGAGCCGGAACTGGCCTGTCTGGCCTAAGATTAACCGGTCATTGAATGTTATTGTTACGTTTTTTCAGTATGTTTGCAATACTGAATCATGTGAGTTAATTATTGATATTATAATGAAAACAGGAAAATTAAGCGCAGGCATAGCTTTTTTGCTTTTAGCGGTTTCAATGCAGTCGTGCGGCGGTCAGTCAAGGCCGGAGAACAACAATGGCCATAACCTTTGGCTGGGTGACATAACAGTTAAATCCGGACCTGCTGATGTGGCCGTTTGGAAGATAGAGAGTAAGCGGATAGATCTTAATGCCCTTGGGGTTAATGACATAGGCTTTGATGCAAGCGGAATATATAACAATTCCTTAGGTGATGAGGGATTCAGCATCAACTGTATCGGAAATCATGTGGCAGTTACTGCCAATACCGATGCAGCCAAACTGTATGCTGTGTTCTATCTTAAGAGACTGGCTGACTGTGGCGTAAAAATTGCGGACAAGTTTCTGGTTACAGAAAAACCTGCGTTCCGATATCGTGTCCTGAATCACTGGGATAACCCAAACCTGACTGTAGAGCGCGGATATGCCGGCAAGTCTCTCTGGAAATGGGAGGAGCTGCCCGGTAAGATACGTCCCGAGTATGAGGAGTATGCACGCGCCAACGCATCCATCGGCATAAACGGCACGGTTCTCAATAACGTGAATGCCGATGCCCGTATGCTCAGCCGCGAGTATCTTGAAAAGGTTAAGGTACTGGCCGATATATTCCGTCCGTATAATCTTAAGGTATATCTGTCACTCAACTTTGCCGCTCCCAAGCATCTGGCCGGTCTCAAGACCAGCGATCCTTTGGATAAGGATGTAATCAAGTGGTGGAACGATAAGGTGGCCGAGATTTACAGCATAATACCTGACTTTGGAGGATTCCTGGTAAAGGCCAATTCCGAAGGTCAGTCAGGTCCGCAGGACTACGGCCGCACCCATGCCGACGGTGCCAATATGATTGCCGATGCCCTGAAACCCTATGGCGGAATCGTGATGTGGAGGGCGTTTGTCTATGCTCCGGAGTCACCCGACCGCGCCAAGCAGGCAGTTGAGGAGTTCAAGCCGCTGGACGGACAGTTCCGTGACAACGTAATCATCCAGATCAAGAACGGTCCGGTTGATTTCCAGCCGCGTGAGCCTTTCAGCCCGCTGTTCGGTCAGATGGAAAAGACCAATGTGATGGCCGAGATGCAGATTACCCAGGAGTATCTGGGTCACAGCAACCATATGGTATATCTGCACCCCATGTGGAAGGAGTGCCTGGACAGCGATACATATCAGAATGGAAAGGGTAGCACAGTGGCTGCCGAAACAATGGGTAAGGTACACGGCAATACATCTATGGGTGCCATTGCCGGAGTGACCAACATTGGCGACAGCATTAACTGGTGCGGACACCACATGGCACAGGCCAACTGGTATGCATTCGGCCGCATGGCATGGAATCCGGACCTGAGTTCTGAGCAGATCATCGATGAGTGGATCAAGCAGACCTTCACAGCCGATAAGAAATTTGTGGAGCCGGTGGCTAAGATGCTGCTGGAGTCACGTGAGGCTTGCGTCAAGTATGAGATGCCTATGGGCCTGCACCACTGTTTCTCAGGTGCCGGTCACTATGGCCCCGGACCTTGGGACCGCTCGTCACGTCCCGACTGGGAACCTGCGTACTATCATAAGGCTGCTGCCGACGGAATAGGTTTTGACCGTACATCCAAGACCGGTACCGATGCGGTATCACAATATCACGAGCCTCTCCGTTCACTCTATGACAATGTTGATACTTGTCCCAAGGAACTCATCCTGTGGTTCCATCATCTGCCTTGGGATTATAAGATGAAGAGCGGACGTACCCTTTGGAACGAGCTTTGCTATACATTTGAGGAGGGTATTCAGGAAGCACGCGGCTTTATCAGCACATGGGAGAGCGTTGAGAAATACGTGGATCCGTACCGTTATGGCCAGATCCATGACAAACTGGTGCGTCAGGCCAAGGACGCCATCTGGTGGCGTGATGCGCTGATGCTCTATTTCCAGACATTCTCGAATATGCCTATTCCGGACGATTGCACAAAGCCTCAGCATACTCTCGATGAACTGCGCCGTTTCCGTCTGCGTATTTCAAATTATGAGACCCCGGCTTTGGACAAACTGCCCGAGTATACTTTGGAATAGGTGAAAAAAACCGATGAAATGGTTGGTTTTATTGAAATAAACTTATATTTGCAGCATATTTATTAACCAAACAAAAAGGATTATGAAAAAATTATTGGTAATCGCAGCAGCGATTCTGTCATTCAGTGCAGTTAACGCTCAGGTTGCTTATCTTGGCTATCAGAATGTGACAAGTAAGTCTAAAGCAGGCAACACTACTGTTTCAAAAGCTAACAATGGTTTCTTCATTGGTGGAGCTATGAATTTTGAGATTGCTGACGCTCTGGGCATTCAGCCTGGTCTTGAGGTGAACTATTTTGGAAGAACAGAAAAAGATGCCCTTCTGGGTGATACCAAGTACTCATCATGGGGTATTAAGATTCCGGTTGATGTAAACTACGGTTTTGAACTGGCTGACGGTTTCAATCTTTCTGTTTATGCAGGACCTTCAATCTATGTAGGCCTTTCAAAGAATGGCAAGAACGGCAATACTACTTATGATTATTACGGAGATGACATCAGCCGTTTCGGTCTTGGTCTGGGAATGGGTGCATGGTGCGACATCAAGGATGTTGTTCGTGTAAAGTTAGGCTATGACCTTGGCCTTCTCAATCGCGCACAGGATAAGGATAATTTCAACTACAAGGAGAGCGGTTTCGCTATCTCAGTTGGCTATCTCTTCTAAGGACTCGCCTTCGGCTCAAAAAAATAAGACGTCCATTCGGGCGTCTTATTTTTTTGAGCCGAAGGCGGGACTCGAACCCGCGACCTACGCATTACGAATGCGTTGCTCTACCAACTGAGCTATTTCGGCTTGATTCGGCCGCGAAGGTAGTAAAAATTATTTGGCTGTATCGGCTTTTTTAGGTTATTTTGCAAGTTAATATATCTATGATAGTATAATTAATCATACTAGTATGAAATACGCGCTGGTAACAGGTGGATCAAGAGGACTGGGCAGGGCAGTATGCCTTAAGTTGTCAGCCATGGGCTATCCTGTACTCATAAACTACAAATCCAACTCCGAGGCTGCTCAGGAGACCAAGAGTCTTATTGAGGAAGCCGGAGGTAATGCGGAGCTCATGCCTTTTGACGTATCTGTCCAGTCTGAGGTTGAAAAGGCGGTGGATGAATGGCAGGAGTCTCATCCGGAGGATTATATCGCTGTCCTGGTGAACAATGCCGGCATACGCCGTGACAATCTGATGATCTTTATGCAGGACGATGACTGGAACAGCGTACTTAATACCAACCTGAACAGTTTCTTCTTCCTGACACGCCGTGTGCTCAAGAATATGCTTTCCAAGCGCTGGGGCAGGATCGTGAATATGGCTTCACTGTCCGGCATCAAAGGATTGCCCGGTCAGACCAACTACTCGGCCGCAAAGGCTGCCCTGATAGGTGCCACCAAGGCTCTTGCTCAGGAGGTTGCAGCGCGTAAGGTCACAGTCAACGCCGTGGCGCCCGGATTCATAGCAACCGATATGACCAAAGAACTTCCTGAGGATGAACTCAAGAAGATGATTCCTGTGGGCAGGTTCGGAAAGCCCGAGGAGGTGGCATCGGCCGTAGGTTTTTTGGTATCGGACGAGGCGGCATATATCACCGGCGAGGTGATATCAGTTAACGGTGGTCTCTATACATGATTTTCAATAGTTCATTTAAAGTTTATATGAAAAAGATTCTTGTTTCTTTATTGTTTGCTGCAATGGCTTTTGGGGCCAATGCACAGGAAGTCGTTAACGGAGTACGTGTACCCAGCGGTTATCAGGGGCATATAGAGTATTCAAACCTGTTCTACGTGAACGGATTTGAAACAGGAATGGACCTTTCAACCACACACGGATTCTACTATACACCCAATATGTTTGTGGGTCTGGGTATAGGCCTGCATGTGGCACCCGGTGACGCTTACGTTCCGATATATGCTGCAGCCAAGTATATCTTTAATTACAGGACCAAGGTTTCACCGACACTGCAGATGAAGATGGGTTCATTTTTCAATGAAGGTGCCAAGCCGTACGTAGACCTTTCGTTTGGTTTCAGGTTTGCATCGGACCGTGATTTTGCTTTCTCAATTCAGGCATGCGGTTCATTCTATGCTCCATTTAACGAAACGGAAAGCTATTGGGATAGTGTTACTGACAAATACATTACTACCTCAGAGCGCAGGAACCTGTCAAGCGTAGGTCTGCGTCTGGGTATTGAATGGTAATAACTTAAGATACGGATGGGAAGAGTCGTAATAACAGGAATGGGAATATGGAACTGCCTGGGTCAGAACCTTGATCAGGTAAGGGCTTCATTGTTTGAAGGCAAATCCGGAATAGGCATAGATCCTGCACGTAAGGAGTACGGCTACCGGTCACTCCTGACAGGTATTGTCCCCGCACCGGTACTGAAAGGTGTGCTGGACCGCCGTCTGCGTGCAGGTATGAGTGAGGAGGCCGAATATGCTTTCATGGCGTCACGTGAGGCTTTTGCGAATGCCGGTATCGATGATGATTATCTGCTCTCCAATGAGGTTGGCGTGATATTCGGCAATGATTCAAGTGCCAAACCTGTTATTGAGACCAACCGTATAATGGAGGAGTACAAGGACAGCGCCATGCTTGGATCTGGCCTGATTTTCCAGTCCATGAACTCGACCGTGAACATGAATATGAGCACCGTGTTCCATCTTCGTGGTGTGAACTTTACGCTGAGTGCCGCATGCGCCAGCGGATCACACGCCATAGGAATAGGGTACATGATGATACAACAGGGCCTGCAGGATATGGTCCTGTGCGGAGGCGCTCAGGAGACCAACTATCTCTCCATGGCATCGTTTGATGCGCTGTCAGCATTCTCGGTACGTATGGATGAGCCAACAAAGGCTTCACGTCCGTTTGACCGTGACCGCGACGGACTGGTTCCCAGTGGTGGTGCTGCTGCCCTGGTACTTGAGGATTATGACCACGCCGTAAAGCGCGGCGCAAAGATATTGGCCGAGGTTGCCGGTTACGGATTCTCATCAAACGGCACCGGAGGTATATCACAACCTAATTCCGATGCATCGTTCCTGGCTATGAGCCGTGCCCTCAAGCAGGCTGGTGTGCAGCCGGATGATGTTGACTATATCAATGCGCATGCCACATCCACACCTCAGGGCGATATGTTTGAGGCCGTGGCACTTGCACGTCTCTTTGAGGGACGCAAGGCATGGATAAGCTCCACCAAGTCAATGACCGGACATGAGTGCTGGATGGCAGGCGCCAGTGAGGCAGTCTACTGCACGCTCATGCTCAACAACGGCTTTGTGGCTCCCAATATCAATTTTGAGAATCCTGATGAGTATTCGGCCAAACTTAAGATTGCGGCCGATACCAAACAGACTGAATTAAGGACTATACTGTCAAATTCCTTTGGATTCGGAGGAACAAACAGTGCACTTGTAATCAAGAAAGTATGAATCTGTCACCAGCCTTGAAGGAGGCATATACCAAAGAGCATCTGAGCGCACGTGACGCACAGCGTCTTGCTGAGTTCATCGCTTGGGGCCCGATAGTTTTCCAGGCATCACGCCTGATGATAAAGTTCGGAATACTGGACCTTCTGCGTGATAACGTTGACGGACTTACCCAGCAGGAGATTGCCGATAAGACAAAGTTGTCTCTCTATGCCGTAAAGGTGCTCACCGAGGCCTCACTGTCAATAGGTACAGTATTGCTGGACCCTGATACGGACCGTTTTCGCCTGTCCAAGACCGGCTGGTTCCTGCTTACTAATCCAATTACCAGGGTTAACATCGATTTCAATCACGATGTCAACTATGAGGGCTGGTTCAAGCTTGAGGAATCTCTCAAGGAGGGCCGTCCCGCCGGATTGGAGCACTTTGGAAGCTGGCCTACGGTATATGAGGGCCTCTCTCAGCTGCCTGAGCAGGTACAGAAGAGCTGGTTCGGATTTGACCATTTCTACTCGGACCACTCGTTTGACGAGGCTCTTAAGATTGTGTTTGACGGAGCAAAGACCGAATCTCTGGTAGATGTGGGCGGCAATACCGGCCGATGGGCTATGCGTTGCGTTGATTACAGCGACAAGGTGAAGGTTACCATCATGGATCTGCCGCAGCAGCTTGAGATGATGCGCAAGCAGACTGCCGGTCAGAAGGGAGCCGACCGCATAGAGGGATTCGGCATAAACCTGCTGGACCGCAATCAGAAGTTCCCCCAGGGCCGTCATTTTGATGCCATCTGGATGAGCCAGTTCCTGGACTGCTTCTCGGAGGATGAGATACTGAGCATACTTACCCGTGCCACCGGTGCCATGGACAAGGATACACGTCTCTATATCATGGAGACTTTCTGGGACCGTCAGAAGTTTGAGCCGGGTGCATTGTGCCTTACCATGACAAGTCTCTATTTCACCGCCATTGCTAACGGAAACAGCAAGATGTACCACTCGGAGTGCATGGAGCGTCTGGTGGAGCAGGCCGGCATGAAGGTGGAGACCATACATGACAATTTGGGACAGGGAGGTCACAGTATCATGGTATGTAAATTGAAATAATCAAACAAGTAACAAATATGGACAGAAAAGAGATTGAAGCCAAAGTCAGGAATTTCATGATCGAGGATCTTGAAATTGATGAGGAGAAGATCTGCCCCGATGCACTGCTCAAGAAAGACCTGGGCATAGACAGCCTGGACTTTATTGACATTGTGGTCATTGTTGAGAAGACATTCGGAGTCAAGATCAAGAGTGAGGAGATGGCTGGAGTTAAGACCTTCAGCGCGTTCTGTGACTATCTGGAGAGCAAGCTTGGCTAAGAGAGGGGGTAAACCCAAGGAGTGGAAGGGCAAGACCGACGGCCTGCCATGGATGATAAAATCCCTGGTTGTGCTCATGAAGGTGATAGACAGGCGCGTCATTTATTGCTTTATGGCAGTTGTGGTGCCTTTCTACATGCTGTTCAACCACAAAGGCTATCTGGCCATCTACAGGTTTTTCAGACAGCGATTTGGATACGGCCGTATCAAGTCATTCCTTAAGGTTTACGCAAACCATTTCCGCTTTGGTCAGGTCATCATAGACCGGTATGCGGCATATGCGAGCAAGAGGTTCCGGTTTGAACTGGACGGAAACGAAAGGTTCATGGAACTGGTGGGCGGTGAGCGCGGATTCGTGCAGCTGAGTTCACATGCCGGCAATTACGAGATGGTGGGATATGGTCTGACATCGACTGCCAAAAAGGTGAACGGCCTGTTTTACGGCGGTGAGACCCAGGTGATGATGGACTTTAGGCGTAAAATCCTGGCCATGCACAATGTGAGCCTGATTGAGGTGGATGAGAGCATGTCACATATCTTCAACATGAATGCGGCCATAGACCGCGGTGAGATTGTGAGCATGACGGGTGACCGCCTGTTCGGATCTGCCAAGTCAATCAGGTGCATGTTCCTGGGCAAGGAGGCGCAGTTCCCCATGGGGCCGTTTGCGCTTGCGGTGCAGAAGGAGGTTCCCATGCTGGCAGTGTTCTCAATGCGTAGTCACGGAGTGTACAAGGTCTATGTGAGGGATATAAGACAGGATGAATCGCTCCCGCTCAGGGCACGTATGGCCGATATGGCCCAGAATTTTGCCTCAGAGTTGGAGAAAGTTGTAAGGATGTATCCCACACAGTGGTTCAACTACTACGATTTCTGGAAGGACTGATGAATGAGTTTGAAAGCGTTGACGTGCACAGACTTCTGCCGCAGCAGGAGCCGTTTGTGATGATAGACCGCCTGGTCCATTATGATCCTGTGCGTACCGTCACTACGCTGCAGGTCAGGCCTGACAACATATTTGCCGATGAAGGGCACCTGAGTGTGGCCGGTCTGAATGAGAACATTGCTCAGACCTGTGCCGCCAGGATGGGGTACATAAGTTTTTCATCGGGCGACAGGGTAAAGATTGGAGTGATAGGCGCCATCACCAATTTCAGCGTGAGCCGTACTCCGCTGGTGGGTGAGGTGCTTACAACAACGATAGATGTAGTGCAGGAGGTGTTTCAGGTTACGCTGGTTCACGGCACGGTAAGAGTGGGTGATGAGGTGATTGCCGAGACTGACCTCAAGATTGCACTGCAGGACTGATAAAAGAACTGATATGAAAGAACTTAAGGCAACCGTACCCTTGAAAATCCGCTTCAGCGAGGTGGATTCAATGAATATTGTATGGCACGGCTCATACATGATGTACTTTGAGGATGCCCGCGAGGCGTTCGGACGTGAGTACGGGATAGCCTATCCTCTTTCAAGTACAAGAGCCCCATCACATATGACATGAAGCCTGAGATAACCATAACCTACAGGCCGACCGATGCCGCCAAGATAGTGTTTGACTATGAAATAAAGAATCCGGAGACGGGTGATCTGCTTGCCACGGGCCATTCCGTGCAGGTATTCATGGACCTGAACTACCAGTTGGTATGGATCAATCCGGATTTTTATGAGGAGTGGAAAAGAAAATGGCTCGAGTGATCAGATGCATAGCAGATAACGTGGTGTCGCCGTTGGGAACAGATTCCCGTTCCAACTACGACAATGTCCGGGCCGGTAGGTCGGGACTGGCACGTTATGAGTCTATGGGCAATATCAGTACGCCTTTTGTCCTTTCACGAATAGACCGGGACATTATTGACGGATTGTGCGCTGAACTGGGTGTTCAAGGCAATTTCACTTTCTTTGAGAAGATTCTTTTGTGTTCATCCGTACAGGCTGTAAGGAGTTCGGGTATAGATGCCTCATCAGATAGGGTCCTGTTTATCATTTCAACCACCAAGGGCAATGTGTCTCTTCTGGGAAAGCCTCAGGAAGGAGTGGAACAGGAGCGTGTATTGCTGGCCAGGGCCGCTCGTGAGGTAATGCGTTTCTTTGGCAATCCAGGCAAGCCCATCGTGGTATGCAACGCATGCATATCGGGCGTATGTGCTCAGATTGAGGCCATGCGTGCCCTGCGTAGCGGACGTTATGATTATGCCGTTGTGATAGGGGCCGATGAGCAGTCGCC
>CACZMI010000048.1 GCA_902782245.1 uncultured Bacteroidales bacterium | reverse complement strand
AGACCCCTTTTGTATCATTTTTCAAAAAAAGAAGGCCGGAATCAGTCCGACCTTCCAAAATGATACAAAAGGGGTCTGTCCCCAATTGTACTAGAACTCAGCCAGGTGCATGTCGCCCTTCTCGGCAAGTGCCTTGTGCAGGGCAAACGCTTTGTCAAGAGCATGGCTGGTCTGACCCTTCTCAGCAATCTTGAGGTAATCCCACATGAGCTGCTTGTAATCCGGGTGCACGCAGTTCTCGATGATGCACTTGGCGCGCTGGGCGGGTGACTTGCCGCGAAGGTCGGCTATACCCTGCTCGGTGATGAGCACCTTGACGCTGTGCTCGTTGTGATCCACGTGTGTGCACATGGGTACGATGGCGCTTATCTTGCCTCCCTTGGCTACCGACGGGCAGCTGAATATGGAGATGAATGCGTTGCGGGTGAAATCGGCCGATCCGCCCACACCGTTCATCATCTTGACGCCGCTTACGTGAGTTGAGTTCACGTTACCGTAGATATCGGCCTCAAGGGCGGTGTTCATTGCGATAAGTCCCAGACGGCGGGCAACCTCGGGGCTGTTGGATATCTCTGTAGGACGGAGCACCAGCTTGTCCTTGAAGAAATCCATATCATCGTAGATGCCCTGAAGGGTCTCGTTGCTTACGCTCAGTGATGAGCTGGAGCCGAACTTGCAGTGACCCTCACGCATCAGGTTGATCACTGAATCCTGGATGACCTCGGTGTACATCTGGAATGCGGGAACTGACGGATCCTCACCCAGAGCACCCAGAACGGCGTTTGCCACATTACCTACACCGCTCTGCAGGGGCAGGAATGTTGAAGGAATGATGCCGCGCTTAAGGTCAGAGATAAGGAACTGTGCTACGTTGTGACCAATCTGGAGGGTGGTCTCATCGGGGGCGGTGAATCCGCGGGCCTCATCGGGGATATTTACCTCAACTATGCCTATGATCTTGGCGGGATCTACCTGAATGTAATCCTTGCCGATATGGTCGCTGGGCTGATAAACGGGAATCTCGCGGCGGTAAGGGGGATCGGCGGGCTCGTAGATATCGTGCAGACCCTTGGCGCAACGGGCGTGGGCTGCATTGACCTCAATGATGAGCTTATCGGCCAGACGGGCTACCGTGGGAGCGATACCGACACCGGCGGTTACCCAGATCTTACCGTCATCAGTTACATCAAAGGCTTCCATGATGCCGATGTTGAGTTTGCCATAGAAACCGTAACGGAGTTCCTGTGCCATGTGGCTCAGGTTGATGTCGTTATAAGCGATTTCACCGTTGTTTACTGCGGTACGGAAATCCTTGTTGGTGGTGTAGGGAGCGCGGTACTTGAGTGCGTGCTCACGTGCCAGGATACCGTCGCATGAATCGCCGGTTGAGGCACCTGTAAAGAGGCTGATCTGAAACTCCTGACCCTGCTCATGGAGCTCATGGGCCATTAAACCGATCTCATGAGTGACAGCCTTGGGGGTACCTGCAGGTGTGAATCCGCTCAGACCTACGTTGTCACCGTTCTTGACAAAACGTGCTGCCTCGGCAGCAGTCATTTTTTTGAAAGCCATTGTTATATGATAGTTTACTTGTTTGACTTCTTTGGCATAAAGTAGCGCAAAATTAACCAATAGCTAAAATAAAAACAAGTAAATTTGCGCCCGATTAGGAGAAAGGAATATGGAAGACAGCACAAAGAGACTTTTTATAGAAACCTATGGCTGCCAGATGAATGTGGCCGACAGCGAGGTTATCGCATCCATCATGCGCATGGCGGGTTACGAGCCCACTGAAAACATTGATGAGGCCGATGCCATATTCCTGAACACATGCTCCATCCGCGAGAACGCAGAGCAGAAGATCTGGAACCGTCTGGAGGCGCTCAACGCCCTCAAAAAGAAGAAAAAGAATCTTTACATCGGCGTAATGGGATGCATGGCCGAGCGTACCAAGGAGGACCTGACCGACAACCATCACGTTGACCTGGTCTGCGGTCCCGATGCCTACCTGTCCCTGCCCGACCTGATGGCTCAGGTGGAATCCGGTCACAAGGCAATGGATGTGGAACTCTCCACAACCGAAACATATCGTGACATCATACCCGAGCGCATTTGCGGCAACCATATAAGCGGATTCGTATCGATTATGCGAGGCTGCAACAATTTCTGCCACTACTGCATAGTGCCCTACACCCGCGGCCGTGAGCGCAGCCGTGACCCTCAGAGCATCCTGAACGAGGTGCTTGACCTTAAGAAAAAAGGTTACAAAGAGGTAACTCTTCTGGGACAGAATGTGAACTCCTACAAATTTGAAAACGGAGAATCCACCGTAGGATTCCCTGAGCTTCTGCGCATGGTTGCAGAGGCCGTTCCCGGGATGAGGGTAAGGTTTACCACATCACACCCCAAGGATATGAGTGACGAGACCCTGCATGTGATTGCAGAGGTTCCAAATATCTGCCGTCACATACACCTGCCGGTTCAGAGCGGCAGTAGCCGTATACTCAAACTGATGAACCGCAAATACACCCGTGAGTGGTACCTGGAGCGCGTAGATGCAATAAAGCGTATCATCCCCGACTGCGGTCTCACCACCGATATGTTCACAGGCTATCACTCCGAGACAGAGGAGGATCATCAGGAGAGCCTCTCACTGATGCGCGAGTGCCGTTTTGACGCATCATTCATGTTCCGTTACTCGGAGCGTCCCGGCACATATGCCAGCAAGCATCTGCCCGACAACGTTCCTGAGGAGGTAAAGATCCGCCGCCTGAACGAGATGATAGAACTCCAGAACCAGCTGTCACTGGAACGCAACCGCGAGTGCATCGGCCGTGAGTATGAAGTCCTGGCCGAGGGTTATTCCAAACGCTCCCGCCAGCAACTGTACGGCCGCACCGAGCAGAACCGCACCGTTGTCTTTGACAAAGGCAGCCACCGTCCCGGCGATTTCCTCAAAGTCCGCATCACCGACGCCACATCGGCCACCCTCTTCGGCACAGAGATTCTTTAAAATGGCCATACCTGCATCATAATACAATGTACGTGTGTGCGCGTAGATTGTGTTAAAGTGTGTTAATACAATAACACCTAAAGAAATACGCCTTATATTTGCAGTGTCTTAGTGAAGTAATACACCAATAAACAAACAACATCAAACAATACAACAATGATTACAATCAAGAAATTAGGATTCAGTTACGGCGACCATGTCGTTCTGAAAGACATTTCGATGAATCTCGAGGAGGGTCGCATTTACGGACTCCTGGGAGAGAACGGAGTGGGCAAGACTACTCTGCTTACCTTGCTTGCAGGTCTTAAGAAGGTTGATGACGGAACTCTGGAGATTGACGGTCAGAAACCGTTCAACCGCGAACCTTCTTTCCTCTCAAACATCTATTATCTGCCCGATGAGGTTCCCGCACCGCGTCGCAAGGCAATAGATTTTGCCATTGATCACGGACAGTACTGGGAAAACTTCAATGCACAGAAGTTCTCTGAGATTATGACTGTGTTTGATAATGACCAGAACCAGCGTATGGATCATATGTCATACGGTCAGTTAAAGAAGACATTCATCAGCTTTGCCCTTGCCTGCAACACCAAATACCTTTTCATGGACGAGCCTACAAACGGACTTGACATCCCCTCAAAAGGTCAGTTCCGCAAGGCTGTTTCCAAGTACACGTCCGATGACTCCACACTGCTCATCTCAACCCACCAGGCACGTGACCTGGAGGCCATCATCGATCCTATCATCATTCTGGACCGCAGGGATGTACTGCTCAACGCATCACTCGATGAAATCGCCCAAAAGCTCTACTTTGACTACACATCGGAAGCTGATCCCGCTGCCCTCTATCAGGAGATGGTTCCGGGAGGCAACATCCAGGTATTACGCAACACCACCGGTGCCGAGAGCAAAGTCAACATTGAGGCTCTGTTCAATGCTGTGCTGCTGCACAAGAATGAGATCAAGGAAATGTTCAACAAGTAAAATGATTACGGCTATGAATAATGATATTTTTAATATGAACCGTATGGGTCGTTATCTGGTAACCGATATCAGGAATGCAATTGCAAGATACGGTATTTCATTTCTCGTAATGGCAACAGTAAGCCTTACCGCATACCTGTTGGTAGGATTCTTTACAACAATCGTCGGTGCAGGCTGGTATAGTCTGGAAGTTGTACCCAGATCGGTGATTTTGGGTATTACCTTGGTGGTGCTCACATTATCGGCTCCCGCCAAGATATACGGTTTCATTACCGATAAGAAAGAGGGATCATCGTTCCTTATGGTTCCCGCCTCATCACTTGAGAAGACACTGTCAATGATAATTGTCTGCTGCGTGGTGGTTCCGTTTGCATTCTTTGCAGTTTACCTGTCATTGGATCAGATACTCTGCCTGATTGACAACCGTTGCGGTGACTCTCTCATAATAGCAATCAACAATGGTCAGACTTTTATGACCGATCTTTTCCAGAAAGCCAGCCTGGAGACCAACAATGTTATTCCTGACTACTCAGCTTTCACCTCTCCCTGGTTGTATGCCGATGATCTGGCCGAAGGGTTCCTTATCTTCCTGCTGGGCGCCCTGTTGTTCAAATCATCCAAACCTGCCAAGACCGTAGGTTGCCTGATTCTTATCAGCATTGCTTTGAGTATGATTGCAACTCCCATCTTTACTCACGGAGTAATGGAGAGATTCAAGGAGGCCGCTGCCAACAATGTTACTCCCGAGCAACTGTTCGAAATGTTCCCGTTCCTGTCATGGAGCTTAAAGCATGCTGTATTGATGGACTGCATATCTGATACAATTGTAAATATTGGACTCTCGGTAGCCATCTATTTCAGAGTCAGAAAGATCAAACATTAAAAAAGGACTGTCTTATGGAATTCAATCAGAACAAACCGATATACCTTCAGATAGCCGATGGAATCAGTGAAAAGATACTGAGCGGCGAACTAAAGGAGGGTGACAGGATACTGTCAGTGCGTGAACTGGGCGGCGAACTTGGAGTGAATCCCAACACAGCCATGCGCAGTTATGAGAAACTAACAATGGACGGCATCATCTACAACCAGCGTGGCATAGGCTATTTTGTGGCCGAGGGCGCAAAAGCCATCGCGCTTGATAAAATGCGTACCGATTTCATAGAGAATGAGGTCCCCCTGATAAAACGCAAGATGGAGCTACTTGAGCTCAAGGCATCGGACCTGGGGCTTTAAACAAAAATCGGAGGCAGAGAGATACTGCTTCCGATTTTTAATTTGTATCTTCGTAAACAGAACAAAACAATCTCAATATGGGAAGATCATATAAAGGAGGTGTCCGCCTTAACCGCAGGACAATGACAGACCTTGTTACTGACTGGTTTCGTGACAATCAGGACAGCAGTATAAGTGTAAAACGTCTTTACGATGAGCTTAAACTCAAGACTCATCCCATGCGCAGCATGTGCCTGGACATAGTATTGGACCTTGTTGAGGACGGTTTCCTCAAGCAGAAGGACAATCAGTTCAGCCTGATGCAGAAAAGCAAGTATGTGGAGGGCGTGCTGCAGCGTCGTGTGGGCGGCAAGAACTTCCTGGTACCCGATGACGGCAGCGATCCCATATTCGTGGCAGAGCGCAATTCGGCCGGAGCCGTAAACGGTGACCGCGTAAAGATAGTGCTCTTTGCCCGCCGTCCCCATGCCGGACTTGAGGGTGAGGTTACCGAGATCATCAAGCGCGCCAAGGATACCTTTGTTGGCACACTCCAGGTAAAGGGCAAGTTCGCCTACCTGGTAACGCCCGATAAATCCGACCGCGACATATTCATACCCATATCCAACCTAAAGAAGGGCCGTGACGGAGAGAAAGCGGTTGTAAAGGTAGTGGAATGGCCCGATACGCCTGACCGCAACCCCGTTGGAAAGGTAATAGACATTCTGGGTGCCGCCGGTGAGAACAATACCGAGATGCATGCCATCCTGGCTGAGTACGGACTGCCTTACAGTTACCCCGAGAACGTGGAGCGTGCAGCCGATGAGATATCGGCCGATATAACCGATGCCGCACTGGCCGGCCGTGAGGATTTCCGCAATGTGACCACCTTCACCATTGATCCGCACGACGCCAAGGACTTTGACGACGCTCTGTCAATCCGTCCCATAAAGAAAGGTCTGTGGGAGGTAGGCGTGCATATTGCCGATGTAAGTTATTACGTACAGGAGGGCGGAATAATTGACAAAGAGGCTTACAAGCGTGCCACGTCGGTCTATCTGGTGGACCGCACCATACCCATGCTCCCTGAGAAACTCTGCAACAACCTCTGCTCACTGCGTCAGGATGAGGATAAACTCACCTACTCGGTTATTCTTGAAATGACCGATGCCGGCGTGGTAAAACGCTCCCGCATAGCACGCACCGTGATACGCAGCAACCGCCGTTTTGCCTATGAGGAGGTTCAGGCAATCATTGAGCGTGAGCAGCAGGGCGGTAAGGATAAACTGCCGGGCGATGAGTTCAAGACAGAGATAATGACCCTGGACAGTCTTGCCAAGATACTGCGTGCAAAACGTTTTGCAGACGGTGCCCTGAGTTTTGACCGTGTAGAGGTCCGTTTTGACATAGATGAGACCGGACATCCCGTAAGCGTATTCTTCAAGGAGTCCAAGGATGCCAACCAGCTGGTCGAGGAGTTCATGCTGCTGGCCAACCGCACGGTTGCCGAATTCATCGGTAAAGTCAAGGGAGGCAATCCCAAGACATTCGTATATCGCGTGCACGATGAGCCCGATCCCGAGCGCATGGAGAACCTGCAGAACTTTGTGGCCAAGTTCGGCTACAAACTAAAGACCAACGGTGATCCGGCTGAGATGGCCAAGTCCATGAACAAGATGCTCTCTGAGGTAAAGGGCAAGAAAGAGCAGGAACTTATTGAGACCATCTCAATCCGCTCCATGCAGAAGGCGTGCTATACGACTGAGAACATCGGCCACTACGGTCTGGCATTCAAGTTCTACACACACTTTACATCGCCCATACGCCGTTACCCCGACCTTATGGTACACCGTCTGCTCACCCGTTATATCGGAGGCGGCCGCAGCGTAAATCAGGGCAAGTATGAGGAGTACTGCGAGCATTGCTCGGCACAGGAGCAACTGGCCGAGCAGGCAGAGCGCTCCAGTATCAAGTACAAGCAGGTTGAGTACATGTCGGACCGCATGGGACAGGTATTTGATGCCGTCATCAGCGGTGTAACCGAGTGGGGAATCTACGCCGAGATCATAGAAAACAAGTGCGAGGGTATGATAGGCATACGCTCTCTTGGCGGCGATTACTTTGAGTTTGACGAGAAAAACTACTGCATCACAGGACAGCGCACCCGCAAGCGTTACCGTCTGGGTGACCATGTCAAGGTAAAGGTTGTACGCTGCAACCTTGAAAAGAAGCAGATGGATTATGAGTTGGTATCGACTGAGGAGTAAGATAACGTTGGCTTTGGCGTTGGCTTTGGCCTGTGGTGCAAGTGCTCAGGAGCGGACGCTCAGGGTAAACTATACATTCTCCGGCAACAGCAAGGAGAGCCATATATACCTTGATGACCTGAACGTCATTGACGGATGGGCCGGCCGCCGTGTCAATATGAAAGATCTGTATCTGGAGGGAAACGGGCAGATAACCATGACCGATGAGGCCACTGGTGACACCTTGTACCGTAACTCATTCAGCACCCTGTTCCAAGAGTGGCAGAATACCGAGGAGGCCACAAAGGTGGACCGTAGCTTTGAGAACGTTTACCTGCTGCCCATGCCTACAGCAAAGGCCGTAGTAGAGGTAAAACTGACAGATAACTACAACAAGGTGGTTGCAACCCTGCGTCACACTGTAGACCCCCAGGATATCCTTATCCGCAGGATAGGCCAGAATCCGCCCAAGTGGAAGTATCTGCATCAGGGCGGCAGTACGGAGCAGTGTATTGACGTGGTGATTGTCCCCGAGGGTTATACTGCCGATGAAATGGACCTTTTTTACAAGGATGCCGGCATTGCCGTAAACAGCCTACTCTCACATGAGCCGTTCAAGACCATGCAGGACCGCTTCAATATCCTGGCAGTGGAACTGGAATCCAGGGACGGAGCGGTAAGTGTACCCAAGGAAGGTCTTTGGACCCAGACAGCCTTAAGCTCATCTTTCAGTACATTTTATTCGGACCGATACCTGACAACCCTGAGATTAAGACAACTGCACGATAAACTTGCAGGCATCCCGTATGAGCATATTATCATCCTGGCCAATACCGATGTCTATGGAGGTGGCGGAATATTCAACTCCTACACTCTTACCACAGCCCACCACGCACAGTTTGCACCGGTAGTGGTACATGAGTTCGGCCACAGTTTTGGAGGACTGGCCGATGAGTATTTCTATGATGACCAGTATGAACAATACTACAACTCAGAGACTGAGCCGTGGGAGCCTAACATCACCACAAAGGTAGACTTTGACAGCAAGTGGAAGGATAAGGTACCCGGAGCCGGCCTTTATGAGGGAGGTGGCTATATGTCAAAAGGGGTGTGGCGCGGTTTCTTTGACTGCAGGATGAAAACAAACTCCTATCCCGAGTTCTGCAAGGTGTGTCAACGCTCTCTTGAGCAGATCATCCGTTTTTACACTGAAGAATAGCCTGGGTCATTTTGCTCCAGGAGTATTTGCTCTTCTCGTCAAGGATACCCTTGGCAAACTGCTCCTGTCGGCTATTGGCAAAGAAATCCACCAATCCATCGGCAATACGGGCGGGATCGGGCTCTACCACGTAACCGGCCTTTCCGTCCGGAACAATCTCGGCCAGACCTCCCACATTGGTTACCAGCATGGGCTTTCCAAAGTGATATGCTATCTGTGATACGCCGCTCTGGGTAGCGGTCTTGTAGGGCTGTGCTATGATATCGGCCGCACCAAAGCAGTATCGGACCTCATCGCTGGGAACGAACTCGTTCTTCCAGACAACCAGACTCTGCAGTCCAAGCTCCTTTTCAAGTTCAAAGTATTTGTCCGAACTACCGTAAAATTCGCCGGCCACAAGCAGTCGTACGTTAAGGTCACGCAGACGGCTGTCGGCATAAGCCCTGAGCAGCAGGTCCAGACCCTTGTAATCACGTATCAGACCAAAAAACAGTATGTAGCGGAATGCAGGGTCAAGTCCCAGATGCTTAAGCGACTCCTCTCTTGTGGCAAGTTCACCAAAATGGTCATACAGCGGGTGTGGGCTGAATGTACGCGGTTTCTTTGTGTCAAACAGGTTGATATCATCCCTGACAGACTCGGACAGAGCCACGAAACCGTCAACTGATTTGATGAAATAGCGTGACAGGATTCTGTCACCGGGCTTGTGCTCGTGGGGTATGAGGTTATGAAGTATAGCCACTCTCCTGGCGCCGCACTTACGAGCCATGCGTGATACGAAACCGGTTGAAGGTCCCATGAAAGGCATCCAGAAAGGCACAATCAGCAGATCTGGTTTTTCACGTCTCATCTCACGGCCAACCTTGATCCAGTTGAACGGATTGACAGAGTTGAGCCGCCTTACTATATCCAGTCCCTGAGGCTGCGGGTCCGGCGAGTACTGAGTCTTGCCGGGAAACAGGAAAGACGGATACTGAAGGGTGAAGGTGTATATCTTAACCTCATTACCCTCCTTTATGAATTCCTGTGCCAGCCGGTTGTTGAAATCGGCTATACCTCCGCGATAAGGCCAGGCGGTTCCCAGAATGATTATCTTCATGACTCAGAGTCCTTTTTACTTGCAAAGTGCCATACGGGCAGTCCCAATGTAAGTAAGATGACAAGTATCACAAAAGCCATGCACAACTTGTCGGTTTTGAGTGCATCGGGCACGAATTCCATCTTAACCGTGTGTGTTCCTGCCGGAATCACAGCGGCACGCAGGACGTAGTTTACGCGTCCTAACTCATGCTCTTTTCCGTCAATATACAGATGCCATTCCTTGGGGTAGTATATCTCGGAGAATACGGCAATCTTGTCTTTTGTGGAACTTGTGGTATATTCCAGACGGTCCGGAACGTATTTGTCCAGTCTGATGAATGCTTCGGGGTCATTTTGGGTTACATTCAGGTTGAGCACATCGGCAAAACGGCGGTCGGCAACAGCCGTTGTCTTTACATCAATCCGGTTCAGAGCCTCACTCTCGCTTACAGGTGTATCCACATAAAGCAGGGTGTCAACGAACCAGGCGTTACCCAGTGCGCCTGGATTCCTCATAATCTGGCCTCTTTCAGTGATGATGTATTTTGTGTTCAGCATATTGAGGACAGACATGTTGCTTTTTGAGATATGGGCTTCAATCAGATCCTGATAACGGCGCATCTTGGCTGCGGAGTAGCCTCCTATAGACTTGAGCCTGTAAGATGTTCTGGCATCATTGAAAGTCTGTGTTGACAGATTGAGCACACGATAATCCAGTGACTTATCCTGCAGAATGGCTTTCTCCCAATCCTGCATGGCAAATATCTGCGCGTTCTCCTTTGTAGTGATGAAGTTCTGTTTGCCAAAGAATTTCTTGTCAATGGGAACCATGTCAATCACAATGATGACTGTCAATGAAGCCGCAAACAGGACCGTGCTGTTTTTCTTTTCCTTCATGATGGAGTAGGCAAAGGTCACAGCAGTTCCCAGAAGAACGAACACAAGACTGCGCAGGGCCGATGAGGATATCAGTGCCTGTCTCTGATGTAGGATGGCATTGTATATGGGTTCGTCAATCTGATCCCTGAATCTTACGTCATAGGATGATACGGTATCGGTGAAACCGGCCGAAACTGCCACCAACAGACATATCGCGGCCGTGACGGCTCCGGCTGTAAGTATGGCTTTTCTGTTGGCTGCCTTGTCATCGGACTTAACCAGATGCCTGACTGCCAGGAATCCCAGCAGGGGCATTGTTATCTCGGCCACAACCAGTATGGATTCTACCGTACGGAACTTGTTGTACATGGGGAAATACTCAAAGAACAGTCTTGAGAACCATTCAAAGTTGTGTCCCCAGGCAAGCAGTATTGAGAAACATGTTGCGGCAAGCAGAGTCCATTTGTAGGCTCCCCTGACAACTATCAGTCCAAGTACAAACAGGAAACAGATAACTGCTCCCACATAGACGGGACCGCTGGTGAATGCCTTTTCTCCCCAGTAGACAGGTGAATTGGAGCATATACTGCGGGCACTGCTTGCAGGTACTCCCATGCTCTTGAGCTCTTGCTCCAGTTTGGAATTCTTTCCCAGGTCATAACCGCTGGCTCCTCCCATATACTCGGGAACAAGCAGGGTAAAGGTTTCGGTCTTTCCGTATGACCACGCCGTAGCGTAATCAAAATCCAGACCTACCAGTTTATCCTGGCCGTCATCTACGGCATTGTCCGATACCAGTTCGCTGTGTCCGCCGCGCATGGTCTCCTTAAGGTAACTGCGGTTCATCTGGAACCAGCTGATTTTGGTACTGAACACCAAGAGCAGTGACAGGATGAATATTCCGGTAGCCTTTCCGAACTCCTTCCAGGTCCTGGCCTTGGCGTGAACAAAGATTTCGCCTATAAAGAGCACCCCCAGGAGCATGAATGCGTAATATGTCATCTGAGAATGGAGCGTGAGTCCAATCGTTCCGTAGAACAGCGTGATGGGGACACCTAGCCAGAACCTGCTCCGGTAAATTGCATAGAATCCGCCTATCATGGGCGCCAGACAGCATATGGCATTGGCCTTGGTTATATGTCCTGCAGGTATGATTAGCAGGAAATATGACGACAGCGTGAGCGCAATGGCGCCTGCAATGCTCATCCACGGATCAACATCAAAGCACATCAGCATAATGAAGAAACCTATCAGATATGCCACGAGTATGCCTACGGGTTCTTTGCTGCCCTTCAGCCATAAATGTGAGGCCCGCTCAAGTTTTGCCCTCAGTTTGTTTGCAGGAGTCTGGCCGCTTATCTGATATGACGGCATTCCGCCGAACATGGAGTTGGTCCACCACATCTGTCTCCCTTCTGATTTTGAGTATTCGCGGATTTCATTTGATGATCCCAGATAGTTGGTGGTATCACCAGCCTGCAGCACTTTGCCGTCAAGGACAGGTGAGCAGTAAATGAATCCGAAAGCAATGAACGCTATCAATGCGACAATGAAAGGGGTCAGTTTCTTGAGGTTAGGTTTTTTCATAAGTGGGGTTGATTCGTTGATTCTACAAACTTAGTAAAAACTCCATTAGGGGCAAATCATCGGCATATGTAAGTTTTATATTCTTTTCGTCCCCTCGCACAATACCCACCTTCTCGTGGGGCAGATATCGCAATACCGTGCCGCAGTCATCGGTGGCCGTAAAGCCAGAGTCCATGAGTGCAATTTCATATGCCTTGGCGATGGTTTTCTGGCGGAATCCCTGCGGGGTCTGCATGCGCCACAGCAGGTTGCGATTCTGGACGGATTCCATTACTGTGCCTGCCGCATCACACTGAACGATGGTGTCCACTGCGGGTATGGCCACATCGACCGCATTGAAGGTCTCCATAGCCTTGAGTGTGTCCGATATTATCCTGGCCGATACCAACGGACGGGCGGCATCATGGAACAGCATGACCAGGTCAGGATTGTTGCTGAAATGGTGCACTGCTGCCAGGCTGGAGTCAAAACGCTCCTTTCCACCGGGTAATACGGCTGTGACCTTGGTCCAGTTATCGGCCTTTACCATATCCTGGACCTTGGGGATGAATTCCGTTGAAGTGACAATGACCACCTGGTCTATGCCCGGATGGTCATGGAAAGTCTGTACGGAGTGCTCTAAAACAGTTTTTCCACCCAGAAGCAGGAACTGCTTAGGGGTGGAAAAACCGGTTCTTGAACCGGAGCCTGCTGCCAGTATTACAGCTACGGTCTCCATATCAGTATCTTTAGCAAACCTCGCTGCCCGGTTTTACGGGGCGCTGAACGGTTGTTACGGCCAGTGTGCCGTCTGCATCAAGTGCGCTCAGTATCATACCCTGGCTTTCGCGGCCAAGTATCTTGCGGGGAGCAAGGTTGGCAATGAAGCATACCTGCTTGCCTACCAGATCTTCAGGGTTGTAGTAGTTTGCAATGCCTGACAGTATGGTACGTCCGCCCAGACCGTCATCTATCCTGAACTGGAGCAGTTTGTCAGACTTGGGTACCTTGATGCACTCAAGCACTGTACCTACGCGGATATCCAGTTTCTCAAACTCGGGGAACTGTATGTTCTCCTTGATGGGTTTGGCGGGCTGAGCGGCTGCGGCAGCCTTCTCATTCTCCTCCTTGCGTTTGAGCAGTTTCTGGATCTGGGCCTCTATGGCATCATCCTCAATCTTCTCAAACAGGAGCTCGGGCTTACCCAGCTTGTGTCCGGCGGGCAGTAGGTCAATGGCACCCAGACGGTCCCACTGTGCACCCTCCAGACCAATCATGCCGCGCAGTTTCTCGCTTGAGAAGGGCAGGAACGGCTCAAAGGCTATTGCCAGGTTGGCAACCAGCTGGAGTGATATGTTAAGGATGGTCTCAACACGTTTCATATCGGTCTTGGCCAGTTTCCAGGGCTCGGTATCGGCCAGGTACTTGTTACCTATGCGGGCCAGGTTCATGGCCTCCTTCTGAGCCTCACGG
>CACZMI010000047.1 GCA_902782245.1 uncultured Bacteroidales bacterium | reverse complement strand
TTTTTTTGTTTTTGTTATTCTGTTTTGTTTGTGGTCACCGTTCTTGTCGGTTTCCGTAGTTAAGAGTCAAAAAGTGGCGTGAAGTTAAGTGAGAAGTTAATTATTTATCGTTCGTTAACATAATGCTTAACAAACGACTATTTTTAAAAACATAGTTAACATAAAGAAAATCAGCGATAAATATAATTTACCGCTGATCTACCTATTTAACTTTAACTTGTTGATTTATGAACTAAACTAAGAACTCAATTATTGCTCAAAGGACTCGCAATGTGTTGCTGTTTTTTGTTTGTTCATACTTAATAGTTATTTAATAAGGTAAAGTTAAGTCGGGTATGCCATTTTCTTTCCTTATCTTTGTATATCGATAATTACATAACCAAAAGTATATGGAAAGAACATGGCGTTGGTTTGGCAAGAAGGATAAGATTACCCTTGCCATGCTTAAGCAGATAGGCGTTGAGGGAATAGTGACTGCTTTGCACGATGTACCTCTTGGCCAGGTATGGACACGTGAGAAGATCCGTGACCTGCGTGAATATATTGAGAGTTACGGCATGCGCTGGAGCGTAGTTGAGAGCCTGCCGGTGGTTGAAACCATCAAGTACGGAGGTCCGGACCGTGACCATCAGATTGAGGTTTACAAGGAGTCTCTGCGTAACCTCTCGGCCGAAGGTATCCACTGCATCTGCTACAACTTCATGCCGGTTCTGGACTGGGCCCGCACGGACCTGTTCCACATCAACCCCAACGGTTCAACCAACCTCTATTTCAATTACGCAGAGTTCGCATACTTTGACATCTATATTCTTAAGCGTGAGGGCGCACGTGAGGAGTGGGCAAAGTTCAAGTTCCCTGAGGGCTGGGGCAAGGGCCGCAGTGTTCTGGCCGAGGCTGATGAACTGGCCAAGACCATGACCCCCGAGGGCGAGCACAAGCTGGTTGAGACCATCATCATCAAGACCCAGGGATTCGTAAGCGGTAACTTCAGTGAGAACGATGAGGCTCCCATCCAGAAGTTCCGTGATTTCCTGAACCTGTACAAGGGCATTGACAAGGCACAGCTGCGTGCCAACATGAAATATTTCCTGGAGGCCATCATGCCAACTTGTGAGGAATATAACATGAACATGTGCGTACATCCCGATGATCCCCCAATCGAGGTTCTGGGCTTGCCGCGCATAGTCCGCACCGAGGAGGATATCCAGTGGTTCCTGGATGCAGTGCCTAACAAGCATAACGGTCTTACATTCTGCGCCGGTTCATTATCGGCAGGAGCATATAACAATGTGGTTGAGATGGCTAAGAAGTTTGCGTCACGCACACACTTTGTACATCTGCGTTCATGCCACATATTCCCCAACGGTGACTTTACCGAGGCATCACACCTGGGTGGCCGTGCCGATTTGATTGAGCTCTGCCGCATCTTTGAGAGGGAGAATCCAGCTCTGCCCATGCGTGTGGATCACGGTATGACATTCACCGATGAGCCCGGCGGCATTATGGATGAGTCCAGTCACGGACATAACGCAGGTTACACCCTGCTGGGACGTATGTTCGCAATGGGTCAGGTCCAGGGCATCCTGGCTACCGTTGACCGCGAGCTTGGAATTGAATACAAACAACCCGGATTCTTTGATTGATTATGAAACTTACAGAAATAACAAGCGGCAAGTTCAATGCCGCAGAGTGGGAGAAGAAAGGATACCTGCTCCCCAAGTTTGATATAGAGGCAGTACGCCGCAAGACACACGATGACCCCACATGGGTACATTTTGGCGGAGGTAACATATTCCGCGCCTTCCCGGCCGCAATCATCAACGACGCCCTTAACACCGGCAAGTATGACCGCGGCGTCATCATGGCCGAGACCTTTGACTATGAGATTGTAGACAAGGCCTACGCACCGTATGACAACCTCTCTCTGCTGGTAAGCCTGCAGTCATCGGGCACTATAGAGAAAAAGGTGATTGCATCTGTCACCGAGGCCCTTAAGGCCGATCCCCAGTTCCCCGACTGGAACCGCCTGGTAGAGATCTTCAAGGCCAAGTCACTGCAGATGATATCATTCACCATCACCGAGAAGGGCTACACATTTAATGAAACCGATCTGGCACGCGGCCTCAAGCCCATGTTTGCAATGGGTAAGGTCTGCTCACTCCTGCTGGAGCGCTTCAACGCAGGCCGTCTGCCTCTTACCGTTCAGAGTATGGACAATTGCTCACACAACGGCGATAAGGTAAAGGCCGGAGTCATGGCTTACGCCGAGCGTTGGGTCGCCGATAAGCTGGTGCCTGCTGATTTCCTGGCATACCTCAAGGATGAGACCAAGATCACATTCCCGTGGTCAATGATAGATAAGATCACTCCGCGTCCGCATGAGAAGGTAAAGGAACTCCTTGCCAAGGACGGTTTTGAGGATAACGACTATATCGAGACAGAAAAGCATACCTTCACAGCCCCCTTTGTTAACGCCGAGGAGGTTCAGTATCTGGTAATTGAGGACAACTACACCAACGGTCGTCCGCCGCTGGATCTGGGCGGTGCCCTGTACACCACACGTGAGACAGTTGACAAGGTTGAGACCATGAAGGTTACCACCTGCCTCAACCCCCTGCACACCGCAATGGCCATCTACGGCTGCATGCTGGGCTACACCCTTATCAGTGCCGAGATGGCCGATGAGGATATCCGTCCCTTCATCCAGAAGATGGGTTACATGGAGGCCATGCCGGTAGTGGTTGATCCCGGAATCCTGAACCCGTATGAGTTCATCGGCGCCGTAATCAACCGCCGTCTGCCCAATCCGTTCATGCCCGATGCCCCGCAGCGTATTGCCTGCGATACCAGCCAGAAGATTCCTATCCGCTTTGGCGAGACCATCAAGAAATACATTGCACGTGGCCTTGACATGGACAATTTGGTGCTCATACCTCTGGCACTTGCCGGCTGGGCACGCTATCTTAAAGGCATCAAGGATGACGGCACCCCGTTTGATCCGTCACCTGATCCTCTGCTGGCCGAAATGCAGGCAATAGTTGCCCCGCTTGAGGTAGGCAAGGCTGATCAGGACTACTCATGCCTCAAGAAACTCTACAGCCGCAAGGATATCTTTGCAGTAGATCTGTACGAGGCCGGCCTTGGTGAGCGTATAGAAGGCATGGTCAAGGAACTCTACGCCGGTCCCGGCGCCGTCCGCAAGACCCTGCACAAGTACGTCCAGGCCCGCTAAAATAGCCTCACATCAGAATAATAAGCGCATCAGGAATTGCTCCTGTTGCGCTTTTTATTATTATTTTGGTATATTTGCCAAAAACAGGACTGGTTATGAAAAGGATTTCAAAGTGGTTAGTCACTCTCACGATTGTTGGCTTCAGTACAGTATCGACGCTGGCCCAGAAGGCTAAGGATATAGTGATTCTGTATGAGAATGATGTGCATTGCAGTATTGACGGATATACCAGGTTGGCCGGACTGCGCGATGCCATTGCCAAGGCCGATACGTGTTTCGTCGGTATTGTGAGCTGCGGAGATTTTGCGGCCGGAGCCGATGTGGGTAAGAACTCACAAGGTAAGTATATAGTGGATATACTCCGTTCTGTGGGTTATGATGCCATCACTTTAGGTAACCATGAGTTAGACTATGGAGTACCCCATATCAAGGAACTCATGCAGCAGGCAGGTGCCCCGGTTGTATGCTCCAACCTGTTTGATATGGAAGGCAATCAGATTTTCCCGTCATACACAATACATCAGTACGGAAGCAAGCGCGTGGCGTTTGTGGGTGCACTTACGCCACAGACTATGCAGATTGAAAGGAGTGCATTCTATGATGCCGATCGCAACCAGCTTTATGACTTAAAGCGCGATGCAATCTATGACCTGGTTCAGCAAGCCGTGGATGAAGCCCGTGCTAAAGGAGCTGATTATGTTATCATGCTCTCACATCTTGGTGAAAGACCCGCCAGCCATGTTGACTCCCATGAACTGATAAGCAAGACCAATGGTATTGATGCGTTGCTTGATGCCCACACCCATTCCACAGTACCCTGTGTCTATGTTGAGAACAAGGACGGCAAGCAAATCCCCATCACACAGACCGGTATCCATTTTGCCAACATCGGCAAACTGATAATAACAACCGGCGGCAAGGTAAGCGTCCAGCTCATGCCCGTAGAGGAAATCACCTGCACCAGCCCCCGGGTAACAGCCGTCACCGACAGCATAAAGTCTCTCCTCCCTTAAACAGGGAAACGATACTATTGTGTCGCTAAAGCACACATTATCAGATTGAAAGAGCGTTGCAAAAACGTTGCAGAAATAATGCAACAGTAATGCAATGCTCTTTTCTTGTTATGGGCTTATGACCGCTCTACCTTTGTCGGCAGAACAAATCAAAAAACCGACAACGATATGAAAAAGCTAGTCATTATCATCCTCTCACTAATGTGTGTGAATGTGGCGTATGCTCGCAAGGAAAAGAAAGAAAAAGTTGATTTACGGAATGAAGATGCTCAGACTGCCAATGTTTCCATTACTCAGCTGGATGAGGGAGGCATAAAGTTTCATATTGAAGACAAAGATTCACCTTCCCAACCATTGACTCAAATATCGGGACAGAAGTGCTGGGAAAAGATACTCAGCGAATCGGGTATATCAGCATCCAATGCAAATGTCAAGACTCACAGCGCAGGTGACAGCAAACTTGTCTGCTTTGACCGTAACGCCTGCTTTGAAGGATTCCTCACTGCCTTTGACAATCATTATTCCCTGGTGCTGTCGCCCGATATGATATGGCTGCTTATCAGTCAGGGAATATCGACCCAGATTAATCAGAATGCCGAGCAACTGCGTGACCGTCTGGTGGATTTCGGGGGTCAGAGGGAACTTGTTGTTATGACACAAAGGGATGTGTTTGCACATGAGGAGGACTGGGATTGGATTATCCAGGCATTCAGCGATTCGATAGACAGGAACATGAAGGCGCAGTTCTCTGACCTGATGGTCTGCAATTTCAGTACAACCGGTACTCTGGAGCGCATCACATCACAGATAACCATGATGGAGAGCGTCAAGAAGTACTTTAAATATGTACTTCATTACATGGGATGCGGTATTCCGGATATAACTCTGTTGGGTACTCCCGATGATTGGAAGGAGATACGATCACGCATCAATAGGCTTGATGGTCTGGGCCTGGGCTGGTGGCGTGAGAAACTGGAGCCTGTTCTTGACGAGTTCGTGAATGCATCGGAAGGAAATGTAAACCGTAAGTTTTGGCTCGATATGGTACAGCAATATTCACCTGCCAGAGCCGCCAAGGGAGGCGGTTGCGGCGGCACCGGAATAACTAAAATACCTGCACAATACAACGGTTGGTTTACGGTATTCTTCCCGTTCTGTGAAGAAGAGGATGGATTTGAAGGTCCGCTTCATGTGGTACGTACGCCAAGCGTTGTTACCCATAACACAAAGGTCTGCTCGGAGATAAAGAAGGTTGATATCAAGTACATCATGACTTTACCCGATCATCAAGAGACTGACAATCTGGAACTTTGGGCCGGATTCATCGGAATGGAGATGGATTGGGAAAACCATTCGCTGAAACCCGCCATGAGTTGGATGATGCGTGAAAAGATTGGCTCCGGACTGGATATGGATAAGTTGGATCCCCTTGAAGTAGAGTTCCTGAATGAGTTCGGCGACGGACGCACAGATATTACTATGAACGAAATTTATACCGTATTCGGTAGTATGAATAAATGGTACAATATAGGATTTCCCGATGTCCCGATGTTTGTGAAACACCCCGGCGAGCAATTCTATAAGAATCAAGTGTTCCTTTCTATCAAACCTATAACAGTTCCGCAGGACCTTGGTAAATGGTACGATTGGAATAAATTGGAGAGCCTGACCATAAAGGCTCCCATGACCGATGAGCAGAAGGCCGATATCCTGCGCCAGGTTCCAACTGCCACAGTAATCCAACTATAATAAGTCTTGTTTGCCAAAGAGGCACAGAGGAGATAGTCCCCTTTGTGCCATTTTTTTATTAATTTTGCGGTGTAAAAACGCCCCATATGGAGAACATCCGCAACTTTTGCATTATTGCTCATATAGACCACGGTAAGTCAACGCTGGCTGACCGTCTGCTTGAATATACACATACCATAAACATTACCGAGGGTCAGATGCTCGATGACATGGATCTGGAGAAGGAGCGCGGCATCACTATCAAGAGCCACGCCATCCAGATGGAGTACGAGTATCAGGGACAGAAATACATTCTGAACCTTATTGACACTCCGGGACATGTGGATTTCTCATATGAGGTAAGCCGATCCATAGCCGCATGCGAGGGCGCAATCCTGGTAGTTGATGCCACTCAGGGCGTGCAGGCGCAGACCATCAGCAACCTCTACATGGCCATTGAGCATGACCTGGAGATTATCCCGGTTATAAACAAGTGCGATATGCAGAGCGCCATGCCCGATGAGGTGGAGGATGAGATCATAGAGCTGCTGGGTTGCAAGCGTGAAGAGATAATACGTGCATCGGCCCGTACGGGAATGGGCGTAGAGGAGATTCTGAACGCCATAGTGGAGCGTGTTCCGCACCCGGTGGGTGACCCCGATGCTCCGCTGCAGGCATTGATATTTGACTCGGTATTCAATTCGTTCCGCGGAATCATAGCATATTTCAAGATCGAGAACGGCTGCATCCGCAAGGGTGACAAGGTTAAGTTCTTCAATACCGGCAAGGAGTATGATGCCGATGAAGTTGGTGTGCTCCGGATGGATATGGTACCGCGTGATGTGATGACCACAGGTGATGTGGGCTACATCATTTCCGGAATCAAGACATCGACCGAGGTCAAGGTGGGCGATACCATTACCCATGTGGCCCGTCCCTGCGACAAGGCCATTGCGGGATTCGAGGAGTCCAAGCCGATGGTGTTTGCCGGTGTATATCCCATTGAGGCCGATGAGTTTGAGGACCTGCGTGCATCACTTGAAAAACTGCAGCTGAACGATGCCTCACTGAGTTTCTTCCCGGAGTCATCGGCAGCATTAGGATTCGGATTCCGCTGCGGATTCTTAGGTCTTCTGCACATGGAGATTGTGCAGGAGCGTCTGGACCGCGAGTTTGACATGAGCGTCATAACCACCGTGCCCAACGTATCATACATGGTGTATGACAAGCAGGGTAACGCAACTGAGGTACATAACCCCAGCGGCATGCCAGACCTTACTCTGATAGACCACATAGAGGAACCCTACATAGACGCATCCATAATCACCACCACCGAGTATATCGGCCCTATCATGACTCTGTGCCTTGACAAGCGCGGAGAGCTGGTGAAGCAGCAGTTCATAGCCGGTAACCGTGTGGAGATTTACTTCAAGCTGCCACTTGGCGAGATCGTGATTGACTTCTACGATAAGCTTAAGAGCATATCAAAGGGATACGCATCATTTGATTATCATCCCGCAGGATACCGTCCCTCCAAGCTTATCAAGCTGGATATACTGCTTAACGGTGAGCCAGTAGATGCCCTGTCAACCCTTACCCATGTGGATAACGCCTATGACCTGGGCCGCCGTATGTGCGAGAAGCTCAAGGAACTTATACCGCGTCAGCAGTTCGATATAGCTATCCAGGCTGCCATCGGCTCCAAGATTATTGCCCGTGAGACCATCAAGCAGGTGCGCAAGGATGTGACCGCCAAGTGCTACGGCGGTGACGTATCGCGTAAGCGTAAACTTCTGGAAAAGCAGAAGAAGGGCAAGAAGCGCATGAAACAGATAGGCAACGTCGAAGTCCCGCAGAAAGCCTTCCTCGCCGTACTGAAACTTGATTAGAAGGGAAATCAGACGATAAGGGCCTTTGAAACAACGCCCTCCCACAACGAAAAATATCTATTCCGAAACTGATCGTTCCAGAATAGATATTTTTAGTCGCGGGCCCCTCCCACTAGTCTCGCGTGGGTGCGAGAGTTCCAAAGGCCCTTATCGTCTGATTTTGCTCGCTTAAGAAACTTTATTCTTTCTGATAGAGGAATCGTTTGATACTCTTTTTGGGAGTCTTTTCAAACTCTTCGTGGTAGATGCGTATCTGGGAGATTTTCTCGTAGGCGGGCAGGATGTTGTTCAGCTCCTGACGGTTCTGCTCCATCACCTCGGCTATCTGCTCATCGGTCATGCCGGACTTCATAGCCTCGTCAAAGTCGGGATAAACCAGAGCAACCAGCTTGTCATTCTCAGAGATAACGACTGACTCGTTTACAAGATTCATGTTGTTAAGGTGGTCCTCAATCTCCTCGGGGTAGATGTTCTGGCCCGAAGGACCAAGAATCATGCTCTTGCTGCGGCCCTTAATGAATATGTTGCCGTCCTTGTCCATGATACCAAGGTCGCCGGTGTACATCCAGCCTTCGGGGTCGATGGTCTCCTCGGTCAGTTTCTCGTTCTTGTAGTAACCCAGCATCACGTTGGGACCGCGGCAGATGATCTCGCCGGGAACGTGCTCGGGATCGGCACTCAGTATCTTGACCTCCATGTTGGGTACGGGTTTGCCGCATGATCCGGGAGCGAATGTGTTTTTGTCATCATAGGCGATGATAGGTGCGCACTCGGTTGCGCCGTATCCGACTGTGTAGGGGAAGTGTATTGACGATACGAATCTCTCGACCTCCTGGTTGAAGGGGGCACCGCCCAGGATAACCTCGTAGAAGTTTCCGCCGAATCCCTTTATCATCTCCTCGCAGACCTTCTTCTTGATCTGGTCGTTCAGGATGGGCACCTTGAGCAGGAGTTTCATGGAGGGAGTCTCCAGTTTGGGCAGAATGTTCTTCTTTATGATCTTCTCTATTACCAGAGGTACTGATACTATGAGTGTGGGCTTGATTTCGCTCAGAGCCTGGAATATGATTTTGGGGCTGGGCAGGCGGGTAAGGAAGTATACATGGCAACCCATCAGGAACTCATGCATGAACTCAAACGCGAATCCGTACATGTGAGCCATGGGGAGCATTGAGATTACCTTATCGCCGGCTTTCATCAGATATATGGCCTTTCTGGCGAACAGGTGGTTGCTTATGAGTGCACGGTAGGGAAGCATTACACCCTTTGAGAAACCTGTTGAGCCAGATGTGTAGTTGATCATGGCCATATCGTCAAAACCAGCCTCAAAGTACTTGACATCGGCCTTGGTGAACTCCCTGGGATATTTACGGCCGAAAAGCTCGTTCAGATGCTCGCGAGCATAGGTGAGTTTCTCATTGCGTGAAATCACCAACTGATACTCATCGAGTGTGATGATACCCTCAACGTTGGGCATTGATGCCTCGTTCAGGTTCTCCCAGATCTGGTCTCCTGCAAAGAAGAGCTTGGTCTCGGAGTGGTTGATGATATGGTGAATGTTATCGGCCTTGAACTCATGCAGGATAGGAACAACAACAGCTCCGTAGGTGAGTGCTGCGATGCATGCGGTGCCCCAGTTTGAACTGTTCTTGCCGCAGAGTGCAATGCGGTCACCGGGTTTGATGCCGGCCTCCTCGAACAATATATGCAACTTGGCTACACGGCGGGCTACGTCGCGGTAGAGCAGGGTGGCACCCTTATAATCGGTGAATGCCTCCATATCCCAGTTGCTAATCAGTGAGTTGCTTATGTAAGCATTCAGGTTCTTCTCTGTGAAGACACTGTCGGATCTGTCGTAATGATCTATCATATATAAAGTGTCGTTATTTGTTCAAACTGTAATCTCTTGCGCCGAATATGGAACTGCCTATGCGAACCATATTGCTTCCTGCCTGGATTGCAAGCTCATAATCGCCGCTCATGCCGGCTGATATCGTATTGAAATCAGCGCTGTCGGCAAAATACTTCTGCTTGTATGTATCAAATAGCTCCTTAAGACGGCCGAACTCACGCATCACCTGAGCCTCATCATCGGTATTGGTGGCCATTCCCATAAGACCGCCTATGGTGATGTTCTGCAGGTCTTTCCACTTGCCCTCGTCAAGCATCTGCGTGCACTCATCGGCCGAGAAACCGAACTTGGTCTCCTCAGAGGCAATGTGCAACTGAAGCAGGCATGTTATGTGACGGTTAAAACGGGCGGCCTGACGGTCAATCTCCACCAGCTTGTCAAAGGTGTCAACTCCCTGTATGACCGATACGTACGGAGCCATCATTTTGATCTTGTTGCTCTGTACGTGGCCGATGAAATGCCACTCTATGTCCTTGGGCAGGACCTGGCTTTTGGCGGTCATCTCCTGAACCTTGTTCTCGCCGAAAATGCGCTGACCGGCATCGTATGCCTCCTGCAACATCTCAACGGGATGGGTCTTGGATACTGCTACAAGCCTTACTCCTGCGGGGAGTGTGGCTTTGATTCGGTTCAGGTTCTCTTTGATCATATTCCTGTAAAGCGGTACAAATTTACTCAGTGGCGGGCACTGTGAATTTTTTATTTGTCATTATTTAGCCTTAGGTGCACACTTTATATCAATGTGTGCACGTTTTAGTCCTTCAGATACGGCATCAAGTTTTATGGTACCCTTCTTTCCGTTGTTCTGTAGTACCACAAGACACTTTCCGTAGAATGCCTTGCGCTTGCTGTCCTTGAAACGCTCCAGGGATATAGGGCTGCCGTTGTCAACACCCGCTATGAAACCGTTGCCGCTGATTTCAAACTGCACCAGGTTATCGGCATTGGGACAGAGGTTGCCGTCCTTGTCAAGTATCTCCACGGTTACAAAACTCAGGTCGGTACCGTTGTTCTTTATTGTGCTGCGGTCAGGTGTAAGGCGTATCTGTGCAGGCTCGCCTGCGGTATGAATCTCCCGGCTGGCGGTCTCCACTCCATTTTTGCGTGCCACTACCTTTACCGTACCGGGCTCAAAGGTTACGTTCCAGACTACATGCAGATGCTCTGAGTCCTTGCTGCGAATACCCTGTGACTTGCCGTTTATGTAGAGCTCAACCTCATCGGCATTGTTGTAGTAGCACCACATGTCTATCTGCTCTCCGGGCTCCCAGTTCCAGTGGGGGAACAGGTGCAGCACGGGGGTATCGGTCCACTCTGACTGATAGAGGTAATAGATGTCCTTGGGGAATCCGGCCAGGTCAACTATGCCAAAATATGAACTGCGGGCGGGCCAGCCGTAGGGGGTGGGCTCGCCTATGTAGTCGAATCCGGTCCAGATGTACTGTCCGGCTACGAAGGGCTGGGAGTTAAGGAATATCAGGTTATCCTCATGATGGCTGCCCCACGGGGTGCGTACGTTGTCGTAAGCCGAGCATGAGAAGGTGTCGTTAAAGTAGGGGCGGTCCCAGCGCACGGGGCGAGTCATGAGTTTGTCCGACGGCATCTCGTAGAAACCGCGTGTCATCAGGGCCGATACGCTCTCGGTGATGATGAAGGGTTTGCCGGGGAAGAGGCGCGGCGCTGACGGTACGTTCTGGTTATGGTAGTTGTAGCCTATCACGTCAATGGCTCCCGAGCGGAACAGGTGGTTGCCTGGACTGGGCTCATTGCAGCCGGCCGTTACCGGACGGGTGGAGTCAAGTTTCTTGATTATCTCTGCCAGGCGAGCAGTGATTAGTGAATTTACGCTCATCTCACCTTCCTGTGCCAGTTGGTCCTCGCTGTGCCCCATGTTAAGTATAAGGTTGGCCTGTTCAAGGCTCAGGGTATCGGCCTTGGCATCGGACCACTGCTCCAGGACCTCGTTTCCTATGCTCCACAGCACTATGCTGGGGTGGTTACGGTCACGTACCACCAGGTCGGTAAGGTCACGCTCATACCACTCATCAAAGAAACGGGCATAGTCGCGCTCGGTCTTGCGGCGGCGCCACATGTCAAATGCCTCATCCATTACCAGGAATCCCATGCGGTCACACAGGTCCAGCAGTATGGGTGATGGCGGATTATGCGAGCAGCGTATGCCGTTGCAGCCCATCTCTTTGAGTATCTGCAGTTGGCGTTCTATGGCACGCTCATTAGTTGCTGCGCCCAGACAGCCCAGGTCGTGGTGGTTGCAGACACCGTTTATGCGTACATGCTCGCCGTTCAGGAAGAAACCGCTGTCAGCTCGGAACTCAATGGTGCGGATTCCGAACGGAGTGGAGTATGTGTCAATGGTTTTTCCGTTCAGCCTTATCTCAGTAAGCATGGTGTACATATAAGGGTCATCGACACTCCACAGGTGTGGCTCTGTCATGTGAACCTGCTGCTGAATGGTGTTCTTGCCGTTAGAGGCTACCAGATGGCCTGCAATCATGGACACTCCCTTGCCTTTGTCATCCACTATACCGGACCATACAGTTATTTCAGCAGGATCTGGACTGTCGTTTTCTATGGTGACTTCAACGTTTACGATTGTGGCTTGATCTGTAATTTCTGTGTTAATGTATGTACCCCATTGGGCTACATGTACCGGGTTGGTCTTCACTATCCTCACATCACGGTATATTCCGCAACCTGAGTACCATCGGCTGTTGGGCTGGTCAGAGTTATCAACCTTTACGGCTATCACATTCTCGCCTTTCCAGTTGATGTAGGGGGTCAGGTCATAACTGAACGATATATATCCGTATGGGCGTGTACCCAGCAAGTGCCCGTTTATATAGACCGAACTGTTCATATAGACGCCGTCAAACTCTATGCTGAACACCTGGCCTTTATCCTTTTTGGAAACCTTAAATGTCTTGCGGTACCAGCCAATGCCGCCGGGCAGTGCACCGCCGCCGGTACCCGACGGGTTGTGCTCATCAAAATCGCCCTCAATGGCCCAGTCATGCGGCACGTCAAGGGTGCGCCAGCCGCTGTCATCGAACTCCTGAGCGGCGGGGTTATTATCGGCCTCAATGTTAAGGCAGAACTTCCAATCTTTGTTGAAATTCACAACCTCCCTGGCGCTGAGACTTGTAGCGGAAAGGGCAAACAGGATAATAAGTATATGTTTTAGACGTTCCATAAAGGCAAAGATAAACCTAAAATGCATATCTTCGCGTTCAGTTATGGAGAAGTTTCTGGCCAGACGACTGTACGGTAGGGACGAGGGCGTAAAAGGTGGCTCGCGTCCGGCAATCATCATCGCTACGGCGGGTATTGCGGTAGGTTTGACCGTTATGATCCTTACTCTGGCCATCACGCGCGGATTCAAGAGTCAGATACGTGACAAGGTCATGGGATTCTCGCAGCATATCACTGTTACCAACTCACGCATCGGTCTCGGGGTAGTTGAGGATCCTGTGGAATGCCCCGATTCTGTATTTCAGGCACTGCTGGCCCAGAGTACTGTAGAGCGTGTCCAGCCATATGTAAACAAACCGTGCATAATCCGTACCGATGAGGCTTTCCATGGCTTTATGCTCAAAGGTATCGGTGACGACTATGACCGCACTTTCCTTGACAGTTACATGTTGAGCGGCGGTTTCCCGCAGCCTCAGGATTCGCTGGGAAACAACTGGATAGTACTGTCCCGTAACATAGCCGATATGCTGGGACTGGATGTGGGCTCCAGGGCCGATGTCTATTTCATGCAGGACCAGGTGCGTATAAGACGCCTCACGGTAACCGGAATATATGAATCGGGATTCGTGGAGTATGACAGGCTGATGGGTATTACCGATATGCACCTGCTTCAGCGCATGAATGACTGGGAGAGTTATGAGTACAGCGGCCTGGAGATAGGTTTGACCGATGTCAGCAAGGTCGATGAGGGATACGGTCAGGTCCGTGACGTGATCAACGAGCTGGAGGAGACCACCGGCGGCGAGAAGCAGCCTGTTCAGGTAACAGCGCACACGCGCAAGGCGAAGCGCACCCTGGAGGAATTTGCCGCGAACCTGGAAGAGAGAGTCGAAACCATCGATCTTCCGGAGGAAGAGAAGGTC
>CACZMI010000046.1 GCA_902782245.1 uncultured Bacteroidales bacterium | reverse complement strand
TGTTCTCCTGGTGGCAGGTCAGGAGGGAAAACGCTCGGCTCTGCCTCACAGCCGTGTCATGATTCACCAGCCACTGGGCGGCGTCCAGGGACAGGCGAGTGATATAGAGATCACGGCGCGTGAGATACAGAAAATGAAGAAAGAACTTTACACAATCATATCCGAACATTCACACACTCCGTTTGAAAAGGTGTGGGCTGACAGCGACCGTGACTACTGGATGTCTGCTCAAGAGGCCAAGGAGTACGGTATGATTGATCAGGTTTTTGAAAAACGCAAGTAACTGATAATGGCAGGCAAGAAGGGACAGTATTGCAGTTTCTGCGGACGTAGTGACAAGGAGGTGGGCTTTCTCATCACCGGCATTGAGGGTTGTATCTGCAACGAGTGCGTAGAGCGTGCGGCGGAGATAGTCCGCGATGCCAAACAGGGTGGCGAGAAACCGTCGTTCACCATGGAGTCGGTACCCAAGCCCAAGGAAATAAAGAAATTTCTTGATGATTATGTGATTGGTCAGGATGCTGCAAAACGTTACCTTTCAGTTGCCGTTTATAACCATTACAAGCGTATTACCCAGCCTGAGACGGATGATATCGACATAGAAAAGAGCAATATCATTCTGGTGGGCGCCACCGGTACCGGCAAGACTCTTCTGGCCAAGACCATAGCGCGTCTGCTCAAAGTTCCTTTTACGATAGTTGACGCTACGGTCCTGACTGAGGCAGGCTACGTGGGAGAGGATGTGGAGAGTATACTGTCACGTCTGCTTCAGGTGGCCGATTACGACGTGGCTGCGGCTGAACGCGGAATTGTATTCATTGATGAGATTGACAAGATAGCACGCAAAAGCGACAACCCCTCCATAACACGTGATGTGAGCGGAGAGGGCGTTCAGCAAGGCCTGCTCAAACTGCTTGAGGGAACCGTGGTCAATGTGCCCCCTCAGGGTGGACGCAAGCACCCGGAGCAGAAATTCATTCAGGTGGACACCAAGAATATACTGTTCATTTGCGGTGGCGCATTTGACGGTATAGAACGTAAGATCGCCAACCGTCTCAACACTCAGGTGGTGGGATTCGACTCCGTGGAGCAGCGCAGTAAGGTAGACCTGAACAACCTTATGAAGTATGTTTCGCCGCAGGACCTCAAATCATTTGGCCTGATACCCGAAATCATAGGCCGTCTTCCGGTGGTAACAAGCCTTCAGCCGCTGGACCGCGATGCGTTGCGCAATATCCTTACGGAGCCCAAGAACTCAATAGTCCGTCAGTATACCAAGATTTTCAAACTGGATGGAGTGGATCTAACATTCCAGCCGGAGGTCCTGGATTTCATCGTGGACAAGGCAATAGAATTCAAACTCGGAGCACGAGGCCTCAGGTCAATCGTGGAGACCATAATGATTGATGCCATGTACGAGATTCCGTCTTCGTCAAAAAAGAGTTATACCGTGACACTTGATTATGCCAAGAGTCAGTTGGATAAGGCTGATGGAGCGGTGTTCGAGAAGGTGTGACACGCTGCGGTCAATCTATTAAAAATATTTGAGTTATTTTTCGTCAAAAAGTTTGCAAGTATGAAATACTTGTACTTAACTTTGTTTTCTATCGCTATAGAAAATTGGATGAATATTTAATGTTTGTATGGCAAAAGATGTGAATCTGCAGGAAATACTGAAAGTCCATTTTGGCTTTGATACTTTCAAGGGAGACCAGGAGGCTATAATCCGTAATCTGCTGGAAGGTAAAGATACGTTTGTGCTTATGCCTACAGGCGGAGGTAAGTCTCTCTGCTATCAACTCCCCGCCCTTGTCATGGACGGAACTGCAATAGTTATCTCCCCGCTCATCGCTCTTATGAAAAACCAGGTTGATGCCATGCGCAACCTCAGTGAGGAGGACGGAATAGCCCATTTCATAAACTCTTCACTCAACAAGACGTCAATAGATCTGGTCAAGGCGGATATTTTGAGCGGTAAGACAAAACTCCTTTATGTGGCTCCCGAGTCACTTACAAAAGAGGAGAACGTGGATTTCCTCAAGAAGGTCAAGATATCTTTCTACGCAATTGATGAGGCTCACTGCATATCGGAGTGGGGCCATGATTTCCGTCCCGAGTACCGCAAGATCAGGGATATCGTCAAGGAGATAGGACTGGCTCCGATAATTGCCCTGACTGCTACAGCCACCAACAAGGTACGTGATGACATCAAGAAGAACCTGGGTATTCAGGATGCCAAGGATTTCAAGTCATCGTTCAACCGTCCCAACCTCTACTACGAGGTAAGACCCAAGACCAAGAACGTAGACAAGGACATCATAAAGTTCATAAAGTCAAATCCCGGTAAGTCAGGTATCATCTACTGCCTCTCACGCAAGAAGGTTGAGGAACTGGCAGAGATACTGCAGGCCAATGACATATCGGCCATGGCTTATCATGCCGGCATGGAGGCGGCCGCGCGCAGCAAGACGCAGGATGCCTTCATCATGGAGAAGATAGACGTCATCGTGGCTACCATAGCGTTCGGAATGGGTATTGACAAGCCCGATGTACGCTACGTCATTCACTATGACATCCCCAAGAGCCTTGAAGGCTACTATCAGGAGACCGGACGTGCCGGACGTGACGGCGGTGAGGGCCAGTGCATTGCGTTCTACAACAGCAAGGATGTTCAGAAACTGGAGAAGTTCCTTGAGGGTAAGCCCCTGGCCGAGCAGGATATAGGCCGTCAGCTTCTGGCAGAGACAACCGCTTACTGCGAGTCATCGGTCTGCCGCCGCAAACTGTTGCTCCACTATTTCGGTGAGAACTATGAGGAGGACAACTGCGGTAACTGCGACAACTGCCTGAATCCCAAGAAACAGGTGGAGGCACAGCAGTTGCTGGAGACAGTTCTGGAATGCATACTCGCAGTTAAGGAAAACTTCAAGGCAGACTATATCATCGACATGCTTCTTGGTAAGGAGACATCCGAGATTACGGATCATATGCATGATGACCTTGAGGTGTTCGGCTCAGGTTCCGATGAGGAGGAGAAGACCTGGAATGCCGTTATCCGTCAGGCTCTGATAGCCGGATACATACGCAAGGATGTTGAGAACTACGGTCTGCTCAAGATAACCGATGAGGGTCGTGACTTCCTTAAGAATCCCAAATCATTCATGATTGTGGAGGACAAGGAGTTTGAGGATGACGAGGCCGAGGGCCCGATGCGCGGCGGCGGTTCGTTTGCCGTTGATCCGGAACTCTATTCAATGCTTAAGGACCTGCGCAAGAAACTCTCCAAGCACCTGCAGTTGCCGCCGTATGTGATTTTCCAGGATCCCTCACTCGAGGCAATGGCTACCACATATCCTGTAACCATTGACGAACTCCAGAACATCCCTGGCGTAGGTGCAGGCAAGGCCAAGCGTTACGGTCAGGAGTTCATAGACCTGATAAAGCGTCATGTCGAGGAGAATGAGATAGAGCGTCCCGAGGACCTGCGTGTCCGTACGGTTGCCAACAAGTCAAAACTTAAGGTGAGCATCATTCAGAGCATCGACATGAAGGTGGCTCTTGACGACATAGCCATAAGCAAGGGTATTGACTTTGACGAACTGCTTACGGAGATAGAGGCTATTGTCAATTCAGGTACAAAGCTTGACATTGATTATTTCATAGAGAGTGTGATGGACGATGACCGCGCCGAGGATATCTATGAATATTTCCGCGAGTCGGAGAGTGACTCGATAGATGATGCGATAGACGAACTGGGTGATGACTACAGTGAGGAGGAGATTCGTCTGGTGCGTATCAAGTTCATTTCAGAAATGGGTAATTAATAAAAACACAATACTATGTCATTTTTAGAAGATAGAGTTGCTATGGAGGGCCTGACATTTGATGATGTCCTGCTCATCCCCGCTTATTCAGAGGTCCTGCCGCGTGACATCAATCTTACATCAAGATTCTCACGCAACATCACCCTTAACATCCCGTTCGTGACCGCGGCCATGGATACCGTAACCGAGTCACGCATGGCCATTGCCATTGCGCGTGAGGGCGGTATCGGCGTAATTCACAAGAATATGCCTATTGCCGAGCAGGCGCGTCAGGTTGCAATCGTTAAGCGTGCTGAGAACGGTATGATATATGATCCGGTCACCATTCACCGTCATAACACTATCAAGGATGCCCTGGCTCTGATGGCAGAGTACCATATCGGAGGTATTCCCGTAGTGGAGGAGGACGGCAAGCTGTGCGGTATCGTCACCAACCGTGACCTCCGCTTCCAGCGTAACTATGACGTCAAGATTGAGGATGTAATGACCAGGGAGAATCTGGTTACCACACATCAGCAGGTTGACATGGAGGCTGCTTCACAGATACTCCAGGAGAACAAGATCGAGAAACTGCCTGTTGTAGACAACAACGGCAAGCTGGTAGGACTAATAACTTATAAGGACATAACAAAGGCTAAGGATAAACCCATGGCCTGCAAGGACAGCAAGGGCCGTCTGCGCGTTGCCGCAGGTGTAGGCGTTACAGCCGATACTCTGGAGCGTATGAATGCACTTGTTGAGGCAGGTGCCGATGCCATCGTAATCGATACCGCCCACGGTCACACCAAGAGCGTTATTGCTAAACTCAAGGAGGCCAAGGCAAGTTTCAATAACATTGATATCGTTGTAGGCAACATTGCAACCGGTGCTGCCGCCAAGATGCTGGTTGAGGCCGGCGCCGATGCCGTCAAGGTAGGTATGGGCCCCGGTTCAATATGCACCACACGTATCATAGCAGGTATTGGTGTACCTCAGGTATCGGCCGTATATGATGTATATTCGGCCATCAAGGGTTCGGGCGTTCCGATCATTGCCGACGGCGGTCTGCGTTACTCAGGTGACGTAGTCAAGGCTCTTGCAGCCGGTGGTGACAGCGTAATGTTCGGCTCACTCGTAGCCGGCACCGAGGAGTCTCCCGGTGAGACCATCATCTTTAACGGACGTAAGTTCAAGTCATACCGTGGCATGGGTTCTCTGGAGGCTATGGAGAACGGTTCAAAGGACCGCTACTTCCAGGCAGATACCAAGGATGCACGCAAACTGGTTCCGGAAGGTATTGCAGCCCGCGTTCCTTACAAGGGTACCCTTTACGAGGTTGTATATCAGTTGGCCGGCGGTCTGCGTTCCGGTATGGGCTACTGCGGCGCTCCCAACATCGACAAGTTGCATGAGGCCAAGTTCGTACGCATTACCAATGCCGGTATGAACGAGAGCCATCCGCATGACGTGGCCATCACAAGCGAGGCTCCCAACTACAGCCGCCACGAATAAACCAAAACCATAGTTTATGAGACGTATCCTTTCATGCATTGTTTCCGTTCTTCTTTGCATACCGTCATTCTCACAGGACGATGTGGTGGTCATGACGGTCAACGGATATGATGTTTCCAAGTCGGAGTTTGAGTATTTCTTTGAGAAGAACAACTTAGAGAACAATATCTCAAAGAAAACCGTCAGAGAATATGCAGACCTGTATCTGAATTTCAAGCTAAAGGTGCAGGCTGCAATTGATGAGGGCCTGGACAAGTCCGAGTCATTCATCAATGAGTACAGGATGTATCGTGACATGCAGGCCGAAGAGTATCTGCTTGACAAGGATTTCCTGGAAAAAGTGGCTCGTTCATCGTATGAGCAGTCTCTTGCGGAGATAGGTGAGACCGGCCTGGCGCACATATCCGTGATATCGGCCATTCCCGATGAAAAAAACGGCAGGACTCTGGACGAATGCTATGAGAGGCTGAATACCGTTTATGACAAACTGAATGCCGGAGAGTCATTCCGGCGTATGGCTTACGAGTATTCGGATGATGATCTGGCCCAGAACGGAGGAGAGGCCGGCTGGGTGTCATGGAAACAGCTGCCCCAGGAGGTTTCGGAGGTGGTGTTCTCACTTGAAGAGGGAGAATACAGCAAGCCTTTCATATCGGATGGAGCGGTTTTTTTAATCATGGTTGACGAACGCCGTCAGTTAGGCACCTATGAGCAGAACCGCTTTGATATAGACAACTGGATGAGAGAAACCGGAGTCTATGATGAATCAAAGCGCAAGGTAGCCAACGAATATGCCGCTCGTCTGGGATGGACCATACGTGATGAAGAGGCGGTGGCGCACCTTGACAGCGTTCTTGAGGATGTTGAGCCTGAATTCGGTAACCTTTCAAGAGAATATCATGACGGATTGCTTGTGTTTGACATAAGCAACCATGAGATCTGGGAGAGAGTGGCAAACAATCCCGAGGAGTTGGAGAGTTATTTCAATGCCAACCGTAAAAAGTTCAAGTTTGACAAACCCTGTTTCAAGGGCATGGTCCTGTTCTGCAGGAGTGAGGGTGATTTCAATCAGATAAAGAGTATTCTTGACAGGACCGACATGGGCGTATGGGTTGACTCAATCCTGGCTTACAACGGCAGGGATATTAAGGTACGTGTACTCAGAAGTCCTGTTGAAAGCGGTGTGTTCAGACAGGGCCAGAATGAATACGTCGATAAGGTGGTGTTCGGCATAGGCGATTTCAAACCTATGGCAGGCTATCCTTATGTGAATGTAGTTGGAAGAGTACTCAAAAAACCGGAATCCATACAGGATGTTTCGGGAGATGTGGCAGAGGACTATCAGAATTATCTGGAGAAGGAGTGGCTCAAACGTCTAAAGAGCAAATATAAATACAAGATAAACAAGAAGGCCCTTAAAACGGTCGGTCAGAATAAATGATGAGAATACTTCAGTCACGTAACCGGCTTACTGCAGGATTGTTTGCACTAATGTGCATTTTATTTCCTGTTTCCTGCAAGTGGAACAACAGCGTGACGGAATATGTCTACGGTAAGACTCCTATAGTAGAGGTAGGTACCGATGTCCTCTATGCTGAGGATATCAAACAGGTAGTTCCGCTTGGCCTGTCCGAAGCGGACAGCACCCTGTTTGCCCGTGAGTTCATAAAGAACTGGGCGCAGGATGTCCTGTTCTATCAGAACGCCATACGCAATATTCCGGATACAAAGGATATTGACCGTCTGGTTGAGAATTACCGGCGTTCACTGATAGAGCATGAATATCAGCGCAGGCTCATTGAACAGAAGTTCTCTTCCGAGATAGCTGATGAGGACATAGAACAGTTCTATAATGACAATGAACGTCTGTTTGTGCTAGATGAGTCGCTGCTCAAGGGACTGTTCCTTAAGATATCAAACAAATCCCATGATCTGGGGGATATAAGGAAACTGTATACCCGTCAGGACGACGAGTCTTTTGAGGAAATTGAGAAATACAGCATCCGGAATGCCGCACGCTGTGAGTTTTTCTATGATAACTGGCGTACGGTAGCGGAGATAGAAGTGCTGCTTCCGGGGTTGGATAAACCGCTCGAGTCAATGCTCAGGGAAAACAACAGTTTTGAATTCAGGGATGAAGAGTACATATATCTGCTGAATGTGAGTGAATACGCTCTCAAAGGAGGTATCGAGCCGTTGGACCATGCCCGTTCCAGGATACGCGGATTGCTCATAAACAGCAATGAGGTGTCATACATGAGAAAGATAAAGGAAGACCTGTATGATGCTGCCATTGAAAAAAACAGAATCATTTTTCATTAGGAGGATATACAAATGAAAAAAAACATATTCATGACTGTCTGCCTGCTTACGGCTTTGTATACGCAGACCTCGGCCCAGAGCAACGTCATTGACGAGATTGTATGGGTTGTAGGAGATGAGGCCATATATAAGTCCGAGGTGGAGGAGGCACGGAAGGAGGGCCAGAAACGGGGTATTCAGTGGGAAGGTGATCCCTACTGTGTAATACCCGAGCAACTTGCCGTGAACAAACTGTTCCTCAACCAGGCTGAACTGGACAGTATTTTTGTGACCGATGATGATGTATCGCAACAGGCTGAACTGGATTTCAAGAGCGATTTGAATGAGTTCGGATCGGAGGAGAAGATGGAAGAATATTACGGCATGACCTTGGATCAGGTCAAGAGCCGTTATTATGAAAACAGACGCCAGGCTCAGATTATTAATGAGGTCCGAAAAAAGATAATCTCCAAGGTTAAGGTAACTCCGGCCGAGGTAAGACGTTATATTAAAGACGTGCCGGCAGATGAGATACCCGATATTCCCACTCAGGTTGAAGTTCAGATAATCACCCTGGAGCCCATAATACCACAGGAGGAGATTGATGCGGTCAAGGATGAAATGCGCAGTTATATTGAGAGGGTCCAGTCCGGAGAGGTCTCTTTCTCCACTTTGGCCCGTCTCTATTCTGAGGATCCGGGTTCAGCACGTAACGGAGGTGACCTGGGCTTTTTCGGTCGCGGTGAGATGGTGCCCGAGTTTTCTGCCGTGGCTTTCAACATGACTGATCCCGACAAGATATCCAAGATAGTAGAGACGGAATACGGATACCATATACTTCAGTTCGTAGAGAGACTGGGTGACCGTGTCAGGGTAAGACATATACTGCGCAAGCCGCGTATTCCTATGGAGAGTGTAAACAACTGTCTTACACGTCTGGATTCCATAGCAAATGTAATCCGTAGCGGAAACCAGACATTTGAATCTTGTGTAACTGCATATTCACAGGACAAGGATACCCGTAACAACAAAGGTAATATGAGCAACCAACCTGCTCCCAACGTGCCGGGTACATCCAAGTTCAGGATGGAAGAGCTGCACCCCGAGATAGCCAAGGCTGTAGACAGGATGCACATAGGAGAGATATCGGACCCGTTCGTAATACAGTTGTCCAACGGCAAGACCATTTGTGCAATTGTTAAGCTCCGAAACAGGATAAACGGTCACAAGGCAAACATGTCCGAGGATTACGAGATCCTTTATGAAATGGTGAGCAGTCTCCGTCAGCAGGAGGCGCTTGAGAAATGGGTCCGTGAAAAGCAGCGTACCACCTATGTCCGCATAAGCGAGGGATGGAACGATTGTGATTTCATATATCCCGGATGGGGTAAGAAATAATAGGTCTATACACCATCATGGCCAGGCTCAGGTTTTTATTATCGGTGCTCGTTTTGTGCTTTCTGACAACAGCCGTTGCTCAGGAGAACGTGACCGTACCCGATACTGAACCTGAAAAGACAGATACCAGTTGGGTCTATCTGCTCAATGCAGATATCATGCGTTATGACGAGTGGATCAATCCCGATGCACAACGGCTTATAGGCAATGTGGTTTTCAGGCACGACAGCATGTATCTGTACTGTGACAGTGCCCTTTTCTATCAGGAGAAGAATTCATTTGATGCATACCACAATGTCAGGATGGAACAGGGTGACACACTGTTCATGTACGGTGATTCCCTTTTCTATGACGGTAATACCAGACTGCTGCGTGTAAGAGATAACGTACGCCTTGAGAACAAGACCATGATTCTGCTTACCGACAGTCTCAACTACGACCGTAATACCGGGCTCGGATGGTTCTTTGACGGCGGTACCCTTCTGGATGAGGAGAGTACCCTGATATCGGAGTACGGACAGTTTGACACCAACACCAATATGGCCGTTTTCATGGATGGGGTGTCTATGGAGAGTCCTGATTATACCCTTACAACGGATACGCTCCATTACAGTACCGATGACCATATCGCATACCTGTACAGTCCCGCTACCATAGTGAATGAGGACAATGTCATCAATACCAGCCACGGGCGCTTCAATACTGACAACAAAAGCGCAGTACTGCTGGACCGTTCCGTTATCGAGCAGAATGAGGGTGACAACAGAATAACAGGTGACAGTATCATTTATGAAAGCCAGTCGGGCCACATGGAGGGTTTCGGCGACGTAATCATAAACAATTATAAGGATAAGGTTGATGCCCGGGGCGAGTATGTGTATTACAACAGTGAGAATGACTCGGCTGTGATTACCGGCAAGGCATTGCTCATAGAGTACTCTGCGGGTGACAGCATGTTTGTCCATGCCGATACGTTCCGACTGGTGACATTCTACAATGAGGCCCGTGACAGTGTTGTGGAGCGTCAGATGCGCGGTTTCCACAAGGTGAGGGCATACCGTATTGATATGCAGATGGTGGCCGACTCCATGGTGTTTACCACCAGAGATTCCAGTCTTACACTGTATTCTGATCCCATTTTGTGGAACGAGGAAAACCAGATTCTGGGAGAGAAGATCATATTCTATATGAATGACAGTACTATAGACTGGGCGCATGTAATAGGACAGGCTCTTTTTGTCCAGATGAACGATGACATCCATTTCAACCAGATAGCCGGACGTGAAATCAAAGCCTATTTCAAGGACAGTGAGATAGATTATGCCGATGTGAACGGAAATGTCCAGGCAGTGTTCTATCCTCTTGATTCCGATTCGGCCATGATAGGAATGAACACAACTGAAGGATCCAGTCTGAGGACGTATTTTAAGATGCGTGCCGTTGATAAGATAGTTATGATTGGACACTCCAACGGTGTGATGTACCCGATGGAGAAACTGGATGAGAAAAAAATGTATCTGCCCAATTTCAACTGGTTTGAGAGAATAAGACCGGTTGATCCGGAAGACGTGTTCTACTGGAGGGGCAAGAGGGCTGAAGAACAACTTAAAAAGAGCAGTTCCAATAAAGAAGTTCCTCTGCCCACTTTACAGGGAGGTAAAAAGAAAAAGAGATAGTTATGGGAATGTTCACAGTTAGGGAACCGCGCCGTTTTGAACATAAGTATATTTATGTCGACGAACGTAAGGAGAAACTGGCCAAGATAGAGGAGAGAGCCAAGCGAAGACTCGGTATGCTGCCTGAGAAAGAGTTCAATCCTGAGGATATCCGCGGAAAATTCGTGGAAGCGACCACCCATCTTAAACGTCGTAAGGAGAACGGCGGACCCAGAATCACTTTCCCCGTGGCTCTGGTGCTCATCACCTTGCTGACCGGACTTCTGTTCTATCTCCTTAACGGCAGTTCTTTCCTATTCTGACAGCGATGGAGTGTAAGGTTAAAGTACTTTCTCAGCAGGTTGCCAGTCAGATCGCGGCAGGTGAGGTGGTAAACCGCCCTGCATCGGTGGTCAAGGAACTGGTGGAGAATGCTGTAGATGCAGGCGCGGACAGCATCAAGGTGATTCTGACCGATGCCGGCCGTACCTCAATACAGGTAATTGACAACGGCTGCGGAATGAACAGTGAGGATGCCCGTACGGCATTTGAACGTCATGCCACCTCCAAGATAACCCGGTCCGATGATCTGTTTTCACTTACCACATTCGGATTCCGCGGCGAGGCTCTGCCGTCTATAGCCGCTGTCGCTGAGGTTCAGTTGCGTACCCGTACGGCCGATAGCGAGACCGGTACCGAAATAACCGTCAAGGCATCTGAGACAGAAAGCCAGGAACCATGCGTTTGCCCTGCAGGCAGTTCATTTACCGTCCGTAACCTTTTTTACAATGTTCCGGCACGTCGTAAGTTCCTTAAAAGCAATCAGACTGAATTCGGACATATACTTACCGAGATTGAGCGTGTGGCGCTTGCGCACCCCGAGGTCGCTGTGGAACTTACGCATCAGGGAGAGCAGGTGCTGTCACTGCCCGTATCGGCCATAAAGCAGCGTATTGTCAACCTGTTCGGCCGTAAGATGAATGAGGCCCTCCTTCCGGTAGAGGTGGAGACATCGGTTGTGAAGGTGAGCGGGTTCTGCTCCAATCTGGATAACGTAAAAGGCAAGGGCGCCAAACAGTTCTTTTTTGTAAACGGCCGCTATATGCGTCATCCTTATTTCCATAAGGCTGTGTTGAGCGCATATGAGGGCTTGGTGCCTGAAAGTGACCAACCGTCATATTTCATATTCCTTACTGTTCCGCCCCAAACTATCGACGTGAATATCCATCCTACCAAGACTGAGATAAAATTTCAGGATGAGCAGGTGATATGGAAAATCCTCATGGCTGCAGTAAAGGAGACTGTGGGCCGTTTTGAGGAGATGCCCACCATAGAATTCGATACGGCCGATATGCCCGATATCCCCATCTATGACGCTTCGCGTCCGGTGGCACAGCCCAAGGTAAGTTATAATCCTGATTTCAATCCTTTCTCCCAGACCCGCAGCGAGACAGGACAGTCACGGGCCAACAGGGAGAACTGGAGCAAACTGTACGGAGACGTGCTGGAGCGTAAGGTGAACGAGGGCGAGATACCATACACACCCATGAGTGAGACTTTAATCTCCTCACCCCAGGAGGAACCGCTCAAGCCCTATCAGTTTGCCGACCGCTACATACTTGTCCCTTCGGATGAAGGGCTTATGGTAATAGACCAGCACCGTGCACATATAAGGGTCCTTTATGACCGTTTTATGGCCGATGCCAAGAGTCACGCATCGGCATCACAGGGCCTTCTGTTCCCGGAGATGTTCCAGTTGTCGGCCAATGATGCAGTGCTTTTTGAAGAACTCAAACCCCGTTTTGCTGCCCTTGGATTTGACCTTTCTGATATGGGACGCGGTGCGATAGCAGTACAGGGTGTTCCGTCGGGTATGGAAGGACAGGATTACGAGCGTCTTATTACAGATATGATTGCCGACCTCAAGATCAATCCCACACAGGAGGAGGACCGTCAACTTGAGAGTATGGCTCTGGCCATGGCCCGTAAAGCTGCCATACCGGCAGGGCGCTGCTTGTCGGATAATGAGATGCGGGAACTGGTACGTTCACTTAAAGCGTGCAGCATACCTTCACGTACGCCCGATGCCAAGACGGTTTACGTGATAAAATCCGAGCAGGAAATAGCAAAGTGGTTCTGATCAGCCTATCGGGCCGCGTTTGTGTTTGTTCCAGAGTCCGTAGATTTCACTTACATTACCCGCGGTAATGAATCCGTGAATATCATTTTTCTTCATAAAGTCCATGAGTCTTGAGAACTCATCCTGGGTTAGCAGGGACTGGATCTCTATGTTTTCTTTACCGCTGTATCCGCCTGTCACATGGTAAAGACTGCAACCGCGGTCCAACTCCTCAATAATGTACTTGCGCAGAATCTCGTGGCTGGAGGAAATGATACAAACCCTCTTGCGTTTGTTTATGCTGGCGGTAAAATAATCCACTACTATTCCGTTTATCCAGGTTCCTATAAGACCCACTACAACCATACGGAAGGGATTGATGGCAAATGCCGTGCAGCAGATGATTGCTCCGGCAACGGATATGGATGCGCCGATGTCAAAATGCAGGTATTTGTTTACTATCTTGGCCAGGATATCCAGACCTCCGGTGGAAGCATTGATATGGAACAGTATGGCCTGGGATGCGCTGAGCAGAAGTACAAAACAGCACAAATCCAGCCAGATGTCTCCCATGACCGATGTTCCGTCTGTAATCAGTTCCGATGCCGGTAACACTTTCTCCCACAAGTCCATGAGTGGACCCAGTATCAGAGCGGTATAGACGGTTTTTATTCCGAATTCCCTGTCTATGAGCAGATATGCCAGAATAAGCAGGATGGCGTTGATGATTACGATAACGGTCGATACCTTGACGGTCATGCCAAAGATGTCGAATATGCCGCTTATCACGATTGAAAGGCCGGAGATGCTTCCTACAATCAGCTTACTGGGAACCAGGAAGTAGTTTACCGCAAGGGCGGCAATGGCCATACCCACCGTCATTATAATCAGTTCCTTCCAGAACTTGCCTGTCCGTACTGCAGCCCACGCTGTATCGGCAGCATCCTTGATCTTGCTCATATAGTCCTTTTAATTGAGGTGCTTAATACACTCTGAATCCTATGATCTGGCGAACCTCGCGCAGAGTCTTGGATGCGCTCTCGCGGGCCTTCTCGGCACCGGCCAGAGCAATCTTGTCCAGAAGTGCGGTGTTGCTGGAGAATTCCTTTATGCGCTCGCGTATGGGATCGGTAGCGGCTACGATATCCTCGGCCAACTGTTTCTTGAGGTCACCGTAACGCAGTGTGCAGTCATTCCATTTGTCGTTGAAATAGTTGTAGGTATCCTTTGAAGATACAACTTCAAGCAGGGTGAACAGGTTCTGTATAACCTCCGGCTTCTCACTGTTCATAGCCTGCGGACCTGCATCGGTAACGGCTTTCATAACCTTCTTACGGATAACTGACGGCTCGTCGCACAGGTAGATGCAGTTGCCCTCGCTCTTACCCATCTTACCTGATCCGTCCAGGCCGGGAATCTTTATTCCGCCCTCCTTTGCCAGTGAGAATGAAGCGGGCTCTGGGAAGAACTCAACACCGTACATCTGGTTGAAACGGCGGGCAAACTTGCGGGCCATCTCCATGTTCTGCTCCTGGTCCTTGCCTACAGGCACCTTGTTGGCCTTATGGATAATGATGTCCGATGCCATCAGGGTGGGATAGGTAAGCAGACCGGCGTTTACGTTATCGGGCTGCTTGCGGGCCTTCTCCTTGAATGAGGTTACGCGCTCCAGCTCACCCAGATAAGCGTTCATATTAAGATAAAGGTAGAGTTCAACTACCTCGGGTACATCGCTCTGTACGTATATTGTAGCCTTCTCAGGGTCCAGTCCGCAGGCCAGGTACTCTGCCAGGATGGTGCGGACGCTGTTCTGTATGTTCTCAGGGGTGGGGTGTGTGGTAAGGGAGTGCCAGTCGGCTATAAAGAAGAAGCATCTGTACAAATCCTGAAGCTTGATGAAGCTTGTTACTGCACCGTAGTAGTTTCCAAGGTGAAGGTTACCTGTGGGGCGTATGCCGCTGAGAACTGTTTCCATTTTTATTTTATATGATTTTGTACCGCAAAAATACCATAAAAGAGCCATACGGGGAAAAATATTCAAAAAAAAGGTCGTAAAGTTTTTGACTATCCGCAAAAGTCCTTAACTTTGCACCGCTTTTACGGAAAGCACGGGCGTTTAGCTCAGCTGGTTCAGAGCATCTGCCTTACAAGCAGAGGGTCGGCGGTTCGAATCCGTCAACGCCCACAAAAAAAGAGGTTCGC
>CACZMI010000045.1 GCA_902782245.1 uncultured Bacteroidales bacterium | reverse complement strand
CATGGAACACATCATACTGCAGATGGAGGAGGAGCGTGGCATGGACCGCGCGGCCGCCATTGCAGATATGCGTTTCTCATTCATAGAGCGCCTGTGCTCACAGACGGTGGTCAAGCCGCAGAAGAGCAGGGAGTATGTGAGGAGCCGCCGCATTGACCGCGTTCTGACGGGCCGATGGACTGCAATTCCGATTTTCCTGGTTGTGATGTGCCTGGTTATCTGGCTCTCAATCGATGTGCTGGGCGCACCGCTGCAGGACTGGCTGGATCAGGGAATCCAGTGGCTTGCAGGCATTTGCGTGGCCGGTCTTGAGCGGGCCGATGTCAGCCCGGCAATAGTATCGCTGGTTGAGAACGGTATTTTTGGCGGCGTAGGCAGCGTGCTGAGTTTTGTACCTATTATTATAATCCTGTTCTTCTTCCTGAGTCTGATTGAGGAGCGTGCTGAGTTTTGTACCTATTATTATAATCCTGTTCTTCTTCCTGAGTCTGATTGAGGACAGCGGTTATATGGCACGTATTGCTTTTGTGACCGATAAGCTGCTGCGTAAACTGGGACTCTCGGGACGTTCAATCGTGCCTCTGCTCATCGGTTTTGGCTGTTCGGTTCCGGCTGTGATGGCTACCAGGACGTTGCCATCGGCCCGTGACCGTAAACTGACCATACTGCTTACTCCGTTTATGAGTTGCAGCGCCAAGATTCCTATTTACGGATTCTTTACCAATGCTTTCTTCCCGGGCAAGGGCGGTCTGATTCTGGCCGGTCTGTACCTGCTTTCGATACTTGTGGGCGTTCTTGTTGCGCTGATTACCAAGCTGTTCCGCAAGAATTACGTGGCTGCGCCGTTTGTTATGGAGCTGCCCAATTACCGCATGCCTGGTTTGAAAAACGTGAGCCATCTTCTTTGGGACAAGACCAAGGACTTTGTTCAGCGTGCGTTCACGGTGATCTTTGTGGCCACTATCGTGATCTGGCTGCTGCAGACGTTTGATTTCCGATTCAACATGGTTGAGGAGGGCGAGGGCTCTATGATGGCCTGGGTTGCAGGCGTGCTGGAGCCGCTGTTCCGCCCGCTGGGTCTTGGTGACTGGCGAATCGTCACCTCTTTTGTGAGCGGATTCCTGGCCAAGGAGAGTGTGGTTGCTACAATGGAGGTGCTTGGCGTGACCGAGTCGCTGACCGTTGTCACCGCCGTTCCGATGCTGATATTCAGCCTGTTATACACGCCCTGCGTTGCCGCCATCAGCAGCATCCGCCGCGAGCTTGGTGACAAGTGGGCCATCTACGTAGTAATCTTCCAGTGCGCCATTGCCTGGGTAGTATCCTGGCTTGGCTACTTAATTGCATCGGCCGTACTATGAACGCATCCACAATTATTGCAATTGTCGTCATTACTGCACTTGTAGTAGCTGCGGTGATTGGCGCAATAAACAAACGCAAGAAAGGAGACTCCTGCTGCGGCTGCTCTATGAAGGATTGCTGCAGTAAAAAATAGTACAAAAGGGGTCTGTCCCCTTTTGTATCATTTCATGAAATTCTCTACATCATCCGGGTGGTAGGGGATGATGTTTTCTCCTAAGACGCGGCAGCCGGTTTGGGTGATTAGGATGTCGTCCTCCAGGCGGATTCCTCCGAAGTCGCGGTATTGCTCGATTTTGTCGTAGTTGAGGAAGTCGGTGTGCATCTTTTCGGCCTTCCATTTGTCGATGAGGGCGGGGATGAAGTAGATTCCGGGCTCATCGGTCATTACGAAACCGGGCTGGAGACGGCGGCCGCAGCGCAGGCAGTTGGTGCCGAACTGGGTGCTGGGGCGGACCTCATCGTCAAAGCCGACGTAGATCTGGCCCAGGCCTTCCATATCGTGCACGTCCATTCCCATCATGTGGCCCAGACCGTGCTGCAGGAACATGGCGTGCGCTCCGGCTGCGACGGCGTCATCGGTATTGCCTTTCATGAGGCCGAGGTCCTTGAGGCGGTCGGTCATGAGGCGGCATACGTCCAGATGCATGTCCATCCATTTCATATCGGGGCGGGCTTTCTCAATCACCAGGTCGTGGCAGGCCTCGACGATTGAATAGATATCGCGCTGTTTCTGAGTGAACCGGCCGCTGATGGGCATGGTGCGGGTGTTGTCGCTACAGTAGTTGTTGACGGTCTCGGCACCGGCATCGACCAGGAGCAGACGGCCTGGCTCAAGTTGTTTGAGCGAGGGGTCTCCGTGGAAAATCTCTCCGTGCATGGAGACTATGCTGCTGAACGATACTTTGGCGCCGTAACTCATTGCTATTCCCTCCATTATGCCGCCGATAGACTTCTCGGTCACGCCGGGTTTGCAGTGCTTCATTGCAGCTGTATGCATCTGGTAGCCGATGGCCATGGCGCGCTCAATCTCCTCAATCTCGGCGGCCGATTTGATGGAGCGCATGCTTACCACCGCTTTTATGAGTTCTACCGATGCAGCATCGCGGGTCTTAAGCGGGTGAATGCCGAGCATGTCGGACAACAGGATCATGTGGTCGTGACGGTAGGGCGGGAGGAAATGTATTTTTCGGCCGGTTTTTGGGGCATCGGCCACAAAATCGGACAGTTTACCAAAAGGAGCGCTGTTGGCGATACCGCATTCCGCGGCCAGATCGGCAACCGACGGGACGAATCCGGTCCAGATAATGTCCTCAATATCAATGTCATCGCCCAGGAGCCACTCGCTGCCGCTGTCGGCATCGATCACGAGCGCCAATGCGTCGCGGTCCTGGCCGGTGAAGTACAGGAACGAGCTGTCCTGGCGGAAGGTGTAGCCGTTGGCGGGGTAGTTACACGGGGCGTTGTTGTTGCCCAGAAGGATGATCAGGCCGCTGCCCACTTTCTCTCTCAGTTCCGCGCGGCGGCTGGCGTATGTTTTTGCGTCAAAAAGCATAGTGAATAGAATTAGTAATTTTTCTCAAAGATAGAGATTTTCCCGAAAAGGTGACATTGAGGCGTCGTTTTTCCCGCTGACGTTAGGGAAGAAAATGGCTCTACGTGCGTTGTGGCTCCCTAAGGTCTGGGGGTAGCCCGCGAGAAAGCGTATTTCCCGCTCACCTTGGGGAAGAAAATGGCTCTACGTGCGCTACGGTTCCCTAAGGTCAGGGGGTGGGGATGTGGGAGAGTTTTTTAACTTTGCGGGGAAATGGGAATCTTATATTTAGGAACCTAAAATGATTGACTTATGAAAAGGTGGGTTACTGTTTTGGCTTTGATGCTGATGGCGGGCGGAATGGCCTACGGACAGCAGACTTGGAAGAACGAGACTCTTAAGTATTCTCTCCATATAGGCCCCATAAAGGCGGGCGAGGCAAGATTCATTACCCGAAACACCACTTTTGAGGGGCGGAAGGTGGTCCGCATGGACCTGATTGCGCGCACTACGAGCGCTGCAGAGAAGATTTTCAGCATGAACGATACGCTTACTACATATCTGGAGGCCGATAATGTGCGTCCGGTATACTTCCGCAAATCGTGCAACGAGGGCGGTGACGTTTATACCGAGACAGCCCGATACACATATGCTCAGGACGGAGTTTGCCGTGCGCAGATGCGCAAGAACTACATGGACGGACGCGTGAAGGAGCGCACCGAGAGCAGCCGCACTGCGGTGTACGATATGGTGAGCGTGATGGGTTACGCTCGCGCCATGAACACATCGGGCATGAAGGAGGGGCAGCACATCGACTTCCGTCTGGTGGATGCGGCCGAGATTCTGGACGAGTGCCTGATTTATCAGGGCAAGGAGACGGTGAAGTTATCGGGCAAAAAGTATAACTGCTTGGTATTCAAACTTGTGGAGCCTTACATGGAGAAGGGAAAGAACAAGTTCCGCGACATTCTTACCATCTATATTACCGATGACAACGCGCGCAAAATCGTGCAGATGGATATCAAGTTCAAGGTTGGTTCGGCCAAGGCAAAAATAGTGGAGTGAATGATTTAACATCGGCCTTTAAACCTTATACTATTTTTTAGAATCAAAGTATAAACCTTAAACAATAGAATGCAAATGAGAAAACTTATGGTTGCCGCCATGATGCTTGCGGCAGTGAGCCTTTCGGTCAATGCGGCTAAGAAGGATAAGAAGGAAGTATCCGAGCCGGTTCTTGGCATCAAATCAGGTGTTATAACAATGGCTAACAATATGGGCCAGTTCCAGGGCATGGGCGGCGGTGCAGGCTTTGGCGGCGGCCAGTTCGGCGGCGGCGCAGGTATGGGCGGCGGTCAGCGTCCCCAGGGTGCTCCCCAGGGCGGTCGTGGCGGTCAGGGCGGTCAGCGTGGCGAGCGTCAGATGAACTTTGACCCCAGCCAGATGGTTACCAAGATTTATTTTGATGATTACGGCAAGAAGACCGTAACCGTTACAACCCGCGGTGAGGCCGGAACAACCCGTTCACTGGCTATCGGCGAGGATAATTACCAGATCAACGACGCAGAGAAATCGGCCACTAAGATGCCGTCATTCGGCGGACGTCGTGGCGGTCAGGGCGGCGGCGGTGGCCGTGGCATGGGCGGATTCGGCGGTGGTATGATGGGCGGTATGGGTGCCCAGACCACTCCTATGTTTGACTGGGAGAACCTGGATGCCAAGACCATTAAGAAGAACAAGATCAAGGAGTTAGGTGAGGAGGAAGTTGCAGGTGTAATGTGCAAGATGTACTCCGTAACCCAGAGCAACCAGGGCTATCAGACCCAGATGACTCTCTGGATTTACAAGAACCTGACAATGAAGTCCGAGACCATTACCGATTACGGCACAATGGGTCAGACCGTTGAGAAACTTGAGGAGACCGATGTAGACCCCGCACTGTTTGAACTCCCGGCCGATTATAAGGTAGAGGAGATGCAGATGAACTTTGGCGGCGGCGCAGGCATGGGCGGCTTCGGCGGCGGCATGGGCGGCGGTGACTTTGGTGGCGGCGGCTTCGGCGGAGGCGGCGGCTTCGGAGGTGGTGCCGGTGGATTCGGCGGCGGTGGCGGCTTCGGCGGCGGCTTCTGATCCCAAACGAGCTAAAAATGATACAAAAGGGGTCTGTCCCCTTTTGTATCATTTTATTTTTGTGCTGTAGTAATTCACGCCGTAGCCGAAAAAGTAACCCAGGCCGCCATGTACATTGCCGGTCAGATTAGTGGAATAGGGCAGAAGGGCCACGTGGCTGAATAGGCGTATCTCATCAAACTTGCACCAGAAATCATAGGCATCGGGCTCAAGCGATGCAATCTTGAACCGCACGCTGTCACCCATGGAGTAGAAATAGATATTCTCTTTTATGGGATCGTTGTAGCCGCGGTTTACGGCAATCATATCCTGCGTTTGACTGCTGTCATAGGTGCCCATATATGATGCCTGATAGGTGGGGTCCTTATCCACGTCCATACTGAAGAACATATAATAGGGAACGCCGGGAGCGGGCACGGGGCGCACTTTAACAACATACAGCGAATCAATTGTTTGATGGCACTCAACGGCAATGGAATCAACTGTGCCGGGCGCAGGTATGGTGGTTGTAGCGCTAGCCTCCATGCCTCTCCATTTCACGTTCAGGCGGTATGTGCCTCCAACCTCTCCCTTGAGACTGTTGCTGGTGTAGCATACCTTGAGCAGATACTCGTTACGGATGGACGGCTTGAGTTTATAGTCAACCCCGTTGTGCGTGATGGTGACATCGGCATCCATGGCTACATGGTCAATAAGGTCCGTGATGTTCTTTTCCTGGAGCGTGGCCGATATGGATGACGTGACGAATACCTTGGGCGCGCCATTGTTCTCTATCCAGCCCTCGATGACCAGCATATCGGTACTCTCGGGCAGCTGTGGCTCACATGAGATGAATGTGGCGAGCGCTATGAGTATGTATAGGTATCTTTTCATATCAGAATCGGCATGAATAACTTATGGACGGGATTACGGGTATTATGAGCTTGGCCAGTTTGTAGCGGATGGTCAGTTTGTCCGGATTGGCATTGATATATCCCATGGTGTAGTTCTTGTGCGCCGTGGCGTTGAACACCGACAGGTTGAGGCTGTGCTCCAGACGCCCCTTGCGCGGCAGATTATATGTGGCCGACAGGTCCAGGCGCATATAGGGCGGGAGTGTGGCCGAGTTGTAGTCATCATAGAATATGATAAGGTTGTTGCCCATCAGGTAGAGGTTCTTGGCGGGCGTAAAGGGGCTGCCGGAACCCAATATGTAACTGCCTCCAAGTTCAAAACGGCCTATGGTATAGGTGAGTACGGCATTAAGCTCGTGACGGCGCTCGTGCGACGAGTGGAACAGCTTGGGATAGAGGACACCGTCACCCTGACGCAGGGACTGTCCGTAAGAGTAACTGACCCAGCCGGTTACGGAGCCTGCCTGCCGGGCCAGCATCACGTTGAGTCCGTAGTTGTAACCGGAGCATATGAGCAGGTTGTCCTCCAGACGGTACGGGCGGGCAATCAGATCATAAATGAAACCCGTGTACTCGGTCTGGTTCTCAAGCCGTTTGGCATATGCCTGAATGGAGAACGCATATTTGGACTGCAGGAATTCAAGGTCATAGGAGAGTGTGGCGAACCTGGAACTCTGGGGCTTGAAATAACGTCCTGCAGCCACCCAGAACTCAATGGGAAGCCCTACGTTGCTTATTCCGGTCTGTGACAGGTACTGATGCCTGATGCCGGACTCCAGCGTGAGTTTGCCCTTGCGATACATATTGTACTCAAACGTGACCGAGGGGTCGGCGTTGAAGCAGTCATAAATACCTTTCTCGGTGTAACCCGACAGCAGCAGATGCGGGGTTATACCGAATCCGTGACCGATTTTGAACATGCGGTTTACGTAGATGTTGCCCAACAGCGCGTCCTGCCTGGGCTGCGGGGCGGCTCCCTCCATATTTATGGATACGCGCGGGTCCTGCGGCAGGATGTCATAGCGGTTGGCATCGGCCTCCAGAACAAAGGCCAGGGGCAGTTTGAGGGAGGTCTGGAGTCCATAATGGGTGATTTGCGCCGGCATGGATCCTTTGGCCAGGCTGTTGTCCATATTTCCCTTCATGGCGTACTTGCTGATGAATGCCGATGTGGATGAACTTACGCGCCCGCCGTGATGTCTCCAGCGGACCGATGCCAGCGTATTGCCCCAGGTGCAATCCATTGAGATTTTGGTGAGACCGTATACGCTTGAGCCCTTGTCATGGTTGAACAGTACATTGAAATCCAGTGTGTTACGGCTGTCAAGACGGCTCAGCAGCGTAAGGTTGGCATCAGTAAAACCAAAGCGCAGGGGGTTGCCGTCATATTTAAAAACCGACCCGTAGAAGGTGTTGATGAATGACCGGCGCACGGAAAGCGTGAGAGCAGTCTGGTCCGACAACGGAGCGCAGACGGTGGTCTGGCCCGATATGAGACCAAGCGATGCGGTTCCGGACAACCGGTGCGGTATGGTATCGGCGTGATCCATGGAGAGCCGGGCTCCCAGCCAGGCAGACCTGGAGGTGGTGCTGAACTCTACGGTGGGCAGGTGGTCCTGGTTGAACAGCGAGAAGAGTCCCGTAAAGTTCATAGAGCCGTATACGGGTACGTCAGATACCGTAAGCTGGTTGTGCGACGACTCTCCGCCCTGCACATGCAGGCCTCCCTCCTGGTCGGAGTTTGTGCTCACGCCGGGCAGTGACTGGAGGTATCGCATGGGATCCGTGTAACCGAATATCTTGGGGTAGGTCTGCATTATTTTGGAGTCTATGCGGATGCCGCTGGCCATGGTTCCGCTTATGGCCGATATGTTCCTGTGCTCGGTCAGGGTAACCTCCGGGATGGTATAATACAGCGTATCTTCCTGCTGTGCAAAGGCCGGAGCCTGCACGGCAAGAAGATATGCGATAAACAGTATAGTCCTTTTGTTCAAATCGTTGTTACTCAATTATTTCCAGCTGGCGCAGAAGTGCTGCGGGCTCGGGATCATGTCCGCGGAATTCACGGTAAAGCTGAGCGGCCTCAACGCTGCCGCCCTGCTCCAGCAGGTGGCGGAACTTGCCGGCTGTCTCCTTGTCAAAGATTCCCTTCTCCTCAAAGAGGCTGAATCCGTCGGCTGCCAGGACTTCGGCCCACTTGTATGAGTAGTAACCTGCTGCATAACCGCCGCTGAATATGTGGCTGAATGAGGTTGAGATTATACACTCGGGTACGCTGGGGAGCACATCGGTCGACAGCAGGGCGTTCTTCTCAAACTTTATGATCTCACCCTCTATGGGTTTGGTCCGGGTGTGGTAGTTCATATCCAGGATTCCGAACTGCAGCTGGCGCATGTGGTAGTAGGCGCTCAGGTAGTTCTTGGAGGCCTTGATTTTGGCTATCAGAGAGTCGGGCAGGGGTGCTCCGGTCTGATAGTGCTTGGCGAAGGTGGTCAGGTACTCCTTCTCATAGGCCCAGTTCTCCATTATCTGGCTGGGAAGTTCCACAAAGTCGTGGTCCACGCTGGTGCCGGTCATCGATGGGTAACGGCCCTTGGCCAGGATTCCGTGCAGGGAGTGTCCGAACTCGTGGAGCATGGTGGTGAACTCATCGTGTGTAATGAGGCTGGGGGTATCGGCCGTGGGTTTGGTGAAGTTGGTTACCAGGCTGATGAAGGGGCGCTCTTCAACTCCGTCCTGTATCTTAAGGTCGCGGAAAGAGGTCATCCAGGCACCGCTGCGCTTGGTTGCGCGAGGGAAGAAATCGGCGTAGAAGAGTGCCAGGAATGAGCCGTCGGCGTCAGTTACCTCATATACTTTTACATCGGGGTGATATACCGGGACATCGGCGGGTTTGAAGTTGATGCCGTAGAGTGTGTGAGCCAGGCTGAAAATGGCGTCTATGCAGTCCTCAAGGCGGAAATAGGGTTTGAGTTCCTCATCGGTCAGGTTATACTTGGCTACACGCTGCTTCTCGGCGTAGTAACTGAAGTCCCAGGGGCGGATCTGATCACCGTCAAAGCCTATTGACTTGGCGTATCTGTTGAGCTCGGCTACCTCCTCTTTGGCCTTGGGCAGTGCGGGAGCGCGGAGTTCCTCGATGAATTTCCATACGGCATCACCGTTCTTGACCATACGCAACTCGGTCTTGTAGTCTGCATAGTCCTTGTAACCAAGCAGAGCGGCCTCCTGATAGCGCAGGTTAACTATCTGGCGGATGGTCTCGGTGTTGTCCCACTCGTCGCCAAAGGCGCGTGTGTTGTAAGCGCGATACATCTTTTCACGCAGGTCACGGCGGTCACTGAACTTGACGAATCCGCCGTAACTGGGAGCTGACAGATCAAAAAGCCAACCCTCAACACCTTTGTCCTTGGCTGCCTGTGCGGCCATATCGCGGATGTAACCGGGCAGTCCGGCAAGGTCTTTCTCATCGGTCAGGACCATCTGGAAGTTGTTGGTGGATGAGAGCTGGTTCTTCTGGAACTGGAGGGTCAGAAGTGAGAGTTTCTCATTGATTTCACTGTATTTCTTCTTGTCCTCGGGGCTCAGGTTGGCTCCGCTGCGCTCGAATGACTTGTAGGTGTCCTCGAGCAGCTTTTTCTGATCGGGGTCCAGCCCCAGGCTTTCACGCTGGTTATAAACGGTTTTGATGCGCTCAAACAGTTTGTCGTTGAGGCTTATGTACATGGAGTACTCGGTTGACATGGGCGATACCTTCTCGGCTATCTCCTGGAGCTCATCGGTGGCATCGGCCTCAAGTATGTTGTAGAATATGGAGCCAACTTTGCTTACCAGGGCGCCTGAGTATTCCAGAGCCTCGATGGTGTTCTGGAAGGTGGGGGCATCGGGATTATTCACTATGGCGTCAATCTCCTGCTTGCCCTGACGGAAAGCCTCCTCAAAGGCTGGCAGGTAGTGTTCATTACGGATCTTGTCAAACTGCGGGGCACCGTACGGGAGCGGTGACTCTGATATCAACGGGTTGTTCTGCATATTACAGGCGGTTAAAAGTGTAGCGCTGAGGATACACGTGATGATTCGGTGATTCATACTTTTTTGTTTTATTTGACTGCGAAGTTACAAAATAATGCTACCTTTACCGAATGTAATTACATTATAATTATGCTTATGAAATTAAACGTCCTGTTTACTGTTTGCCTGTTCCCGGCAGTCGTCTGGGGACAGAGATCGCCTCAAGGTTCCTGGTTTGTGGACGGCAACAAAGACAAATTCGAGAACCGTTCACACACATCGGTCGAATCCTTTGAGCAGGGAATGAGTGTCATATATGCCACAAACGGAACCGAACTGTACCTTACCCAACTGAGAATGAACAAGACATCGGGCGGAATCAATGATGACAAACGCCGCGAGAACGGTGTGAATTCGGCATTGCTGGCCGATGGAGGATGCATGGTTTATGTTGATCAGTGTACTGTGACTTCGCACGCGCCCCAGGCCGACGGCATCACTATGAGCGGGCAGGGAACCAAGGCGATACTTACCCGCGGCAATGTTACTACAAACCGTCAGGGATCGGCCGGCATCTGCTCCATAAACGAGGCCGAGATTGATGTAACCAAGACCGATATACGCACCATAGACCATCAGAGCCCGTGTTTCTATGCATCAAATAACGGAAAGTTATTACTGACTGAGGCTACATCACAGAGCACCGGTCAGGCATCGCCGCTGTTCAATACCAAGGGCGGTATCATTGAGACTGAAAAATGCCGTATGTCATCGGGCCGATGGACTATAGGCAGTTTGTTTGGCGGTAAGATGGAACTGAATACCAGTGAGTTGAAATCGGGCGGAGTAAGCGGATTCCTGATTTATGATACTGACAAGGAACGTAAGGAGAAACTCACCGAGGGTACGCTGGTGCTCAGAAAGAATACCCTGAGCATTGGCGAGGGACCGCTTATCCTGATTACCAATGCCTATGGCAACGTTTTCCTGACAGGCAATAAGATAAGTTGCAGGAACGATGTGATCATAGCCCTTCAGCGCGATGACTGGGGCCCCAAGGGTTACAATCAGGGCGAGGGCGTGATAGAACTTGAGAAACAGACTCTTAGCGGTGATATTTTTGTGGACAGCCTGAGTTCCGTCGAACTCAAACTCCATAAGAGCGGCAAGTTATACGGCCGTATAACAGGTGATCCTACCGATATGCGTACGGTAAGGGTTCATATGGGCAAGGGGTCAATGTGGAGCGCCAAGGGTGACGTTTACATTACCTCCATCGAGTTTGACCAGCCGCTCAAGAAGGGGCTCAAACAGTTGAAGGGCAGGCACACCATCTGGTATGATCCGGCAGATCCGGCCAACGCGCCCTTGGAAGGTAAGGAATTAAAGACCGGCGGCGGTATGCTGCGTCCCATTAAATAAGACAGGATGAAAAGGTTTCTGTATACGGTTCTGGCTCTGATGCTGGTGCTGCCTGTGGCTGCCGAGGATGTGGAGATTGCTTTTGACAGGCTGCCTGAAAAAGCGCAGAAGATTGTGGGCAAGGCATATCCCGACACCAGGATAAAGAAGGTGGAGATGGAGCGCAGGGCAAGCCTTATACAATATGAGGTAAAGTTGGCAGGCGGAGTGAAGCTGCAGTTCTCAAAGGACGGCAGCCTTACGGAGTGCGAATGTACCGATGGTGCCGTGCCGGACGTACTGATTCCTTCAAAGATAAAGAATTTTATGGCCGATGAGTTTCCAGGCAGGGAGATACGCCGTTTTGAGCATGACGGCAAGTTGTATGAACTCTTGCTTGACAACGGTGATGAACTGAGTTTTAACAGTTCATACAGGCTTATTGATATTGACCGTACAGCAGAGCAGAAATGAAAAAGTTTGTTTTAAACAGGGTCAGGATGGGGTTTGCACTTGTGTGTGCACTCCTGGTGATGAATTCCTGTATCTTCAATGATGAGATTGACCATAAGATAAACAGGACGGTTCTGGTTTATATCGGGGCTGACAACAATCTTTCCAATACGGCCAACTCAAATATCTACGCGATGAACACCAGCGTAAGCAGCGGAATGGACAATTACAATCTGCTGGTTTTCCTGGACCGTAAGGATTTTGCTCCCGCTTTGCTGCATGTCCACAATCTCAGGATTGATACCATTGCCAAGTACCCGGAGTTGGATACATCGGACCCGATGGTACTGCGTAAGGTGATAGATGACGTGCTGAAAGACTGGAAGGCAGAGCATTACGGACTGGTTATGTGGTCGCACGGAACGGGATGGATTCCTACTGACAAACTGCATTTTGTGGCCCCCAACATGAACTATGCACCGTTACGCGGCAATAAGGTGAAAACCCTGCTGGAAGGCAGGCGCGATCCGTTCGGCCCCGAGACCAAGGCTTTCTCATGGGAGGACCGTAAGGGTCAGAGTCCCTCATACACATGCATGGAACTGGGAGATATGGCCGATGCCATCCCGGACGATGTGTTTGACTTTATCCTGTTTGACGCCTGCTACATGGGTAACGTGGAGGTTATGTACGCTCTCAGGAACAAGGCCCAGTATATTATCTCATCATGCTATGAGGTAGTGAGTTACGGATTCCCGTATCATATAGTTACACGTGATCTGCTGAACGGCAGCGTGCTTAAGGTATGCAACGAGTTCTATCAGTATTACAACTCCATGAGCGGGTGGGAGCAGATGGCCGGTGTATCACTGGTCAATACCGCCGAACTGGATAGCCTGGCCCGTTGTTTCCGTAAGATAGCTGCCGGATATGGCGCTAATGTTGACAGCATTGAAGTGAGCAAGGTCCAGTGTTTTGACCGGTTTAACAATCATGTGTTCTTTGACCTGGAGGATGTGGTGGAGAAACTGGGCACTGACCGTGAACTCATGAACGAGTTCCGCCTGCAACTGGCCAAATGCGTATCGTTCAAGATATCCACTCCATATATTTTCCCGGGTGATGCCGAACAGATAAAGGTCAATTCATACAGCGGACTGAGCGTATATATGCCGTTGTCCAGGTATGAGGCATCGGGCCTTAATGATGCATACCGTCAGACGGAATGGAGTGATTACACGGGTTACTAATTGTCCTTTAATAACTTATGAAAAAGAATATGTTTTGGGTCGCAATGCTGTTTATGGGAATGGCGTTGAGCGGCTGTAATGGCGATGCAACATTGTCGCGTGACGTAAAGGGTTATGATGATCCTCTTATGCGGAATGAGAAGAAGATTACGCAGATTATCAAGCAGATGACCCTTGAGGAGAAGGTCGCCATGCTTCACGGCAAGCATATGTTCACATCCGAGGGTGTTCCCGCTCAGGGTATTGCCGATATGGTTTATGCCGACGGTCCTTTTGGTATCCGTGAGGAGATGGAGCCGCATTCATGGAACTCCCTGCATCTGACCACTGACTCTGCCACATTCTTCCCCACAGGATCGGCCCTGGCTGCTACATGGAACCAGGGAATGGCATATCAATGCGGATTGGGTATGGCACGCGAGGCCAAACTGCGCGGTAAGGACATGATTTTGGGTCCTGCCATAAACATTCAGCGAATTCCTACAGGAGGACGTACATATGAATATCTCAGTGAGGATCCCTTGCTGAGTTCACGTTTAGCGGTTGCATACACTCAAGGTGTTCAGGATAACGGTGTGGCTGTATGCGTAAAGCATTTTGCGCTGAACAACCAGGAGACCAACCGCGGTAGCGTGAACGTTATCGTAAGCCCTCGTGCCATGCGTGAGATCTACCTGCCTCCGTTTGAGGCTGCTGTAGTTCAGGGTAACGCATATGGTGTGATGTCGGCCTACAACAAGATTAACGGATACTGGTGCGCCGAGAATTATGAGTTGCTTAACTCTATCCTGCGTCAGGACTGGGGCTTCAAGGGTATGGTAATTTCTGATTGGGGCGGCACTCACAGCACTGTGGGTTCAGTTGTTGCCGGTCTGAACGTGGAGATGCCTAACTCTCAGTATCTGGGTCAGGCTCTGCTGGATTCTGTTGCTGCAGGCGCTGTTTCTGAGGCTGTTATCGATGAGCGCGTGCGTGAGATTCTGCGCGTGCGTCTGGTCATCGACCCCGTTCCAGAGGATAAGGCTAATGTCGAGATGACTGCCAAGCCCGAGCAGGCAAGCATTGCATACGGTATTGCACGCGAGTCAATAGTTCTGCTTAAGAATGAGGGCAGTCTGCTGCCTATAGACCTTGATAAGGTCAAGACTATTGCCGTTATCGGTGACAATGCCGACAAGATTATGGCTACAGGCGGTGTCGGTGCAGGCGTTAAGGCTCTGTATGAGATTACTCCTCTGGCTGGACTGCGTAACCGTATTGGTGATAAGGCTAAGATCGTATATGCCCAGGGGTATACTTCACAGCAGGCCCGTGGCGGTTTTGGCGGTTTCGGCGGTGGCTTTGGCGGTTTTGGCCGTCGTGGCGGTGCTCAGGCTCCTGCTGCTGCTCCCAAGCCTGATGATACTGCAAAGAAGCTGCAGGAGGAGGCTGTAAAGGCCGCTAAGGGTGCTGACCTGGTGCTGTTCATCGGTGGTGACAACCGTGCGCATGAGACCGAGGGTAGTGACCGTCGCAGCATGGATCTGCCTTATAATCAGGAGGATGTGCTGGAGGCTGTGGCGGCTGTAAATCCCAACGTTGTGTTCATTGCAGTTGCCGGCGCTCCGGTTGATCTGAACCGCGTTCAGGCCTGCTGCCCGGCTATTGTTCAGTCATGGTTCAACGGTACCGAGGGCGGTAACGCATTGGCTGATATCCTGATTGGTAAGTTCGCTCCGAGCGGACGTCTGCCGTTCTCATATCCCTACAAGCTGGAGGACAGCCCCGCATACGCTACAGGCAGTTTCCCGCAGACCGATGCTCCCATCAACCAGGATGTGTTCGTATCGCTGGTTCAGGAGGACAGCAAGGCCGAGGAGATGCTTAAGGGCGCTACAGGCCGCGGTACAGCTCTTTACAGCGAGGATTTGCTGGTAGGTTACCGTTGGTTCGACACCAAGAACAAGCCGGTCATGTATCCGTTCGGATATGGCCTGGGATACTCTGAGATTGTGTATTATAATTTCGGTCTGGCATACGAGCATACTGATTATGCTGCTATTGCTGAAGGTAAGACCGAGTATAAGGACGGTGAGGTGATCACGGTTGCCTTCACGATTGAGAACAAGGGAAAGTACGCTCAGTATGATGTTCCCCAGATTTATGTACACCGCGTGGATTCAAAGGTTGAGTGGCCTTACAAGGAACTCAAGGGATTCAATAAGTGGCAGATTCCTGCGGGAAAGACATACCCCGCTTTGATAAGCATACCGGTTGAGTCACTCAAGTACTGGGACGAAGCCAAGTACGACTGGGTTCTTGAGCCCGGCAAGATTGAGCTGCTCCTGGCTCGCAACGCCGGTGAGATTGTCGGTAAACTTGATCTCCTCTACCGTGCTTCTGGTGTTAAAGAAGTTGTTCTTACAATTGGTTCTGGTAACAATAAAATTGAAAAGAA
>CACZMI010000044.1 GCA_902782245.1 uncultured Bacteroidales bacterium | reverse complement strand
CCAGGCGGCAAACTTCCGCATCATCGAGGAGGAGTCAAACATGATTGAGGCCCACCGCATAATACAGCCCACAGGCAAGCGATATGTTGTGGTAAACCCGCCCTATCCTCCACTCACCACTCCTGAACTTGACGCCATCTACGACCTGCCCTATACCCGTCTGCCCCATCCCCGTTACAACGGTAAGCGCATCCCGGCATATGAGATGATACGGCACTCGGTAACCATTCACCGCGGATGCTATGGAGGCTGCTCGTTCTGCACCATATCGGCCCATCAGGGCAAGCAGATTGTGAGCCGCAGCCGTGAGAGCATACTCAGGGAGTTGCGCCAGATAACCCAAATGGAGGATTTCAAGGGGTATGTATCGGACCTGGGAGGCCCGTCGGCCAACATGTACGGCACCGGCGGCCGAGACAAAAACAAGTGTCTGCACTGCAAACGCCCCACATGCCTTACCCCCAAGGTCTGCCCCAACTTGGGCACTGACCTTACTGCCCTGACACAACTGTACAAGGATGCCGACAAAATTCCGGGAATAAAGAAGACCTGCATAGGCAGCGGTATCCGCTATGACATACTCCAGTATCGTGACCCCGACCCCAAGGCCGACAAGTCACATTTGGATTATGCACGTGAACTCATAGGCCGACATGTGAGCGGACGCCTTAAGGTGGCACCCGAGCACACATCGGACTCCGTTCTGGCACTTATGCGCAAGCCATCTTTCCTTCAGTTTGAGCAGTTTAAGAAAACTTTTGACAAGATAAACAAGGAGTGCGGTCTGCGTCAGCAGCTTATCCCCTACTTTATAAGCAGTCATCCGGGTTGTTCCGAGGAGGATATGGCCGAACTTGCCATCATAACCAAGCGGCTCAATTTCAAGCTGGAGCAGATTCAGGATTTCACGCCCACTCCCATGACCCTGAGCACCGAGATATTCTACACGGGCATAAATCCTTACACCATGCAGCCCGTCTACACCGCACGTACCGACCGCGACAAGCAGGCCCAGCGCCAATTTTTCTTCTGGTACGATCCCGCCCAACGCCACCGTCTGATATCCGAGTTGCGTCGTATCGGCCGTCCGGACCTTATAACTAAACTTTTCTGACGCCTCTGTTCCTGTTTTAACTTTTCGGGGAGTGTTGTATATTCTTTACGACAACACGAATTATTTACAATTTTAAAATAAGGACAATGAAAAAAATTATGATGGCTGCCCTGATGATGGCAGTATGCCTCTCAGCGGGCGCAAAGAAAAAAGAGGTTAAGGAGGTACTTTTTGGCGTTAAGTCAGGAGTTATAACAGTAACATCCGATATGGGTGACATGCCTGATTTCTCACAGATGGCTGCAATGGGAGGTGGCGGCGGAGTTGCTGCTTTCAATGACAGTGCATTCCTGGCCAGAATGAACAGCTTCAACTCAAGCGACATGAGAGAGCAGATCTACTTTGATGATTACGGCAAGAAGACTGCAAGAATAACCGTTTACGGTGAGAACATCACCCGTACAATATCTGTAGGTGACACAACCTATACCATCAACGAGAAGGAGAACACTGCAACCGCAATGCCTATATTCGGCGGTGCACGTAACGGTCGTGGCGGCGGTATGGGCGGCTTTGGCGGTTTCGGTATGGGTGGTGCCCAAATAGGCCAGTTAGGCGAAATCGACTGGATGAACCTGGACAAGAAAACCATTCGCCGTAACAAGATCAAGGAACTCGGTGAGGAGGTAGTTGCAGGTGTTACTTGCAAGAAGTACTCAATGAGCCCCAGCAACCAGATGGGCTTTACCCAGAACATCACAGTTTGCGTTTATGAGGGAATTCCTCTGTCAACCGTAACTGAGAGCGACTGGTCAACCACAAGCCAGACTGCACAGAACTTCATTGCCGAGGATGTTGATCCCGCATTCTTTACTCTCCCCAAGGGCTGCCAGGTAAGTGAGATGAACTTTGGCGGCGGAATGATGATGATGGGAGACTTTGGAGGTGATTTCGGCGGCTTCGGTGGCGGCGGCTTCGGTGGCGGCGGCTTCGGTGGCGGTTTCGGAGGCTTCTGATTTATATCCGATAATAAAAAAGGGTGGCTCTATTGAGTCACCCTTTTTTTGTCGGTTGTGTTTCAGGTTACTTGATCAGCACCTTGTCAACTACAACCTTTCCGTTACGTACTGTCCTGCGGATGATGATCTCACCTGACTTAGGATTATTGATCTGTACACCGCTCAGATTGAAGTACTGTACGCCTTCGGTTTCCTGTGCAGGAGCATCTACAACAGTAATAATCTGCGCCAATTTAGCCTCCTGAGCGGTTATGGCTGCATCATAATCACACAGGTCATATCTACCATGCAGGCGGAGGACTGCATTCTTGAGGTCAAATACACCGCTTGAACTTGACTGCTGGTCAAGAGTATAAACCAGATCGCCTACAACAAGTACTGAATCCATGGAAACCTCAGCATAATAAGTCCACTTATTTCCGCCATTCAGTTCTTTAAGCCTGTCATTGTAATGAACAGAATCTGTCTTAAAGTCATAGTACAGGTCAGAAGTATTGTTGTAACCGTTTACACCTACCATGTAGTAACCTTCCGGAAGGCCCTCTACAACATTGACCAGAGTAGCCTTTGATCTTGTGTCACATCTGAGGCTGCCATAGAATACATGACCGTCAACACTCCAATTGAGAGGATCACCTTCATCTACCTTTGTCTTGATAGGATACCAATTGCCGGAAGTAGGAGTAATGGTCCAACCCGGAATAGCGGTTGTATTAACCACATCTTTCTTGATTCTCCATACGCCGTCGTTCTTTTCCATATCATTTATGCTATCGGCTTCATTGTAAAGGAAGTAGTTATTCATAAGAGCACTTACATCCAGACTGTCCAATTTAGCCATATCGGCAGGCTTGTTCTCTTTGTACTTCTTAAGGATCTGCAGGATCGAAGCCTCACGAAGCGCCTTGGTCAACTGTGCATCATCATCCTGAAGTGTATTAACCAATGTTGCAACTCCCTCCTTTCCGCCTTCAAATTCGGCAAAATCATATCCAAGTTTATCGGCGAGCGCAAACAGTTCCTTCATCTGTCTTGTCTTTGCCAGATAGTAATCAATCTTGAATACATATCCTCTCTGAGAATCAGCAAGAGCATCGATTGCATCCAAAACCGCCTTATCTGAAGAATTTACATCATCAAATGCCTGGGCGGTTTCAAGGCCGCTTACCAGAGTTGCGTATTCGGGATAATCCTGACGGCGGTTTGCAGCGTTAGCCAAAGCATTTGCCTCATTGATCTTGGCAATAAGTTTCTCATTCAATGCCATACGGTCATCAACGGCCTTTATCTCAGCCTTGTAAGCATTGATCTGAGCGGTAAGATCGGCAGTGGTCTTAGTCTGGCATACATAATCTGCATTTGCAGTAATGTGTGCACTGAGAGCCTGGCTTACACTCAGGTTAATATACTTGGCCATATCATCCTTGAATTGAGCCAGCTTGGCTACGGCTTTCTCATGAGTCGTGTAGAACAGGTCTACCGTATCCATGCGCAGTTTCTGGTCATTTACACAGTTTCCGATGTAGGCCACAATGGAATCATACTTGCTTGGGTAGTTACCCTTATATGACTGATTCTGGGTAATGGCATTGCCGAGAGCCTCATAGCATGAACCCTTATACTTATCCTCCACTACAGAGTTAAGTTTGTCCTGTGCTGCTGCAATAGCGTTGTTAAGTTTCTTTACATACGGAGTTGACAGGTCTGATGAGCCCAGAGTTCCGATTGTATAGTTACCTATCAGCAATCCGCTTGAACCACCGTTAAATATACACCACTCAAATACATAATCACCGGGAGTAGCGATATTGAATGTGTACTCTAACGTCTGGACATCATCCGGCCATTTTCCGGTACTTACATCCTTAACTTTGGAACTGGACAGATATGTAGTGGCATCTATCGAACCAAGATCTGTCTTGGTAGCAGCTACTGTACTATTGGTAAATGAATCAAAAGTAAATTCGTCAGCATTACCGCTGGGTTTGGGATAGAGATACAAGTGTGTCTCTACGCCACTTGACTCGGTCGTCTTATCCCATCCGGTAGCCTTGAACTTGATGCTGTATGCGCCAGCCTGGGTAAAGTTGATTATTGTAAATATATTACCGCTATACTTAGCCTTACTGTTACCCTTGGTGTTACGGCTTGCCAGATAGTAACCGCAGTTGTCAAGATCTGTGTAGTCCATTACATACAGACGTACCTTACCTGCAGCCTGTTCTCCGTCTCCCATTGCAAACTGCTCGTCTGTACTGCTGACGTAGCAATGTGTCCATGTACCGAGAGGCAGGCATCCCTTATTGTTGGAAGGATTAGTCAGAGTGCTTCTCCAGTCTGAATGGGTATATTCTACAGCCTCGGAAGGAGTCGTGGTGAAATCACCGAAATGGTAGTTGAGCACCACATCGTCGCCCTGACCGCCGCTCTTGTCAAGAATCTGTACCAATTCTATCTTGTAATCACCCTTAAGAGGAGTGGTTTTTCCTTCGGGACGTGTAATTACCAGTTGTGAGTTCTCAGAATCCCAAGTCGGTTTCCAAACCTCAGTACCTACGTAAGCAATAGCTTTGAGAGAGCCTTCGAGAGCATCATCCACCTGTACCTCTCTTGAGAACTTGAATCTCAGTTCCCTGGTATCGGCATCAAGTCCGAATGAACCGTCCTCATAAGGAGCCTTCATCATGACAGGAGGCAGAGCATCCTTTGAAACAACACCACCGAATACATTGGGGTTAGGAGTTGCTATCTCGTTATAGAAATCAGGAACTATCTTACCCTGTGCCACCCATGCGGAATCAAGGGGTTTCGGATAATAACTGCCTGTATATTTAAGAGTCATCTCAGGCTTGTCTATAGGATTGTGGAATGTAACCAGCACCTGATCATAGTCTTCAAATTCCAAGGGCAGCATCTCATTGCCTACAGGTACATAATCGGTGAACATATACATGTAACCGTCATCATGATACTCGGCAGAACGGATAGGCATATCCTCCCAATCATCGGGATCATCAGGATCTCCACCCTTCTTGAGGCACCATACCTCAAAATACTTACCGTCCAGATCAGGAACCTCAACGATAGGAATATTTGTGGCTTCCTTTTCGGCCTTTACAAGATCTGACAGGTTGGTCTGATAACCGAAGTCTACCCTCATCTTATCCTTATCGTACTCGCAACCGCCTATCCATGACTTGGTAAGAGACAAGTTGTCCAATGAGTATTCAATACTATCAGTTGCAAATGACAGACGGATAAAGAACTTGTCCGGCTGTTTTACATAGTTCAGAGAGTCACCCTCTTTCAGAGTCTTGCCCAGAGCCTGGAGTTCTGCATCACTGGGACGCCAGCGCCAGTCATCGGACCAACTGTAATCACCCGAATACATAACATAAGCGTCCGATTCATGATCATTTATATAATAGGTCATGAGTGTGAATTTCTGCCATTTACCGTCCTGGCCGTCAAAATCGTCGGCTGTCAGTGAAAGTGAATACTCCTTACCGCTCTTGTAACCCATGGAGAAAGCAGAACGCTGGTGATGATAGCCACGCATTACATCTGCGTAGAACAATGGATTCCAACTGTTGAGTTTCTTGGTCTTGAGATAGAATGTGAGACGATAAGATGTCTCATCCTCAATATTCAGACCTCTTACATACAGGTCACGACGATACTTCTTGACACTGCGGGTATCATTGCTGTAATGTGATGACGAAATCTTTCCTGCAGCACGGGCAGCATAAATGTCACCCGAACTGTATTTGAAATAGTACTTTCCGCCATCCTCTCCATACTGCTCAAAAGCCGAAGCACGCTCCGCATCATTGCCCTGATCACCAAAGATAAACCATTTGTCATTAGCATAAACATTATTAGCGGTTTCGGACTTACTGGATGTGGTCTCAACGCCATTGAACATTACAATACCGTCACCGGGATTTACCGGTGTATGGGCAGAACTGGTAGAGTCCCTGCGGACGGCAAAAATCTCCCAATCGGGAGAACCTCCATAGATATCGGTCCTGGAACTGACACTACTGGTTCCGATCTTGGCATAATACTCAAGTTCACGGATAGTGTCAATAGGTGTTTTTGCCCACCTGTCATAGGCCTGTTGTTCATTCAAGCCCTCTTCAACTTCAAAATCCTGATGGAAGATGACCTCTGCATCTAACCCGGGATGACGTTCAAACGTCTGAGACGATGCCGGTAACAATCCCAGCAAGGCTCCTGAGACAATTAAGTAGATTTTTCTCATAATGATAGGTTTAATTAGGTTAACTGTTAGTGTCCTTTTCAAAATATCGCTCAATAACGATTTAACAAAAATAAGATATGTGGGGTGCTATGGCAATTGAAAATATATAATAATTTCCATGTGTTAACATTAATTAACTCATGAAAATCACAAATTGTAAAGTCAGTTATGCAATGCTGACTGTATTACCTCGCTGAGTGTGGGGTGCGCGTGTATTACGGATTGGAGTTTATCCAGAGTTGCACCCATATTCATTGCTGTCGCTATCTCATGGATCAGGTCCGATGAGTGTGCGCCCATAATATGAGCACCCAGTACCTTACCGTCATTATCTACGATTACCTTGCAGTAGCCGTCCGGCTCATCCATTGATACAGCCTTGCCGTTGGCGCGGTAGAATGACTTGAGGCAGCGAACCTCAAGGTTCTGCTCCTTGCACTGCTCCTCAGTCAGGCCCACGGTTGCAACCTGGGGCATGGTGAATACTGCAGCAGGTATAAGGTCAAAACGGATGCTGTCCTGCTGCCCGCAGATACTGTTCAGAGCATGCAGGCCCTGATATGTTGCGGCATGGGCAAGCATTATTCCGCCTGTAACATCACCTATGGCGTAGACGCCGGGAACAGATGTCTCAAAACGGTCATTGACCGTGATGCCCTTGCGGGTATAGTCAACGCCTGCAGCCTCAAGGTTCAGGCCATCTACGTTGGGGCGCCGGCCCACAGCCATCAATACCTTATCGGCCAGGACGGTAAACTCCTTGTCTTTCTTTATGTAGGTTACGGCATTACCGTCTATGCGTGTTACCTGCGCCTGTACCTCAATATTTATGCCACGCTTGGAGAGCGACTGCTTGAGGCGTTTGGCCAAATCCACGTCAAAGCGCGGCAGGATGTTGGGGCAGAACTCCAACACCGTTACCTCACTGCCGAAACTGCGGAATATGGAGGCAAACTCCAGGCCTATCACGCCGCCGCCTATCACACAAAGGCTCTCCGGAACCTCCTTAAGGTCCAGTATCTCCTTTGATGTAAGGCAACTCTCCGCACCGGGTATAGGCAATGAGGCCGATACCGATCCGGTTGCAATGATTATCTTATCGGCCGTATACTCCTGACCGTTGCAAAGTACGGTCCTGGAATCCTTGAACTCTGCCCTGCCCTGTACCACCTGCACGTTCTTGAGCAGCATGTCTATGCCGGAGCGCAACTGCTCCACCACAGCCTGCTTACGCTCGGCCGCAGCTGCAAACGACGGCTTGCAGTCCAGGCCCGCCTTGAGGTTCTGCTCTATGAGCTCTGCATAGTGGCAGAATGTCTTGGTGGGTATGCAACCCTCATTCAGACAGGTTCCGCCCAGCGGCCCTTCTGAGATAAGGGTTACCTCCAATCCCCGTTTCGCAGCCTCGACCGCGGTCTCGTAACCGCCGGGACCTCCACCTATTATCAGCAAGCGCATGCGTCCCAGTATTTAAGGATAGGATTACGTGCGGCTGTGGTCTCATCGGGCCTTGAGATAGGCGTATTGTGCGGAGCGCCGTGCAGGATATCGGGATCCTGTGCGGCCTCGGCGGCAATCTTGCGCATCACCTCAATGAAGTCATCCAGAGTCTCCTTTGACTCTGTCTCGGTAGGCTCAATCATTATGGCCTGATGGAACAGCAGCGGGAAGTAGATGGTCGGTGCGTGGAACCCAAAGTCCAGCAGACGTTTGGCTACATCCAGTGTTGCAGCACCCTCCTTACCATCACGTGCGCCGTCATTGATAAGTCCGTCAAATACGAACTCATGCTTGCAAACGGTAGGTATGGGCAGTTTGTAGCAGTCCTTGAGGCTCTCCTTTATGTAGTTGGCACCCAGGGTGGCCAGTTTTCCGCACAGCTTTACGTTCTGTCGGCCCAGCATCAGGATATATGCATAGGCCCTGAGTATCACGCCAAAGTTTCCGTTGAATCCCGATACGTTCACGCCCAGGAACGGAACCAGTTTCTCGCAGACTCCTACGGGACCGCTTCCGGGACCGCCGCCTCCGTGAGGTGTGGAGAATGACTTGTGCAGGTTAAGGTGCATCACGTCAAATCCCATATCACCCGGACGTACCGTGCCTATGAGCGGGTTCATGTTGGCTCCGTCATAATAGAGCAGACCGCCTGCGGCATGTACCAGATCGGCAATCTGGCGGATATCCTTCTCAAAGAGCCCCAGGGTATTGGGGTTGGTCATCATTATGCCGGCAATGGTATCATCCAGCAGAGGCTTGAGGTCCTCCACATCGACCAGACCGTTGGCATTTGACTTTACAACTACCACATCCAGTCCGCAAACCGCTGCACTGGCTGGATTGGTTCCGTGTGCGCTGTCGGGCACTATGATACGGGTACGTTTGGTATCACCGCGTGACATATGGTACTCGCGGATTATCATCAGGCCCGTAAGTTCACCGTGTGCACCTGCGCAGGGCTTGAATGTAAAGTGCTTCATGCCGGTTATGGCGGCAAGAGCGCTGTCTATACCTTTATATATAGCGTCCACTCCGGGAACCTCCTTCTGCAGCGGATGAACCCCTCCGAATGCGGGCATTGCGGCAATCTCCTCGTTTATCTTGGGATTGTACTTCATGGTGCAGCTGCCCAGCGGATAGAATCCGGTATCCACACCAAAGTTCATCTGGCTCAGGTTGGTATAGTGGCGTACCACATCCACCTCGCTTACCTGGGGCAATTGGGGAGCCTTGCTTCTTAACAGTCCGGCCGGTATTGCCTCTGTGCCCTTGCACTTGCTGCAGGTCTGGGGGAGCGAATATCCTATGCGTCCCGGCTTGCTTAACTCGAATATAAGTTTATCGTAGTACTTCATAGTCAGAGCGCATTTACAAGTTGATCCATTTCTTCATAGCTGCTTTTCTCGGTGACGCAGAATGTCACGTAGCCCTCCTCGGTCTCAAGGGCTCCCAGAAATCCGGCATCGGCCAGTTTCTTCTGAACCTGGGCTACAGGGGCCTTTGACTTGAGTACGAATTCCTTCAGGAAAACGGCATCCTTGAACACTGGCTCAAACTTACCGGTCTCAAGGAGTTTATCGTATAGATAATGGGCGCGCTGGTAGCACAGGTCGTTTACCTGTTTCATGCCCTCGGGTCCCATCAGTGACAGATATACAGTTACCCAGAGTGCCATCAGGCTCTCGTTTGAGCAGATATTGCTGGTGGCTTTCTCGCGGCGTATGTGCTGCTCGCGGGCCTGCAGGGTGAGCACGAATGCGCGACGGCCCTCCTTATCGGTGGTCTGGCCCACTATACGGCCGGGCAGTTTGCGCATGTGGTCTTTGGTGCAGGCCATGAATCCCACGTACGGACCTCCGTAGCACAACGGAATTCCCAGCGGCTGGCCGTCGCCTACGGCTACATCGGCTCCCCACTCTGCGGGGGTCTTTACCACTGCCAGGGCCGATGGGTCACAATAGACTGTGAGCATTGCCTTGTCGGCGTGCAGGGCATCGGCCATACCCTCCAGATTCTCTATTATTCCGAACCTGTTTATGGAGGGAACGATTGCTCCGGCTACATCACCCTGGGCGATCAGGGCCTCGAGTGATGATTTACTGGTCTGACCTCCCTCCTGTGCTATCTCCTTAATGGTTATTCCTGCGTACTTGGCGTAGGTTGCAATCACTCCCCTTACGTGTGGCAACAAGGTGTTGGATACCAGCACGGTGTTCTTTTTCTTGGCCTGGGCCACCATCATTCGCATGGCCTCGGCGGCGGCTGTGGGGCCGTCATACATGGAGGCGTTGCTTACGTCCATTCCGGTAAGGGTGCAAATCATGCTCTGGTACTCGAATATGTACCTTAGCGTTCCCTGCGATATCTCGCACTGGTATGGGGTGTAGGCGGTCAGGAACTCGCTGCGCTGGGTTATGTAGGGGATTACGGCAGGGGTGTAATGATCATAGGCTCCGGCTCCGGCAAATACCTTCAGCCTGGGGTTCCTGGCGGCAAGGCCTTCAAAGAAATCTCTTACCTGCTGTTCGGTCATGGCGTCGGGCAGGTCATACTCTCCTTTGTAGAGGCAGTCCTGCGGGACGTCGGCGTAGAGATCGTCAAGGCTGTTTACGCCTATCCTCTCCAGCATGGCTTTTATATCCTCATCGGTGTGAGGGAAATACTGGAATCCGGCCATTACTCTTTGATAAATGCTTTGTAGGCCGATGCGTCCATCAGGTCATCCAACTCTGATGCATCGCTCATTTGTACCTTGATGATCCAGTTCTCAAAGGCGTCATCGTTTACCAGCTTGGGGTCGTCAACAACGTCCTCATTTACCTCGGTAACGGTTCCGCTTACGGGGCTGAAGAGGTCACTGGCAGCCTTTACGCTCTCCAGGGCTCCGAACTCGCTGCCCTTCTCCACCTCGTCATCTACGTCGGGGCAGTCTACATAGGTTATCTCTCCCATCTCTTTCTGGGCAAAGTCAGTTACTCCTATGATTGCTACATTACCTTCTACTTTTACCCACTCGTGGGTTTCGCTGTACTTTAAGCCTTCTAATACTTTACTCATATTGTTTCTATTTTGTTCGTTTTTTATCGGTTCGTTGGTCTCGGAAGGATTAGGGTAGATAAAACTTCGCTTCGCTCATCCCTCCCACTCCTTCGGAGCGGGCCCCTCCCATTTACGAGGCCATGGGTGGCCACGGTTTTCCTTACCCTAATTCCTTCCTCTCTCAACTGCTGATTTTGGGAGGGAATCTGGACAGGATCAGTTATTTTTTGTAGTTTGTTTGATAGAAACGCTTTTTGATTACTTTGCCGGGGAATACCTTTTTACGGATGCGGATATATAATTCTGTATCCAGTGCGGAATACTCTGACTTAACCAATGCAAAGCAGATGCTCTTGTCGAGCGAGATGCTGTGGTAGCCGGTGGTTACTTCTCCTATTACGGTTCCGTCTTCTAACTCGACCGGATATCCGTGGCGGGGGATGGCTCGGTCGAAGATCTCTATTCCTACAAGTTTCTTTTCTACTCCCAGTTCTTTTTGGGCTACAAGGGCTTCGCGGCCTATGAATTCGGCTTTGTCTAGTTTGCAGAAGATTCCCAGGCCGGCTTCTATGGGGCTGATTTCGGCGCTTAGCTCGTCTCCGTAGAGGGGCAGGCCGGCTTCAAAGCGCAGGGTGTCGCGGCAGCCTAAGCCGCAGGGCTGGATTCCGGCTTTTATGAGGCGGTCCCAGATCTCTACCGTATCACTCAATGTTGCATATAACTCAAAGCCGTCCTCTCCGGTGTAGCCGGTTCGGCTTACTATCAGACGGTGGCCGTTGTACTCTGCGTTGCAGTACTCGTAAAAGCCCAGGTTTTTGGCACAGTCCAGGCCAAAGAGGTCTATGACGGTCTTCTCGGACTCCGGTCCCTGGATGGCTATCTGGCCCCAGATATCGGACTGGTTGTCTATCTTCACGTTGTAGCCTTTCTGCTGCTCCAGCATCCACTGGTAGTCCTTGTCTATATTGGCGGCGTTCACAACCAAGAGGAAATGGTCGGGCTCAAACTCGCGGTACACCAGCAGGTCATCGACCGTGCCTCCATTGGGATAGAGCATCATTCCGTACAGTATCTTGCCGGGATTGAAGCCGCTTATGTTGTTTGTAAAAATGTGGTTGATGTAACGCTCGGCATCGGGTCCGCTTATAAATATCTCGCCCATGTGGGATACGTCAAATATTCCCACTTTGTTACGGACTGCCAGGTGTTCCTGAGTGATACCGGCATACTGGATGGGCATGTCAAATCCTCCAAAGGGACTCATCTGGGCGCCCAGAGCCACGTGACTGCTGTGCAGGCAGGTTTTTTTAATTTCTTCGGCCATACTTAATGAAATTTTCGTCCAGATATGTCTGTTCTATTTTAAGCACCTCATCCATGTCGGGGATGCTTAAAAACTGCATATCCTTACAAAAATAATCAATAAGTTTGGACTTCAAAACTTCAAAGTCAAAAAGTAATCCACAATCTTTCAGATTAGTTACGCGCTGGCGCACGGACTTGATTCCCTTGCTGTCAAGTTTCTCTTTAGAGGGGGTTATGGCGCGTTCCATCTCCGCAAAATCAACATCATACAGGAGCGTTCCGTGAACTATGCAGCCGGTCTTTGTGGCATAGCAGGCATTGCCCGATACCTTGCGGCCTCCCACCAATATGTCATTGTGCTCGGTTCGCACCGCATCCAGTCCCATGGAGCGCAGGGCATCGGCCAGACGTGACAGATATTCATCAAAGGCCTTGTTTACATCGGGCTGGCTGGTTATGTATGATATCATCAGGTTGCCCTCATCGGCATATACGCAACCTCCTCCGCTCTTGCGCCGGTACATCTCAATACCGTGCTCCAGGCAGTACTGAACGTTTACCTCGGCCTCCATATCCTGGTTGCGGCCGAATATTACCGTAGGCCTTACGTTCCACAGAAAGAACGTATCAGGTGCGTGCTCCACAGCCCACTCCTCCATTGCCAGCCAAAAAACCAATCTGCGGAAATTCATACGCCAAATATAAAAAATAAATGGCAGCCAACCTTACAAGACTGCCATTTATCCGGGGTCCATGCATCCGTGAGTATTGAAAAGGAAAGAACTCAGGGACACACTTAACGGACACCTTTTCATTCCAACATTGCCTTTTTACAAGCCGGATTGTCATCCCGACACTCCAGGTTTGCGAGACAAATGTCGGTCATTTATTGATAGCCTGTTTTTAAATAAATGAAACAGAATTGTCAAATTTGAAACTATATATCATTTTTTGTTGTACCTTAGTTGTCAAATCTGAAATCGGACTATTTAAAGCATGAAAAGGTACAGCATAAACAACATTGTAAAACTGCCTCACTATGACCAGGTGGCAATCTTTAACGATCAGGTAGCCGTGGTGAGCACCAACCTGTTTGGCATCGACACATCACAGTACCTGTTTTCCATAGACGCCTTTGTCATTGGTTATATCCAGGATGGGCATAGTGTCATGGAGATCGACAATGTCACCTATGACCTTGACCCGGGCTGCATATTCATTCTGGCCCCCACCCATACCTGCAGGCTCCAGAAGCACAACCCTGATTTCAAGGTGCGGCTGCTGTTGCTCAACTCCAATGAGTATAACCTGTCAGTTCATCTGAGTTATATTGTCAAATCCGAAAGATGGATGAAAACATATTTCAATCCGGTCATCAAACTCACAGACCAGGAGGCCTATACCATCAACCGATGCACAGACCGTATTGTGGAACAGATAAACCGCAAAGAGTGTCCCAACCGCATGGAATTCATGAAACTGGCCGTCACATGGCATCATATGGAACTTGACAACATACTTCAGGAAAGGGCCGATGAGAAGAATGACAACAACAAGCCGCTTACACGCCAGCAGCACCTGGCACGCAAGCTCTACAACCTGGTAGTGAACAACTACCGCAAGGAGCATCAGGTCAGGTTCTACTCAGAGCAGATGTGCCTTACACCCCAATACCTTAATCAGATAACCACCCATACATTCGGCAAGACCTTAAGCGCCATCATAACCGACCAGCTTTTCACCACGGCAAGAGGCATGATCCTGGCATCGGACATGAGCCTTCAGGAGATTGCCAACGAGCTTAACTTCCCGGACCAGGCATCATTCAGCAAGTTTATAAAGAAAGCTGCCGGAGTGAGTCCAAATGTCCTTAGAAAGAACAACCCGCACAAGGACTCTATCTGAAATTGTTGAAGCGGTAACTGAAAGCAATCACAAACATCGATGTATCGCCAAACGTGCGGCTCTCGTTCCAACTTGTGCCCGATACCGATGCCGAGAATCCGTTGTACTGCTTGAGAATGTCGCGCCAGGTAACGCTCAGCGTGGCCTGACGGCTCTTAAGGAAGCTCCACATGGCCGATACGCTCCACAGGCACTCTGGGCGGTTGGCCTCTTTCATCTCATACCCGAACGGGCGGTTATAGCTGCATAGGGTCGAGGCCCCCAGACCTATCGGTGACTGGTATGACAGTTGCAGACCGGCACTGAGCCTCTTTCCACCGCTGGCCTTGTCAAGGTAATCGCTCTTGCTGTGGTCCATAGTGTAACCCATATTTCCCTGAATCATCCAGAACTGGTCAGAGTATGCGCCCTCCATATTAAGGCTCACCTGATGATAGTCAGTAGCACTCTTGTTGGCGGCGGCATCTGTAAATGACTGTACGAATGCCACATTATGACGCAGTGAATGGTTGGCGGTAAAGTTGACCGACAGGTCCTGGAACGGATAGGTAAGGAACAGATACTCGCTTACATTCCAACTGCCGTTTATATTCTCGGGCGATGTGATTCGGGCGCCTGTCTTGCGGTCCAGGCGTGTCAGAGTGGTTATCTCATTGAAAGTGGTCCCGTAACTTACACGGGTACGCATCCACGACTGCAGCTGGAACTCCAGATTAACGTTGTGTGAGAATGAGTTCTTAAGCTTGCTGTTACCCTCCTGTATGTTCATGGGGTCGCTGTAATCGGTCACCATTGAGAGCTGCTGAACACCCGGCAATCCGTTCGATCCGTTGTAGCCTATGCCTATCTGACTCTTACGGAATATCTTGACTCTGAAATTGGCATTGGCCGAGTATCGGATGCCCTTATAGCGGATATGCTCATCTTCCTTGCCGGGAACCTTGTTCAGGTTGTCAATCGTCATTATCACAGGCGATGCATTCAGTGACATGTTTATCCTGTAGACAGAGTCCGAGTAGAAGTAATCCAGGTCAAAAGAGTTATTAAGATTGCTATTGCGCCTGTCATA
>CACZMI010000043.1 GCA_902782245.1 uncultured Bacteroidales bacterium | reverse complement strand
ATCTGTCTGCGTGTCGATGCGGTGCAGGCGGCTGTCATAATCCATTGTGCCGTAATCGAATATGCCTCGGGATACCACGTAAACATTGGTGCCGTCGGCGTAAATGGAACCCGGGTTCTCACGCACTGTGATGCGCCTGGTCTCGGTAAATGTGTTTATGTCTATAACAGAAACAGTGTTGTCGGGATTCTGAGTGTCCAGACCGCCGGAGTTTGAAACATACAGTTTGCCGTTTGCACAGCAAATTCCGTCGGGATTCCGGCCTACTGTGACAGTGGCATCGGCCTGCATGGTAAGGGTGTCAATGCGTGTTACCGTGCCGTCAAAGCAGCAGACATAGACAAATCCTCCGTTTGCGGTCAGACGGCGGGGTTGTGATGCAATGCCGCCCCGTTGCAGCGGAATCTGGCTGACGGAACGGCAGGTTGCCGCATCCAGAATCTCGATTGTGCTTGATTCCGATACCGCTATGTAAAGACGGCTTCCATATAGGAGCATATCATTTGCCGTATCTCCAATGCGGCGTCCGTTCACTTTCTCAAAACAATCAAATGAACGGCCTGTAGATGAATTCCATGAATCGGGTTGTCCAGTCTCGAAATCTATCCATGCCAGGGTGCTGTTGTTCTGGTTAAAAAGGCCCTCGCTAAGGACATAGACTCCTGTATGACCGGCGTCGGCTATCACCTGGCTCTGCTCAAGCAGTACCGGCTCCGGGTCACATGCCAGGACGGTCAGGATAAGGGGCAGTATCTTAAGGGCTCTCTTCATAGTTCAAATGTTGCGGTAAGACGCACCTGACGGCCAGGCATGGGGTAGTTGCGCACCAGTTCATACCGGCTGTCGGTCAGGTTTATGCATTCGGCTTTCAAAGATATATCAAATGACCTTGTGCTGAAAGTCCGCCATAGCGAACAACCCAGTTCGTAGTATGACGGCATATGGTATTCGGGGCCGTTGTAGCCGTTGCAGTAATACTCTCCGCTGTAAAGCAGGTTGAGGCTGGCGTTTACATACGGCGTCTCTATCCATGTTACGGCCGATGCCGAATGCCTGGGGGTATAAGGCAGTTGGTGGTTCCAGGTGGAACTCTTGCTGTCAGATTTGTCCATGGAGCGCTGATAGGTGTATGAAACCAGCAGTGCGGGGCGTACCGATCCCTGCAATGTGTGCAGTTCAAGTCCGGACTCCAGTCCATGGGTGGTAACAAGGCCTATGTTTTTCATCATCCATACTGCGGTGTTCTTGCCGGGTACAGCCATGATGCGGTCCTTTACATTGCTGTTGTAGGCATCGGCATAAATGGAGTAACGTATGCCTGAGACCTCATTTTCTATTATTATTCCGGCCGATGTCACCGATGCCCGCTCGGGACGGAGGTCGCGGCGTCCTATCTGCTCAAAATAGAGGTCGTTGAAGGTGGGCAGGCGTAGTGTGTTGCTGTAAGATGCCCTCAAGTGCAGGCCGGCGGCAGGCCATACCGTCCAGTTGAGACCTGCTGTGGGTGAGAGGTGGTTGTAACTCTCGGCTGCTTGGCGCAGGATGGTTTTCTCTTTTGTTACTACGTGATTGATACGACCCGTAACGGTAATCCGTTCTGATGCATATTTGAGTGCGGCAGTGCTGTTAAGGGTGTATCGGGTGGGGCGGGCCTGATCGGCTCCGTTGCCGTCCAGACCCGACAGACGGCCGTCCACGCCTGCTGATGCCGACAGGCAGTCAGTTATGCGATACAGTGCAACGCCTGACAGATATCCCTCCTGCTCGGTGTAGCGGTTATCGGTCCTGCCTTGAGTGTTGCTTACTTTGGGGTCCAGGTAACGGGTGTATGTTATGCCGTATTTGGCATTGAAACGCAGGGTCAACCGCTGGCTGACGGAGGTTGTGAGTGTGGATTGCACAAACCCGTTGCGGTTCCAGAGGCGCTCACGGGCGGCATTCTCATTGTAAAGTATGTTAGCCGGCAGTCCCTGCTCTGATTGGAACCAGTATGCGCGGGTTGTCAGCCGGGAGTTGTCGCTAAGATTGCTGTGCAGAGCCCCTTCTACGCGCAGGCGCTGCACATCAGAGTTGTCACGGCGCATCTCCATGGAGTTTGCTCCGTTATTTTGTGTATAGGGGTAGTTTCCCTTTGTGTTGAGCCATTCGGCCTGCAGTGATACGATGTTGTTTTGACCGGCTTTGAATGCGCTCTCTGCCTGGGCCGACAGGGTGTTGAAACTGCCGTATTTGAGTTGTGCGCTGTTGCGCGATTTGCCCTCTTTAAGTTGCGGCAGACCGGTGTTTATGCTTATTACTGCGGCTTGTGCGGCAAGCGATGCCGGTTGAAGCAGGTCGTTGTCAGGACCGCTTGCCATACGCACGGATTCTGCCTGTGATGCGGAGAACTTGCCCAGGTCTGTCTGGCCGGTCTGGTTATCGGTAATGATTATGCCGTCGTACGCAACGGCGGTGTGCGATGCTCCCAGTCCGCGTACCGATACGGTCTTGAGTCCGCCCACGCCTCCGTAATCCTTTACGGTGGCGCCGCTCATGTATTTGATTACGTCCGATACCTGCAGCGTGCCGGTGGCCTGCATGAGCCGGGCATCGGCCCTCTTTGAAGCGGATACCGCACCCGGGCTGTTGGTGCGGTCACTTGTTACGGTTACCTGCGGAATGTCTTTTGTACGCATGGTGTCAGATAAAACCTGACCCTGTGTCTCCGGGTGGAAACACAGGGTACAGATTGCTATCAAACAGTATTTTACGTCAAAAGACATCCTACATGATTACTCGGTTACAGTGAGCTGGTCAAGGCAAAAATACAACGGAGTGCTGGGATAATATGTGGATCCGTCATAAGTTACCATATCTGTTGTGGTCAGAGAGAACTTGATCATGGTAACCTTACCTAGTTTGCTCAGGTCAACCTGTTGCCATGTGTTGACAACATCCAGACCGTCGGCCAGAAGGAACTCGATTTTTCCGGTCTGCTCCTTGCCGTTGAAACCGGTGATGACGAGTGTGAACTTGTCATCTTTTGTCCACTCCTTGCACGAACCCTGCTCGTCCTTACCTTCTTTAATGGCCAGATATGCGCTTGTGCTGTTGGTTACATAGCACTCCTTTGCCTGATAGGCCTTGCCGTCTTTGAATGAGATCTCAACAGGAAGTCCCCAATCCTCGGTGCCGGTGTATGAGATGAAATATGTGTTGTTCTTTACACCTTTCTTTGTGATGGCCGAAAGATTTGAATTGGTTGCTGTGGTGTCATCGGTGCAGTTTGAATATGTGAAACCGCCGCCGAAACCGTATTTTGGACTCCATCCGTGTACAAGAACGAACGGATCGATGGTTATGTCAGACCTGAAATAGTAGCCTACGCTGTTTGTTGAATCATCGGAAAGATAATAAGAATCAGCCTTGTCAAGGCTCATTGAAAGTGTGTAAGACTTGGCGGCTTCTTCACCACCGTTTTCTTCCTTGTCGCAAGAAGTGAACACAAAGCCCATAGCGAGGGCCATCAAAGCAAATGATAAAACTTTTTTCATTGTAGTTATTGTTAATAAGTTACTGAATCCCGGCAGTTTTATAACGTGTCTTGCAGGTCTTCTGACTTACCCCGGTCTGTCCGCCTTCCCGGCTTTGCAGCCAGTGGCACTTGTGGTGATGGACATCCCTTTTTGAGGGCTTACAGCAGCGGGTCTGTTCAGGATTCTCACCTGATTCCCTTTTGATCCTTAACTCAGGGAAAGAGTATCGGAACAAGACGCAGCAAAATTAGTAATAAATCATTATCTTTATACCACCTAATAAAAATTGAATGATTAGGATACTCATTGGGGCTGCCGCATCGGGCAGTGGCAAAACTACTTTCACGATGGGACTGCTGCGTGCACTTACGCGGCGGGGGCTCCGGGTGCAGCCGTTCAAATGCGGTCCTGACTATATTGATACGCAGTTTCACAGCATTGCGGCGGGTGCTGAGTCCGTCAATCTGGATACTTGGATGGCGTCGGCCCAGCATGTGCGTGAGGTTTTTGCACGTTATTCGGCCGGGGCCGATGCGGCTGTGATAGAGGGCGTGATGGGGCTTTTTGACGGCTATGACCATATGCGCGGAAGCAGTGCCGAGATTGCGGCTTTGCTGGATGTGCCGGTGTTGCTGGTGGTAAATGCACGCTCCACCGCATATTCCGTGGCGGCATTGCTGCACGGATTCAAAACTTTCAGGCCCAATGTGCGCATAGCCGGTGTGGTTTTCAACCAGGTGGCATCGGACTCACATTACAATTTCTTGCGGGATGCGGCGGCCGATGCGGGTGTTACGTGTCTGGGGCGGATTCCGCGCACAGAAGGAATCGAGGTGCCGTCCAGACATCTTGGACTGACCGTGGGCCTTGAGAATGAGTTGAATACGCTGGCTGACCGGGTATCGGACCTGGTGGAGCAGTATGTAGATTTGGATTTGATATGCAGAGGATTGCAGTAGCCAGGGACAGGGCGTTCAATTTTGCTTATCGGGAGAATCTGGACAGGCTGGCGCAGATGGGGCAGGTGCTCTTTTTCAGCCCACTGGCCGGTGATGAACTGCCCAAGGATGTGGATTTGGTCTATCTCCCGGGCGGATATCCGGAACTTTTTGCGCCGGAGCTGGCCCTGAACCGTATGCTGGCATCGCAACTGGTACAGTACGCGGAGGCCGGCGGCCGGATTTTTGCCGAATGCGGCGGAATGATGTATCTGGGCAAGTCGTTGACCGATCAGGACGGCAAGGTCTGGCCCATGGCTGGAGTGCTGCCCCTAGAGTGTACCATGCAGGGAGCCCGCCTGCACCTGGGCTACCGCAGTATGGAAATCAACGGCAAAGTATTCAAGGGTCACGAGTTCCACTACTCAAAAATAGTACAAAAGGGGACAGACCCCTTTTGTACCGTTTTGGCGCAAATCAATGCTAAGGGTGAGAAGGTGGATACCGAGATTTTCAGATACAAGAACGTGATTGCGGGCTACACACACTGGTATTGGGGTGAGTCCGATATCAACGCATTTTGGGAATTATGAAAAGAATATATACACGTACAGGCGATGACGGCACCACCGGAATTCACGGCGGCGAGCGGGTGCCCAAGGATGATATCCGCATAGAGGCCAACGGAACGCTGGATGAGCTAAACACCCAGATAGGCATTGTGCGCAGTATGCTTAAGGCCGATGACCGATGGCAGGATGGGCTGTACAGGATTCAGTGTGAGCTGATGGCGGTTATGAGCCTGGTGGCAACACCTTCGGCCAGGCGTGACAGTAATCCCAACAGTCTGGATGCCGGGATGGAGCAGTTCTGTGAGGACTGGATGGACAGCCTGACACAGCAGATTGGAGAGCATGAGCATTTCCTTATCCCCGGCGGAACGCCGCTGGCCGCACAGTTGCAGATGGCGCGGACCGTTTGCCGTAGGGCGGAGCGCAGGCTTTGGACTCTGCACAGGGAGGACCCTCTGCCGCAGGAGTTGCTGCGTTTTGTAAACCGCCTTAGCGACCTTTTCTTTATCCTGGCCCGCTTTGAACTGGACCGACAGGGATGGCCCGAGGAGAAATGGAAGGCGTTTTCTTATAAGAACCGTAAGTGATGGCCGATGTTAAGTTACATCCAGTTATGCTGGCGGGAACGGGCAGCGATGTGGGCAAGAGCGTGATTGCTACCGCCCTGTGCCGCATTTTCCGTCAGGACGGCTACAGTCCCGCCCCGTTCAAGGCGCAGAATATGGCGCTCAACTCTTACGCCACACCCGAAGGTCTGGAGATTGGCCGCGCACAGGCTGTCCAGGCTGAGGCTGCGGGCATTCCCTGCCATACCGATATGAACCCGCTGCTGCTCAAACCAAGTTCGGACCACACATCGCAGGTGGTGCTTAACGGCAAGCCTGTGGGCAATATGGGCGCGTATGACTATTTCCGCAAGGATGAGGGACGTGAAGTTTTGCGCCGCGAGGTCCATGCAGCGTTTGACCGGCTGAGCAGCCGCTACAACCCCATCGTAATGGAGGGTGCCGGCAGCATATCGGAACTGAACCTGCGCGATACGGACCTTGTAAATATGCCTATGGCCCGATATGCCGGGGCTAAGGTGATTCTTGTGGCCGATATAGACCGCGGTGGCGTTTTTGCAAGTGCCTACGGATCAATTGCGCTGCAGCCCCCTGAGGATAAGAAGCTAATAAAAGGTATAATAATCAATAAGTTCCGAGGTGACCTAAGGCTGTTTGAGGATGGCCGCAGAATATTGGAGGACATCTGCCAGGTGCCGGTGCTGGGCGTAGTGCCATACTTCAAGGACATACACATTGAAGAGGAGGACTCCATGGAACTGGCCGGCAAGCAGCACAGTGCCGTAAGCGGCCGTGTTAACGTTGCCGTAATACTGCTGCGCCACATCTCCAACTTTACGGACTTTGGCATGCTGGAGCGTGACCCCAGGGTGAATCTTTACTATACCAACAACGTTGAGGAGATAGGCAAGGCCGATATAATAATACTGCCCGGAACCAAGAGCACCATTGATGACCTCTATGAGATACGCCGCAACGGTGTGGCCGAGGCGGTGCTGCGTGCTCACAAGAACGGCACAACGGTGCTTGGAATCTGCGGCGGATACCAGATGATGGGACTGAGCGTGGATGACCCACAGGGCGTTGAGGGCAGCGTGCGCAAGATTCCGGGGCTGGGACTCCTGCCGGTTGATACCGTGATGGAGGGCAGCAAGGTTACCCGCCAGGTGACATTCCACTTCCGTGGGCTGGAGGGCTGCACGGGTTACGAGATTCATATGGGACGTACCGAGGGTAAGTGCAGTGCTCTGAATACATTCTCTGACGGCATTGCTGAAGGCTGTTTTGCCGATGAGCGCACTATGGGAACCTATATTCACGGAATCCTGGACAATCCGCAGGTCATTGACAGCCTGCTGGCTCCCTTTGCCGGCAAGCGCGACACGGAGGCAACCGGTTACTTTGAATTCAAACAGCAGCAGTATGACCTGCTGGCCGACCATGTGCGCCAGCACCTGAATATGCCGCTGCTGTACAAGATAATGAGTGAGGATGATTAAGGGACACGGTGACGACATATTTACATACCCCGGCATCAGGCACAATTTCAGTTCAAACATTGTGTGCCGCAGGGACCTGGATGCGCTGTATGAGCATCTTAACAACTGTATGCCCCGGATATCCTCTTACCCCGAGCCCGATGCCTCATCGCTGGCCGTGGCGTGGGCCGCATCGATGGGAATATCGGCCCATAACCTGTGCGTTACCAATGGCGCCACCGAAGCAATCTACCTGATAGCGCAAGTCTATCGCGAGAGCAACTCGCAGATACCGGTTCCAACATTCAGCGAGTATGCCGATGCCTGCCGCCTGAACAGCCATAAGATTACGGAAATATATTCAGAATCAGGCCTTAAGCCTGCGCCGGGTAGTCTGATTTGGCTTTGTAACCCAAACAATCCCACCGGAAAGGTATGGGATCATTCGTGGTTAACGCAGATGATTGAGGCCAATCCCGCATGCATTTTCATAGTAGATCAGTCATACGCGCCCTATACTCTGGAGAAGGTTATTGATGTGAAGTGGGCAGTAGAGATGCCTAATGTGCTGTTGCTGCACTCCATGACCAAGCAGTTCGGAGTGCCGGGACTGAGGATAGGTGGCGTGAGCGGTAATGCACGTCTTATCAAACAGCTGAGTCTTTTCCGTATGCCCTGGTCAGTAAATGCTCTGGCCATTGAGGCCGGAAAGTTCCTGCTGGTCAACCGGGATTTGTACCGCTTTGATGCAGCCGGGCTTATTGCCGAGCGTGAACGTGTGGCCGCGGAGTTTTCCAGGACAGGACTGATTGAGGTATGGCCATCGGACTCCAATATGCTTCTGTCAAGGTTGAGAATGGGAAAGGCTTCGGCACTGAAGGATTACCTGGCTCTAGAGAAGGGCATACTGATACGTGACGCATCAAACTTTACCGGGTTGGACGAGGGCTGTTTCCGCATTGCGGTGCAGGGACCGGAGGCTGATAATCTGCTTATTGAGGGGATAAGGGAATGGATGTTCAGCAACTGATCATAGCGCTTTTGCCGCTGCTTATGGGTGTCCTGACGGATGCTCTGCTGGGCGATCCGGCCTGGCTGCCGCATATAGTGGTCAAGTTCGGCTGGCTCATTTCCACAGCTGAGCGCTGGTTCAACAAGGGCGCGCATCGTCGTCTTAAAGGCGCACTCACCGCACTTTTCCTGATAGGTTGTACATACATCCTGTTCAGGTGGTTCATCCCGTTCTGCTACGGATTGAACAAGTGGCTGGGCATGTGCGTATCGGCTATATTCATATTCTACTTTCTTGCCGGAAAGACTTTGATAAAAGAGGTCAGAATGGTATTCAAGGCTGTAGACGAATCGGTTGATAAAGGCCGCAAACAGTTGTCCCGAATTGTGGGGCGCGATACTGCAAACCTGGATGCGCAGGAGATACGTACCGCCGCGCTGGAGACCCTGGCTGAGAACCTGAGCGATGGCGTGGTTGCCCCGCTGTTCTGGTACATGCTTCTTGGAGTGCCGGGTATGGCGGCGTACAAGATGATCAACACGCTGGACTCCATGATAGGTTATAAGACAGAGCGTTACAGGGACTTCGGGTGCTGGGCCGCACATATAGATGATATAGCCAACTGGATTCCGGCACGCCTTACCGCATTGCTGATGGTTCTGTCCGCCGGCCGTCCCGGATTGCTGCGGTTTGTGCACAAGTACGGCCGCCAACACGCCAGCCCGAACTCAGGTTATCCCGAATCAGCCCTGGCGGGTATTCTGTCCTGCCGTTTTGGAGGCACCCACACCTACTTTGGCCAGGAGTTCTACAAACCCTACATAGGAGAAAATCCAAGGGAGCTGACTACCAAAGATGCCCGTCAAGCCATCCGCATCAATTTTATATCGGAGATGATAATGGTTATTCTTGTGATTGCGGTCAGATCTCTATGCTGATCATGCCGCCAAAGGGGATGAGGTTCTCAAAGGCGTGGCGCAGGTCACAGATGCCGGCATAGACGCGGGCGCAGGCCAGCACCCCTCCGTGCGCAAATATCAGCACGTTGTCAAAATCCTTCTGCCTGATTTCATCCATAAAATCCGATATGCGCCCGTACATCTCGCGGAACGATTCGCCGCCGGGTATAGGGGCATCGACAAAATTATCGTACCACTCCTGGATGTAGGGATCGTCTATCTCATCGTAACGGAGCATCTCCCATCGGCCAAAATTGAGTTCCTTGAGGCGGTTGTCCAGACGGGGTGTCCTAAAACCGCAATAGTCTGCCAGAAGCCGGCAGCGGGACAGGGGACTGCTGTAGACGGCATCAAAGCGGATATTTGGGATTGAATCCTTAACTGCTTGTGCCTCAGTTTTGAAGGTCTCCTTAAGCGGAACATCGGTCTGCCCGTAGCATGTGCCCTGAGGTACATCGGGGGCGGTATGTCGGATGATATATACGTTCATACGAGTGCGGTTACAAGACGGAATGAAAGTTCGGTAATGAGGGCCATGGCGCCGCAGCAGTCGCCTGTGTAGCCTCCTATCTTTTTCCTGAAAAGCAGCATGAGCAGCAAGGCAACCGCAATGGTAACAATGACAACCAGACTGAGGTTCAGATAGTTGGTTATGAACGGGCTGTCAGTCAAGACAATAATTGCCAGCGCACCTATGCCAGATATGACTGTGAGGGCCTCTTCAAGCGCCGTAGGGTGGGTATAAACCGTACGGTTCTTGCTCTCCTGCTCAGGGCGTGCATACGGCAGGAACCATACTATGTGACTGCTTATGCACTTGCTGAACACATCGGACGAAAGAATTATGAAGGGGACATAATCCGGATGAATGTTGGAAAGGATAGCATAAGACAGCAGGAAGTAAATAATAAGGCCGATAACCCCGTATGTGCCTATGTGCGAGTCCTTCATGATGCGAAGGGTGCTGTCCTTGTCCGTGCCACCGCCGAATCCGTCCAGGAAATCGGCCAGCCCGTCCTCATGCAGTGCACCCATAAGCAGAACTCTTGCAAGCAGTGCCATGACTATTGCAATACCAGCTGAGGTTACCTGGAAAAGGAGCCAGAACGTCAGGGCCGATACGCCACCGGTCAACCATCCCGTAACGCTCCACCATCCGGTTACGTGACTGAAACACTCACTTGGCACCTGTTTGATCTTGTGGAAAGGCAGGCGCGTAAAGAACATCAATGCAGCAAGGAAATTATTCATAAGACTAGAAGTATTTGGTTACGGATGCCTTCCTGAAGGAATCCATCTCATTGATCATTCTTACGGCCGATTCCACTATCGGATATGCGCAAACCGCTCCGCTGCCTTCGCCCAAGCGGAGACCCAGGTTGAGCAGGGGTTTGGCGTGCAGGTATTCAAGCAGCATCTTATGCCCGCTCTCATCGCCCTGATGGCCGAATACCGCATACTGGAGCACATTGGGATCCAGTTTTGATGCGGCCAGCATGCAGTTGGTCATGATGAAACCGTCCACCAGAATAACCATGCGGAGTTCTGCGGCACGCAGCATTGCACCCACGGCCATAGCCATCTCAAGGCCTCCAAAGTAGCAGAGTATATCTTTGATACTGTGAGCCTTATTGCCGGCTTTGAATTTCTGAACAGCTCCGGTAAGCACCTCAAGTTTGTGGCTTACACCCTTGCTGTCCAGTCCCGCGCCGGCACCGATGCACTGAGCCAGAGGAATGCCGGCCAGCAGTGACATCCATATAGATGAGGCCGATGTGTTTCCGCATCCCATCTCACCAAAGCTGATTACATTGCAGCCGTCGGCATGAACGCGGTTGACGCATTCTGCACCCCGTTGCAGGCAGAGATTGAATTCATCGGGGGTCATGGCAGACTCGATGGAGAAATCACGGGTGCCCTTGCGCACCTTCATGTCAATGATACCTGAGCTGTAATCCATGTCATGGTCAATGCCCGCATCAACCACCATCAGGCGGAATCCGTGCTGATGGCAAAGGAAACTGATGCCTGCGCCACCCTCCAGGAAATGGTATGACTGCTGCCAGGTAACCTCCTTGGGCGAAACGCTCACACCCTGTGCCAGGATTCCGTGGTCTGCGGCAAACAATATGTTGCAGGGATTCTTAAGGGTGGGCGAGAGGGTATGCTGTATCATGCAGATCTGGCCGGCCAGCGTCTCCAGGTATCCCAGAGAGCCTTTTGGCTTGGTCAGATTGTCTATCTTGTCCTGTACCTGTGACTGGAATTCAGGGTCAATGAGATTATCTATCATGATCATTTGATTTTTACGGGTATGCCGCTGACCATCAGCGTGACTTCATGGGCCTTTGAGGCAATATACTGGTTTACCCAACCCTGAAGGTCGGTAAAACGGCGCTGCAGGGTATTGGCCGATACGCCTCCCATGCCTATCTCATTGGTTACGAATATGAATGTTGCATCCTGGGCTGTGAACAGGTCAAACTCAGCCTTGATGTCGTCAAGACACTGAATGACCCATGTGCAGTCGTTTTCAGCCTTCTGCTGGTCGCGGTAGAAGAAGTTAGTGCACCACAGCGTAACGCAGTCAATCAATACCACGCGGCCTTGGACATCATGTAGGCTCAGATTGAGTTCCTCCTCAATGTTTGTCCACTCCGGACCGCGGCGCAACTGATGCCGGCGTACCCGCTCGCGGAACTCATCGTCCCAGACACGGGCGGTGGCCATATAGACAGGGTTGGGTGACAGCGACAGCGCAGTCTGCTCGGCAAAACTGCTCTTGCCGGACCTCTCTCCTCCTGTTATGAGTATTATCTTGTTCATTATCAATATATTTTTCCTTCTTCGCTGATTAGGAGTATGGTCAGTTTGCCTGACGGAAGCAGGGAATCGCAATGGCTATGGCAGTAGCGGATTACTGTGGCACAGAATGACTCCAGATACTCTTGCGGGATGATGGTCCATAGTTCACGGGCCAAGGTAATACGTCCGATGGCACGGCGGATACGCCAAGGACAGCCCGATTCACGTGCAATCCTGCGTATGAATTTCCTGTCCATCACACCCTCGCGGCTGTGGGTGTCAAGCATGCCGGCAGCCAGTTTCACGGCCTTACCTATCATCAGGCCCATAGTTACATCTTTGAATCCCAGCTCACTTGCAATGCTTATGGTCTCACCTATGTAGTTCCCGTAGTGGACGAATGCCTGGGGCGGCAGATTGGGATAGAGTGCTTTTACAAAACGCTCGCTGCGGGCTCCGGAGTTTATCACCAGACGCGGTGCGCCTATGGCTTTTGCCACCTCAACCTCGCGGTGTATCGCCTCCACGAATGCCTCCATCGAGAACGGACGTACAACACCCAATGTGCCTATTATCGATATTCCGTCAACTATTCCGAGTTTGGGATTGAAGGTTTTCTGAGCCAGTTCGGCCCCACCTGGAACCGATACCGTTACGTCCAATCCGCCTTCATACAGCGCCGACAGTTCCTGAACAATCATCTTGCGGGGTACGGGATTGACTGCAGGTTCACCTACTTCAAGACCGATGCCCGGCAGTGTTATGCGTCCCACACCTTCACCTTGAAGGAAATGAATTCCGGGCTGACTGCTCAGGGCAACCTTTACCCGGACCGTGCATCCGTTTGTGACGTCAGGGTCATCGCCCGCATCCTTTATGACCGATGCCTGAGCCCAGTCCTTATCTATCAGGCAGTCCTGTACCGGAAGGGTGAATACCTCACCGTTGGGGATGCTGAATGGGACCCGTGTCTGTTCCTCACCGCTTAGAAGGGCGGTAAGGGCTGCCTTTGCCGCAGCAGTGGCGCATGCTCCTGTTGTGAATCCTGTACGCAGTTCAAAGAATCCGGGAACCAGGCGCTCAATCTCCTTGCGCAGTCCGTGCTGTCCGGTTACGGTTATGAAACCGTCGGGCAGTTGAGGACGGCATACCGCATACAGCGGGATGCCCAGCTGGCGGGCGGCATCGGCCTTCTCCATAAATCCGCCGCTCAGACCGCTCTCCTTTGTGATCACTGCCTGGGGATTGATCTGACGCATTATATCAATATCCGTATTGTCTCCGTAAAAGACCAGATTGTCTGTATTGAAACCGGCATTACGGGCAAGCTCTACAGACTCCTCACGGTCCAGAACACGGAATATGCATTTGTGTTTTGACCAGTAATCCTTAAGGGCGGGGATTGTCTGAACACCTGTAAGAGCCAGAAGGCTCTCTACGCCGGCCTGTTCCAGACGCCTGATAGCATCATCGTAATCCTTGCACCAGATTATATCATCGGTATGATCGGGGTATGTGCGTTCGTATCGGACCACAGGTATGGAAAGCGCCCGGCTTACCTCGCTGACGGTATTGTGAAGGCGTACTGCAAAGGGGTGGGCTGCATCAACTATCAGCTTTATCTCATGCTCGCGGCAGAACGCGGTCATGGCATCGGCATCCATCGCTCCGGTCACGTGAATACCGTTATGGCTCTCCACCTGCTGCAGATCGCCACGGGTGGAATACCAGAAGCGGCGACCGGCTTCATCGGCCACCTTTACTGCCATACGGCCCTCGGTGGTACCTCCCAGGATGAGAATCATTTGCGGAAAAGGTGTTTGAATTCGTGGGCATAGAGACGGGACAGACCCTGACGGTTGTCTATGGCGTCGCCCACCACGAGCAGGGTAGTCAGAGTCAGGTTGTTGTCACGCACTATGCGGGCCAGGTCCTTAAGCTGACCGCGGTATATCTTTTCCTCCTTCCAGGTGAGTTTGTAGCAGGCTGCCACCGGGGTCTCGGGCGGATAGGCCTGCAGGAGTTCCTCCTGTACCTGCTCAACGATTGCGGCGCTCAGATAGATGCACATGGTGCTTTGGGACTGGGCCAGTTTGTGAAGTTGCTCCTTCTCGGGCATGGGCGTACGGCCCTCACCGCGGGTAAGGATTATGCTCTGCACCTTCTCGGGGATGGTAAACTGTGAACGCAGTGCCGCTGCGGCTGCCTGGAACGATGATATGCCCGGTGTTATGTGGTAGCGCATTCCGTAGCGGTCAAAGAACGCCATCTGCTCCTGGATTGCTCCGTAAATGCATGGATCACCGGTGTGAAGGCGCACCACAAAGAGTCCGCGGTCATAGAAATCCTTCATCAGGGCAAACTGCTCTTCAAGGTCCATATCGGCCGATGAACGCACCACCGCGCCTGGCTTGGCGTAATAGGTGAGTTCCTTGGGCACCAGACTGCCTGCGTAAAGAATCAGGTCGGCACGCTCCAGCATACGTTTGCCGCGGACCGATACAAGCTCCGGGTCACCGGGACCGGCGCCCACAATCTCTATGAATCCGCCGCGCATCTTAAGGCCGTCCATTGCTACTGCAAAGGTAAAGTCATTGCCCTCTGACAGCTGGCCTTTCTGCTTTTCAATGAGCAGGATACCATCGTTACCGGAGCGCAAGGCGGCACCTTCGGCCACTCCATAGACGCCGGTTACCTCAAATGCCTTCTCCGATGGGTTAGGCACATCAATACCCTCCAGGTCAGATGCCGCCCAGATTTGCGTCCCGGCCCAAGACCATCGGCTCTGCAAGTCAGCCAAAAGCGGCTCATCCTTTTTGAGTTCGATAGTTCCGATGCTTGCTATGGCCAGCGGTGAAAGGCCGTTCTCCTTAAGGCAGTTCTCAATATGCTCTGCTATACCATCGGGCCTGCACTGCCGGCGGCAGCCAAAACCGATGTGCAGCACCTGCGGATAGTAGCTGAGCACCGGTATCGGGGCATCAAATATATGCGGTCCAACGGTTATGAGCAGTTCAAACTGACTCAAGTCTATATCGTCATACTTACTGAAGACCTTGACGTGCTCTGGCAGAGTGCTCTCAAGATAATCGGTGCCGTTATCACGGACCTCAAGCAGCAGGGCTGTGGGGTGCTTCTCTACAAACAGGGCAATCGAACTGTTCATGCGTGAGCGGCTCATATCTGTATGCCAGCCGAACCTGGCGGCCAGCGTATCGAGCGCCCAAAGGCCTGTATTGTCACTTTGTGTGGTAACAACAGCCTGGCCATTACGCAAGGGGCGATGCTTCGGACGCAAATACCCATAGCGCCTATAAAGACAATCTGCTCCAGACTGCTCCAATTCTCCTTAATGAACCGGGCATATGATTTTATGACAGTGCAACCGTCCAGCTCTTTCTGGCTGTATATGACAGCGTCAATTGCCTGACTTATCTTTCGGGCAAGTCCGACGGAACTCTCTGAAACCAATATTACCGCTCTCATTCCGCTTTCATTATTAGGATTGGGTTATGCTCATCGACCGCCATGCGGGTGGTGCCGGTTATGTGTCGGCCGATACTCTCTATACCCTGACGGAACGCAGCCGCGCTCTCATCGGACACAGAATTGAATACAATCACGCCTCCCGGCAACAGCACTCTGTCTATAGTCTCAAGCATCTCTGTCATCTGCCCTCCGTGGCCGCCTATGAATACGGCGTCAGGGGCTGGGTAGAGGTTGGTATCGGCATCCATGAAATCACATATCACGCCGTTTATTCCGGGGGCTCCGAACCGACGGCTGTTGCTGTCCAGAAGTTCCTTGCCTTGTGGGCGTTTCTCAAACGCGGTGATTACCAGATGAGGGAACTGCAACCGGGCCTCGATTGATACCGATCCTGTGCAGAATCCTATGTCCCAGAATGACTTATGCCGTCCCAACTCAAGTGCAGCAAGGGTAGCCAGACGTATGGGCATCTTGGTTATCATGTTGACGCGGCCGTCCAGAAGTTCAAAACGCTCCTCGGGGATACCGAACAGGCGGCCCCGCAGCTCTGTCATCTGCAGTATCATGCAGTTGGGGAAATTGGCCTCATAGAACATTGCCTGGGCAACGGTCATTGTGGTAACCTTTTCATGGTCGGGGTTGCCCATGCATTCGCCAATTGTTATGCTGTAGTTGTCATAGCCGTACTCCTGCATCATGGATGCTATGGCGCGCGGGGTGCGGGTGCGGTCGGTCAGGACTCCTATTAGTTTTTCCCGGCTTATGAGCGCATCCTGGAAATCTTTCCACGGGCGGCCTGTGAGTGATACCGCATGCATATCCTGATACGGCAGCAGCATACGGTGAGCCAGCATCTGCAGTGAGTTGAAGGTGGGATAAACCTCTATCGGCTCATCAGGGAACTCACGCTGCAGGGTTGCGGCAAATCCGTAAAAAAGAGGATCGCCCGATGCAAACACCACAATCTCATTGTGTCCCTTGTACTGTTTGAACACATCAGTCAGCGGAACGGTAATCTCAATCCACTGCGCCCCCTGCGGCAGACGGCTCTTCATCAGCTCATAGTGACGCTTGCCTCCGGAGAACACCTTTCCCCGTGCAATAGCCTCCTGAGCCCCCTTGGAAAGTTCCTGCTCCGGATTGTCACTGATTCCTATTACCTTAAACATCACGGCCGGGTTTTAGTTGGGCGGCGTCATCAAAGGTAAGGATGGCATTGGTCAGAGTTGCGGCCAGGTTGCTGCCTCCCTTGCGGCCCTCGACAATCAGTTTGGGTATGCCGGTAAACGGCTTTACCATGTATTTGCTCTCACGCACATGAACAAATCCCACCGGTGCGGCAATCACGCCTGCGGGCGTAGCCTTACCCTTGCGTATTAGTTCGCACAGTTCCATCAGCGCGGTGGGCGCGTTGCCGAACACAAACAGCGCATCGGGATGCTCATCAACGGCCAGACGAAAGCCGGCCTGTGTGCGTGTAATCTCCTTCTCCTTGGCAAGAATAGCCGTGCGCTCATCGCTCAGGTAGCACTTGACCTCCACTCCAAGACGCTCCAGTGCACCTTTACGTATGCCCGATGCCGCCATCGTCACGTCGGTAACAATTGTCTTGACAGCACCGTCACGGAACTTACGGTAAAGCGTCTCAACCGCATCTGGATCAGAATACAGGATATCCTCCATCTCAAAATCGGCCGTGGTATGGATGGCATGAAGCAGGGCCCATTTGTGTCCCAGCGGCCAATCCTTATGCTTTAGCAGGCTCTCAATGGTGCGGAAACTCTTTATCATAATATCCTGGCCGATGCCCACACCGTCATTTGCCTGATCCTTGTAATACCCGCGCGGGGTAATCATGACACCGTTCCAGTTGTAGGACTGACTGTTGCCTATAATTACGACCGTGAACATATCCACCTGCTCCGGATCAAAATCGGCCAGAGTTGTAACGGTAACAGCCTCCTCGTCACGGCCTGCCTGGCGCACGTAACCTACGGGCGTATCAAACGAGCGCTCCTTAAGGAATAGTTCCTTCAATCGGTATAACTGCCAGTAGCGTTCGTTGCTTTTTGGGTTGTATATGGCGGTCACGAAATCGGCCTGGGCGGCGGCAATTATGCGCTTTTCAATAAGCTCCCAGGGAGTCATAAGGTCCGATAGTGAAATGACGCAGAAATCATGGCCTATAGGTGCGCCCAGCAAAGATGCGGCTTTCTGGAATGCGCTGATACCTGGAAACACCTGAATCTCTATCTCACTGCCACGCTCGCGATGCATCTCCCATATGAGCGGAGCCATACCGTAAATACCGGAATCTCCGGAACTAATCACGCAAACGGTCTTGCCCTGCTCAGCAAGTTCAAAGGCCTGGCGGGCGCGGTCACGCTCGCGTTTCATTCCGGTATCGACACATTCGGCTGCGGGGCTGAGATACTGCTCCACAAACCTGAAGTAGTATTTGTAGCCCACCACCACATCGCTCTCTCGCAGAGCCTGGGCAACGGCGGGAGTGACATCGGCCTCACATCCGGGACCGATACCGGCTACATATATCTTTCCGTTCATTTGAGTTTGGGTATTATGCAGAGCGATCCGTCCACATCATGTATGTTGAATTCAATTCCTCTCTGTGAGAAGAAATCGTTGAGAGAACCGTTGCCGGCAAGTTCCTGAGGGGTGCCTATCATGACCCCTTTCTCCTTGTCCATGAGCCAGATGGTATCGGCAATCTGCAGAGCCAGTTCAAGGTCATGGGTAGAGAGGAATATTGTCTTGCCCGTGGTGCGTGACAGGGTATGCAGCAACTGCATTATCTCCACCTTGCTGGGGAAATCCAGGAATGCGGTGGGCTCGTCAAGGAATATCACCGGAGTCTGCTGGGCCAGAGCCTTGGCAATCATGACCTTCTGACGCTCGCCGTCACTCAGGGTCTGTATCATGCGGTCTTTCAGAGGCTCAATTCCCACCATCTCAATAGCCTGGGCCACTACGCGGCGGTCATCCTCATGCAGTGTGCCCCAGAACCCGGTGTAAGGGCTTCGGCCCAGACCTATAAGGTCCTCGACGGTCATATTGCGCAGATCAGTCTTCTCAGTCAAAACCACGCCGATAGTCTTTGCCAACTCCTTGTCAGAGTAGTCCTTGAGGTTGCGGCCCATAATGGTGATTGTGCCCTCAACAGGCGGCAGGAACGCCGACAGGGTACGCAAAAGGGTGGATTTACCGGCACCGTTAGGGCCAAGCAGGCATGTAAGTTCACCTCCGTGTATGGTGGCGTTGATGTCACGTGCAACAACGGTCACGTTGTTCTTGCCACGGTATCCCGTGCTCAGGGACTCTATCTGAATGGTGGGCTGTTTCATATTATTCGGCAGTATCTTCTTTACGACGACGGAACA
>CACZMI010000042.1 GCA_902782245.1 uncultured Bacteroidales bacterium | reverse complement strand
AAGGTTGAACTCCTCGTCGGATACGCCCCCCGCCAGACTCTCTGCCCTCTGGAAAAGCGCATAACACTCATCGTCAATCCCATAAGAATTATTCTGTGCGGACATATTCACGGCCGATGAAACCGCAACCAGCAACAGGATGATTCTAAATAGTCCTTTCATAATGCCGTAAATGTACAAAAAATGACACAAAAGGAACGTTTCCTTCTGTGTCATTTTTTTATAACACTGCTTTTTTGCTTATTCAGCCGAGAAAAGTGCAGTTGAAAGGTAGCGTTCACCCGTATCAGGCAGCAGGACAAATACGTTCTTACCTGCAAACTCCGGACGTGAGGCAACTACGCTTGCTGCATATGCGGCTGCACCGCTTGAGATACCTACCAGCAAGCCCTCCTCCTTAGCCAGGGCACGAGCGGTATCAAAAGCATCCTCGTTTGATACGGGCAGTATCTCATCTACGATATCACGGTTAAAGTTGTTTGGTACGAATCCGGCGCCTATGCCCTGGATCTTGTGGGGACCGCTGGGGTTACCGCTCAGCACTGCTGATGAAGCAGGCTCCACAGCGATGATCTTTGCCTGCGGGAAAGCCTCCTTGATGGCCTTGGCCGCTCCGCTCACGGTACCGCCGGTACCTACGCCTGCGATGAATGCATCAACCTGGATACCTGATTCCTTTGCATCGGCCACGATCTCCTTACCGGTGGTCTTGGCGTGGATCTCAGGGTTGCTGGGGTTGTTGAACTGCTGCAGGATCACTGCACCGGGAGTGGAGTCACGCAGTTCCTCTGCCTTGGCTATTGCACCCTTCATGCCGTTTGCGCCCGGAGTGAGAACTATCTCGGTTCCGTATGCGGCTGCCAGCTTGCGACGCTCGATGCTCATGGTCTCGGGCATGGTAAGAATAACCTTGTAACCCTTTACTGCACCTACAAGTGACAGACCTACGCCTGTATTACCCGATGTGGGCTCTATGATGGTACCGCCCTTCTTGAGAATACCCTTCTTCTCTGCATCCTCAATCATAGCCAGAGCAATACGGTCCTTGACCGATCCGCCAGGGTTGAAGAACTCAACCTTTGCAACAATGTTGGATTTGATACCACGGTTTGCCGTGAAAGTCTTAAGACTGACTGTCGGAGTCTTACCGATAAGTTCAGTAATAGAATTGTAAATTGCCATAATTGTATGTATTTGTGTTGTCGTTTCCTTTATCCGGTGCAAATTTACACCCACCCGAAACAGTCAACAAGAAAAACCCAAAATCAAGAAAACCATTCTAATTACCACCCAAATAGCAGTAAAGTTTTCCTAGCGAGCACACAATAGAACGGTATTCGGGGGTATCGGTATCAGAAACCATGGCCGCCCGTGGGCTTGTGAACGGGAGGGGCCCGTGCCTAAGAAGATGTTCTGGAAGATGGGAACTTGTTCACGTCTTTCAGAACGTCTTATTAGGGATGGGAGGGATAGCGCCGTAGGCGCGTAGTTTCAGATACTGATACCCCCGAATACCGTTCTATTGTGTTACTTCCCAACTTGCAGAGTACTTCTTTTGGTGCGCCCGTAACTGCGATAGTCATCAAGCTCAATCTCAATGTCTGGCTCGGTGAGTACCCCCTCGGCCGGAAGATTGAAAACGATATACTTGATACTCTTGCCCCGCTCCAGCCACTGAGCCTCATAGTGAGTCTTGATGGACAGGATATGGTCAGCATCCCCGCTGGCATAAAGGTCATCGGTCCGGAACTCCACCGGCAAACGGTTATGGTCCACCATAGCGCACGTATATGTAAAGAGGAAGTTACTGTCAGTCTTAAGATGGATCTTGCCACCCGGCTTGAGAATCCTGCGGTATCGTTCCATAAAGTAGGTCGATGTAAGACGCTTTGTAGCCTTCTTCATCTGAGGATCCGGGAACGTAATCCAAATCTCGCTCACCTCACCCGGAGCAAAGAACCTGTCAATAAGCTCAATCACCGTGCGCAGGAAAGCCACATTCTTCATGCCCGCCTCAAACGACTGCTTGGCCCCCGTCCACATACGGGCACCCTTTATGTCAACACCGATGAAATTCTTGTCGGGAAACAAGTTTGCCAGCCCCACGGTATATTCGCCGTGCCCGCAGCCCAGCTCCAGAACAATAGGCCCTTCATTATGAAAGAAGGAGCTGTTCCAGCAGCCCCTCATTTCAAACGGGACATCCTCACGGAACGAACCCTGCGGCTCGAACACGTGCGGATAGGTCCGCATATCGGCAAACTTGGCCAGTTTACCCTTACCCATATCAGATATCCAGAACGGTTACCCAGCCGTGAGTATCGGGAGCGTCGCCATACTGGATGGCACGCAACTGATGGTACAGGCCTGTCAGTACAGGACCCGGCTTACCGTCACCAATGACATATGACTTGCCAAGTTCAATATCATCGATGCGTGAGATAGGTGATATAACGGCTGCAGTACCGCAGGCACCTGCCTCACTCATCTCATTAAGCTCCTCCAGAGGAACCTGACGCTGCTCAACGGTCATGCCGTTGTCCTTGGCCAGCTGCTGCAGGCTCTTGTTGGTGATAGAGGGCAGTATTGACTCTGATTTGGGAGTGATATAGCTGTTACCCTTGATGCCAATGAAGTTGGCGGCGCCGCACTCATCGATATATTTCTTCTCCTTGGCGTCCAGATAGAACTCGCTGCCGTAACCCTTCTCATGAGCTATGTTGTGGGCGAACAGGCTGGCTGCGTAGTTACCGCCTACCTTGTACTTACCCATACCCAAAGGAGCCGAACGGTCATAAGAACGTACCAGAGCGTAAGCATTGGCCTGGAAACCGCCCTTGAAATAAGGACCTACCGGCATTACGAATATAAGGAACAGATACTCCTTGGCAGGTTTTACACCAATCTCTGCACCGGTACCCACCAGCAGCGGACGTATGTACAGTGAAGCACCGCTCTCATAAGGAGGAATGAACTCCTTGTTGAGCTCAACCACACGCTTTACCATCTTGCAGAATGTCTCGGTAGGAAGTTCCGGCATCATGGTAGCGCGGCAGGTGCTCTGCAGACGCTCTGCATTGGCCTCCATGCGGAAGATGCGGACCTTGCCATCCTTGCCGCGGAAAGCCTTAAGGCCCTCAAAAGCCTCCTGACCGTAGTGCATGCAGGTAGCGGCAATGTGCATCGGTACATACTCGGAGTCAGATTCCTCTATCTCACCCCATTTTCCGTCTTTAAACCAGATTCTAAGGTTCCAGTTGGTCTTCATGTAACCAAACGAAAGATTGGACCAGTCAAGTTCTTTCATAGCAGTCTAATATTTAATCTCCGCGAAATTACAAAAAATGACATCTTATTGTCCTGCAGTAGCCGTAAATAAACTAAATTTGTAACGAATATGGAAAATAAGGAGACTTACAGCAGCAACAGCGGCCGTATAGAAGGCAAAATAAGGACTATCAGATTCATACTCCTCTCCACAATCCTCTATTTCATTTCAGATGCCATAGGCCGATGGTTCGTCCCCGGACAGGATTCCGTACCAGGCATGTACTCCATAATGATATGGATACTCTGTTTCATAACCGGAGCACTTCAGTTCTTTTTCTGGCGCCGTATAGGTCTGAAATGGCTCCGATGGACTACCGCCATTGCCTACATCATACTGATGGCCATGCTGCTCAAATGGAGAGGATTCTACTATTACGGCGGCTCCACCCTTATAGGCTACAGGTTATCAGTAACCATAATGCCCATATGGGGATTCCTTATTGAGTCCACATTCACGTCATTCCTGAAATGGTACGGAAACCTGATAAAACGGATATTCAGGCTTGAATCCATACAAAGCCCGGTATTCCTGTTCTTCATGTTGGTTCCGATAGCAGTTACAGTAATGCTGCTCATAGGTGGTTACAAACTCTCCGGTTCAATGTCCGATAAGGGGGCCGATTTGCAGCAGTACATTGACGAAGGCGAGGTAAACCACAACTCCGATCACCGCGAGCCCGTACGCCAGTATGACCGTCTGTTCAACGACCTGAACGACACCCAGTTGCAGGCAGCCCGCAAGAACGGACTCAAGAGCCCCATCACATTGAGCGAGGCCGAAACCAACCGTCAGTTGCAGAAAATTGAGACCAACCGCTATTATGTAGTCCAGAAACTCACACACTCCATGCCGTATCTGGTACCAAAAGCCGCCAAGCTGCTGGAGGACATGGGCAAGGCATTCCAGGACTCACTCTTTAACCGCGGATACAACCGCAACCACAGGTTTACGGTAACAAGTGTCCTGCGCACTGAAGAGACCGTTAAGCAGCTCCGCAAGACAAACGTCAACTCCAGCGAGAACTCATGTCACTGCTACGGCACCACGTTTGACATATCCTATTTTACATACAGTCCGCCCAATGTAGGCAAGGCCGCATCGGTAGACAAGATGCGCCAGATACTCTATCAGGTGGCATATGACATGCAGAGACAGGGCCGCTGTTACGTCAAATACGAGAAAAAGCAGACCTGTCTCCACATTACCGTCCGATAACCGCTCAGAACGTTCTCTCCATAGTCCCCGACCATTCATCGTCTATGGACACGGATATGGAATTTGTAAACGTCTGTTTCCTGAACATCTCTCCGCTGCATCTGGTAATTTTATTCTTGGTAACCGGAACATTCTCCAGCACAATCTTTTTATACTCCTGACCGATGCTGTCAAGTGCCGATACCGTCACGTTCATTGTGTTATGTCCTTCACGCACAAACATATATACCCCGTAAACAGAATCACCCGGCTGGACATCGACCGTTTCGGTAATCTTGGTACTGTTGAGTCCCAATCCTGTATACACATTTAGAGACTGGCTGGTCCCCACCATATCAAACTGCAGTTTCCTTACCGCATCAGGGACAGACTGATCGGTCAGTTTAAGTTCAAGTTTGGCAACCACACGTTCCAGTTCCACATCAATCGGCGGCATATTCTCTCTTACCGTGATTTCTGAGCAATATAGGAACGTATCCGTTGCCTTACCCGTCTTCTTGTTGTTGAATGTTGTCTTTGAAGGCGTCGTCATGGTGGGATTGCCGTCGCCGTTATGCGCCAGCACCACAAGAGTGTATGTACCCTCCTCAAGCAGCAGACTTAACGATCCGAAATTATCGGAATCCGATGTCTGGTCCTTCTGGATCTTGTTGGGCTTCTCACCCCCTCCGCTGTAAATGCTGAAAGTGATTCTGGAACAGATATCCGCCAATCCGGAACCTTTTGTCTGTAGTCCGAACGGGAACTGCTCTATTGACGCGACCCTGATTTTCACAGGGATTCCCGACTCCTGGGGTTCCGGTACTATGTGTATCCGGTCAGTACAGGAACTGAATAGAGCCATAACCGCAACAAGGGTTAACAGGACGATTGAATGAACTCGTGTCTTCTTTTGGGCTGAAGACTGCCTCATGGTAGTTTGTTTCATAGTTAATAAGATTAGGTTTATAATAAGCGCAAACAAAAAAAAACGGCACATCGGGACCTTTTGTCCACGATATACCGAATCAGCTTGTAAGCGGTGCAATATTAAGCCTTTAATTCCAAACAGCCAACTATAAACAAAAAAAAAGAGGCCCGAAGGCCTCTCTTTTATCCTGAAGAACCTGTCAGATCAATACTGACGGAGATTCCACTTGCAGTTTACATCCTCAAAGTCAAATGTGCCGAGTGAAGCGTTTGAGTCACCTACAGAGATGAGGCAAACCTTCTCATCAGTACCGGGAACGGCCTTGGGGCAGATGCGGTATGTACCGTCTGTCAACTGATCAACACTCCAGAGCTGCTCAGGAGCACCTGTGAACTCGGGAACAGTGGTGAGCTCCTTACCGGCAGTAGCGGCAAGAGCGCGGTTGGTACCTGCAATCACGATCTTGTAGTACGGAGAACCGAGTGTACCCTCGTCCATTGCTACAAACTCCCACTTCTGGTTGGGACGGAACTGATAGTCGATAACGCGAACATCAATGTTACCTGTGGGCCAGTTGCCGATTACGTCCTCGAGCTTCTGGAATGCTACTACAGTGTTGGGCTGGTTGTTACCGCCACCACCGAACATGCCACGACCGCCACCAAGGCGAACATACTCAGTTGCTATCTCAAGAGCGTAGCCACGACGCTCTGACTCAATCTCGTAAACACCGTTCTTGATGTTGTAACCAGCCTCGGGCCAGCCGTTGCGCCATACGATAGGCAGGATAGCCAGAGTGCTGCGACCGCTCTGATAGTAGTCAGCCTCCCAGTGGAATGACATCTTCTCAACGCCGGGAGCGATGATGTAACGGCCAAAGTGGCCTGCACCGGTATAACCGTCGCGGCAACCGAGAACCATCTTACCGCCACCCTCAACCATATCACGGCCTACATTGTCGATGAACGGGCCTGTGGGGCTCTTTGAACGGCCGCATACGATGTTGTAAGTTGAGTTTACGCCGTCACAGCATGTTCCGTGTGTGCCGAGCAGATAGAACCAGCCGTCATGCTCGATCATTGTGGTAGCCTCGCAGTCAACAGCAATGTTAACGTCAACTGCACCCTCTGCACGGTCACCGGTCTCGGGGTTGAGTTCCACTATGCGGATGAATCCGAAATATGTACCGTAGGTTACGAACAGACGGCCATCGGAAGTCATGATAAGACCTGCATCGATAGCATCGCAGTCTTCATCAACGAGTGACTCGGCAACCTGAATCTGCTCTGTCCACTTATAATCAGGAGACTGGGGATCCAGAGTCTTGTTCCACATTGTACGGATAGTACCTGCGTGACCACCTCCCAGGCCACCGCCTGTTGAACTGTGTGCGCAGAGATAACGGTCACCGATCTTGATCATATCGGGAGCAGCACCTACCTGAATGCGGGCACCGCCTTCACCTGACCAAACCCAACCGTCACTTGATACCAGCGGTGAACCGCCTGTACCCCAAGTATAGTATTTACCGTCACACTCCATAATTGTGGCAGGATCGTGAATGAAGGGAGCACCGATCTGAGCCATCACGGTTTCAGACATTGAGACTGAAACAAGGGCTACCAAGCCCATCTGAAATATCTTTTTCATATTCTGTTTCTGTTTAATTACTTGTTGGTAATGGTGATGTTCTTAACGACAGTGGTGCCGTCCTCCTCATAGAAACGCATGCACATATCACTCATGCCAGGACCGTTGATGACAGCGGCGCGAACCAGGTTCTTGCCCTTCTTGAGAGTGACACGCTTTGACATACCGTCATCGGCAACCATACGGCGGTCAGCCTGAAGTGTCAGGACCTTCTCACCGTTAACCCACCAGATTGATGATGCATTTGAACCGGCAGCCAGACGTACTACCATATCCTGCTCGCAGTTGATAACTGTGAAAGCATTGAAGATAAGGCCATAACGCTTCTGACCGTTGGTAAGACCGGTAGCGAAACGGATAAGCTTGATGTTGAACAGCTTGCTGTCAACTGAGTGCCATGTAAGTGTATCCTTGATAGTTGCAGGAGCAGCGGGAGCAGCCTGAGCGGCACCGCGGCCACCAAAACCGCCACGACCTCCGGCACGGGGAGCCTCAGACTCTACGATTACCTGATCACCGGCCTTGGGAAGAGAATTGATATCAGCTGAGAACTGACCGGGGAAATACTCCTTGGTCAACTCTGTCTGGATATAACTGTCTGTAAATACGGTGTTACCGCTGTTGGGTTTGTTGATAGGCTCGATGATTGTCCATCTGCGGATAAATCCCTTGTCATCCGGCTTGGCAGGAGCTGCATCGGGCTTAATCTCTACGAAATACTGATCAAATGCAACATTTCTGTTGGCAACACGCTGCGGATCAATTGACTCGCCGGCAACCTGCGAATCATCTGCAGAACCGCTGGCAGGCTGGGGCTCAGCTGCTGACTTGCTTGAGCCGCAAGCAACCAGAACGGCAGTCATACCGACCGCCAGAATAGTTTTGAAGTTTCTGTTCATAATGAACTTTGGATAAAATTAGGTTTATAATAAATTGAATTGTCTGCACATTTGGCGTGCTAATTTACAACAAATAGTTAACAATACCTATCGGTATGGAGTAAATTGAGCAAAAAAACAACCGGCTCAATCACTGAACCGGTTGTTTAAAAAATATCTGAATCTCAGAAATGTACTCTTACTTACGTTTCTTGAGCAACAGGCCAAGGCAGAAACCTACCAGCACACCGCAAAGGATGAAAAGCCATGTGCTTGAAGAACCTGACTTATACTGCGGAGCGGGAGTATCGATACCCCAGAAGAACTGAGCCATTTGATAGAGAGAACGTCTCCAGGTCAGGAACTCATGAGCGGTACCCTCTGATACATAACCCATTACATCAAAGCCGGCCTCCTTCATGGCCTCGGTAGCGCTGTTGATGGCAGCGGGTGACTCCTTGCTGCCGCAGCTCATGAATATCTTCTTAACCTTTACAGAGTCACCAATCTCCTGCGGGTTATACTGGCGTAGTAACCGAACATCTCGGGACGTGCCAGAGTGATTGAGTGAGTCTCCATACCACCCATGGACAGACCTGCCATAGCACGGTTCTCCATGTTGGGGATAGTGCGGAAATGAGCATCTACATAAGGTACCAACTCGTCGCAGAGAACGGTCTGGAATCCGGCATTGCTGCCAAATCCGCCACCGAATCCACCACCGAATCCACCGGCAGGACGCTGGCCCTGAGGACGCTGAGCAGGAGCACCGGCTGCGGGAGCCTGGCCCTGAGGACGCTGTGCGGGAGCAGCGGGAGCTGCGCCGGGAGCGGGAGCTGCGGGACGTGCACCGGCTGCGGGAGCACCACCTGCGGGAGCAGCGGGACGACGCATTGCACCACCGCCAAAGCCACCGGGACGGAAGCCCTCATTGGTCATACCGTAGGTGCAAACGATGATGAAAGGTCTGATCTTGCCGTCGGCAATCAGGTTATCCATGATGAGGTTTGCGTGACCCTGGGTCATCCAAGCGGTCTCGTCCTCACCCCAACCGTGCTGCAGATACAGAACCGGGTAGCGGACGTTAGCCTTGTCCTGATAGTATGTAGGAGGTGTGTAAACGAATGCACGCTTGAGCATGTTGGTGCTCTCTGACCAGAACAGGATCTGCTGTACGAAGCCGTGCGGAACATCGCGCTCTGCATAGAAATCAGCATCGTGGGCGGGAATCTCGATACCGCTCTCCCAACGTGTTGAACCGTAGTAGTTGTTGGTACCGGGGTCATTGAATGTACCGCCGTCAATGTTAAGATGATAGTAGTGGAAGCCCTCATCCAGAGGAGCTGATGTGGTACCGGTCCAGAAACCGTCTGCACCCTTAACGAGGTCAGTACCGCCGTGAGTACCGCCAAGTCCCAGGTTTACTGATACGAACTGTGCATTGGGAGCCTGAACGCGGAAACGGGCATAACCCTGAGAGTTTACCTGAGGATACTCCTGCTGAGGCTGATTCTTGGTTGAAGGCTTAAAGTCCTCTTTAATCTCCTGTGCTGCGCAGAGACCTGCTGTCAGAAGAGCAGCACTCAATACAACTGCAAATTTTCTCATATTAAAAATCGGTTTATAGGTTGTGAGTTATTTGAAGCAAAGCTGTACAAACTGATACAGGCTGCGACGCCATGTGTGCCACTCATGAGCGGTACCCTCCGATATGTAACCGGTGGCGTTGATGCCAATCTTCTTAAGATTCTCGGCAGCCTCCATTACACCCATATTCTCCTTACCGCCGCAGCTCATGAACAGAGCCTTGTTGGTCTTCTTGAAATCGTCATTGTTCTCAAGCTCTGATACGTTGAATGTACCGCCGCTGAACATACCTACATATGCGAATGTGGTGGGGTTAGCCAGAGTTACTGAGTGAGTGGTCATACCGCCCATTGACAGACCGGCCATAGCACGGTGCTGAGGATCGGCTATTACACGGTAGTTCTTCTCAACCATGGGGATGATATCCTTGATGAGCACGTCACCGAATGCACCGCCCATCATGAAGCCGCCGCCAAAGCCGCCACGACGCTGGCCGCCCTGAGGAGCCTGACCCTGAGCCTGAGCATCAGCTGCGGGACCGCCGGGACGCTGACCGCCAAAGCCGCCGAAACCGCCCATGCCGCCACCCTGCTGACCGGCAGGCTGTGCATCCAGACAATCGATAACGATGATGAACGGAACAGCCTTCTTCTCGGCAATCAGGTTGTCCATGATCTGAGCGGTGTGACCCTGCTCTGCCCAACCGTGCTCGTTCTCACCCATACCGTGCATCAGGTACAGAACCGGAAACTTCGTGGTTGTGTTGGTGTAATACTCATTGGGGAAATAGATGTAGCAGTGACGCATCTTCTCGGTTACTGTTGAATAGTAGTAAACCTCATTCATTGTGCCCTGCGGTACGTTCTTAACCTGCCAGAAGTCCTGGTCATCGGACGGAACCTCGATTCCGCTGCCCCAACGGCTAGCGCCATAGTAGTAGAGGCTTCCCGGATCGGGTACGCTTGCGCCGTCAATATTCAGCTGATAGTAGTGGAAACCGGGATCCTGAGGAGCGGAAGTACCTGTCCATACACCGTTCTCATTCTTGGTCATTGAATAAATCTTACCGTCAATATCAAGACCTACGGATGTTGCGTTGGGGGCCGAAATCTGAGCACGGACCATACGCTGTGAGTTTACCATAGGATACTGATGATTTGCCTGATTGTTAGCTGCGGGCTTGAAATCTTCTGTTACATTCTCTGTTACTGAAGGAACTGTGGGGTTACCGCCACGACCGCCACCGAACTGAGCATACGCAGACACTGTTGCAAGTGCCAAAAGTGAAAGGATAATTTTTTTCATATTGTTATTTATTTGGTTTGAAATATTGCGCACGTTCTGCAAACATACAAATAATATTTCCAATTGTTAACTGTATAAACCAAAAAAAGCGGGATTACTGTACCTCTGATGCTATCTTGCGGGCCCTGTCCATATGTTTTTCCAGATTTTTGATACGGGTGGCATCACTGGGATGAGTGCTCATGAACTCCGGAACATACTGGCTGTTGTTCTGAGACATACGTTTCCACAGTACGGGAGCCTGTGTTATGTCATAACCCGCGATTGCCATGATGTACAGTCCTATCTCATCGGCCTCTGACTCATGTTTGCGGGAGTAAGGGAGCAGGTAGCAGTATTCGCTTCCCACCGCAAATGCAGCCTCAAACAGGATACGTCCGTTCTGTGAAGTTTTCTGTTCCACCACCTGACCGGTAACAGCACCCACCACACTTGAAAGGGCCTGCTGTGACATACGCTCATTGCCGTGACGGGCCAACGCATGGGCAATCTCATGTCCCATTACCACGGCAACCAGGTCCGGAGTATCCAGCAACGGCATAATGCCTTCATAGAAAACCACCTGTCCGCCGGGCATGCAGAACGCGTTCACCTGATCATCACTGACCAGTCTGAAACTCCAGTTTATGCCTTCCAGAAGTGACAGCTCCCCCTTGCTGGCCAGATATTTGGTCAGCGCAGTGGTGATGCGCTCCCCCACCTCCTGTATCATAGCCGCCTGGGCCTTATTGTCCGATACCTTGGCGGTAGTCATCATCTCATTGTAAGATTCGTTTGACAGTGACGCGATCTCACTGTCCGAATACAGCAGCATCCTGTTGCGGCCGGTGAAAGCCACTGAACTGCATGCTATCACCAATGCCACAGACGCCAGGCAAGCCAAGAATCCGATAGTCCTTCTCATATGTCCTTCAGTCTTCTGTTTCAAGAATTTTCTTTATCTCCTCATCGGTCTTGTAGAGTTTGTCCTTGCAGAACTTTATCAGTTCACGGGCCTCCTTCAGGCTCTCGCCTATCTGGTCTATGTCCATTTTGTTCTCCTCAATCCTGGAAACTATCTCCTCCAGGCGTTTCATTGCTTCTTCATATTTCATCTTTATTGGTATTTAGGTTTGTAATTCATATTATTTCGCTCTCCACGCTTCCGTCGGCAAACACCGTAGTAAGCCTGTCCCCCTTCTTTAGGTCCGATGCACACTTGACCACACGTCCGCCTGCCCTGGTAAGCGAATAACCGCGCTTGAGTATGACAGCCGGATCTGCTGCGGCCATGGTTTTGTCCAGGATTTCCAGTTTATGGGTCTGTGAGGTAAGCAGATTTCGCACTCCGTTGACAGATCTTATCCAAACCGTCTCCAGAAGTTGCTCCTGCCTTGCCCTGAGCACTGCGAATAGAGATGGTAACTTCTGTGACAACCTTTCTATTCTCACGTTCTCGGTGTTCATCCTGCCGGTTATGGCATCACTCATCCTGCGGGTTAGGTTTTCCAGTTCCGATGCGGTATCAAACACCCTGTTTATAATGAATTCGGCCGCAGCCGTAGGAGTCTTGACCTTGGTGTGCGCCACCACATCGGCCACCGTATCGTCACGCTCGTGACCGATACCGGTTATCACAGGTAGCGGGAAATTGGCTATGTTGAAAGCCAGGTTATAGGAGTCAAAGCAACTCAGTTCACTGACAGCACCGCCACCCCTTATTATAACCACAAGGTCGAAATCGTCCCTGCGCGCGGCAACCGCATTCAGAGCCGATACTACACTGCGCTCCACATCATCGCCCTGCATAAGGGCCGGAAACAGCTTGACGTAGAACCGGAACCCGTAGATATTGCCATCCAACTGATTGCGGAAATCGCCCCAACCGGCCGCCGTAGCAGATGATATGACGGCAATCCTGTGGGGCAGTGCCGGGATCTCAAGTTCCTTGTTCAACCCTATGACACCGTCCCTGGCAAGTTGTTCCAGTATCTCCTTGCGGCGGCGCGCCATATCTCCCATGGTATATGCGGGGTCAATATCCTGCACCACCAATGAGTATCCGTAGACCTCATGGAATGTGACTGTAACCTGAAGCAGGACCTTCATGCCCACTTTAAGGGTCTCACCTGTCTGTGCCTCGAAATAGGGTTTCAACTTTAGCCATGTGCCGCGCCAGATATTGGCTTTGGCCTTGGCCAGAAAATTACGGCCCGTTGCATCCTTCTGGACCAGTTCCAGATAGCAGTGTCCCTGCCCCGAAGGGCTTATGCTGCTTATCTCGGCCTGTACCCAGTAGGCGTCGGGCATCTCAAACTGGAGAGTGCTCTTGACCCTGCCGTTGAGTTCAAGTAATGATAATGTTTCCATAGTATCAATAATGCGGAAAATCGTTTTCCCTTTTTATTTCAAGCACCTCGAGGTTCCGGAAGGTCTTGCCCTCCACCTCAAGACGCACCAGCGTACGCACTTTCTGCCAACCTTGCAGACCGGCGGCGCCGGGGTTTATGAAAAGCATGTTGAACTGCTTGTCATGCATCACTTTAAGTATGTGCGAATGGCCGCATACCAGCAAATCCGGAGTCTCTATTAGCAACTGCTCCCGCACGGAACGGTCATAATGGTCAGGCGAGCCGCCTATGTGCTTTATCATGACGTTGGCATCCTCCACCTTGAAGCGGTAAATCTCGGTTGTGAAACGGCGCACGTCCTGTCCGTCACAGTTACCCCATACGGCACGGACGGTTGCAATCTTTGAAAGACGTTCCAGAATCTCGTACGACCCCACATCGCCGGCATGCCAGATTTCGTCACAACCCTCCAGGAAGGTGGCGTAGCGGTCATCCCAATAGGCGTGGGTATCGGACAGGATTCCTATCTTTTTCATATTCCGAGTTTTTCCTTTGCCAAAGATACTATTATATCGGCACACTTTTCATACCCGAATGTGGTGCTGTTCAGACAGATGTCATAAACGGCGGTGTCACCCCAGGTGCGGCCGGTAAAATAGTTGTAGTACGATGAGCGCTTACGGTCTATGTCCTCAATCAGAGAGAGGGCCTTAGAATTGGTCATGTCATCACCGGCATGGCGCATCACACGGGCCACGCGGTCATCGATATCGGCCGCAATGAATACGTTGAGCAGGCGGTCGCTGTCACGCAGCACGTAATCGGCGCAACGTCCTATGAATACGCAGTCCTCGGATTCGTGTATCTTGCGGATGGCGTCGCTCTGCATGTTGAATATGGATTCGTTGCTAAGATAGTTGCTTGACATGCCGTTGCTGTTGAAGTGTCCCATAAACAGCGAACGCAGGCCCTTGCGGGTCTTCTCCTCGTCGGCCTCGTCAAAGAACTTCTCACTGAAACCGGTGTCCTGGGCCGCCTTCTTAAGGAGGTCCCTGTCATACACCTTGATACCAAGTTTCTCTGCGACAATAGTTGCCACGTTACGGCCACCGCTGCAGAACTTGCGGCCTATGCATATACAGTAGTGCTTATCCATATCACACCATTTTTTTGAGTTTTCTTACTTGAGGAACAAGAAGGGAGAATCCCAATATGACAGAGAGTATGTCCGATGCAGGCATACTGTACCAGATTCCGTCTATGCCGTAATAGCGCGGCAGTATAATAAGGAACGGAATGAGCAGGAGCAACTGACGGGACAGTGACATGAGGATTGACTTTCCGGGCATTCCTATGCTCTGGAAAAAGTTTCCTATCACCATCTGCGAGCCTATGAGCGGAAAGAATATGAAGTTTATCTTCATTCCGTTATGTGTGATGGCGGTCAGTTCGGGGTCATCGGTGAATATGCGTATGCACATATCGGGAAGGAATTCACCTATGGCAAATCCCAGAGTGGTCACACAGGTACCAAAGAACATGGTCAGGTAGAGAACCTTGAGCACACGTCCCATCTGACGGGCACCGTAATTGTAACCGGCTATGGGCTGCATGGCCTGGTTGAATCCCATGACCATCATAACCACCATGAATCCTATGCTGTTGATTATACTGTATGCGCCGATGGCCACGTCACTGCCGTATTTGAGCAGTCCGCGGTTTATGAGCAGCACCACAAAGCAGGCGGCCGCATTCATAAGACATGGTGAAAGGCCGATGGTAAGCATATTCCTTACCAGGTCACCGTGCAGACGGTATGTACCTTTTTTAAGATGTATCAGTTCACTCTTGTCAGACAACTGGAAGCACTGCCATACGAATGCCAGCACCTGCGATATCACGGTGGCAATGGCGGCGCCTTTGATTCCCCAATGGAACACCATGATAAAGAGGTAATCCAGCAGAGTGTTCAGCAGCACGGTTCCGATGGTGGCGACCATTGCCTTGTTGGGGTGACCTGCCGCCCTCAGTATGCAGTTGATACCCAGATAAAGATGAGTGAAAGCATTGCCTGCCAGGATAATCACCATATACTCACGGGCATAACCGATAGTAACCTCCGTTGCACCGAAAAGCGTGAGGATGGGATTTATGAATATTAGCGACAATGCGCCGAACAGCACTCCTATAAGTATGTTAAGCGTCACCGAGTTACCCAACAGCATCTGGGCGCTCTCATGGTCTTTCTGTCCCAACTTGAGTGAAATCATGGTTCCGGAGCCCACGCCGACCATTGATCCGAGCGCAGCCGACAGATTCATAAGCGGAAACGTCACAGCAAGGCCGGAAAGAGCCATCGGGCCCACTCCGTGGCCGATGAACGCACGGTCCACAATGTTGTAGAGTGAGGAGGCCAGCATAGCAATCATGGCCGGTACGGCGTACCTGATTAGAAGTTTTCCGATTTTTTCTGTACCCAGTTCCTGGGGTGTTTTCAATTCTGCCATTTTAAGTTTTTGATTTTACACAGCAAAGATACATTTTTTAATGAGGTCCATTAAACTTTTGCGATTTCCTGATATCTTAAATAAGCAAAGTTTAAACAACTTCTAACCTAAAATAACAAAACAATGAAGAAGATTTTATTCGCAATCGCAGCTCTGATGGTTTCAACACTGAGCTTTGCACAGGGATTTGGCGGCGGTTTCGGCGGCGGCCAGGGTATGAACATGAATCCTGAGGATATGGCCAAGCGTCAGGCTGACCGTCTCAAGGAGCAGCTTGAGCTGAACCAGGTTCAGTATGACTCAATCTACAACTATTATGTTGCTAACGCCAAGGAGCAGGCAGCACGCCGTGAGCAGATGCAGAACGGTGGCGGTCAGCCCGCACAGGAAGATATGCAGGCCATGATGGAGCAGATGCAGAAGCAGCGTGCCGCTCAGGAGGCCAAGATCAAGTCTTTCCTGACCGATGACCAGAAGAAGAAATATGACGAGATCCAGGAGCAGCGTCGTCAGCAGCGTCAGCAGGGTGGCGGCGGATTCGGCGGCGGATTCGGCGGCGGTATGCCTCAGGGCGGCGGCCAGGGCGGATTCGGTGGCGGACGTCCCCAGTAATCTCTGACAGTCATAACAATAAGACGGGAGTCCGGAAACCGGGCTCCCGTTTTTTATCTTCACGTCAATCGGTCATTGTCAGAATTTTTATACTTTTACACTCGTGAAACGATTACTCTGCCTGATTACCGCGTTTATGCTGTCCGGCCTTGTGCTGTCGGCCGGCAATCCACCCGAAGATCCGGATGATTTCATCCGGGATCTGATGCGTTTCTCGGGTAACATACATCAGTTCAACAACATATTTCCCCAGGAAAAGGTTTATCTGGAATTTGACAACACCGCTTACTTCCAGGGTGAGATAATATGGTTCAAGGCATTCGTCACGCATGCCACGACACTTAAACGCGCCCCAAGCAAAGTCCTGTACGTAGATTTCCTATCTCCGACCGGACAGGTAATCCTGCAGCAGAAACTCAAGGTCATAGCAGGCCAATGCGACGGTGCCATTCCCCTATATGACGCCGACACTCAACAGGCACGTGAAAAACGGGGTATCATGGAATACCCAAGCGGCTTTTATGAGATAAGGGCTTATACACAGAATATGCTTGATTTCAGTGAAGATGTCATATTCACTCGTGTAATTCCCATATATACCAAACCCAAAAGGCCGGGAGATTTTGAAAACTCGACCATAGTGGTGAAGGATGACAACCCCTTCATTCCCGAAATCCGTGACGAAGCCGATGAAAAGGAGCGCAGAATCAACCTCTCGTTTTTCCCCGAAGGAGGAGATCTCATTGCCGGATTGGACTGTAACATTGCATTCAAGGCCACCGGTAAGGACGGACTCGGTCTTGACGGTTTTCTTGTCTATAACGGAAGGACCGATACTGCATATGCTATACATGACGGCATGGGAGCATTCCGTATCACCCCCAAAGGTTCCGAAACCGTACAATTCATAACCCAAGACGGGGCAAGCGCACGGTTCAGCCTGCCAAAGGCACAGAAAAGCGGTTACTCAATGATTTCAGACCCCTGCTCCGATTCCCTGCTGCATGTAAACATATCCAGGACCACTGACCGCAACGGCGAACAGACCGCATTGGCGGTAACCTGTCGCGGAGAAGTTATTCATTTTCAGGAGATTCAACTCACAGACAGGACATCAGTTGACATTGACTGCTCAAACTGGCCCATAGGAGTATGCCGGATGACGCTGTATGACAAGAAAGGTATGATACTGTCATCCCGCAGCATATTCCATAACAACGACAGATTCCATAGCCCGGCTATAACCATAAGGACAGACAGCATGTCTCGACAGCCGTTCAGCAAGGAGATCCTTTCGCTCAGACTGACCGACAGGAACGGAAATCCCATCCGTGACAGGTTCTGTCTCTCAGTACGTGACATGACCGATTTCGGAAGCGGCCTGACAGATAACCTTCAGACCAATCTGCTGCTCTCATCGGACCTGAGAGGCTACATACACGATCCCGCATGGTACCTTACAGCCAATGACACAGAGCACCGTAACGCGCTCAACCTGCTTACCCTGATACAGGGGTGGGAACGTTATGAATGGAAGTTCATGACCGGCCAGAAGTCTTTTGCCGAAAAGCACAGGATAGAAGACAGTCTGACCATGAACGGATGGGTGCTCTCGTATTCCAAAAGGGCTCCCGTATCGGATATCAATGTACTGGCATCGGTACAGCCCAACTATGACAAGACCAAGTTCGAAACATTTGAATATCACACGGACACGACAGGCTATTTCGGGTTTGACCTGACAGATTTCTACGGAAAGGCCAAAATGACAATCAACCTGATGTCAAAGAAAAAGAACGGCAAATCCAAGTATGAAAAGAGCATCCGTATCAGATTTGAACGTTCCGACCGTCCCGAGCCCAAGCCCTTCCTTAAGGAAGAGATAGACATGACCCGCAACAAAAACAACCCCAAGGCCGCTGAACCGGATTTTACCGACGACGGACTTCCGTTGGTAATAAGGGAAGACCTGGGTATAGTTCTGGATGATGTAGATATAACAGAGAAAAGGCAGTTTATTGATTACGACACCTTTACGTCACTGGATGCACAAAAGGAATCAGAGATGGAACTGGACCTGGGCGAATTCACCACCGATGTACATGGCTACTTTCTGGAAAAGGGCATACGTTTTAATCTGGAGCCCTATTATTACGTACATAATTCACAGAAAGTCCTGGACAAGAAGCCTTTTGACATCCCTACTGGTATAGACATGATTGATGTCAAGAGCATAATAGTGTATGACCAGGCCATGTTTCCCCGCAAGATAGCCGAACTTGCTCCGCTTCTTGTGGATTATCATCAGAAACGCCTTGATTCAGACTGGTTCGATTGGGTTGAATTCTCTTTTGACAGATACTATCTGGTTGACATCCAGATAAAGGAAGATAGGGATCTGCTGTCATACAGGGATATCACCAACCTGGGACGCAGGACCACCACAATAGACGGCTTTTCAAAACCGGTTGAATTCTATGCTCCCCAATACCCCGAAGGCGGTATTTACGGTGATGTCGATGCCCGCCGCACGCTCTACTGGAACCCCAATGTCATAACCGACAGTCAGGGCAATACCCGCGTTGAGTTCTACAACAACAGCTACTCAACCCGCTACACCATCAGCGGAGCCGGAATAACCGCCTCCGGCATCCCCTACATCCTCAACCAAACCTGGTAACTGAACGAGCAGGGTCTGACCCTAAAAGATTGAGCACCCAATCAGCACCAAAAGCTGAGCAGTAAGAATCCTAAGGAACATAGTCAAAGGATAAACCGTAGAGTAAGCCACAGCCGGAGCGTCATGCTCGGTCTGGCTGTTGGCAAAAGCCAAAGCGGGAGGATTGGTGCTGGCACCTGCCACAAGACCCAAAATACTATAGTAATTCATGTTGTGACGCTTACGAGCTATCAGAGCCACCACAAATACCGGAATGACAGTTATGAGCAGACCGGCCAGCATGTAAGTAAGGCCGTCGCCCGATGTTATAGTCTCCACGAAAGTGGCACCCGACTTGATGCCCACACTTGCCAGGAATAGTGCAATACCCACCTCACGCAGCATCATAAGTGCACTTGCCTTGGTATATGTAACCAAACCCAGTTTGTATCCGAACCTGCTTATCAGGATAGCCACAACCAGCGGACCGCCGGCAAGACCCAGTTTAAGCGGAGTGGGAATACCGGGTATAGCGATCGGAATACTACCAAACAGAACACCCACCAGAATACCTATAAATAATGTAGCGATGTTTGGCACATCCAGGCGTTTCATCTCATTGCCCACACGCTGAGCCACTGCAGCCACGCTGCTCTCCTTACCTACAACCGACAGGCGGTCACCTATCTGAAGCACAAGGCTGGCCGATGCAAACAGCTCCGTACCTGAGCGTACCACGCGGGTGATTGTGACATCATATATGCTGCCCAGATGCAACTGTCCCAGAGTCTTGCCGTTGAGTTTCTCCTTGGTAACCACGATACGGCGTGAAACCAGAGGCTCGGTTCCCTTCACGTTATCCCACTCAACCTCTACGGCCGATCCCAGTAAAGTGCGTATGGCCTCGCCGTCATCCTCGGAACTAACCACGCAGAGCTGGTCACCCAGATTAACCACGCTGTCACGATGGGGAGTGATGACCACGCCTTCATGCAGCAGACGCGAGCATATGAACTCACGGTTTATGAGACGACGCAGTTCAAGGATGGTCTTGCCGTCCAGACGCTCATTGGTCATCTCCAGATACTGTCTCATGGGCTTGGTGCTTGTATCCTGCTGCTTCATGCTCTCCAGTTGGGCATTCTCCTTATCATCCTTGACACGGCATATAGCCTTTACTATCATCGGCACCATAATGACACCTATTACGGCAAGCGGATAGGCGCATGCGTAACCGTTGGCTATATCGGCATTGCTTCCACCCATCTGACGGAGCGCCTCTTCGGCAGCACCCAGACCGGGTGTATTGGTAACGGCACCGCTCAGCACGCCCACCAGCATGGGGAAACTGTCGGGGTCGGTGCGGTCAAACAGAAGCAGATAGGCACCTATCGCTACCACGATATTGAGGAATATCATAAGTACAGCCAGACGGTTCATCTGTATTCCGCCCTTGGCGAATGAACTGAAAAACGACGGTCCAACCTGAAGACCAAGGCTGTAGACAAAAAGTATAAGTCCGAAATCCTGAACAAAACTTATAGTCTTTATATTACCGGTAAAACCGAAATGAGCCACTACGATACCCGTAAACAGTATGAATGCCACGCCGAACGATACGCCGCGGAACTTGAGTTTTCCAAGCATCATGCCAACGGCGATGACAAAAGAGTAAAGCAGAAGCAGATGGGCTATTGATTCAGTGTCAAACAGAAGCGTCTTAATCCAATCCATTGTAAATCAGTGTTTTGTCCAGATATAAAAAGTTGTCCTAATTTTCGGGTGCAAAGTTACTTACATTTTGCCGATAATAGCCGTCTGCACTCTATTATAAAACCTTAAAAATTTATAGTTATTCATATAATATAAATCTAAAGATTTAAGTAGGTTTACTCAATCTAATTACATATCTTTGCCAGACTATGCGCTCAGCGAGGGCCATAGCAAGAGAATTATCCTATCAAACAAGTAATATTTTATGTCAAACTACAAAGAAAAACTCTTCTCAGAGTTTCCGCCCGTGTCCACCGAGGAGTGGATGGCCAAAATCACGGAAGACCTTAAGGGCGCCGATTTTGAGAAGAAACTCGTTTGGAGAACCAACGAGGGATTCAAGGTACAGCCGTTCTACCGTCAGGAGGACCTCAAAGGCCTTGACACAGAGACCAAGCCCGGAGAATTTCCTTACAAGCGCGGTACCAAAGCCTGCAATTCATGGTTCGTTCGTCAGGGCATCAGCACAAAGGACATCAAGGAGGCTAACGCAAAGGCTCTGGACATTCTTAACAAGGGTGTCGATTCACTCAGCTTCTGCTGCCGCGGCCGTCTTATCGAGGGTGCCGATCTGGAGGCACTGCTCAAGGACATCTGTGCCGATTGCATAGAACTGAACTTCAGTACCAAGCCTCAGCTGGCTTGCGCACAGGCCCAGGCTCTGGTTGACTATTTTACCAAGAAAGGCTATGACCTGAGCACACTGAAGGGTTCAATCGCATATGACCCCATCGCTTCAATGCTCAAGAACGGCGTTGAGTGCGGTCTTGATGACGCCGCCAAGCTCATTGAGATACTTGAGCCCCTCAAGAAGTTCCGCGCCCTTACCGTCAAGGCTTCAATGCTTACCGACAGCGGCGCATTCTGCTATCAGGAGCTGGGTTATGCACTGGCTTGGGGTAACGAGTACATGCGTTCACTCACCGAGGCCGGCGTTCCTGCTGATAAGGTTGCCAAGAAGATCCAGTTCAACATGGGTATCGGCTCCAACTACTTCATGGAGATTGCCAAGTTCCGCGCTGCACGTATGCTGTGGGCCAAGATAGTTGAGGCCTACAAGCCCGAGTGCCACTGCGGCAAGAACCCCGAGGACGGCATCTGCCGCTGCTCATGCAAGATGTTCATCAACGCAGTCACCACCAAGTACAACCAGACACTGTTTGACCCCTACGTAAACCTGCTGCGTTCACAGACCGAGGCCATGAGTGCCGCTCTGGCAGGTGTCAACTCAATAACAGTCACCCCGTTCGATGCAGCATATCAGAAGTCTGATGAGTTCTCGGAGCGTCTGGCACGTAACCAGCAGCTGCTGCTCAAGGAGGAGTCACACTTTGACAAGGTTGTAGATCCCGCCGGCGGTTCATACTACGTGGAGAACCTGACCGAGGCTCTGGCAGAGCAGGCATGGAAACTCTTCCTCCAGGTTGAGGATGAGGGCGGTATGCTGGCACTGGTCAAGGCCGGTAAGGTTCAGGAGGCTGTCAACGCCACCAACGCCACCCGTCATGAGAACGCCGCCAAGCGTAAGGAGTCACTCCTGGGAACCAACCAGTTCCCCAACATCAAGGAGATGTCCGAGGGTCGTGCGCCCAAGACCTGCAATTGCTGCTGCAAGGCAGACGGTGAGGCAACCATCGCAACCCTTGACAGTTCACGCATAGCATCAGAGTTTGAGGCATTGCGCCTGCAGACCGAGGCCAGCGGCCGCCGTCCCAAGGTGTTCATGCTCACCATCGGAAATCTGGCCATGCGTCAGGCCCGCGCCCAGTTCTCGGGTAACTTCTTTGGCTGCGCAGGCTACGAGATTATAGACAACCTTGGTTTCAAGACAGTTGAGGAGGGAGCCGAGGCAGCACGCAAGGCAGGCGCCGATATCGTGGTGCTCTGCTCAAGCGACGACGAGTACGCCGAGTACGGTCCCGCCGCATTCAAGGCAGTTGGTAACAGCGCAATATTCGTTATTGCCGGTAACCCCGCCTGCATAGAGGACCTCAAGGCCGCCGGCATTGAGAATTACGTCCATGTACGCTGCAACGTACTTGAGACTCTCCGTGATTTCAACAGCAAGCTTAACATCAAATAATCCGTAGTTATGAAACCCGATTTCAAGAATATAGACATCAAGTCCGCAGCCCCCAAGGAGGCTCTCTGCGGATGCAAGACAAAGGCAGGTGCCGATGAGATCTGGAAGACTCCGGAGCACATTGAGGTAAAGCCTGTATATACCAAGGAGGACCTGGAAGGCATGGAGCATCTGAACTATGCCGCCGGTATCGCTCCTAACCTGCGTGGTCCCTACTCGACCATGTATGTGATGCGTCCCTGGACCATCCGTCAGTATGCCGGATTCTCCACTGCTGAGGAGAGTAACGCATTCTACCGCCGCAACCTGGCCGCCGGTCAGAAAGGTCTGTCAGTTGCGTTTGACCTTGCCACCCACCGCGGCTACGATGCCGACCACGAGCGTGTGGTAGGTGACGTAGGTAAGGCAGGTGTATCCATCTGCTCGGTCGAGGATATGAAGGTGCTGTTCGATGGCATACCTCTTAATAAGATGTCAGTGTCAATGACAATGAACGGCGCCGTTCTGCCTATCCTGGCCTTCTACATCGTATCAGGTCTGGAGCAGGGTGCCACACTTGAGGAATTGCAGGGAACCATCCAGAACGATATCCTCAAGGAGTTCATGGTACGTAACACCTACATCTATCCTCCTAAGTTCTCCATGAAGATCATAGCCGACATATTCGAGTACACATCACAGAATATGCCCAAGTTCAACTCAATATCAATCTCCGGTTACCACATGCAGGAGGCAGGTGCTACTGCCGATATCGAGTTGGCTTACACTCTGGCCGACGGTATGGAGTATCTGCGTGCAGGTATCAACGCCGGCATGAACATCGATACATTCGCCCCGCGTCTGTCATTCTTCTGGGCCATCGGAACCAACCACCTCATGGAGATGTCAATGGCTCTGCGTACACACTGCCAGACTTCAGGTTGGTCACTCACCGAGCAGGATCCGTTCAACAACGTTGGCCGTACCTGCATCGAGGCTATGGCAGCAGCCCTGGGTCACACCCAGTCTCTGCACACCAACGCTCTGGACGAGGCTATAGCACTGCCTACCGATTTCAGTGCCCGTATTGCCCGTAACACCCAGATCTACATCCAGGAGGAGACCAACATATGCCGTGAGGTTGATCCGTGGGCCGGCTCATACTACATTGAGTCACTGACCAACGAAATTGCCCACAAGGCTTGGGAGCACATCCAGGAGATCGAGAAGCTGGGCGGTATGGCCAAAGCCATCGAGACCGGTCTGCCCAAGATGCGTATCGAGGAGGCTGCAGCCCGCACTCAGGCCCGCATAGACTCAGGCGTTCAGACTATCGTTGGTACCAACAAGTACCGTTTGGACCACGAGGATCCCATCGATATCCTTGAGGTCGATAACACCGCCGTACGCAACCAGCAGATTGAGCGCTTAAAGCAGCTCCGCGCTAACCGCAACGAGGCCGATGTACAGAAGGCTCTGGATGCCATCACCAAGTGCGTCGAGACCGGACAGGGCAACCTGCTTGCACTTGCTGTCGAGGCCGCCAAGGTGCGTGCATCACTGGGTGAGATTTCTTATGCCTGCGAGAAGGTCGTAGGCCGTTACAAAGCAGTAATCAGAACAATATCAGGCGTGTATTCATCAGAAAGCAAGAAAGACGCAGACTTTGAGAGAGCCTGCCAGCTTACAGCAGAGTTCGCAAAGAAGGAGGGCCGTCAGCCCCGTATCATGATTGCCAAGATGGGTCAGGACGGTCACGACCGCGGCGCCAAGGTTGTAGCCACCGGTTACGCCGACTGCGGTTTTGACGTGGATATGGGTCCGCTCTTCCAGACTCCTGCCGAGTCTGCCCGCGAGGCCGTTGAGAACGATGTCCACATCCTGGGCGTCTCCTCCCTTGCCGCCGGTCACAAGACTCTGGTTCCGCAGGTAATCGAGGAACTCAAGAAACTGGGCCGTGAGGATATCCTGGTAATTGTGGGTGGCGTTATCCCCGCACAGGACTACGACTTCCTCTACAAGGCAGGTGCAGCCGCCATATTCGGCCCCGGCACCAGCGTAGCCAAGGCCGCTTGCCAGATCATGGAACTGCTCCTCGCTGAGTAACAGCTCCACTCCCCCCAAAAGGTGCCAAATGGTC
>CACZMI010000041.1 GCA_902782245.1 uncultured Bacteroidales bacterium | reverse complement strand
TTTGGCCGATACATGATAATATATGGTGGAGTTGATGGCAAACGCCATGTTCTCTCCCTGATTGACCATAGCGGCGAATACCAGGTCAGCCAGTGTGAACAGCGCCCCGCCCTGACATATATTGCCGGCATTCATATGATTCTCAGTTACGGTCATGGTAGCCTTGGCCATACCGGGTTTTACATCGGTAAGCTCAATACCTATATATTTGGCGAACTTGTCACCATTATTAAGAAATTCTTTAAGTGTCATTGTCTGCAGTTATTCGGTTGTAAAGGTATTCAAAAAAATGATGGCATCAATAAGTTCCTGAGCGGGAAAATCCATTGGGATTATTCCAATAGGACTCTTATGACCGGCCAGGTACTCCAGCAGGCGGGCATTGGTAATCCTTGCGTTACGGTTTATGTTGGTGCTGATACCCGAACCGGTATATCCTGACGCATGGTTAATGCACCACACCCCCTCAGGGGCCGATGCAAACTCCCTTATCATAGCCGCAACTCTATCCCATTTGGAGTCCACATAATTGCCCTTGCCCCCGTCAGTGAAATAATCCTGAGCCCAAACAACGGCACACTTTTCTTGAGATGACATCATCCTAACGTGATGCGACGACCCGTTTCCTGGCCAGCCAAATACTACGGTGCCGGGCCAATCCCTGCCGTTTGTCCGGTAGTCCCTATGTATAAAAAGAACCCGCCCGCGCATATCGGCCACAGTCATCTTTGCATTGAACTGAGCCAGCATCTTTATATCAAAGAGAGTGTTTATAAGATCCATTGTCATATCGACGCCCTCAAGACCACCTCCCGCGCTGTTGGTCATCACCACACAAAACTCAGTAGGATGTTGCTCCAATTTACTTTTTATTATCAGCAAAGCCTCCTCGAATCCAAGATGGCAGTCTGCCGGGCCGTGATAAATCCTTAGTGTACCGTTTTCAAGTTTGGGGCGCAGGTCAAAGAAACGGATTCCGGCATCCCACTGCTCGGCTATAGAGAGCTTTTGGGTACGTGCATAATGACGCGTCAAGATACCCACGCCAGCCGTTCCGGAATCATGCGTGCCGGGAATGGACACCCTGCACACCTTTACGGTATCCGGCAAGCGCGACATCCAGTCTTCATTTGAGGCTTTTGCTCCCAAAACGACCGGTAATGACGCTAAAAGGAATACAGCTCTTTTAATCAACTGCATATGTAATAGGTGATAACAAGCTCCAAAATTACAATAATTTGTATTTTTGCTGATTAGTAAAGCACTATCTTATGGATCGTTCCAAGCAAATAATACGTACAAGTGTAATAGGCATAATTGCCAATGTGCTGTTGGCCGCATTCAAGGCTTTTGTGGGCATTCTGGCAAGTTCGGTTGCCATCGTGCTCGATGCAGTGAACAACCTTAGCGACGCACTGTCCAGCGTGATAACCATCGCCGGCACCAAGCTGTCGCTCAAGCCGGCTGACAACACCCATCCGTTCGGTTACGGACGTGTGGAGTATTTCAGCGCCATAATCATTTCGGCAATCGTGCTTACCACCGGTATCACATCGATGGTAGAGTCCATACGCAAGATAATCAATCCCGTTGAGCCCGATTATACCACGGTTACACTGATTGTCATCATCGTGGCAATCATCTCCAAACTGGTCCTGGGACTCTATGTGCGCGGCAAAGGCAGGCAGTTGCAGAGCGATGCCCTGACCGCCTCCGGGTCCGATGCTCTGTTTGACGCTGTAATTACACTGGCTACATTGGTATCGGCCGGAATCATGCTTATCTGGAACGTATCGCTGGACGGATATCTGGGTGCGTTGATATCGGTCGTAATCATAAAGGCCGGTATTGAGATGCTTGCATCGCCCATAAACCAGCTGCTGGGAGCCAATGCTCCGGCAGACCTTATTCATCAGATCAAGAAGGACATTTCAGGTATGGATCAGATTCAGGGAGTATATGACATCATTCTGCACAGTTACGGTCCCAACCTGTCCATCGGCTCACTCCATGTGGGAGTACCCGACACCTTGACGGCAGGCAGTATCCACAGTCTCACGCGCCGCATATCGGAACTCATGATTCAGAAATACAATATCGTGATGACTGTGGGTGTGTACTCTGTGGCAACCGGAGAAAGCAGGCAGGCCGAATTGCAGAAAACCGTCATTCAGACCCTGTCACGTCAGGAGCATGTGATGCAGGTGCACGGGTTCTATCTTGATCCGGCTACGGGCAATGTATCGGTCGATGTGGTGGCTGACCGCAGCATCACTGATGACCAGGCTTTTGCCTCTCAACTCAAGACCGCCCTCCCCGACATCCCCGTGAGCATAGTCATAGATCACAACTACAGCGAGTGAAGTGACGCAAACGACCCCTTTGCGTCACTCTGGGATATTGAGCACTGCCTGGAGTGCAGGTTTGGGTGTGCGGTCGCGGTTGTAGAGCAACGGATAGTTGGTGCGGTTGGGTATTGGATAGCCGTTTTTCCATGACATGCCGTCATGCAGGCCCCATATCGTCACGCGGTCTATCTTGTCGCGACGGCTGTAGAATATGTTGAACAGCTCCGCATATCGGGCCGTAAGCTGTGCCTGGACATCGTCGGGCAGACCGTTCTTGTAGGGGTCCAGATAGGTCTCAAACTCCTCAAGCTGGAACATGGGGTCCTGCAGGGACTTGCCTATGACCTGGCCCTCTTTGGTGAGCGGCAGCACATCGACATCAAGTTCGGTTATCATGACCTTTACACCCAGGGCTGCGAATGTGTCAATCGCGGCAGTTATATACTCGTTCTTGGGGAAATTGAGTCCCCAATGTGCCTGTATGCCGATGCCATCTATCTGTATTCCCTCTTTCTGGAGCATGCGTATCATGCGGGCAATACCGTCACGCTTAGATGGGCGCCATACGTTGAAATCGTTGTAATAGAGTTCGGCGTTGGGGTCATACTGGTGGGCGAACTTGAATGCCAGACGTACCACCTCATCGCCATCACCGTTAAAGGCATTGGTCCACAGGGTCTTGCGGTATGAGCCGTCATTGTCTATTATCTCATTAACCACGTCCCATGCATCAATCTTGCCGCTGAAATGACCGGCCACCGTCTCAATGTAACTGCGCATGGTCTCTACCATCTCATCGTGGCTCTTGGGTGTGCCGTCAGGATGGTTGAAAAAGAAATCGGGGGTCTGGTTATGCCATACAAGAGTGTGGCCGAGAGCCCACAGTCCGTTGTCCTTGGCAAACTGCACGTACCGGTCGGCCGCCTGGAAGTTCCAGCGGTCGGGTGACGGGTGCAGCACCTCGGCCTTCATATCGTTCTCGGGGCTTACTGCATTGAACTGCTGCAGGATGATCTGGGCCGACCTGCTGTCACGGCCGTTTACTATACTGGAATTCACGGCGCATCCCATCTTGAACGCATCGGCATAAGCACCTTTAAGTGTCTTCTGCGCAGATGCAGTAATTGTGCACATCAGAAACAGGGCAAAAACTACTGTAATTCTCTTCATTATTCTGATTATTCGGTTAGTATGCAAATATAAAAACACTATCTTTGACAACACAACTAATTGCGCCTAAATATGAAAAGAGTCCTTTCTTTGTTTGTCATCACCTGCTTGATGATTTGTTCATGCAAAAGCAACAGCGGTCAGCAACCGGCATCATCGGACCAGGTTTCATCGGACCAGACAGAAACGCCGACCGGCATGGCAGCAACAATCCTGGCATTTTACAAAGCCTATTGTACTGAATTCGATGGAGAAGCAAAGACCGACTCCATTCTCTCCGTATATTGCACCGATGAGCTACGGGAGTATGTAATGGATTGTGTCGGTGAGTATGACTTTGTTTTAAACGGAGGAATATATTCTGAAATACACACAGAATCTTTCCGTGTTGTCAAACAGAATGAGAAATACATTGTCCATTTTGAGTACACCCCATGGCCAGTCAGAGATGAGCCGGCAAAGGACTCGGTATATGTTATGGTCAATAAGGAGAATAAGATCTCATATATCATAAGACCACAAGACAACTACCGCGTTCCTCACGCCACCGGGAACCTGTATGATTTTGAAGATCATGAGTTTATTGACCTTGGCCTTAGCGTAAACTGGGCCACCTTCAACATCGGAACAACAAAATATTCTCCCCAATCTCCCGGTGACTATTTTGCATGGGGTGAGACCGTGGCCAGAAGAGAATTTGTTCAGAATTATTATCTGGAGCCCAAGCAGGGTCATTACTATGAGGGAAAACTGAGCGTATTGGAATCATGTGATGACGCGGCCACAGTGCTCTGGGATAAAGATTGGCGCTTGCCCACAAAAGAGGAATTCCAGGAACTAATTGACAAATGCAAGTGGGAATGGACAAGAAGCTATTCTCATTGGGGGTATAACGTTACCGGCCCAAACGGCAATTCAATTTTTCTCCCGGCCGGAGGAATGATGAGGAGAAAGACAGAATATGTCAATTATGAATCGGGGCTTTATTATTGGACAAGTTCATGCAAATTTGAAGATCCCGAAAGAGAGCCTAAAGCATGGTCTTTTACTTCCAATTCCGATGGACCCGATAAGAGCAAGGACAGGTATATGATAATATCACTCACTCCCTTGAGCATTCCGACCGGACGCTCAATAAGACCTGTCACCTCTAAACATTATGTCCCCATAAGCGATATTACTGTCAGCAAAACCAAATTGAAACTGGAAATAGGCGACGAGTATATTCTGAGCGCCGGATTCATCCCTGAGGATGCCACCAAAAGGAACATTTACTGGCGTAGCGGAAATTCGGCTGTAGCACATGTTGACAGGAACGGAAAGGTTATAGCCCTCTCTGAAGGAAAGTGCACGATTTCAGCTCTTTGCGAAGATTTCAGGCAGGAGTGTCAGGTTACTGTCATCAGGCCAAAAGACTACGTTTCCGTACAGCCTGAGGAGATTACCACCATATATGAATTCGGGAAAGAGGTGAATGACTCTTTAGTCGATGCTTTCTGGGAATATGATGACTCTGACGAAGAACTTGAAGAGGTATTCAAGGCACAGATAGGCAATAAAGCCGATGATATCACCATTACATTGTACGCCTACACCAGTGAAGGCTGGAAAAATGATCCCGGTGACTACAGTGTAATCTCCATCAATTCAGCCGGCAGAGAATACCAGTTCAAAAATCCGGACTGGGAGAAGCGGGTATTATTCGACAACAAATATTTTTACTGTCTGCCCATGGGTAATTCACGCTATCTGCTGTTCTTTAAAGGATGGGGCGACTGCTGCTCTCCCGGCATACTGACAATACTGGCTGTCGACGAGACCGGCGTCAAGACTGTATTCAATAAGGAATTTGACATAAATGAAATAAACAGGGATCCTTTCTCCATGACAATTGAGGACGGCTATGAATATTATGAATCGCTATATCACCCATACTTCCCTAATGCCTATAACCTGTTTATTGAGGATGGTGCCCTTAAAATGAAAAGGGTCCACCTGCTGCACGATTAAAAATGACGCAAAGGGAAACGACCCCTTTGCGTCGTTTTTGAGTATCTTTGCGGCCGATTATGGAAAAGCTCAAGAGAATTGTTCGCCAGGCGGTGCCCAGGGCGATGAAAACCATTTGGTGGATATTCAAGATAACCGCCATCGTTTCTTTTATAATGTTCCTGCTCAAATATACCGGAATACTGGCTTGGATTGCGGCTGCAGTGAGTCCCGTGTTCCGCATTTTCGGACTGCCCGGTGACGCCTCACTGGCCTATGTGAGCGGATATTTCATCAACGTATACTCGTGCATTGCGGTGGTATCGACCATTGACCTTACCGCACGCCAGATCACCATACTGGGCACCATGACTCTGGCAGCCCACGCAATGGTAGTGGAGACGGCCGTTCAGAAAAAGACAGGAGCACCCGCATTATATACTGTGCTTATACGCACCCTGGGATCACTCTCTCTGGGTATCATCATGAACCTGGTTCTGCCGGGACGGCCTGTGTATGATGCAACGGCAGTCAATCTCTCTGAGATTCCGTTCTTCCAGATTCAGGGTGAGTTCTGGCCCATGTTCATGGTATGGTTCAAGGGCCTGATGAAACTGGCCGTTTGGATGACGGTGCTTATTACCCTGCTCAACATCATACAGCGCGCATTCTATGAGTACGGCATCATGAACTGGATATCGAAAGTGTTCAGTCCGCTGCTCACACTGTTCGGCCTGCCAAAGGAGACATCGTTCCTATGGATTGTAGCCAATGTGGTGGGTCTTTCGTACGGATCGGCCGCAATCATGGATGAGATGGAGCGCGGTCAGATATCGGACAGGAGCATACGTCTGCTCAATACGCACATAGGAATATCGCACAGCAACCTGGAGGACCTGATGCTCTTTGCAGCCGTGGGCGGAATGTGGTACTGGATGCTGCTGTTCCGCTGGGGCATGGTCACCATATTGGCCTGGTCGCTCCGCCTTTACTTCCACCTCACCAGCCGATAAAACAGTACAATTGGGGACAGACCCCTTTTGTACTATTTTGCAAAAATAGCCCCCAGATTATACTCTGGAGGCTATTGATATTTATCTTCCAATCTGACCTGGATTGGAAATAGTACAAAAGGGGTCTGTCCCCAATTGTACTGTTTTAGAATTCTGCGTTCTTCGGAGTGCGGGGGAACGGGATGACGTCGCGGATGTTCTGCATTCCGGTTACGAACAGGATGAGGCGCTCAAAGCCCAAACCGAATCCGGCGTGCGGGCATGAACCCCAACGACGGGTATCCAGATACCACCACAGGTGAGTCATATCCATCTGGCGACGGTTAATCTCGGCCATCAGATTATCGTAATCGGCCTCACGGACTGAACCGCCTATAATCTCACCAATCTGCGGGAACAGAACGTCGGTACCCTGCATGGTGGGTGCGGGAGCCTTGACTCCCTTATAGCCGATAGAACCGCCATCGGGAGTAGCCTCATTCTGCTTCATGTAGAATGACTTGATGGCTGTAGGATAGTCAGTCATGATAACCGGTTTCTTGAAGTGCTCCTCAACCAGGTAGCGCTCATGCTCACTGGCCAGGTCATCGCCCCAGTTGCAGGGGAACTCAAACTTCTTGCCTTTCTTGATGGCATCCTGAAGTATGTTGATACCCTCGGTATAGGGAAGACGCACGAATGTCTCTTTAAGCACACCGTTAAGACGCTCCAGCAGAGTCTTGTCAATCATCTGATTAAGGAACTCCAGATCATCCTTGCAGTTGTCAAGGGCCCAGCGTACGCAGTACTTGATGAAATCCTCCTCAAGGTCCATCAGCTCCTCCTGATCCAGGAAAGCAATCTCGGGCTCGATCATCCAGAACTCTGCCAGATGGCGCGGAGTGTTGGAGTTCTCGGCACGGAATGTAGGACCGAAGGTATAGATGGCTCCAAGAGCGGTTGCACCAAGCTCACCCTCCAGCTGACCGCTTACGGTAAGTGAGGTCTGCTGACCAAAGAAATCATCATCATAAATGATCTTGCCCTGGTCATCCTTCTTAAGGTCATAGAGGTTCTTGGTGGTTACCTGGAACATGTTTCCGGCGCCCTCGCAGTCACTGGCAGTGATAAGCGGAGTGTGGAAATAGAAGAATCCATGCTCATGGAAATAGGTATGTATTGCCATTGCCATATTGTGGCGGATACGCATCACGGCACCGAATGTATTGGTACGCAGACGCATATGGGCATGCTGACGCATATACTCAAATGACTGGCCTTTCTTCTGCATGGGATAGTCATCACCGCACAGGCCCAGCACCTCAATCTCCTGAGCCTGAACCTCTACAGCCTGACCGGAGCCGATGCTCTCTACCATGGTACCCTTCACGCTCAGGCAGGCACCGGTGGTGATCTGCTTCATAAGGTCCTCACTGAACTTCTCCAGATCAGCCACAATCTGAACGTTCTTGATTGTCGATCCGTCATTAAGGGCGATGAAGTTTACGGTCTTGCTGCCGCGCTTTGTCCTAACCCATCCTTTGACGACAACCTCCTGACCGAAATCGGTACGCTTGAGAAGGTCAACAATCCTTGTTCTCTTGATATCCATTGTTTTAGATTTAATCAGTGATTAATTATTCGTAAGCACCCATGCGGAGCATGTTGACCTCCTTCTCGGTGAGGAAACGCCAGTCGCCGCGACGCAGACGCTTCTTGGTGAGTCCTGCAAACTGAACGCGGTCCAGCTTGGTAACGCGATAACCAAGGGCGTCGAACATGCGTCGTACCACGCGGTTACGGCCTGAGTGGATCTCAATACCGACCTGGGTCTTGTCATCGTTTACGTAGCTGACCTCATCGGCACGTACGATATCGCCCTCTTCCTCGCCTATGTTAACACCGTCAAGAAGCTTCTGCAGATCCTCGGCGCTGACAGCGCGGTCCAGACGTGCATGATAGATCTTCTTCTTGAGGAACTTGGGGTGTGTGAGGCGGCTTGCCATCTCACCGTCATTGGTAAGAAGCAGTACACCGGTTGTATTGCGGTCAAGACGGCCTACGGGATATACACGCTCCTTGCAGGCACCCTTGATATAATCCATAACTGTCTTGCGCTCCTGGGGATCATCAACTGTGGTAACGCAATCCTTGGGCTTGTTGAGCAGGATGTAAATCTTACGCTCTATGCTTACCAGCTGATCGTGGAACAGCACGTTGTCACCGCGATGCACCTTAGTGCCCAGCTCGGTAACGGTCTGGCCGTTAACCTTTACTACACCTGCCTGGATGAATTCATCGGCCTCACGGCGTGAGCATACACCGGCGTTTGCCAGGTACTTGTTCAGACGTATCTCCTCCTCGGGATCGTGGATGACATCCTGATACTCAATACGCTTGCGGTTGTCCTGACGCTTCTGCATGGGCTTGCGGAAACCGCCCTGCTGACCGTAGCCACCCTGACGCTGGAAACCGCCCTGACGGTTCTGACCATAACCACCCTGACGCTGATAGCCGCCCTGACGCTGGCCGTAGCCGCCCTGGCGCTGATATCCGCCCTGACGCTGGTAGCCGCCTTCCTGCTGCTCTGCGCCCTGAACACGCTCTCTGTAGAAACGGGGTTGACCCTCCTCTACGTTATACTGACGGGGCTGGCCATAGCCACCCTGACGCTGACCGTAACCACCCTGACGATTATTGTTGTAACCACGGTTCTGATAACCGCCCTGGCGGTTCTGGCCGTAGCCCTGATTATCTCCATAATTCTGACCGTACTGTCTGCGGGGACGATCCTGGTAATTACCCTGCTCGCCTTCCTGACGCTGAGGACGCTCTACCCTTGAATACTGGGGACGGTTGTTGTTGTAGTCAACCCTCACAAAACGGGGTCTGCCTTCACGACGGTTAGTACTCTGGCTGTTCTCATCGGAATTTCCGTTAAACCTGTTGAAGCTGTTCTCCTGCTCTTCCTGATTCCCGCTCTCGTCGTAGAATCTGTTTCCATTCTCTGTTTCCATCATAATTGTACCTTTTTAAGTTGGAAGCCGTCACGGCTTCTGTTTGATTTAGATTTTTGTGACTATTAATATCATACGCCGAAATAGTTGCCAGGCGCAATGGCTTTAAGTTCTTGTTTAATATTATCGTTAACGTTTAGTGAATCAATGAATTCGCTTATGGACTGCTGAGTCACCTGACTGTTGGTGCGGGTGAGGGCCTTGAGAGCCTCATAAGGATGCGGATAACCCTCACGGCGCAGTATGGTCTGGATAGCCTCGGCCACCACGCTCCAGCATCCGTCCAGATCGGCTGCAATCTTATGCTCATTGATGAGCAGTTTGCCCAAGCCCTTGAGAGAGCTTGCAATGGCAATCATCTGATGGCCGAAGGGAACACCCACGTTACGGATAACGGTAGAGTCTGTCAGGTCACGCTGCAAACGTGATACCGGCAATTTGCGTGCCAGATGTTCCAGAATGGCATTTGCCATACCCAGGTTACCCTCGGCATTCTCAAAGTCTATGGGATTGACCTTGTGAGGCATTGCGCTTGAGCCCACCTCACCGGCCTTGATCTGCTGCTTGAAATACTCCATTGATATGTACTGCCAGAAGTCGCGGTTCATATCTATCTGGATGGTGTTAAGACGCTTCATTGCATCAAACAGTGCAGCCAGATTATCATAGTTGGAGATCTGTGTGGTGTACTCCTCACGTACCAGGCCCAGTTTCTCACTCAGGAACTTGGCGCCGAATGCCTTCCAATCGATATCGGGATAAGCCACATGGTGAGCGTTGAAGTTACCTGTGGCACCGCCGAACTTGGCCGACATGGGCACCGCCTTGAGCTGCTTAAGCTGCTCACGCATACGGTATGCAAAGACCTCAATCTCCTTACCCAGACGTGTGGGCGATGCGGGCTGTCCGTGGGTACGTGCCAGCATGGGAACATCCTTCCAGCGCTGGGCATACTCCTCAAGTTTATCAATAAGTGACTGGATTGCAGGATAATAGACATTCTCAAGAGCCTCCTTGATCATCAGAGGCAGGGAGGTGTTGTTTATATCCTGTGATGTAAGTCCAAAGTGTATGAACTCCTTATATGGAACCAATTCGGGTACAAGGTCAAATTTCTCCTTGAGGAAATATTCAACAGCCTTTACGTCGTGGTTGGTAACCTTCTCTATATCCTTGATGTGTGCGGCGTCCTCCTCATTGAAATTCTGCCATATCAGGCGAAGTCCGTCAAGAGAGGTGCGTGAAACACCTGCCAACTGCGGAAGTTGGAATTCACAAAGTGCAGTAAAGTACTCGATTTCTACTCTTACTCTGTACTTTATCAGTGCAAACTCTGAAAAATAGGACGCAAGTTCCTGTGTTTTGCCGTGGTAACGTCCATCTATGGGGGACACGGCGGTTAGTACGTCTAAATTCACTTTAAAAACAATCTTGTAAGTTATCCTCTTTCAATAAATTTTGGGTATCACTCAATCTGCTTCTCAGCAGCGCTGCAAAATTAGTAAGAAATTCATAATTTTGCACCTCGGAATAATCATAATTATAATAAAAATATGTCACAGACCGTAACCAAGAAGATCAGTGAGAGCAAGGGTGCACGTTGGGCCGCCCTTATTATCGTATCATTCACCATGATGTGGGGTTATTTCCTGACCGATGCCCTTTCACCCCTTATGACCATGCTCGAGGAGCAGATGGGCTGGACCAGCCTGGAGTTCGGCCAGTTCAACTGGGCCTACTGCTGGTTCAACGTATTCCTGTTCATGCTCATATTCGGCGGTATCATCCTGGACAAGATGGGCGTAAGGTTTACCGGTATCGTAACCTGCATTCTTATGTTTGCCGGTGCACTGATCAAATATTACGCAGTCACTCAAATCTCTTCAGGTCCTGAGGCCGGAACAGTATTCGGAATGCGCACACAGGTATTCGTAGCCTGTCTGGGTTATGCCATATTCGCTGTGGGAACCGAAAACTGCGGTATTACCGTGTCAAAGGTCATCACCAAATGGTTTGCCGGCAAGGAGCTGGCATTGGCCATGGGTGTTCAGGTTGCCGTTGCCCGTCTGGGAACAGCAGCCGCCCTGGTGTTCTGCCCCATGATAGCCAACCGTTTCTCAGTCTCCACTCCGCTGCTTCTCTCAGCAATCCTGCTCTGCATAGGCTTCCTGGCATACTTGGTATTCTGCCGCATGGACAAGCAGTTTGACGCCGAGGTTGCACAGGCACAGACTGAGCCCGATGACGTATTCAAGGTCAAGGACCTGAAACTGATCATAACCAACCGCGGATTCTGGCTCATCGCCCTGCTCTGCCTCATGTTCTATTCGGCCGTATTCCCGTTCATGAAATATGCCGCATCGCTTATGGAGAACAAATACGGAGTGAGCACAACACTGGCCGGTCTTATACCCAGCCTCATTCCATTTGGAAACCTTATCATGACCCCGCTCTTTGGCGGCATATATGACAAGAAGGGTAAGGGTGCCACCATCATGATCATAGGCTCACTGCTGCTCATTCTGGTACACGTGCTGTTTGCGCTGCCGCTGCTAAACTACTGGTGGTTTGCCGCATTCATAATGATTATACTGGGTATAGCATTCTCACTCGTTCCGTCTGCCATGTGGCCCAGTGTACCCAAGATCATCCCGCAGAAACTGGTAGGCTCTGCTTACGCTCTGATATTCTGGGTACAGAACATAGGTCTGGGATTCGTACCTCTGCTCATTGGCGGCATACTTAATAAATACTGCAAGGACGGCGTACGCATAGTCAACGGCGCTGAAGTAACCCAATACAACTACACTATTCCGATGATCATTTTCGCCCTGTTCGGAATTGTGGCTCTGCTGCTGGCCATGCGTCTCAAAGCTGTTGACAAGAAGGAGGGTTACGGACTTGAAGAGCCCAACATCAAGGCATAACGACCATCCCGCATGGAGAAGAAGAGGGAGAGATTTGACAGCCACATAGGAATGATCCTTGCCATGGCCGGATCGGCCGTGGGTCTGGGCAATCTGTGGCGTTTCCCGTTCCTGGCCGCACAGAACGGCGGCGGCGCGTTCATTTTCGTCTACCTGATTCTGCTCCTTACCATCTGCATACCGGTACTTATGACTGAGATTACGCTGGGACGCAAATGCCGCACCAACGTAACCCGTGTATATGATGACCTGGGCGCTCCACGCTGGCGCTGGGCCGGTTTCATAACCCTGCTCACTCCAATTGTCATCATGGCATTCTATACAGTGGTGGGAGGCTGGTCTGTAAAGTATCTGGTACAGGCATGCACATTCAGTTTCACTGCTCCCGATGCCGACTACGCGGGCGCTTTCGGCGGATTCATAAGTTCCACATGGGAGCCGCTGGTATACACCATCATATTTCTGGTCATAACGGCCGCGGCCAACTTTGGTGGCGTAAAGAACGGTATAGAGAGATTCTCCAAGCCCATGATGACGGTTCTCTCAATAACCATCATACTGGTAGCCATCCGCGCGCTCACTCTTCCGGGAGCATCGGAGGGTACAAAGTATCTGCTCATACCTGATTTCAGCAAGATAGACGGTAAGGTGCTCATTACCGCACTGGGTCAGGCATTCATGTCATTGAGCATAGGAATAGGAATCCTGCTTACCTACGGATCTTACGTAAAGACCAAGGAGGATATTGCCATGACTGCCATCACCACCGGCCTGATTGACACGCTGTTTGCCATCATTGCCGGACTGGCCATAATCCCGGCCGTATATGCCATTGCATTCATGAACGGTGCAGAGCCCGCCATAAACGCAGGTCCAGGACTTGTATTCATCACCCTGCCGGGAGTATTCGCCTCCATGCCGGGCGGCAGCATCATTGCAATACTGTTCTTCCTGTCACTGCTGCTGGCCGCCGTGACATCGGCCATATCGATGCTTGAGGTTATAGTGCGTTACTTCATTGAGGAGTGGAAACAGAGCCGCAATGCCGCCGTAGTAACAAGTATGATACTGATAATAATCCTGGGTTGCGTCTGCTCGCTTTCACAGGGCACATTGTCAGGCATCAGTATCCTGGGTATGAACATATTTGATTTCTTTGACGTAATCTCCAGCGATGTACTCATAACCGTGGGCAGCCTGATAATGGTATTGTTTGCAGGCTGGCGTATAAAGAAAGCCGATTTTCTGGACGAGCTTACCGGCCATAACACTTCAACCACACCACGCTGGATATTCAGCTTTGTCTGGTTCATGGTCAGATGGGTCGCACCCGTGATCATCATCGTAATCATGCTCAGCAACATACTTCTATAACAAAAACAACCCCATCCGCCGATAAAGCAGATGGGGTTGATTATTTATCATTCAAGGTCAGTCCTTTGTTGCAGCCTCAAGTTTCTTGCGGAGAGCAAACATGATAAGACCGGCAGCTACACAAAGTCCTATCAGAATTGCCCAGTTGGCCATAAGCGGAATCTTGTTCCACAAGGCAGACGGAATGCGGCTAAGATAGTTTCCTATAGCGGTAGCGGCAAACCAGCCACCCATCATAAGGCCTTTGTATTTGGGAGGAGCCACCTTACTTACAAAACTTATGCCCATGGGACTAAGCAGCAACTCGGCAACTGTCAGTGTAAAGTATGTACCTATAAGCCAGTTGGGGCTCAGAACACTCTGTGCAGAACCGTTAAGGTCCATAGGTGAAATAAGGTCTGTTGATGCTACGGTAATCACTGCAAATCCAACACCTGCCAGCAACATACCAAGACCTATCTTTACGGGAGCTGAAGGTTCCTTACCCTTCTTGCCAAGTGCCCCGAACACTGCTACCGATACCGGAGTCAGAGCTACCACAAAGAACGGGTTGAACTGCTGGAAGTCTGATGTTGCGGCGTTGAATGATGCAGGCATCTGCATGTAGAAAGCAATGGCACCTGCCCATAGAGCAAGTGTTGCTATGGTGGCAATTACGCGGGCTTTCTTAGTGTCACTCTGGAATATGGCAAATAGAGTATAGATGGATACGGCAATCAATGCCAGGGACCATATATTGAACCACATACGGTTTATACCGGTAATGCCGCTCAACTTGGTGTACTTATCGGCAAAGAATGTAAGAGCTGAACCGTTCTGATGGAATGCCATCCAGAAGAATATTACCACGGCGAACACAAGCAGCAGAGCCACAATACGGTCTTTTGTCTGCTTGGGAGTGAGTTCCTGAATCTGAACGTCCTGAGCCTTGGCCTGCTTGGTATTGACATCGGCATGCTTGAACCATGAACGGCACAGGAAATAGATAAGCAGTGAGAGTACCAGTGATGCGCATGCAACAAAGAAACACAGACGGTAACCCTCGGCCAGAGACTGCAGATAAGCGCCTGACTGTGTGCCGAACTCTACAGCAGCGTTGTCAATAGGTACAAAGTGATATCCTGCGCCTTCAATATGCGGATTGTAAAGAGCCTTAGCCATAGCGGGAGCAAACATTGCACCTATGTTTATGGCCATATAGAACAGGCTGAATGCGGCATCACGCTTATCGGAATACTTGGGATCATCATACAGATTACCTACCAGTACCTGAAGATTGCCCTTAAACAGACCGGTACCTATGGCAATCAGAGCCAAACCTACAAACATGGTCCATTTGTCAATCACTTGGGTTGCCATAGGAACTGCAAGTCCCAGATAACCGAATATCATTACGAATGCACCTATGGTTACGCACTTTCCGTAACCAATCTTATCGGCAATGATACCACCCAGCAGAGGCATGAAATAGACTCCTGCAAGGAAAATTGCATACACTTGTCCGGCTGTATTCTCATCCCAACCAAACTTGGCTCTCATGTAGAGAGTAAAGATAGCTAGCATGGTGTAGTAACCGAACCTTTCGCCTGTGTTGGCCAGTGCCAGAGCAAACAGGCCTTTTGGTTGTCCCTTAAACATAATGTTATTTATAGATTAGTAATAATTATCCAACGGGGCGCTAATTTATACAATAATTCGCAAACGTGCAATTAGGGGCACACCACAATTGCACAAAAGAAGGTGACATGAATATATACGCAGGTACGGCGTATTGGAGCGAGCGAATGCTTGGAGCGAGACCGCGGTCCCGGAGGGCCGCCAAGCGAAATGAAATGAAGCGTTTTCGCGTAGCGAAATAAAAAAAGGTCCTCCGTCAGCGCCCACAAAAAAAGAGGATCGCGAATGCGAACCTCTTTTTTTGTGGGCGTTGACGGATTCGAACCGCCGACCCTCTGCTTGTAAGGCAGATGCTCTGAACCAGCTGAGCTAAACGCCCGTGCTTT
>CACZMI010000040.1 GCA_902782245.1 uncultured Bacteroidales bacterium | reverse complement strand
GTAACGGCTGTCGCGGAAACGCTCCGAAAACTCGGCCTTGACGGCAATCTGCGGTATCGGGAGCCAGTTGATGCCGGCTGCTATGCGGTGTACATCGGTAAAGGTGTAATCCTGCTGGTCAGTTGCCGGTATATACGGATCGTAGTATTCGTATCGGCCAAATACAAATAGTTTTTCATCGGCCTTACCCAGAACATTGTAACCGGCCTCACCGCCGTAGGTTATGGCTGATTTTCCTACAGGAGTTTTCTTGTAGGGCGCGTTGTTTGATGTCATGTTACGCTTTACGGTGCTTATGGTTACTGCGTTCGATACATATCCGTAATCGGCATTGCCCCGTATGATCAGGTTATCGGATTTGTAACTGAAATCAAAGCATCCTATTACGGTGCGGCCTTTGATGTCCTTGTATCGGGTGTCTTTCATGTCGTTGGGGAACGAGTTGTGCATGCTGTTGCCGTAGTAGCCGCTCAGGCTCAGACGCAGGTTCTTTATGGATCGGTTATCAATCCTGGCTGCAAAACCGTAGTTGTTGGCTACCTTGAACTCATAGGGTGAAGCGGCGCCGTATTTTACAAAGTTATCACGGTTAAACATGAATGCGTCCAGACCCGCAATCATCTGGAACTCATAACGCCAGTTATTAATGTCTCCCCAAAGGCCTATTCCGGTGTCGTGCCAGGTTGAGGGCAGGATAGTGTATTCTCCTTCGGGGCGGTAGACGGTAAAGAAGTTCAGGGGCTCGTGGGCGTTGTTCAGAGCACCTACCGGCACAACCATATGGCCTATGCGCAGGTTGAGCCAGGACTTGAAGGATTTTTGGAGCCAGAACTGCTCAAGTGCCACCTCACCGCCTTTTTCAATCTCAGTTTCCCATTCGCCGGCTTCGGTGTACTCTTTCTCTACGGCGCTGCCGGTACCGGTATGCTCAAACTCAATCTCTGTCTGCATGGACCATCCCTGACCGAAATCGTAGCCCAGATATATTACGGCATGTGGTATGTCAAACCTGCCGTGGCTGGGATCATCTTTATATTTGGTGGGGTTTGAGTATCGGTATACGTTGTCGCTGTAAAAATTTCTGCTCATGGCAACCTCTCCGTATCCGCCTACAGTAAGATGTGTGCTTTCCTGGGCTGAAAGATGTGTGGTATATACTGATGCCAAAACAACAAGACTATAGAAAAACCTTTGCATCGTAGCTTTTTTTTTTACGGTGCAAAGGTCCTTCTTAATGCCGGTGCAGGCAATACTCACTTTTGGTGATTCTATACCTTGCTCTGAAGGTAAACTTTGATATATATTACGAAATTCTTTACATTTGCAAATAAGTTGGATATACGAATCAAAAACTATTTATATGGACAAGAACATTGAAATGAACCCCAACCTGCTGGTGCGCTTTCTGGGCAAGCCTGCAAGTGAATTTACCTGTGCGGATATTATCCGCTACTGCCGCGAGAATGCCATACAGTTCATCAACCTGCATTACTGCGGATGGGACGGCAAGCTCAAGACCCTGAACTTTGTAATCAACAGCGCCGAGCATCTGGAGAACATCCTGCAGGCAGGTGAGCGTGTGGACGGTTCCAGTCTGTTCCCCTTCATCGAGGCCGGCAAGAGTGACCTCTACGTGCTGCCGCGTTACAAGACCGCATTCGTGAATCCGTTTGCCGATGTTCCCACGGTTGACCTGCTCTGCTCATATTTTGACCGCGAGGGTAATCAGTTTGAAAGCAGTCCCCAGTACATACTGCACAAGGCTCACAGTGAGTTTAAGGCAGTGACCGGTCTGGAGATGCAGGCCATGGGCGAGCTGGAGTACTATGTGATATCAGAGGCCGAGGACCTCTACCTGACACCTGACCAGCGCGGCTATCACGAGAGCGCTCCGTTCTGCAAGTTCCAGGACCTGCGCACCGAGGCCATGAAGCTGATTGCCCAGTGCGGCGGTCTTATCAAATACGGTCACAGCGAGGTGGGTAACTTTACCCAGGACGGCAAGATTTATGAGCAGAACGAGATTGAGTTCCTGCCTACCGATATAGAGGATGCCGCCGACCAGTTGGTGGTGGCCAAGTGGGTGATGCGTCAGCTGGCTTATCAGTATGGCGTAACTCTTACGTTCGCTCCCAAGATTACCGTGGGCAAGGCCGGATCGGGCATGCATGTTCATTGCAAGTTTACACGTAACGGTCAGTCTGTAATGACCAAGAACGGTGAGTTGACCGATGAGTGCCGCAAGGCTATTGCCGGTTACATGGTGGCCGGTACGTCACTGCCTGCATTCGGTAACCCGCATCCTCTGTCATTCATGCGTCTGGTTCCGCATCAGGAGGCTCCCACATCACTCTGCTGGTCATTCTCCAACCGCAGCGCTCTGGTACGTGTTCCGCTGGGCTGGCTCAAGCGCATGGATATGGCAGCTAAGTGTAATCCGCTTGAGAAGGCACAGGACAAGGATTTCAGCTACAAGCAGACATTCGAATGGCGTGCCAGCGACGGCTTTGCCGATACCTATCTGCTCATGGCCGCACTCTGCTGCGCCGCCCGTTACGGGTTTGAGATGCCTGATGCTCTGGCAGTGGCCGACAAGACATACGTAGGTCTGGGCGTGAACATTCACGATGAGAAGAACCGTGCCGTACAGGAGGCTTTGGAGCAGCTGCCCGGCTGCTGCGTTGAGGCTGCAAAGGAACTTGAGAAAGACCGCGCCATCTATACATCACGCGGTGTGTTCTCGGACAACATTGTGGATTACCTTATTAAATTCCTGACCGATTTCCATGACGAGACCCTTCGCAGCCAGCTTGACTCAAAGGGCTTGCTCAAACTGGTTGAGGAGAGCATAGATAAAGGCTGATGTTAAGGGCGCAGCAGTGGAACAGCCAGATCTGGCTCAGCGGGTGGTGGAAAGCATCGGTATCCCGCGGCGGTGATGCCAAGCGGGCGTTGCTTACCAAGGTGTTCACGCACAATCTGGACATTTTCCGTGATGGCGCCTACCGCACAGAGACAGACCGCGTAGTCACACTCATTTTCCGTGATGGCGCCTACCGCACAGAGACAGACCGCGTAGTCACACTGCCCGTCAGCGGAGCGTTCGTAGAAGACTCTGAGATGTTCTCCGCGCCTATCGAAATCAAAAATGATACAAAAGGGGTCAGGCCCCAATTGTATCATTTTCAGGTTTTGAATCAGGATTGCATTCTGGTTACGCGGGATCTGGTGGAGCAGGGGTACAATCCGGCTCTGCTCAATATGGCCAGCCTGTATCATCCCGGAGGCGGGGTGCTGCAGGGCTCCAGTGCCCAGGAGGAGGACCTTTGCCGTCGCAGCACGCTGGCAATATCGCTATACCAGTTCTCTCTGCCGGGTGGCCGATACGGTGATCTGGCCGATATGGTGGGCGTGAAACGGCGTGCAGAGCGGTATCCGATGGACAATACCTACGGCGGTATCTACAGTCCGGGAATCACGTTCTTCAGAGGTACCCGTGATGAGGGCTATGTATTGCTGGACAATCCTTTCCGGGCTGCGGTGATATCGGTAGCTTCATTAAATTACAACCCCAAGCACGGGCACAACTCATTGGATGCCAACGGCAATATCCCGGAGGCCGATAAGCCCGTGCTGAAAGAGAAGATACGCACCATACTGCGCATCGGCATACTCAAAGGGCATGATAGTCTGGTGCTGGGCGCATTGGGTTGCGGGGCGTTCTGCACTCCGCCTGCCCAGATGGCGCGTCTGTTCCATCAGGTTCTGGACGAGGAGGAGTTTGTGGACCGTTTCAGAAAGATTGTATTTGCAATCATTGATTCACCGTCAAGCAACAATTTCAAGCCGTTCCTCAAGGAATTCAGTAGATAAAGGACTATGTTGTTTCAAAAAGAAATTCAGACTCTGCAGTTCCTGCCGGTTAAGGGAATAATCAATGCGCGTGACCTGGGCGGTTATGTTACTGCCGATGGCCGCACCGTGCGCTCCGGCAGGCTGATCCGTGCCGCTTCTCTGGCCGATGCCACCGCTGCCGACCTTAAGTACTTGCAGCAGATTCCGGTTACCAGGGTCATTGATTTCAGACAGGATTTTGAACTCCAGGGACGTGAGGACAGGATTATCTCCGGAGCTGAGTATGTGCGCATTCCCATAAACAGCAACGGCAATGCGATGGATGATGAGGAGGCCTTGGGGATAAAGAAACAAAAGCAGTTTAATGTCAGGAAACTGATAATGATAGCTGCCTTCAACAAGAAGGCGCAGCAGGTGGCCCGTGACCTCTATCCCAATATGGTTACTCTGGAATCCTGTCAGAAACGGTTTGCCAGATTCCTGCGAATACTTATCGAAAACCCCGACAGCGGAGCCGTGTTCTTTCACTGCACACAGGGTAAGGACCGCACAGGTATGGCATCGGCCTACATTCTGGCTGCCCTTGGGGTGGACAGGGAGACTATAATCGCCGATTTTGACGCAACCAATGCGGTTTATGCCAAGGATGTAAGGCGTCTGTCGCGCCGCGTGCGTTTCTGGGGCGGCCGCGAGGATGAGCTGAGTGTGGTCCAAGCGTTCATCGGCGCCAATACAGGCAACTTTGTCAAGACACTGGACCTGATTGACACTCAGTACGGCTCAATGCAAAACTACCTGAAAGGTCCCCTTGCCCTCTCAGACACCGACATCGCCACCCTTCGGGAAAGATATTTAAAGTGACGCAAAACGAAACGACCCCTTTGCGTCGTTTTAATCAGTCTCCTCAAGCTCAAACAGGGCCTCGATGGTGACGCCGAACACGCGGGCCATCTTGAGTGCAAGCACGGTTGAGGGATTGAACTTGCCTTGCTCTATGGCCACGATAGTCTGGCGGGTGACGCCGGTCTTATCGGCCAGTTCCTGCTGCGTCATGCGCACGCGGGCGCGCTCCACCCTAAGGTTATTCTTCATCGTTCAACTCCCTGTTTTGTTTCCACAAAGATAACTTGAAAAGCAGTACATAGTATCCTATGAATGCGGTCACTCCCGTGCAATAGCCTATTATCCTGCTACACATAGCTAAGGAAGTAGGTGAAAGAAATCTGGCCAGAAATATAAATACTATGGTTTTTATGAATACCAACACGATGAAAAAGATTACTATCCTTGCCAATATCTGATGCCGTGTCTCCACAATTCTTTCATCCTCCAGTTTTTCCTGTGACAGAGCCATGAGTACAAATGATACCGGAATCAATAAGAAAATAACAACAACTGCCCATCCGTGACCAACGGGGGAATATTCAATGGGCGTACCAACTCTAATCATCGGGAAGAGGTCAAAGATTATTGCCTCCCAAAAAACCAAACAAATTACGACACTGATAGCAAAAATTGCAAATCCAATCTTCTGCCACTTGTGGTCAAGCAAATGATACTTCTTCATAATTACGATACTTTAATAGGTTATTGATGCCACAAATGTAAATAATAGATTACATTGCGACAACAAAACAAGACATAAAGTATGTTAAAGCGGACTTTTAGTGACGCAAAGGGGGCGTTTGCGTCACTTTACGCTGCGGATCTCTTTGCCGAACGGGAAGATTGATCCGAGGGCTATCTTGAAGTGCATCTGTCCGAATGGGAAGCCGATGATGGTGATTGTGAACAGCAGTGCCAGAACAAGATGGAAGGCTGCAATCTCCCACCAGCCGGTCAGGATCCACAGGACGTTAAAGCCGGTGCTCAGGCATCCGGGCTGGCCGGGCTTATCGGCCATTTCACGACCGAACGGCCACAGGCAGAATGTTCCGATTTTGATTATCTGAACTCCGAACGGGATACCTATTATGGTTATACAATATAGGAATCCAATTATGTAATAAACTAATGCGGTTACAAAGCCGCCCAGAATAACCCAAAGGATATTGCCCAATGTCTTCATAATTGCAAGGTTTATGATTAGTCTCACAAATGTAGCAATTTCGCGGAATAAATGACGCAAAACGAAACGACCCCTTTGCGTCGTTTTTAGTATTTTTGCGGTATGGAAAGAACACTTGTAATACTTAAGCCCTGCACTGTGCAGCGCGGGCTGATCGGTGAGGTAATATCACGGTTTGAAAAACGCGGCCTCAAGCTTGTGGCCATGAAGATGCAGCAGCTTGATGCCGATATCCTGCGCAAGCATTATGCGCACATGGTGGAGAAACCTTTTTATCCTATAATAGAGAAGTCGATGATGGCGGCTCCCGTGGTTCTGTGCTGCTGGGAGGGCATTGATGCCGTAAGCGTGGTGCGCGAGATGGCCGGCGCCACCAATGGCCGCAAGGCGCAGCCCGGCACCGTGCGCGGTGACCTTTGTGTAAGCCATCAGGAGAACATCATCCACGCATCGGACTCACTGGAAACAGCTCAGGCGGAACTGGCCCGATTCTTCACTCCTGCAGACTACTGCGACTACCCGTCACCCCTGCTGGACTACCTCTACGCTCAGGACGAACTTTAGAATGATACAATTGGGGACAGACCCCTTTTGTATCATTTTGGAAAAATAGTACAAAAGGGGTCTGTCCCCAATTGTACTATTTTCGCTGGTCGGTGATTTTTATGCCGGGGTAATTGTCGGGATTGAACGTGACTTTATCTTCGGTTACGCCAAAGATGAAGTGGTGCATTGACATGTTTATGCCCATGATTTTGGTGCTCATGCTGATAGGCTCGTAGGTATCCTTTCTGACCTCAAGGGTTATGGTCTTGGGAGAATCATCGTCTTTGTTGGATTTTTTTCTCTTGCATTGCAATTCCCATTTGACTGAATTCTGGCTCTTGATTGTAATATCGTAACCCTCGGGTATATCATCAAACATCCCGGCATCCATTCCGGGATTGCCCGATGCATTGGCATTACCCGGACGGATATTGGTCAATACTACCTCACTGCTGCCGGAAACATAGGTCCATTGGAGCGTGTCGTCTATAAAGGTAATGGTGTTTATCTTTGACGACTCAATTTCCAGACGGGTCTTTTTACCTAATGAATAGGTCTTGGTAGTTACAGTGCCTACTATTGGTATCTTTACATCAACAGACATGGCAATTCCATCGGCCTTACGGTCCGATAACCGCTGGTTCATTCTGTTTACGATTTCGGCTCCGGTCTGTGCAAAGGTTATGGTGACCGATAAAAAAGCAATGGCAAAACAAAGAAATCTTCTCATATAAATAATCAGGTTGAAAGTACTGCAAGAACGTTGATGAGTTCCTCGCCGATGGGCTTGTCCTTCTTGACGGCCTGGGCGATGGGGATATTGACCATCTCATCATTATCGATGCCAATCATTACATTTCGCTGACCCTCTTTCAGGGCCTGGATTGCGGCCACACCCATGCGGCTGGCCAGTATGCGGTCCAGGGCGCTGGGACGTCCGCCGCGCTGTACATACCCCAGTATGGATACGCGCACGTCAAACTGCGGATACTCGTTGTGCATACGCTCGGCGTAGTGCATCGCGCCTCCGTCGGCCTCCGATACAATTACGATCGAACTGCGTTTGGACTTGCGGATTCCGCGCTCGATGTAGGCGGCCAGCTGGTCGATATCGGTAAACTTCTCGGGGATGATGGCGGCCTCGGCTCCGGCGGCAATTGCGCTGTTCATGGCCAGGAAACCGGCATCTCGGCCCATTACCTCTATAAAGAATATGCGGTTGTGCGAGTTTGCGGTATCGTGAATCTTGTCCACGCACTCCACAATGGTGTTGAGCGCCGTGTCATAACCGATGGTGTTATCGGTCCCGTACAGGTCATTGTCAATTGTTCCGGGCAGGCCGATAACCGGAATGTCGTATTCGGCCGACAACTCCTGTGCGCCGGACAGCGATCCGTTACCACCTATTACTATAAGGGCGTCAATTTTGTGCTTCTTTATGGTCTGGTACGCCTGGGCACGGCCCTCGGCCGTAAGGAACCTCTTGCTGCGGGCTGTGCGCAGGATTGTGCCGCCCTCAAAGATTATGCCCGATACGCTCTCGGTCGTGAACTCCTTGACCTCGCCGTCAATCAGGCCCTCCCAGCCGCGATAGATACCGTAAACCTTCCAGCCTGCAAATATTGCCGAGCGGGTTACCGCACGTATTGCAGCGTTCATACCAGGGGCATCACCGCCCGATGTCAACACACCTATACTGTTAATCTTAGCCATATCTCCGCTTTTTCTGCAAAGATAGCAAAATGATACCATTGGGGTCAGGCCCCTTTGGTATCATTTTTCAAAAAAAGTACCAAAGGGGCCTGACCCCAATGGTACTGTTTTGAAAAAAACTGCAAAATGTTTGGAGGTAATTACAAAATGTAGTTTATTTGCAGCAGAGATTAGTTTGAAATTTTATAAAACCAGCTATATGAAAAAACTTACCGATAAGGAAATTGCAATCATGAACGTGCTCTGGGACGGAGAGCCCATGTCAATGAGAGATATTCTGGAGCGCCTGCCCGAGCCGCAGCCGCACTTCAATACGGTGGCAACTTTTGTGCGCCGTCTGGAGAGCAGCGGCATGATTACACATAAGGAACTGGGAGCCAGATTCTTTTTGTATGAGCCGGCAGTGAGCCGCGAGAAATACGCCGAGATGGTAAACAAGGAGAGCGTCAATAAGTTTTTCGGCGGATCCTACATGGAGTTCATCTCCTGTCTGGTTGAACAGCAGGAGGTTAGCGTTGATGAGCTCAAGGAATTGATCAAAATGGTAGAAAAGAATAAGTAATATGGGTAGCATAGTCCTTTACATAATAGAGTGGGCGTTTGCCCTGCTGGTGCTGCTGGCCATCTACAAGGCAGCCTTCAGCGGTACCACTCTGCACCGCTTCAACCGGTTTTACCTGCTGGGAGCCACGTTGCTCTCGGCCCTTCTTCCCCTTGTTCACGTGACTATCACTGACAGCACCCCCGTGGCGGCCGGCCTCTCAATAGAGGAGACCTATTTTGCCCGGGAGCTGTCAGGGACATTCACGTTTGCCCCTGAGCCAGAGACCATGTGGGCCGATGCCCCCGACCTGGCAACCTCATTGCCTGGACCCGAACGCAAGACCAGCCTCTGGGCAGTCATGCTCATCGGCACGTATGCAATCTATGTGCTTACCCTTATAATAGGGTGGAGCCGGGGAATAATCAAGGCACGCAGGTTCCTGCACGGCAAGCCCCGCCGCCGTTTGAGCCGGACCGTCTGGCTGGTCACCCACAGCGAGCAGTACGGCCCGTTCAGCTGGATGAACTACATAGTGATATCGGACTCCGAGAACGGATTCGCCCGTCGCGCCAGCCTGCGTCACGAATACTCGCACGTAAAACTCTTACATTCAATAGACCTTGTTGTATTGCTGGCCTGCACCATAGTAAACCCCGTGTGCTGGCTGGTACTCCAGGAGATAAAGATAGTCCATGAATATGAGGCCGATGACGAAGTGATCAACCGTTACGGCATCCGGGAGCAGGACTATCAGAGACTTTTACTGATAAAAGCTGTCGGCGCAGAGGCCTATGCGCTTGCCAGCTCCTTTAACCTCAACATTAAAAAGCGAATTATTATGATGAACAAGAACAAAACCCGGACAAGACGCCTCATGTGGCTCTTGCTCCTGATTCCCCTGCTGGGAATGACATCTGTCCTGTTTGCGCGTACAGAAAAGGCCGTAAATCTGGATGATAAACTGCGTTTCACGCAAAGTAATGCTGAAATGACTTTCAGGTTACCTGAACCTATGATTGATTATTCTTCTGGCTCTTCAGCTTCTACAAGGACCAGCTCTTCGGCTTCCGCAAGAACAGTTCCTCCCCCTCCTGCTGCTGTAACGCGTGCCGAGTACATAAGGGTTATTGGAGATGATGAAGTAATAACTGATGAACTAAGAAATGACGCGCAAAGAAAGAATGAAATGATCATTCGTGAAAGGAATGTCATGACAATACAAATCAACAAGAATAATGAGATATATGTAAGAAATGGACTGATTAAAAGGGTTATAACAATTGATGAACTCAAGGACCTTGCCAAGAGGTTCATTCAGAATCCTGATAATGACAGCAGGCTTCCTGTTATAGAAGATTATGACATCGATGGTTATGGAACTGTTCAGACTACTGTAAAACATGTGTTCTCATTACAGTATGACCGCAGTTCATCGGCTGGCGTTTGGAGTGATGTAAGGTATGAGTTGTATAAAGCATATAATGAACTGCGCGATGAAGTGTGTATCGGTAAATTCGGTAAGGATTATGACCAATGCACTGATAGTCAGCAGCGGTTTGCCCGTGGCATGTATCAGATGAAAATCTCTGAAGCACAACCTAAAGTATATGGTGGTGCTCAAGGCGAACTCATCAAAAAAGAGGTCAAATCTGCCGCCGGCAATTACGTGGTCAAGGACGATAAAGTCAATAAGGATCTGCGCATCAGGGTCGCAAATTCTCCCGTCAGGTTATATGTATCGACAGTAATGTTTGATAATGAGAACGGCCAGGACCGTTTCAGGAGTGAGACCACCCCGAAACAAATCCGTGTAGAGGAGCTTGATGATTACATAGATCAGGCAATATCAGACGGAATGAAAATCCGAAAAGTCCGCCTTTCAATGCAGCCTGATGTTCCCATGGGACCAATCTTTGACCTGAAAGAAACCCTCCGCTACAGAATGCTGCTGCTCCTTGTTATGGAAAGCTACAACAACCCTGCTCTGGTTTCACAAAACAGTCAGTTTGTTGACGAAGATGTATTCAATGGCAAACTCCCAGAGATGGTACAATATATCCAAGACAATATCAGTTATCCCGATGAGGCTAAACAGGATTCCAACAGCAATGTGCTTGCATCGTTCACGATAGGTAAGGACGGCAATGTAATGAATCCCGAGATAATAGGATCGGCCGATCCCGCACTTGATGAAGAAGCACTTAAGGTGTTGAGCCAGATGCCCACCTGGATTCCGGCTAGGAACGAGAACGGAGAAGAGATAGAGGTAAAATACACTATCCCGGTAAGCTCTTCATTACCTGCCGATTTCTGAATATAGAATAAAGTTCAAACTCACTTAAAAGAGGGCCGACTAAAAACATTTTTAGCCGCCCCCTTTTATTATTGCCATGACCCAATCGGGAATGTGATCGGTGTAGCGTTTGGCAATCTTGCCGTCGGCGGTTCTGAGAATCAGACGAGGCTCTTTGTTCTCTATTGAATTGTCATACAGATATATCCTGTCGGCTATCTCTATTGCTTTCGATATGTTCTTAAGGGAACTGTAGTATCTGGATATCACTTTGGAGATGGGGACCTCATGACCACCGTTCAGATAACGCTGTGCTATTCGGTTTATGTTTATCAGAGGAGATTCAGTACATACATAGAATATCCTTATGAAAAAACCGGCATCCTTAGCCTTACGGATAAAATCCATCTTCTCAGGCGATGAGAAAACTGTTTCAAAAACAAAATCTTGACCGTTCTCCAGGCATTGGTAGCGCTGTTCAGTTGCTTTCTGAGCTGCTTTAAGGACGGCATCGGCCGAATTCCAGTCACCGAATATCTCTCTGGCAATATTATCGGGATTGATGTATAAACTGTCGGCACCCCATTCATTTAGGAGCAACTGTTCTGTTGTGGTAGTCTTACCTGAACCGTTTGGCCCTGCCACAATACACATTACAGGTTTCTTTTTCATAGTATCTTATTTGGTATTCTTTACTTCCTCAAGTTTCTTACGCAACACCTCCTGTGCCCTATATGAAGACTCTATGGCCGATTCACATACCTGGTGCATAATCTCCTCAAGCATGTATTCTTTAGGTTCATCAAGTGATGAGAGGCGGTATTTCCTGATATCCTGGGCATGGGGCTCAGAACTATCCACGCCGCACTTTGTCCCGAAATAGGAAAGAACCTGGTTAACCTTGTCCATTCTGAGGCTCTGTTTGCCCTGCTCCAGTTCACGCAAAAACCGGAGCCCCACACCGGCCCTGACCGCCAGTTCCGGTTGAGTGATGTGCAGCTCCTTGCGGCATCTCTTTACAAAATCACTGATTTGTTCCATTTATTATACCCCTACGGGTGCAAATCTACAACATAATCAAATGGCAAACAAGTATAACGGGTATAATTTTGACGCTAAAGTATCGTTTCCCTATGTCATGTGTATGTTTATATTTACAACGAAAGTACAAATAATTGTCAAAATGTTTGGTTGTTTTTACAAAATGTAATTTATTTGCATCGGAAGAGTGAAACAAAACATTATTGATATATGAAAAAACTGACCGATAAGGAACTTGCAATCATGAACGTGCTCTGGGATAACGGGGCGCTGTCCATGAGGGATCTTTTGGAACGCATGCCCGAGCCACAGCCTAACTTCAACACGCTGACTACGTTTGTGCGCCGCCTGGAGGCAAGCGGAATGATAAAGCATCAGGAACTGGGTGCCCGGTTCTTTCTGTATGAACCTGCAGTGAGTCGTGACAAATATGTTGAGCAGATGAACAAGGAGAGTGTGTCCCGATTCTTCAATGGCTCATACAAGGATTTCATATCCTGCCTGGTACAGCAGCAGGAGGTAAGCATTGATGACCTGAGAGACCTTATCCGCATGGCCGAAAACGCAAAATAAGAACAGTTATGGGTAGTATAGTTCTTTACATATTGGAATGGGCGTTTGCCCTGATAGTTCTGCTTACCATCTATAAGGCGGTATTCAGCGGAACCACATTATACCGTTTCAACCGGTTCTACCTGCTGGGAGCGACCTTGCTCTCGGCCCTTCTCCCCCTTGTGCATATTACCTTGCCTGAACAGACACCCGTAGTGAGTGACATGGCAATTGAGCGAATGGAGTTCGCCCATGAGCTTTCAGGAACATTTGTCTTTACGGCAGAGCCCGCGCCTGCCGTTACAGCCCCCGCCGACAAGTCAAGTATGTGGGCTGTGGTTCTGGTATGTATGTATTCGGCATATGTGCTGATGCTTTTGGTAGGTTGGAGCCGAAGCATAATCAGAACAAGACGGTTCCTGCGCGGGAAACGCCGCCATCGCATAAGCCGCATGGTATGGCTGGTCACGCATGATGAGGATTTCGGCCCGTTCAGTTGGATGAACTACATTGTCATATCGGATAATGAGAACGGGTTTGCCCGCAGGGCATGTCTGAGGCATGAGTTTTCACACATCAGACTGCTTCATTCCGTAGACCTGGTGTTCCTGTTAGCCTGCACCGTCGTTAACCCGGTTTGCTGGGTTATACTGCAAGAGATAAAGATAGTCCATGAGTTTGAGGCCGATAACGAAGTGATCACCCGTTATGGCATCCGAAACAGTGACTATCAGAAACTTTTGATAATGCGGACTGTCGGCGCAGAGGCCTATGCAATGGCAAGTTCCTTTAACCTTAACATTAAAAAGAGAATTATTATGATGAACAAGAACAAAACCCGGAGGAGACGCCTCATGTGGCTTCTGCTTCTAGTCCCCATGCTGGGAGTGACTTCTGTCCTGTTTGCGCGTTCTGAGAAATCATTGGACATTGATCCCTTAGGCATTAAAATAGGTACGGAAAACAATGATGGAACCTTAATAAAAGGTAAGGTGGTAGATGAGAAAGGAAAGCCGATAGCCGATGCCATTGTGGCAGAAAACCCGTCTCAGTCAGCAGTGGCTTCTTTCAGTTTCCTTGGTTTTACAGATAAGAAAGGTGAATTCTCATTTACCACCCCTGACGGAAAGGACTTTTTCAGTGTAACTAAAGAGGGTTACAAGTCTGTCAAGATCCGTTTTGAGAACATTGATGGTGATGTTACCATTACCATGAAGAAAACAACGCCCGGAAATGAAACTGATATTGACGGTGATGAAGAGCATGATATTCCCGCATTCTTTGTAAAAGAACGCAATATGATGCGTGTGGTTGTCCTTAAAAACGGTAAGGTCCATATCAAAAATGGTGTAGTGGACAAGAAAGTCTCCTCCGAGAAGATCAAGGACTATGTAAGTCAGTTCATTGCCAATCCAAATAATGACAGCCGTTTACCGTTAATTGAGGAGTATGAGATAGATGGCTTTAAAACCGTCAACACCACACTCAGGCATGTTATAAGTCTGGAGCGAGAGGCCGGAGCCGGTATTGAATCGCGTGATAAGGTGTTTGGCATAATTCTGAACGCCTATCAGGAACTTAGGGATGAATGGTGCCTGCAAGAGTTCGGAAAGGTATATGACGAGTGCACGCTAGATCAGCAAGGCTGTGCTAGAGGTATGTATCCCGTTAAGGTCCTGGTGCCCGAGATGAGATACTATTGCGATGTCACCGTTGATGTCTGGAAAGAGACATTGGCAGCACAGGTAGACAGAACTGACAGCAAGACAGGCCTAAAGACTGATGCAAAGAAATCCCGGGATTATGTCAGAGTAATGACCGATGTGAGCGATCTGGAGAACTATATTAATAACGTAATAGATCCTGAAAGCCGTATCCGTAGTGTCAAGCTGAGAATATATCCGGATGCATCGGCCGATGTCATATCGGACATTAAGAGGATATTGTATCAGAAATATGCTCCCGGTATCAGTACTGAATATGTTTCAGACAATGCAGAAAATCCTTTCAGCACCTTTACTGTTGTGCGCCAGACTGTCAAAGCCGGCGATATGATACAGGGTACAGTGGTTGATGCCGCTGACGGCGATCCCATGTACTTGGTTAACGTGTATGAAGTGGATTCCAAAGACCGCATTCGCGCTCATGGAATCACAGACTTGTACGGCAATTTCTCTATCCGCGTTTCTGATCCCGATGATTATCTCAAGGTGTCACAAAAGGGATATATGGAGGCCAGGAGACCGGTATCGAACGGTGAGATCCTGTTGAACAGGTTGGATGAGTATAAGTACAATGAATTCAGGGTAATAATCCAGTCCCAAGGAATACTTGCACAGAAACTTAAGTTGTATCATAAGAGGAATGGAGATGATGACGTCTTGACGGGATTTGAACCACGCAGATTGCAGCTTGACCAGCTTGGTGATTATCTGGATGATGCGGACATTGTCAAGGAGGATATACAGGTAGTCACTATTGTATATTGGCCCGATGCTTCCAGTGAGACTTTGGATGAAGTCAAAACAATACTCAGAAAGAAAGGAATGTTTAATGTGAGATATGAGGCACCTCCGGCTCCGGCTAATAAAGATGCAATTTTGGAATCCGACCCTGGACCTGATGAGGAAGACGTTTATATACTGGTAGACAAAAGTCCGGAATTTCCGGGCGGTACAATGGGGTTGCTGGAATATATGCGTACCACAATAAAGTACCCCGCAGAGGCAAGAAAGGATACGATACAGGGTAGAGTCCTGGTTTCATTCATCGTCAACAAGGATGGCAGTATAGTCAAGCCCGAGATTGTAAAATCGGCACATCCGCTACTTGATGAGGAGGCCCTGAGGATGGTAAACGAGATGCCCGCCTGGAAACCGGGCGAGCAGAACGGCGTGCCGGTCAGGGTAAAATACACCATTCCGGTAAACTTCCGCCTCCAATAAGAGGCATACCTTTTTCAATTCTGAATAGTCTTATAACATAACACAATATGAAAAAGTTCGGTTTGTTTGCCCTTGCGCTCATTACATCCGCAAGCGTCTACGCCCAGAATGGCGTAGAGGCCGGATCCAGGTTTGGTCACGGACAGGACAGTATCAAGATCCGCCAGAATATCAGCATCTATGTTGAGTATTACAAGACCAATGACTTCAAATCGGCCTACGAGAATGGCTGGAAGACAGTTTTTGAACAGGCACCGTTGGCATCGGTCAATACATACAACTACGGTATCAAGATACTGCATTCGCTCTATAATGATGCCAAAGCGGCCAATGATGAGGAGCTCATGTCCAAATACTCCACTGAACTTTTTCAGGTTTACGAGCAGCGTCTCAAATATCTGGACCAACTCAACGCTTTTGCGCAGAACAAGGTTACGGATTATGAAGTTCTGGGTCAGTACGGTCATGACTATATGTCCTACAACCCAAGAGTGCAGATATCCAGAGCCTATGAGATTCTGCGCAAGGCCGTTGATTTGGGTAAAGGGCGCTCGCAGGATTACGTTCTTGACGACCTTATGAACGTATCGGCCCAGCGTTTCAAGAATAAGAAGGATAACGAGGAGTATCGTGAGGCTCTGCTGCAGGACTATGTGGATTGTGCATCATATATTGACGAGTTCATAAATAACCAGACCGATGAGAAAACGCTTGAAAGGGCTCTGAAATGTAAGGAAAGGATTGACGGTCTGTTCATTAACAGCGGTGCCGCCGACTGCGCTAAACTGCAGGAGATTTACGGCCCCAAGATTGAGAACCACAAGGATGACCTTGAGTACCTGACCAAGGTCGTTAAGATCATGCAGATATTTGAGTGCAACTCAAGTGACGCTTACTTTGCAGCATCTGAGTATGCTCATGCCATCTCTCCTTCGGCCAGAACAGCCAAGGCTCTGGGCGCTCTCTACTACAAGCAGCGTGAAGATACCGAGAAGGCTATCGAGTATTATGAACAGGCTATTGAGCTTGATGATGACAAGTCCAGCATAGCAGGTACCTATTATCTTATGGCTACCCTCTATTTTGCAAAGGACAACTATGACCGCAGCCGTTCATGCATTCAGAAGTGTCTGCAGAACAATCCTAACAGAGGTGACGCTTACATCCTCCTGGCACAGCTTTACTATGTAAAACGTGACTGGTCAAGCGAGCCCGCCCTGAACCGTTGCGCATACTTTGCAGTCATCGACAAATTGGAGCAGGCCAAGAAGGTTGACTCATCGGTCGCTGCCAGAGCCAATGAGCTTATCAGCTCTTACAAGAAGCAGTGCCCGCAGCCCGATGACCTGTTCATGCTCGGTTACAAGGTAGGTGACCAGGTTGAGATCAAGGGCTGGATCAACGAGACTACCACCATCCGCTAAAAATTTGACTTCTGCGGAGTTGTTTCGTATAAGAAGGTGAAATAACTTTGCAGTATGAATCTTAGGAGAGTCCTTTTGGCAGCGATGCTGCTGATTAGTATAGGTGTGAGTGCGCAGGATTGGAGCAGTCCGGAGACTGAGTCAATGCTGCGTACTTATGTCAAGCAGATATTCCAGGTTGAGGGCCGGGTGTTCGGCGTCGATGAGTACGAGCCCAATCCGTATCCACTGCAGGGCGCCAATATCCTGGTGAAATGTCTGGGCGACACAACCGAGACCGATGGCGGGGCGGCCGATAAGGATGGTGAATTCTGGACCTATATGTCCCGCCGCGACCGCCTCAAGGACACCCGCCTGAGCATAAGGATATCCTATCTGGGAATGCAGACGCTGGATACCATCATAGATCCGCCTATGAAACGCGAGAGCGGAATCCACACCTACACGGTCCGGCTGGACTCAGTGGTGCTGCGCAGCAATCCGCTTACCACCGAGGAGGTTGAGATTGTGGCCGAACTGCAGCGTATGTATCAGCGCGGTGATACCATAATATTCAATGCCGATGCCTACGAGATGCCAACCGGCAGTGTGCTGCTGGACCTGGTGCGCCGCCTGCCCGGACTCAAGTATCAGGACGGCAAGATGACCTACCTGGGGCGTGATATCAATGAGATACGACTCAACGGAGACCAGTTCTTTAAGCGCGACATGAGCATAGCGCTCAACAATATGCCAACCGACAAACTGAAGAGCCTTAAGGTTTATGAGGTGCCCGATGATACGCTCAACCGCATGAGTGACAATCACCTGGTTATGGATATGCAGACCAAGGAGCCGATGGACCGTACTATTTTTGCCAGCGTGGAGGTTGGTACCACCGAGAACTTTGACAAGTACAGGGTATCGGTTGACGGCTCCATGTGGAAGCAGGGCGGATCGGAGTTGTATGCATCCTATAACAGGAACACCATCCCTTATGAGTATGCAAACCAGCTCAAGACAGAGAATTCAAACGGAAACCTTTATTATAATAAGGAGTTCGGTAAGGTATCGGTCAATGCGCAGGTGAGTTACGGTGACAGTTACAATGAGAACAAGTCACAAAACTATAACAAGATGTTCATGCCCGAGTTTACGCAGAACTCGTTCAGCGAGAACACCAGTTCCAACGGCGGGCACAACTGGGGCGGATCGGCCGGACTTAACGGGCGTATTGACAACAATACCTGGTATAACCTGAATCTGGACCTCTCCAGGAACTGGACCAATAACAGCAGTAACTCGGTAGATTCAATCTCCAATGAGGGTGAGGGGCTTATCAGTTCGACGGTCCAGTCAAACAAGGGCGATAACGTGAGTTCTACATACAGCGTTTATGCCGGGATGGGCAAGTCGTTCGGTGAGGACGGCAAGTATAACCTCAATCTGAGTCTTAGAGCGGGACGGTCCGATAACGACGGCAGCAGCATTAATACCTCTGAAAGCCGTTTTGCCCAGCTGGGAGACAGTGTCAGGAAGGTGCATCACCGCATTTATACGCCATCAACATCAGACAATTACAGTCTGAACATGAGTCTTAACCGGCAGATGGGTGATGCAGGTTATCTGGGAGTGGGCTATAACTTTGCTTACGATAAAGGCAAGAGCATTCAGCAATATGAGGATATGGGTAGTGACGGATCTCTGAAAGAGGTTGACTCTCTCTACTATGACAGGCGCAACAGCAATCTGAACAACTCTTTTGACCTGGATTACTACTACTCGGACTCTGTCTATAGGATAAACATGTCACTGAATGCATCGCCCGTGGTAATGACGATAGACAACCTGAACAAGGTGCCGGGCAAGGATGACGAGCATATCAGTTACAAAGGTATCCGATACTCCGCAAATGCCAATTTCAGAGTCAAGGTATTCCGTAAGAGTCAGATAGGACTGGGCTACAACGGATCAAACGGACTGCCCGGAGTGCAGCAGCTCTCAATGGTGACTGATTACAGCGACCCGATGAACATACATGAGGGTAACAGCAACCTGAAGAACTCATTCTCACACAATGTTAATCTGGAGTTCCAGTTGCAGTCATGGATGCGTACCCGTGTAAGCTACGGGACCACACTCAATGAGATAACCACTCTGACACGCCTGGACCGAAAGACCGGCGCCCGTATCACATCGCCCGAGAATATCAACGGAAGCTGGAATGTAAGTGAGTATCTTTTCCTTACCTATCCGTTCCAGGACCTGTCGGTAAACTTCACCGCCAACCATTCGCTGCGTCATAATGTGGCA
>CACZMI010000039.1 GCA_902782245.1 uncultured Bacteroidales bacterium | reverse complement strand
ACACGATTGATATAGGTGTTATTTGATAATTAACTGAAAAATAAGTAGCTATACACAAAAATATTTGTCCATTTATTTGGATAGCAACATAGAAGTTAGGGCGTAAAAATTTTGATTAATAAAATACTTTGTGTTTCTTTGCTCTAGGACCAATTAATTGAAGGAATCCTTTGTTGCAATGAGACGCCTTTTTACTTTAACCCTAACATTACTGGCTCTTATTCCCGCTTCTTTGTACGGGCAGAGCACTATTCGTGGAATCGTTCTTGACAGCCTCACTCAAGAGCCGCTGCCATTGGCCACAGTCTATGTGAACGGAACTACCCAGGGAACCACTACCGATAATGACGGCCGGTTTGAGTTGAAAAACGTAACTTTCCCGGCTACAATAGTATTCAGTTTTGTGGGATATCAGCCGCAGGCTCATGACTTTACCCGTAATCCAGGGACATTGACAATTAATCTCAAGACTAACGATGAATTGCCGGAGATAGAGGTATCGGGCAAGGCCAAAAAGATAAGCAAGGAGGATCTGGACTATTTCAAGGCGATGTTTCTTGGTGATGACCGATGGGGCAGGCAGGCAAAGATAAAGAATGAGAACGTCCTTTTGTTTGACAGGTCGTTCCATACCTCATATCACACCCGGCGTATAGGTAAAAGAACATTCTCCAAAGTATCGGCACAACATGAAAAGGCCGAGAAATATGAAGAATTTGAAGATACGGTAAAAGTGGTTTCGAGCGTATTTGACGCCTGGGCCTACGAACCCCTGATCATTGATTTGCCCCTGTTGGGATATGAATTGTATGTTGACCTGGAAAAATTTACAGTAGAACAGGTGAATAATGTCACTTCATGCAATATGCTGGGCTACTTTTACTACAAGCCCTATGAAAACTTGAAGAAAACAAAAACCGCCGTCATAGAAAAAAACCGGCAAAAAGCATATTACGGGTCGAGTCAGCATTTTCTCCGCTCTTTGGCACAGGACTGCTTGCGGGAAAACGGATATATACTTACAATGCCTGAAACAGTTTCAAAAGGCAGGAAAAACTTATTGGTGGATTTATCGGTCGACGTCGCCAAATATTCATCGGGTGCAGGGGACAACCTGATCCGAATCCATGGCTTGAAAGACAAGAAACTCAAGATAAGGTACTATCACAGAGGCGATGGAGCTCCAATGAACTTTAAGGAAAGGGGAAAGGGTATCTATAGGTATTCGGAGTCCGGTATTTCTTTCCTTGAGGATAACTGCATATTCCTAAAGGAGGGCATTGTCATTGACAACAACATACGTTTTACCGGCGATATCTCAAAGAAGAGAGTGGGAGCCAGTCTGCCTGGAGATTACTTTCCTGATGCCGATACGAACAGGACATATGCCACGCAAGCTGATTATGCCGATGAACTTATGAAGTTTGCCGATAACATAAACGAGTTCAACTTTCTGTTCCCGCAGGAAAAGGTCTATCTTGAATTTGACAACACTGCTTATTTCCAGGGTGAGAATATTTGGTTCAAGGCCTTTGTGACAAACGCCACCACATTGGAACGGGCACCCAGCGGAGTCCTTTATGTTGATTTTCTGGCACCGACAGGACAGCTTCTAAGACAGGAGAAACTAAAGGTTGAGGCAGGACAGGCCGATGGTGCCATTCCGTTGCTTAACGCCGGAACAATCCAGACACGTGAGAAACAGGGCGTTCTGGCGTATCCCAGTGGATTCTATGAGATTAGGGCATATACGCAGAATATGCTTGATTTCAGCCCGGAGGCCATATTCTCCCGGGTGATACCAGTCTATACCCAGCCCAAATATGAAGGAGAGTATGACCGCTCACGCGTTAAAACCAGTCAGGATAATCAGTATATAGAAGATTTGCGTAATGAATATATACGTCGCAGAAAGCAACGTCAAGACGATGAGGTTAAGGTGGCATTCTATCCCGAGGGTGGCAGTCTTGTCAAGGGACTGCCGTGTAGGGTGGCATTCAAGGCTACAGGCAGTGACGCTTTCGGTGTTGAAGGCGCTCTGGTAGTACCGGGCGTCTGGGATTCCGTACGTACCGTATTTGACGGAATGGGCTCATTCATAATCACTCCTCAGGGCTTTGTGTCTGCAGATTTCTTTCCTGAAGGCGGTGAAAAGAAAGCCTATCTCCATCTGCCTGATGTGATAACCAGCGGATACTCCATGATATCCGATATGCTTTCTGATTCACAGTTGCAGATTAATATCTGGCGTACTCAGGACCGTATATATGAGCAGGCCGCACTTGTTGTAACCTGCCGTGGCCAAGTTATTTATTTTGAGGAGATAAAGGATGTTGAGAACAGTCAGTTGATGATAAACTGCTCAGACTGGCCGGTGGGTGTATGCCGGTTGACTCTTTTCAACAAGGAAGGCATGATTCTCTCATCACGCAGCATATTCCATAACAGTTCAGAGTCCCGCAGCCCTACAATTACAGTCAACACAGACAGCATGTCGCGTCAGTCATGTGACAAGGAGGTGATGGAGTTCAAGCTTACTGACACTCAAGGCAATCCGTTCCGTGACCGTTTCTGTCTGTCGGTCCGTGATGCCACGGACTATGGCGGTGGACAGACGGACAATCTGCAGACTAACCTGTTGTTGTCATCGGACCTGAGAGGGTACATCCATGATCCGGCCTGGTATCTGGAATGTTATGACGATGAACGCCGTGAGGCTCTTAACCTGTTGACCTTGGTTCAGGGGTGGGAACGTTATGAGTGGAAGACTATGACCGGACTGGAAGATTTTAATGAGAGGCACCGTATTGAGGAGGGGCTTACCATGAACGGATGGATATTGTCTTACGGCAGGCGTGAGCCCGTATCGGACATCGGGGTGTATGCATCGTTGGTGCCGGATGACGACAACAAACTGTTTGAAAGTTTTGACTACCAGACAGACTCTACGGGCTATTTCGGTTTTGATCTGTCTGACTTTTACGGTAATGCCAAGTTTACCGTAAATCTGATGACAACAAAGCAGAATGGTGATACCAAGCTTGAGAAGAGTAAGCGTATCCGATTTGAGAGGGCCGAACGCCCTGCACCCAGGCCTTTCTTAAAGCAGGAGATGGATTTGGCTCACAATAATCATAGGGTGTATGACTATAAGGTTGATTATACCGATTTTGACCTGACTCCCGAACAACGCCGTAAACTGGGACGAATGATTGATGATGTTGATATTGAAGAGGAGGGTGAAAAGCGAAGGTTCATTGATTATGACACCTTCACATCATTCGAGGCCGAGGAGGATGCCGAACTGGAACTTGATATGGGCGAGTACACTTCGAATGTTGAAGAGTACTTTAAGGAACAGGGTATTCAATTCAGTTACGGAATAATGCCCGAAGAACCTATTTTTGGAGACCTTATAATAAAATGGGTAAATCCGATATGGTATGTGCATAACCGGGAGAAAGAGCTTTATTTAAAGCCTTTTGACAAACCATTGGAAATTGATATGATTGATGTCAAGAGCATCATTTTATATGATAAGTCTATGACAGAAAGGCAAATGCAGGAGTTGGCGCCTTTGAAGAAAGAGCCATTTACTGAAATGAGTAACAACAATGATGAAGAATCTTCGACTAACAGTATGGGCTTTTCTGATTTTGGCAATGATGGGTTTAACGGAAGCTTGAGTAACGATGCAGAAACTATGACAGGTCAAATGGCATTTTCGGGCTTCGACAACGGCGGATCAGGATCATCTGCTAACCTGCACGGAAAGCAACTGGTGGACATACTGATCAAGGATGACAAGGAACTGCTCTTTTATAGTGAAATCCGCAACCCGTAGAGTACTACTCGCCTGTCTATCCCGATGGCCCGATAGAGGGTGTGGTTGATTACCGCCGTACCCTGTACTGGAATCCCAACGTGATAACCGATGAGAACGGCCACGCCCGTGTGGAGTTCTACAACAACAGCTTTACCCGTAAGTTCACCATCAACGCCGCCGGCATCACCGCCTCCGGCATTCCCTACATCCTAAACCAAAACTGGTAAAAACAGTACAAAAGAGTACAAAAGGGGACAGACCCCTTTTGTACTCTTTTGGCTTAGGCTTTGGTGAACTGGTCTTTGCCTACTCCGCAGATGGGGCATACCCAATCCTCGGGGAGTTCTTCAAACGGGGTGCCGGCTGCTATGCCGTTGTCGGGATCGCCTACGGCGGGATCATACTCGTATCCGCAGACTTCACATACGTACTTACTCATAATCATTAAGGTTTTAAGGGGTTAAGGTCTGATTTAAACCACTCTATGAATTTTCCTATACCGTCGTGCAGGCTGGTGGAGGGCTTGTAGCCGCACTCCTTTTCCAGTTTGGAGGTGTCGGCATAAGTCTTAAGCACATCGCCCTGCTGCATGCCAAGGGCACTCTCAATCTCATTGATGAAATCCATCAGCTGGACGGGCTGGGAGCAACCTATATTATATACCTTCCAGGGAACGTTGTTGGGGCATTGTTCTGCTACGGGCTGATGGTCGATTACCTGGATGGTGCCCTCCACTATATCATCTATATAGGTGAAGTCGCGGCTCAGGTTGCCGTTGTTGAACACCTTGATGGGCTCACCTTTGCTGATGGCGGTGGCAAACAGCATCGGAGCCATATCGGGACGTCCCCAAGGGCCATATACCGTAAAGAAACGGAGTCCGGTGGTGGGCAGACCATACAGCTTGCTGTAAGAGTGAGCCATAAGCTCATTGGCCTTCTTGGTGGCGGCGTACAGGCTTACGGGATTATCCACGCGGTCATCCTCAGAGAACGGAACCTTGTCATTCATTCCATAGACCGATGATGACGATGCATATACCAGATACTTGACATCATTGTGGCGGCAGCACTCCAGCACGTTCATGAATCCCACCAGGTTGCTGTCCAGGTAGGCGTAGGGGTTGGTGATGGAGTATCTGACTCCGGCCTGGGCGGCCAGGTTGACTACTACGTCAAACTTTTCCTGCTGGAAGAACTCTGTCATCTGCCCGCGGTCGGCCAGGTCCATCTTTATAAAGCGGTAGTTGGCGAACAGGGTACTTTCGCGGATGGAGCCGTCTATGTATCGGCCGCTGTGCGAGTGAATCCCGCACTGCTCCAATCGTCCTAACTTAAGGCGCACATCGTAATAATCATTGATATTGTCAAGTCCCACTACCTCATCACCGCGCTGAGCCAGCCGGTAAGCCAGTTTTGAGCCGATGAATCCGGCTGCTCCCGTTACAAGTATCTTCATTTCCTTTTCTAATATGGTTACAAAAATACAACAAAAAAGCGGTTTTGCTGTCTTAATGACAAAATGAATGTAAAGAGCTTGGTATTGTGCATATTTATGCTCAAAACGAGCGGATTATGGCCGTTTTTTTGACAATATGCATATCATTTTGAATTTTTTGCATTATTAACATGAAATAATTTGCGTAATCTTTGCTAGTTTTGATGACAAATGGTAACTTTGCAAGGTTTTGATGACAAATGGTAACTTTGCAAGCGATTTTGATGACAAATTCACAAAATATACAAAATATTGCATTATGGATAAGCAAGTAAAGAATTACGTTGACAAGTTCATGGCTGAGCTTATAGCCAAGAATCCCGGTGAGAAGGAATTCCATCAGGCAGTTAGTGAGGTTGTAGAGAGCGTTGCTCCCTATATCCTTCAGAACCCTTACCTCCTGGATCAGAAGATCATGGAGCGTATCGTTGAGCCCGAGAGAGTTATCATGTTCCGTGTTCCCTGGATGGATGACAAAGGTGAGATTCATGTAAACCGCGGTTTCCGTGTACAGATGAACAGCGCCATCGGCCCGTACAAAGGCGGCGTTCGTTTCCACTCAAGCGTTAACCTGAGCATCATGAAGTTCCTTGCTTTTGAGCAGACTTTCAAGAACAGCCTTACCACACTTCCTATGGGCGGTGCCAAGGGTGGTTCAGACTTCAGCCCGCGTGGCAAGTCAGACGCTGAGGTAATGCGTTTCTGCCAGAGTTTCATCAACGAGCTTTATCGTCACATCGGTCCCGACACCGACGTACCTGCTGGTGATATAGGTGTAGGTGGCCGTGAGGTTGGTTTCATGTTCGGTCAGTACAAGAAGCTCAAGAACGAGTGGACAGGTACTTATACCGGTAAGGGTCAGTGCTGGGGCGGTAGCCTGCTGCGTCCCGAGGCAACCGGTTACGGTGCTTGCTACTTTGCACAGGATATGCTTGCCACACGCGGCAAGAGCTTCAAGGGCCAGACTGTAGTTATCTCAGGTTCAGGTAATGTTGCCCAGTATGCTGCCGAGAAGGCTATGCGTCTGGGTGCCAAGGTTGTTACCTTCTCTGATTCAAACGGTTACATCTACGATCCCGAGGGCATGACCGAGGAGAAGATCGCATATGTAAAGAACCTCAAGAACGTTATCCGTGGCCGTATCAAGGAGTATGTAAAGCAGTATCCTAACGCCAAGTACTTTGAGGGCGAGCGTCCTTGGGGCGTTAAGTGCGACATCGCTATGCCTTGCGCTACCCAGAACGAGATCGAGCTTAAGGATGCCGAGAAGCTGGTTGCCAACGGTTGCTACTGCGTAACTGAGGGTGCCAACATGCCTACCACTCCCGATGCAATCGCTCTGTTCCAGAAGAACAAGATGCTGTACTCACCCGGTAAGGCTTCAAACGCCGGTGGTGTATCAACATCAGGTCTTGAGATGTCACAGAACTCAATGCGTCTCAAATGGACAGCCGAGGAGGTTGACGAGAAGCTGCATCGCATCATGAGCGATATCCACGCTGCCTGCGTTAAGTACGGTACCGAGGAGGATGGCTACATCAACTACGTGAAGGGTGCCAACATCGCCGGCTTCATCAAAGTTGCCAATGCAATGTGCGAGCAGGGTCTTGTATAATACCTTATAAATTGATAATTTTGGGCTGGCTTAGCAAAAGCCGGCCCAAATTTTTTCTACAGGATGGCAGAAAACGAACGTAATCAAACGGTACTCATGGCCAGAAGGATAAAAAGGATACTTCTGGTATGCAACAATTATGACAGCTACTCACTCGAGGAAGACGGTCATATTGAGGCACAGATTGCACAGGACTATGCGGAGTTGAACTTGAGTAATCCGCCTGACATTGTACGTGTATCGACCACAGTCGAGGCTTTGGAACTTGCCAAGTCCGATATGTCATTTGACCTGGTGATCACCATGTACAACGTGGGTGAGATCAATGTGTTTGATTTCTCAAAGCAGATGAAGGAGATTTCGCCCGATACTCCTATCGTGCTGCTTGCCACATTCTCGCGTGAGATTTACAACCGCATGCAGGACCGCGCAAACAGCGCCATTGACTGGTTCTTCTGCTGGAACAACTCGACCGACCTGATGATTGCCATCATCAAGCTGCTTGAGGACCGTATGAATGCCGAGCATGACATTCTGGAGGAGGGCGTCCGCGCCATACTTCTGATTGAGGACTCGGTGCGTTACTACTCCACATATCTTCCCGTTCTCTACAAACTGGTACTTCAGCAGAACATTGAAGCCATCCGTGATACGCTGAATGAGAAGCAGCAGACTCTGCGCAAGCGCTCACGCCCCAAGATCCTTATGGCAACCTGCTATGACGAGGCCGTCGAGCTTTACGAGCGTTACAAGCAGAACATACTGGGAGTGATATCGGACATAGGATTCGTAATCCATAAGGACGATGCTCCCGAGACCGAGAAACTGGATGCGGGAATAGATCTGGTAAACCATATCCATGCCGATAACCCCACCATGCCCATACTGATGCAGTCGTCACAGGAGAGCATGCGCGAGGTGGCCGAGGGGCTGGGCGTGGGTTTTGTGGTAAAGACCTCCAAGACCCTCACGCATGACCTGTCAGAGTATATAGGCCGTGAATTCGGGTTCGGTGATTTTGTGGTGACCGATCCCAATACGGGTGAGGAGCTGCTCCGTGCCAGAGACCTGTACGGATTCGAGAAGATAATCAAGAATATATCGGACCGTGATTTCCGCCGTCTGTCCGATAAGAACTACATATCCCGCTGGCTGTTCGCACGCGGTCTCTTTGCATTGGGCAAGCAGCTGCGTCCGCTCACCATCCATAATGACTCGGAACTGCCGGAGATTCGCCGCATAAACCTTGAGGTGATACATGATTTCCGTATCAATCAGGGAGTAGGTGTGGTGGCCAAGTTCGATCCTGCAACTTATAACGACACCATACGTTTTGCCCGTCTGGGTAACGGTTCGCTGGGCGGAAAGGCCCGTGGCCTGGCATTCCTGAATCATATCCTGGTCAAGTACGATATGTATGACAAGTATGAGGACGTGCGTATAACCGTGCCCCGTACCCTTGTCATCACGACCGAGTATTTTGACCGTTTCATCATAGACAACGGACTTCAGTATGTTATCAATTCCGATATATCGGACGATGAGATCCTGGCCGAGTTCGTGGCATCGACCCTGCCGCGTGACCTGATTGACAACCTGAAGGTATTCATACACAATATCCGCAAGCCGCTTGCAGTACGCTCGTCGTCCAAGCTTGAGGATTCCTATTACCAGCCGTTTGCCGGAGTCTATTCGACATACATGATTCCGCGCACCGACAATGAGGACCAGCAGCTGCGTCTGCTCTCCAAGGCTATCAAGAGCGTATATGCATCAATCTTCTACGCATCGTCACGTAGCTACATAACCGCTACGGCCAATGTGATATCGGAGGAGAAGATGGCAATCATACTGCAGGAGATATGCGGCAGCAGCGACCAGGGTTACTATTTCCCCACACTGTCAGGTGTGGCCCGTTCGGTCAACTTCTATCCCATAGGACATGAGAAAGCCGAGGACGGTATCGTGAAGGTGGCGTTCGGACTGGGTAAGGCTGTAGTTGACGGTGACCAGGTGCTCAGGTTCTCACCCAAGTACCCCAAACATGTGCTGCAGACATCGACCGTGGAGCAGACCATGACCGAGACCCAGAAGTCAATGTTTGCCCTGAACCTGAAGCCTGAAAAGTTCACCACATCAATCGACGATGCAGTGAACTTGGAGCGCATTTCAATTGCTGACTGCGAGAAGTTCCGCAACCTCAAGCATGTGGTCTCAACCTTTGATCTGGAGAACCAACGAATGGTGGACTCGGCATATCCTACCGGCCCCCGATTCGTAACGTTCGCCCAGATGCTCAAATACAAAACATTTCCGTTGGCAGAGATAGTCGATGATCTGCTCGACATAGCCCGCAAGGAGATGAAATGCGGCGTCGAGATAGAGTTTGCGGCCGATATTGACCGTGGCGGCAACACGAACAAACTGCCCAAGTTCAACGTACTGCAGATACGTCCCATATCAGTTGACAGCCGTAACGTGGATGTTGACTGGGACGAGATTGATACTGAAGGCGCCCTGATAAAGTCAGAGAGTGCGCTGGGAACAGGCTGGATAAAGGGCCTGACCGATGTGATCTATCTCAAACTGGATACGTTTGATACCCAGAAGACCGTGCAGATGGCACATGAACTGGCTGCCATGAACAACCGCATGCGTGCCGAGAACCAGAACTATGTACTTATAGGTTACGGCCGATGGGGTTCAAGCATACCGTCGCTGGGCGTTCCCGTACAGTGGGGAGACATATCTGAAGCAAAGGTTATCGTGGAGTGCAGTTTGGAGGATTTCCGCGTGGATCCCAGTCAGGGTACCCATTTCTTCCAGAACCTGACATCGTTCAACGCCGGTTACATCAATGTGGATCCGTACTCCGGCAGAGGTGATGTCTTTGATTATGAGGTACTTGAGAAACTGCCCGCCATAGAGGAGACAGAGTTCCTGCGTCACGTAAAGTTTGACCGAGAACTTGAAATATGCATTGACGGCCGAAATAGTAAAGCTTTTGTAAAATAAATTTGTAAAATTTTGTATATTTGCGTCTCGTTAAGTCAATAGTCTAGAAAGGACAATAATGTATTCATAATAATCCTACCAATCAATTATGTTTAACTCTTTTGAGAGGGAGCACGGGAGTGCTCTCGCGGGTCGTGGTGTTTTCGGAAAACACCTTCTGATTGTTATTTCTTTCCTATTGTTGGGAAGTCTCAGTGCCCAGGCTGACTGCTGGCACTTCAGGGGCAACGGTAATCACGCGGTGATTAACCACCCGTCGTTTGACCGTCCTTATCTGAGGTTTACCGCCATGTTCTTTGACAAGACGGCAAACAACAACGGTTATTTTGTAAAACAGAAACCGACCCAGAACGGCGCCATTCCCAGTAGCGCTGCCGATGGCCCGGCCATTTTCATCGACGGACAGTATGCATGTTCGCCTATCTATGAGTTTGGTTGGAACGGTGACGGTGACGGTGCATGGAGTGCCTGCGGCAATGATACATGGTGGGGAAACACCTACAAAGCCAAGATTAACGGCATAACCTACACCATCAAGTTCTACAACCCGTATCATGACGGTGACAGCAAACGTATGTATGTGAACGTCCTGATATTCCCGGATGCCCTGCCTCATGGCAAGACCACTACCGTAAAGATTGCGGGTATGTGGAAGATGAACAGGGACCAGAAGACTCCTGTCGAGGAGGCATATACCTGGAATTTCAACGGTCTGGGAACTTTTGGCGTATCAAGCCCTACGGCAGTTACATATGACTTTGATCACATTCTGTTAAGCGGTAACCTGAAAGCCGGATATGGTACAAATACCGTAGGTTCTTTTGAGGGTGCCAATTTAGATAACATCGCATGGACGAAGCAACTGACCACATCAGCTTCATTTAATTCCAGTCTCACCTCATTCACCGGTCAGAAGATGGAGTTTAAGGGCAGAACTGATTACTATAATGAGGTCAAGACTTATTTCGAGTACGTAATCACACGTACGGGCTATACTCCTGGCGAATTGAATGCGCTGCCGGACAACCAGAAACTGAGCATGAAATATTATATGTGGTATGTCGTGTACGTACCCGGTTACATGCGTGCCAAAGACCTTCAGGCATCAACGGCAAATATCTGGAACAGGGAGGTGAACCTTTCTTGGGGAACCGAGGGAAATGACGGTAACGGTACATGGAGCATATACCGTTATGATAATTCCGACCTCAAGAACGGTGTACTTGTAGCAGAGAATATCAACAAGTCAACCCGCGCCTACACGGTAGTCAATCCTGCCTATGACAAGGATTACTATTATGAGGTTTCATTCATACCCCTTAACGGAATACGCCGTAACGAGCTGTCCACTCATGTGACAAGCAATCTTAAACGCGAATGGTCTTTCAGTAATTTCAAGGCCGATACTGACACTACCGGTTCCAAGATTATCCTGAAATGGAACCATAACCCCATAGGTAACGCCAGCAAGAGAAGTTATACTCTCCATGTTCAGCGTTCAACGGATTATGATGTGACCGATCCCAGTAAGGCTACTTGGGAGGATATCCATACCGTTACCATTACCAATGACTCAACCAACATGGGTTCATATACCGATGCTGCGGGACTTTCGGCAAACCATAACTATTTCTACCGTCTGGTAGTGAATGTTCTGGAAAAGGATATGACCAGCAAGGTGGTAAACAAGAAACTGGGTGGTTCCAAGATTCTCTCGTTCTCGGCAACCAGAGGATCATACAACAATATGGTCAAGGTAAAGTGGACCGTACAGCAGGTGGGTTCCGATGTGACCAACTTCATCATCCAGCGTCGTCCTCTGGGCAGCAACGATGAGTTTGCGTGGGCCGATATCTACAGCACCAGCGGTACTGCATCGGGTTACAGTTATGATGATGTGACTGCACTGCCCGGTACCTACAACGAGTATAAGGTAGTTGTATGGAGTCAGAACGGCAAGACGGTTTCATATGATGATTCCGATGTGGCTGACGGATTCAGTCTCTCTACAGGAACCCTGAGCGGTAACATCACATATGGAACAGGAACTGCCGTAGCAGGTGCCAAGGTGGTGCTCAAGCGTCAGGATGACGACGGCGGCCTGTCATCGGGCATGCACTCCATAAGGTTCTCGGGCAACGGTACCGGTTTCAAGTACGACTGTGACCAGACAACCCTCAAGAATCTGTTGGAGAAGGATTTCTCTGTTCAGATGTACATCAATCCTGATACTGTCATGGCCGGTAACAACCGCAGTATCCTGCTCGATGTATCGTACTCCTTTACATTGGATCTGAGATATGACAATACAAAGAAGCTGTATCACCCGGCTGTGTGGCTCCAGGGAGATACCTACTTCACAAATCTTGATGTAAAACCGGGAGAGTGGACACATCTTACCGTATCACATAAGCAGGGCTCTTATACAGCCTTGTCAATTGCAAGAGGAGACAGTATCATATCTGATACGATCAAGAGCGGCAATGAGATAGTGAAAAAAGATGCTACGGTCAACGTTACGCTGGCCGATGGCATATCCATTGCCAACAATTCAAGTTTCAGCCAGACCGAGTATTACAACGGCTACATGGATGAGTTCCGATTCTTTACCCGTGCACTTTCACATGCCGAGTTGCTCAAGAACTACAATCATCCGCTTACCGGAAACGAGAAGGACCTGGCTATATATTATCCGTTTGACGAGGGCATGACCGTACAGAGTCTGGCATATGACCTGTCCAGGACCAATAATGTCAGCAACGGCCGTCATGGCTTGTCCAAGATTCCGGCAGCCAGCAGTAACTACATTCCCAATGAGGATCAGTTGAGCCTGATGGCATATACTGACAGTCTGGGATACTATGAGGTTCGCGGTATTCCTTACACAGGAGAGGGAACCAGCTACAGCGTTATCCCAAAGATGGGAATACATGAGTTCTCACCTGTTTCCAAGTCCCGTTTTGTAAGTCAGGCTTCACTTATACACAACGGTGTTGACTTTGAGGACGTATCATCATTCCCTGTAAGCGGTAAGATATTCTATTCAGGTACCGATTATCCCGTTGAGGGTGCCAACCTCTACGTGGACGGAATGATCTGCGCCAGTGACGGCAAGATCATTGAAAGTGCCGAGGACGGAACGTTCACCATAAGCGTGCCCATAGGAAACCACTTCATTGAGGTGGTCAAGAGCGGTCACGTGTTTGCCAATGGCCGTTATCCTGCCGACCCTGAGGGACGCGGCGTGAAGAAGAATTTCAATCAGGCCATTAGCGGACTTGAGTTCCGTGATACCACTCTTGTCAACTATACCGGACGTGTAGTAGGTGGTGACATTGAGGGTGACAAACCCGTCGGATTCGGACAGAGCCATAACAACATAGGTGTTACCAAACTTGTGCTCACACCCTCGTATGACCTCTACCGCCTGAATGTGGTTAAGAAGAAGGGAGAGACATCATTCTCATATGAGACCAACAATGAGATTGTTGATGTTGCATCGGCATCAAATAAAATCAAGAGCAAGTCTTGGCGTGGAGCAGGAACAGCTGACTGCCGTAAGATAATCATTCTTACAGACTCGCTTACCGGTGAGTTCTCTGCCATGCTGCCTCCTCTGCAGTATAAGGTGTCGGCTCCTGTAGTGGTTGCCTTGGACTCTGTTTTAGGTGACTCTAAGGAGTCAACTCTGGCAGACCTTTCCAAACCTCTGGTTACTTACAAGGATTCTCTTGCCAATAAAGACGGAGGTTACGATTACTATGAGTACAACACTCTTTACAAAAAGACATATCACAGCAAACCCATATTTACCGTTGAACAGTCAGATCACGATGACGGCTGCTTCGGTATAAAGGAGTATGAGGTTAAGGATGCTCAGGGCAGCATTGTCCTGAATAAATTCTATGATCCTTACGAACCTGATAAAGATAAGGTTTATAAATATGGTGGTGCCATCTTCATTATGAAGGATACCTACAAGTTCAACATCTCCGGTAGGGAGGAGTACCGTAACTATGACGCCAACTTATATGCTCCGGAGGTATCTGTCGTTCCTCTTGCCGGAACCGTGGTATCCATAGACAATGCCCTCTCATCAGAGCAGGCTGTTTACATTGAAGGCAACAGCGCCGGTATGGAGGCCGGATCCGTAAGCGAGCTCAAGAGCAACCAGTTGACTCTTGACAGCCTTGGTCAGGCTACATATGTATGGAAGGCCGGATATCCCAATATTGCCTCTCCGTATACACGTACCATATCTATATCATATGACATAGACAACAGGACCTACCGCTGGAATGACGGCGCACCTTTATACGGTATCGTGCTGGGCTCACTGCCTACGGGTAACAACTTTATCACTGCAGGTCCCGATGTGCTTGACATGGTGCTGCGTGATCCCCCAGGAACAAAGTCCAAGACCGAGTGGACATCGGGTACCGTCACCACTAAATCACAGTCAACAGGTGCTGTATGGAACAGTGAGAACAATATTGAGACCCAAACCAAGTTGGGACCCAAGGTTGAGACCGTTACAGGTATAGGCCTTGCCATCATTGAGGATATCGAGAGCAAGGTTGACCTTACCGTAGGTGCCAAGGTTACCGTTGAGGGTGAGGATGCATCATCATGGAGCCGTTCAGTCACCGCAACCAGGACAATCAGCACATCCGATGAGGCTGAGTATGTAGGTGCCCAGGGTGACGTATTCATAGGTAGCTCAACCAACATCATATTCGGTATGGCACGCAACGTGGGATTCACACGCGTGGGTAATACAAGTGATGTTGAACTGACTCTGACTGATATTCTGACAACCGGACTCTCATTCGGTACAGAGTTTGCCTATACACAGAACTATATTGAGAATGTGCTCATTCCCAACCTCAAAAAACTGCGTGACGGCATGCTCAAGACCGTGTCTGAGATTCCCGGCTATGTGAATGACGGCAAGCATCCGGTTTACATCACTACCATGAGTCCCGATGATGCAGGATTCGGAGCCAGCAACAATGATAAGGATTTGTTCGGTGAAAACGCCACTCCCGGACCTTCAACAGATGGCCCGTCATACAAGATGGTTGTTCCCAACGGTTCCAAGGAGAACTATACTGACAGCGTGGAGTGGTGCAATACACAGATCCGCAACTGGGAGAAGCATCTGGCCAACAACGAGATGCAGAAGGTTCGTGCCTTTAAGCTGGCCGAAGCCAAGAGCGACAGCGTTACAGCCACAAACCTCTCATTTGACTCAGGTACCAGCATAACCAACACTAAGGAGACTGAGGATAAGACCGGATCAAAATATGAGAATACCGTATCGGCCGCTGCCATCATAGGCGCCACCACCGGCTTTGCCATCAACAGCGTGGGCGTTCAGTTTGATATCAAGACTGAGACCGGAGGCGGTGAGCACATTGAGCGTGAGGAAGAGGAGAGTCATACCGCAAGCTTCAGCTATACTCTGGCTGAGGAGGGTGATGACGATGCCCTTACGGTCGATGTCTATGAGTACGGCATGTTCGGTCCCATATTCCGCACCCGTGGCGGTCAGACATGTGGCCCGTACGAGGGTGAGGTAAAGACCAAGTACTACGAACCCGGAACAGTCATCATGGAGGCTACCATGCAGATTGAGGTTCCTCAGATTGATGTTGACGTAAGGACCATGACCGATGTGCCGTCAGGCGGAACAGCCAACTACGTTCTCAGACTCTCAAATGCATCTCAGATTGATGAGGATGTCTATTACCGTCTGCTGGTCAACGATGAGACCAACCCCAACGGTGCCAACCTGATGATTGACGGAAAGCCTATCACAGACAGCCGTATCATCAAGATCCCGGCCGGAACAACCGTTACTAAGGCTCTCCAGCTCAAGCAGACCGATCCCAGTATCCTCAAGTATGAGCATATTGAGATAGTCCTGGCATCACAGAGCCAGTATGATCCTACCAGCACATGGGATGTGATTGCTGACACCGTTGATGTATCGGCCTATTTCGTTCCCTCATCTTCACCGGTTGAGTTGGATCTGTCAAATACAGTCATGAATAACGAGACCGGCAGCAAGCTCAGGATCTCATTCTTTGGATTTGACCGCAACTATAACGGACTTAAGGCATTCCGCCTGCAGTATAAGAGAGTGGGTGGTCTGGATTGGACACGCATCCATGAGTATGTGCTCAATACCAAGGACAAGGAGAGCGGCAACGAGATGCTGCCTTCATCCGGCACACAGGTTGACTATACCTTCAATATGAATTCATTACCCGATGGTGATTACCTGTTCCGCGTGGTATCAGTAAGCGCCAACGGTGATGAAGAGGTTTACAGATACAGTAATGAGATGGCTCTTGTCAAGGATATGCAGAGCCCGCGTTCAATGGGCCAGCCTGAGCCCAGCGACGGTGTGCTTGACATAGGCGATGAGCTTAGCGTGACATTCAACGAGCCTATCCTTAAGGGTCGCATCACTGTCGAGTCCAACTTTATCGTAACCGGCGTGCTTAACGGCAGCAAGATTGAGCATGAGACTGCACTCAGCCTTAAGGGCGGTTCAAGCGCAAAGGCTCTGGCAAGCACTGAGGCTGGAATCAACCTGGCCAAGAAGGATTTTGCAATTGATGCATGGGTCAACATAGCTTCTGCAGGTACACTCTTCAGCCACGGTCAGGGCGCACAGAGACTGACTGCCGGTGTTGACGCTGCAGGTCATCTGATCGTGACAGTTGCAGACAGCGTATGCACATCTTCAAATAGCATTCCTTTCAATCAGTGGATATTCCTGACCATGAGTCTTACAAAGGATGGCGCACTGACTGCCGAGGCTGCCGTTGATGATGATTTTGTTCTTCTGTTCAGCGGCCTCAAGACCATGGCTTATGAGGGTAACGGCCGCCTGAGCGTAGGATGCGGTGCCGATGCCGCCATTCATGATCTGCTGCTCTGGGATGAGGCTCATGACATGACTGCAGCCCTGTTGAACCGCTCTGTAACCAAGAGTCCTTCAACCCGTCATCTGATAGGTTACTGGAAGATGAATGAGGGCGAGGGTACCTCTATACGTGACTACAGCCGCAACCGTCATATGACTATGACCAATGAGGCATGGTATATCAATAATGAGAACTTCTCAGTAAGCCTGGACGGTGACCATTTCATTGAGATGGGTGCTGCATCCCTGCCTGTCGTTGCATCCGGTGACTATGTAGTTGAGTTCTGGATGCGTGCCGATAAGCAGAATGCCGATGCTCAGCTGCTGCAGATGGGTGATGTAGCTTTCTGGCTCAATGCCGCCGGTGAGCTGCAGTTTACAGCCAAGGGTGCTTATCTGCCCGCCGGTACCAGCCAGGATATGGCTGTATCGGGAGTTATCCTGAATGATAACACTTGGCATCATGTGGCACTGAGCGTGCTGCGTCAGGGTGCCGCCTCCGTATACGTGGACGGTGTACGCCGCCTGACCGTAAGTGAGACCAATGTCGGCAATATCGTAACCAATAGCCTGATAGCAGGTGCCCGCCGCATCACCGTATCGGCCGAGAATGCTGAGTATGAATATGATCGCGCTCTGGTAGGATTCATTGATGAGATCCGTATCTGGGCTGCAACTCTTAACAGCAACCTGATAGTAAGCAACCGCAAGGTTCGCTTTACCGGAAAGGAGAGCGGTCTGGCTGCCTACTATCCGTTTGAAATTAAGGATCTTGACGGATTCAATCAGGTGGTTACTAAGGGTGAGGTCAAGGATCTGTGCGGCAATGGCGACGACGCAGTCCTGAGAACAATACAGGGCGGAACCCCGTCCGCTCCGGTATTCGCCGATGATGCTCCCGCACTGCGTACCAAACCCTCCGAGACCAATGTAAGCTTCAGCTATGTGGCATCGGATGAGAAGGTGATCATCAACATTGATGAGAAACCTGAACGCATTGAGGGATGCACTCTGAACTTCACTGTACGCGACCTGCTTGACAAGAACGGCAACTACTCGGAGCCTGCAATATGGAGCGCGTTCGTGAACCGCAACGAACTTATATGGCAGGACGAGGCTGTAAGCGTCGAGCAGCAGGTTAAGAGTTCGGCTCAGTTTGCCGCAACCATTGAGAACCTGGGCGGACAGCAGCAGATGTGGACAATTGACGGTCTGCCTTCATGGCTCACCGCAAGTGCTGACTACGGTGTTGTGAACCCGCGCAGCAAGAGTACGATTACCTTCACTGTAAGCCCCTCGACACCTATCGGCAAGTATGAGGAGACCATCTACCTGAAGGGTAACAACGGCATTGAGACTGCTCTCACCGTCAACGTGAAGGTTAAGGGCCAGACTCCTGACTGGAGCGTTAACCCCAGACAGTATGAGAACTCAATGAATATGATTGCCACTCTTGATATCCTGGGACTCCAGAGCGAGGATGAGGATGACATCGTGGCTGCATTCATCGGCGACGAATGCCGTGGCATTGCACATCCTGTATACAAGGAGCGTTATGACCAGTACTTTGTCACAATGGATATCTACGGAGGCAACGACGCAGGCAAGCCCGTTACATTCCGCGCCTTTGACGCATCGACTGGTACTCTCTATCCCGAGGTTCTGCCCGACAAGTCATTCAACTTCCAGCTGCTTGAGCTGAACGGTACCTACAGCGATCCCGTATTACTGACCGCAGTTGACAAGATTGAGCAGCAGACCGTTCTCAAGGAGGGTTGGAACTGGCTCTCATTCTATGTCAAGGCCGATGTCATGACGATTGCATCGCTGCTGTCATCGATTGCCGAGGATGTTGAGATCATCAAGAGCCAGAACGCTTATCTGTCATTCGAGAGCGGTTCTTGGGGCGGTGACCTTACCGGCGCTCTGAGCAACGGACAGATGTATGCCGTCAAGATGAAGAAAGAGCGTACCCTGCGTATAGTAGGTGAGCGTCTTGAGGTTGTCGGCAATCCTGTCAACCTGTATAAGGGATGGAACTGGATAGGCTATTACGGCCGTCAGATCTCATCATTGGATAACGCACTGGCCGATGTGAACGCACAGGACGGTGATATGATCAGGGCACTGAGCGGTATCGCTTACTACGACTCTTACGAGTGGGTGGGCTCACTGCTTATGCTTGAACCCGGTCAGGGCTACAAGTTCAAGAACTCATCAGATCAGGATCGTTCGTTCCGTTATCCGTCATCGGTTGTAAATCTGGCTCCGATGCGCCGTGCTGCAGAGCAGTCACCTGCTCACACTGGTGTATTCCAGCCGGTTGACTTCCGTAACTATTCTGGCAACGCAACGATGGCTGTTCAGGTTTACAAGGACGGAATCATCCTGCCCAATGCCGAGGTCGGCGTATTCGCTGACGGCGAGTGCCGTGCGGTTGCATACACCGGTCAGGACGGTAAGGCATATCTTACCATCCCGGGTGACGATAACGTGACACTTACCTTCAAGGTGGCCGCCGGTGCCGAAATCATTGATGTTCCGGAGCAGATCGGTTATGAGACCGACGGAATATACGGATCACCCAAGAAGCCTGTAATATTCCTGCTTGGCAATACCCCGACCCGCGTGACCGGCATTGAAGCCGATGCCGAGAACGGTGAGGCCTATGACCTGCAGGGCCGCAAGGTTACTGACGGAGCTGAGAACGGAATCCGCATAATCAACGGTAAGAAGAGACTTAACAGATAATAAGTCAAAGTGTTTTTGAAATCCCCCGTTGTCATAAAAAAGTGACATCGGGGGATTTTTTTTGCTATTTTTGTGCGTTTTAGATTGAGAATCCAGTTTTCAAAACAATATGCTAACGTTCGTGATAGCTTTGATAGTCCTGGTGCTGGGCTATGTGTTCTACGGAAAATTCATTGAGCGTCTGTTTGGGGCCGATCCCAAGCGTGAGGTGCCGGCTAAGGCTATGGCCGACGGCGTGGATTACATTGCCATGCCCACCTGGAAGGCCTACATGATCCAGTTCCTGAACATTGCGGGCCTGGGTCCGATATTCGGCGCCATCATGGGTGCCAAGTTCGGTACGGCATCATACCTGTGGATTGTTTTCGGAACCATCTTTGCGGGTAGCGTGCATGACTATCTGTCGGGAATGATTTCATTGAGGCACGGGGGAGAGAGCCTGCCGCAGCTGGTGGGGCGCTATCTGGGGACATCGGTACAGAAGGTGTTCATGGTGTTCTCCATGATCCTGCTTGTGCTGGTGGGTGCGGTGTTCGTATCGCAGCCGGCCGATATCCTGGTACGTCTTACAGGCGGCGCTATGGGTATAAACACCTGGATTGCAATCATCTTTGTCTATTATCTGCTGGCCACACTGTTCCCCATTGACAAGATAATAGGCCGTTTCTATCCCATATTCGGTGCGGCGCTGCTGTTTATGGCTATCGGTATCATGATTGCGCTGTTTGTCAACCATCCGCCGCTCCCGGAGATGTGGAAGGGATTCGGTGTCAAGTATGACAAGAACCCCATATTCCCCATGATGTTCATATCGATTGCCTGCGGTGCCATAAGCGGATTCCACGCAACGCAGTCGCCCCTTATGGCCCGATGCATTACCGATGAGGGCAAGGGCAGGATAGTGTTCTACGGCGCAATGGTATCCGAGGGTATCGTGGCTCTTATCTGGGCAGCTGCCGCAACCGCTTACTTTGGTGAGCACGGAACGGATTTTACCGCCGCTCAGATTGTGCTTGACATATCCAAGACCTGGCTGGGTAAGGTGGGCGGCATCCTGGCCGTTGTGGGTGTGGTTGCAGCGCCTATCTCATCGGGCGATACCGCTCTGCGTTCGGCCCGTCTGATTGTGGCCGATTTCTTCAAGATCAGGCAGAAATCCATAGGCAGCCGTCTGGCCATAAGCGTCCCGCTGTTTGTAATCACCTTCTTTGCGCTGTTCTACAGCCTGCGTGACAAGGAGGGATTCAATATCATCTGGCGTTACTTTGCATGGTCCAACCAGACACTTGCGGTATTCACGCTGTGGGCTGTGACCGTCTATCTGACCAAGCATCGCAAGAACGTGCTTGTAACGCTTATCCCGGCCATGTTCATGACCGTGGTAACAGTGACCTACATATTCATGGCGCCCGAGGGATTCCGTCTGGCTCCGTGGATTGCCTACATCATAGCCGGCGTAACGGCATTGGCGTTCCTGGCTATTTATCTTACTTGGAAAAGTCGTTTTGACAAACAAAATATCGCAGAAAAATGAAAGAACCGTTTGTTATAACCATCAGCCGCGAGGTTGGCTCAGGCGGCAGGACTATCGGCCGTAAACTGGCAGAAAAACTGGGCGTACGTTTCAGTGACAAGGAACTCGTTGATGAGCTCCAGAAGAAACTCAATCTTACCGTAGACAGCATTGAGGAGCTTAAGGGTAAGAAAAAGCGCTGGCTGGATGATTTCATCCAGATGGTGGCTCCGGTGCCCATGAGCGGTATGCTGGTGGACGGTGACAGCGATTACATAAGCGAGTATAACCTGTCACTCTCTGTAAATGATGTCTTTGAGGCAGAGAGGGAGATACTTAACGGTATTGCCGATGAGGGATCGTGCGTGATAGCCGGCCGCTCCGGTTTCTTTGTGCTCAAGGGCCGTCCCAACAAGGTGGATATCCTTATCACCGCATCACGCGAGAACCGCATTGCCCGCATTATGGACAAGCAGAACCTGTCCCGACAGAAGGCGGAGGAGGTGATAGACAACGTCGACAAGGCCCGCGACAACTACGTTAAGCGCTACACCGGACAGAGCCGTTACGACGCCCGCAACTACCACATCGTCCTCAATATGGATTACATCACCGAGGACCAGGCGGTTGCCATGATACTCTCTTACCTGGGTAAATGACCCTAAACGTCGAACTCCTCCTTATAGTCCCCTTCGGGGCCTAACGTTCGTCAAACATGCGCCGTTCTTAACGGGATCCTCCAAGGCCCTCCGCTTACGCCTCTCCACTGATGCTCCCCAACCCCATAGTCCGGCTCCTGCAACTGGAATTATTCTCAGAAAAAGTATATATTTGTGTGAGATTAGCCCATTTGCATGGCAGAACAGGACAAAACAAAATACAGAAGGTGTTTGGAACTGTGTCGTCGCACAGTCACAACGGAATCATTCATTGAGGAAGCTAAGGCTATCTATGGAGACCGCTATGACTATAGTAATGTCGTATATAAGAATTCAGAACATCGTGTTGCTGTGACATGTCCTATTCATGGTAACTTTCTTGTGTACGCTCGTGAGCATCTGGACGGCAAAGGATGCCCGAAATGTGAGAAGGGGGAAAAATTCTTAACAAGACTAAGGGAGAATTTTGGTGATAAATTCGGACTCAATGGCTTTGTCTACCATGACTCCACAACTCCGGTAACTCTTATTTGTCCTATACATGGTGCTTTCTCAAATCTTCCCAATACAATATTAAACTCAAGACATGGATGTCCTCAGTGTGGCTATGAAGAAATGCTGTATTTTCATGAACTAGCCATTAAAAGAAAAGAGGAAGAAAAACAGAAACAGATAGAGGCGGATAAGAAAGCAAAAGAAGAAGCCGATTATTATTGGCATGAAAAGATTTATAACATTCTAAATGGAGATCCTGCTCAAAATGATTTTTGGGATTTAGACTTCTTTGGTTTCAATCTTCATGAATTGCGCAAAGATGATGGCGAAATAATAAATGGTAGAGTTAATATACCACTTGACTATTCTCATTATCCTTTTCAAAACGCAGAGATACAAGCAGATAATGGCAATCTCATAAGAATGTCTCTATTCTTAAGCAACTATGATAATCCTGATTTGGATTCTGATTTACTTGCTGAAGTTCTGTATTTATGTGGCAGTATACTTTATAGAGGATACTCTATCTCTTTTGATAAGCTTAAAGAGAAGTGTGATTTCAACGATGATCATATATACAGCTTTGAAGGGGTAATAGATGGTTATAAGTTTCAAATAATCAAAAGAAATGCCTCTGTTGATATTAGAATAAAAAATACTATTGCAAAAACTCAAGTTATCCGAAACTATCAAAGATATGAGATAAAAGATCTGCCTAAATCTTTCGTTGGAATAGACTTTGAGATACTATATCCTCAACGTTTTACGGTATGTTCTGTTGGAATGGCAAAATACATCGATGGCGTATTGGTCGATAAGTATTACTCACTCGTAAAACCGCCTTTCGATTATCCCGGTAAAAGTGGCAATGCTCTGACTTGGATACATGGAATTACTGCAGAAATGTTGAAAGATGCCCAACCCTTTCCTGAGATTTTACCAGAAATGGAAAGGTTTGTAGATGGCTTACCGTTGGTTGCACATAATTGCAGTATGGAAAAAGCATGTATTGAGGCAACTTGTAAATACTATGGATTAGAAACAAAACTTGATTATTGCAATATCTTTGATACCCTTAGGTTGTCAAGGCAGGCAGAAGAAAAATGTGGAATATTAGAAAAAGGATCAGGGTCACATACATTAGATACAGTATGCGAAAGGTTTGGAATATGTTGTAACAATCATCATAATGCTTTAGCCGACGCTGAAATGTGCGGTAATCTAATGGCAAAAATCGTGACGGTGCTTGATGGCCATGAAACGGTCGAACTGAAAAAGACCACCCCAAAGACATATACGCCCCGGCAAAAGTATTATCCGGAAGATATGGTACAGCGTACAGATATGGAATCGGTTGCTGATAATCCTTTCAAGAATCAGGTTGTAGTACTTACCGGTTTTTCATCTTCGGACAGTCAGGAATATGGGCATAAATTGAATGAACTTGGCGCAATCATAAAAAGTAGTGTCAGCGGCAAAACAAACATCCTTATAACCGGTTATAATGCAGGTCCATCAAAAATGCAGAAAGCTCAAGAGTTGGGTATAAGAATCATGCCGGAAGAGGAATTCTTAGAAATTATCAAACAATTATAATACAGCACTAATATGAGTAGTCAGCAGTTGGATCTTTTTGGCGAAACGGCAATCGTTAATCCGTTGAGTGGCAAGCGCATTTGTTTGACAGGCATATTTCGCATGCCTCAAAAAGAATTAAACGCAAAGCTAAAGGCCGTTGGAGTTGATCCCAAGTTTATTAATTGGGTATCTGACACTCGTACATATAAAGAGGGTGAAGCCATTCCTCCAGTCAAAGAATCAACCCATTTCTTTATAGTGGGAAGTAACCCTAATGAAGATTCCTTAAAACGCTTTGCTCTTAACGAGCATGACGGTTTCCATGCTAAAATGATTAGCGAGGACAAACTGTATGAATATCTGGCTGGTCGGTTCACAGATGAAGATTTGGTTCCGGATATTGTTGAGAAGAAGCTTGACTTGGATTACAGCTACTACAATTGGACTCCTCCAGTGATTAATGGTAAGACTTTTGTCACAAGAGTTGCCTCACCATTGTCGTATGATCCTGAATGTCGTTCTAATCCAATTACCAGACAGGAAATATATGTTCCAGATTTTCCCGGCGTTGATATGAATGTTATTCGTCAGTTAATTGGTAATCTTGGAGGTTATGCCAATAAGGAATTTTTCGACGAAACAAACATCGTAATGTTGAGCGATTCAACTTTGGAAAAACTGAAACAGGGAATCAAGGATGATGTAATTCTGGGAATTGAGAATAGGTACAATAATAGCAACTCAAAAATATTTAATATTCAGTTTACTAGTGAATCTGACTTTATTAAATGGGCTAAAAACCGTATGGAGAAGTTCTCGGATGAAAGTAGTAAGGCCCTAATGGCAAAATACGAAGTTGGTCATACTGTTAAATAATAAAAAAGCCCTCATTTTAGCATTCGTAGTATAACGTCTGGTGATATGATCATTTTTGTGATGGCGCATAGACCGATGCCCATATCCTTCACACTTGCACCAAGAAGATAGCTGTCTTCATCAATGATTAGAAAACGGTCATGATTACGGTGGGGGAGTTGTATGAACTTGATTTCACTATACTGGCTGTTGTGCTTTTGAATATCGGTCAATAACGATTCGTTATAACGGGAATAGATGGTGGCTTCAACTCCTTCTAATCGCTTGTCAAGGAGCAATAGAGCACGGTCATCGACATAATTGTCAATCAGTATTACCCGTTTCTTGGCACTTCTTATAAGGTCCGATATATATGTCCATGCATCCCATACGCAACCGGTGCTGAATACTTGTTCTGGTAGTAGTTTTGGCGCTTGTTCTTCAATTGTGATGAGAATCTGGTTGACTTTTTCATCGGTTTCAGTCTGGTGCTGTTCTATGTTTAGAATGCGTTGCATTATTAAGGCGTTGTTGTTAATCAAGTCCGGAATAGCAGTGAAAGCGCGCATGATGCGTATGTTGACATCGTCAGCTATTTCAGATCTTAATACACTACTTAGCATTCCAACTCCGTTACGGGTAAATACATAAGGCGGTTTTTGCGTTCCACCGCGTTTTCCTATCGGTTTTGATATCACAATTTGTGACATCAAAGTACTAACACCTTGTCTATCAGTAGTAAACGATGTCTCTTTTTGTGATTTCAATAGTTCAAATTCTCTTTTTGTTAATTGAAACATGAAGTCATCGGGGAAACGTCTTATGTGTCGTTTTACGGACTGGTTTAACGAACGCGTATCAACCCCATATAACATTGCCAAATCAGAGTCGAGCATGACCTGTTGCCCTCTAACAACCCGTATGAGTGATTTTATGTCAATGCCATTAAGGTTTAGTTTTTGCACCTCAAATTGCTGAACATTGTTGAGGTTGTCACATTTTGTGATATCTTTTGCGTTTTTCTTTTCCTTTTTCATAGCGCAAACAAATTATTGGTTAACTATCAAGTCATAATACCTCTTGGTATCAGATATAGCAAAGATACAAAAAACTTATTATTTGGCAATGATAAAAAAGCCTTAATTTTGCAAACTCCACTTTGCAAAATGTGGAGTATTTGTATTAACTTTGCGGTCCGTGCACACGAGTGCGCGGACGCGTGTTATATATGGAGCAGTTTTTCAGGACACATGACTATCTGGTGGAGCACTTGCAGGCATCTGTAAGGCGTGACCTCATGGATGAGATTGACTGGTCCAGCCGTATGATCGGCATCAAGGGCACGCGCGGGGTGGGCAAGACCACGTTCCTTCTGCAGTACGCCAAGGAGAAATTCGGACGTGACCGTTCATGCCTGTATATAAACATGAACAACTTCTATTTCCAGGGTCACGGCATTGCCGAGTTTGCGGGCAATTTCCATAAGATGGGCGGCAAGGTACTGCTTATAGACCAGGTTTTCAAGCATCCTGACTGGAGCAAGGAACTGCGCAAGTGCTACGATATGTACCCTGACCTTAAGATCATCTTTACTGGATCATCGGTGATGCGTCTTAAGGAGGAGAATCCTGAGCTTAACGGCATTGTAAGCTCATATAATCTGCGCGGTTTCTCTTTCCGTGAATTCCTGAACCTTAAGGCCGGCACGCAGTTCAAAGCACACCGTCTGGATAACATACTCAGGAATCATGTTCAGATAGCACAGGAGGTGCTGCAGCAGGTAAATCCTCTGGATTATTTTCAGGATTACGTGCACCACGGTTTCTATCCGTTCTTTCTGCAGCAGCGCAACTATTCCGAGAACCTGCTCAAGACCATGAACATGATGATGGAGGTTGACATACTGCTCATAAAGCAGATTGACCTCAAGTACCTGGCCAAGATCAAGAAACTGTTCTACATGATGGCGGTGCAGGGTACATCGGCCCCCAATGTGAGCCAACTGGCTGCGGAGACCGAGACATCGCGCGCCACGGTCATGAACTACATCAAGTATCTGGCCGATGCCCGACTCATCAATATGGTTTATGCCAAGGGCGACAGTTTCCCCAAGAAACCCTGCCGCGTGCTGATGCATAACTCCAATCTGATTTACACCATATATCCGCCGCGTCAGGACCGCCAGGATGTAATTGACACATTCTTTGTCAACTCCATGTGGAAGGACCATGTGGTGCATAAGGGTGCCAAGGGATGGTCATTTCTGGTTGACGGAAACGTTAACTTTAAGGTTTCCACTACCGAGGGCAAGACACGTCAGCAGCAGGATTCGTTCTATGCAGTTGACGGACTGGATGCGGGACATGACAACGTGATTCCGTTGTGGATGTTCGGAATGCTTTATTGATTGACACAAGATTTTCAAAACATATTTCAGATTATGGCAAAGAAATTTATCACTTGTGATGGTAACGAGGCTGCGGCTCACGTGAGCTATATGTTCTCGGAGGTAGCCGCTATCTACCCCATCACCCCGTCATCACCTATGGCGGAGCACGTTGACGAGTGGGCCGCCCGTGGCCGTAAGAACCTCTGGGGCCAGACCGTCACAGTTCAGGAAATGCAGTCTGAGGCCGGTGCCGCAGGTGCAGTGCACGGTTCACTTCAGGCCGGTGCTCTGACAACCACATTCACCGCTTCTCAGGGTCTTCTGCTGATGATTCCAAACATGTACAAGATTGCAGGTGAGTTGATCCCCTGCGTGTTCGATGTATCTGCACGTACACTGGCATCTCACGCACTTTGCATATTCGGTGACCATCAGGATGTTATGGCATGCCGCCAGACAGGTTTCGCAATGCTTTGCGAGGGTTCTGTTCAGGAGGTTATGGATATGACAGCTGCCGCTCACCTTGCTTCACTTGAGACATGCGTTCCTTTCGTCAATTTCTTTGACGGTTTCCGCACATCACACGAGTATCACAAGATTGAGCTTCTGGATCAGGAGGATGTACGTCCTCTGGTTAAGGAGGAGTATATCAAGCGCTTCCGTGACCGCGCTATGTCACCTGAGCGTCCTATCACCCGTGGTACTGCCGAGAACCCCGAGACATTCTTCACACACCGTGAGGCCAGCAATCCTTATTACGATGCAGTGCCCGATGTAGTTGAGAAGTATCTGGGCGAGCTCTCCAAGATCACCGGTCGTGAGTATCATCTGTTCTCATACTACGGTGCCAAGGATGCAGACCGCATGGTTATCCTGATGGGTTCTGCTACCGATGCAGCCCGCGAGGCTATCGACTACCTGAACGCCAACGGCCAGAAGGTAGGTATGATTTCAGTTCATCTGTATCGTCCGTTCTCAGTTAAGCACCTGCTTGCTTCAGTTCCCAAGACTGTTAAGCGCATTGCCGTTCTGGATCGTACCAAGGAGCCCGGCGCAAACGGCGAGCCTCTGTATCTGGACGTTAAGGATGCTTACTATGATGTTCAGGACCGTCCTCTCATCGTAGGCGGCCGCTACGGTCTGGGCAGCCACGATACCACTCCCGCTCAGATCATCAGCGTATTCAACAACCTGGCTATGCCCGAGCCCAAGAACCACTTCACCATCGGTATTGTTGATGATGTTACATTCACATCACTGCCCGAGGTTGAGGAGATCGCACTTGGTGGTGCCGGTATGTTCCAGGCCAAGTTCTACGGTCTTGGTGCCGACGGTACCGTAGGTGCCAACAAGAACTCTGTAAAGATCATCGGCGACAACACCGATAAGTATTGCCAGGCTTACTTCTCATATGACTCAAAGAAGTCAGGCGGCTTTACCTGCTCACACCTGCGTTTTGGTGACACACCTATCCGCAGCACCTATCTGGTAACCACACCTAACTTCGTTGCATGCCACGTTCAGGCTTACCTGCACATGTACGATGTTACACGCGGTCTGCAGAAGAACGGTCAGTTCCTGCTCAACACCATCTTTGAGGGCGAGGAGCTGGAGAAGTTCATGCCTAACAAGGTAAAGCGTTACTTTGCCAAGAACAATATCACCGTATATACCATCAACGCTACCAAGATAGCTCAGGAGATTGGTCTGGGTAACCGTACCAACACCATCCTTCAGTCTGCATTCTTCCGCATCACAGGCGTTATTCCTGTAGAGCTTGCAGTTGAGAAGATGAAGGCTGCCGCCCTGAAGTCTTACGGAGCAAAGGGTCAGGATGTTGTTGACCTGAACTACGCCGCTATCGATCGTGGTGGTGAGTACAAGCAGCTCGTTGTTAAGCCCGAGTGGGCTAACCTGCCCGATGATGAGCCCAAGGCCGATAACGCTCCCGCATTCGTTAAGGAGCTGGTTCGTCCTATCAACGCTCAGGCCGGTGACCTGCTTAAGGTTTCTGACTTTACAAAGCATGGCACAGTTGACGGTTCATGGATGGTTGGTACCGCCGCTTTTGAGAAGCGTGGTGTTGAGGCATTCGTTCCCGCATGGAACAAAGACAACTGTATCCAGTGCAACCAGTGCGCATACATCTGTCCTCACGCTGCCATCCGTCCGTTCGTTCTGACCGATGACGAGCTCAAGGGCTTTGATAACCTTGATACCATCGAGATGAAGGCTCCTGCAGCAATGAAGGGCATGCACTTTGTCATTGAGCCCTCTGTTCTGGATTGCCTTGGCTGCGGCAACTGCGCCGACATCTGCCCGGGCAACCCCAAGACCGGCAAGGCTCTTACAATGGTTCCGTTCAACCCCGATGCAGCTGATATGAAGAAGATGGCTGCCGATTGGGACAAGCTTGTTAAGGTTCCCTCAAAGCAGGATCTGGTTGACATCAAGAGTAACGTCAAGAACTCACAGTTCGCTCAGCCTCTGTTCGAGTTCTCAGGTGCCTGCTCAGGTTGCGGTGAGACTCCGTACGTTAAGCTGCTCTCACAGCTCTTTGGTGACCGTCAGATGATTGCCAACGCTACCGGTTGCTCATCAATCTATTCAGCTTCTATACCTTCAACTCCTTACACCAAGAACGAGAAGGGTCAGGGTCCTGTATTCAACAACTCACTGTTTGAGGACTTCTGCGAGTTCGGTCTGGGTATGGCTCTGGGTAACAAGAAGATGAAAGAGCGTGTTGCCAAGCTGCTCCAGGAGATGATTGATTCTGACAAGACCAGCGCCGAGTACAAGGAACTGGCTGCCGAGTGGATTGCCAACAAGGAGGATGCCGATAAGACCAAGGAGATTGCTCCCAAACTGCGCGCATGCATCGCAGAGGGTGCTGCCAAGGGTTGCCCCGTATGCACTGAGCTCAAGACTCTTGACCACTATCTGGTTAAGCGTTCACAGTGGATCATCGGCGGTGACGGTGCATCATACGATATAGGTTACGGCGGTCTTGACCACGTAATTGCCAGCGGTGAGGATGTCAACATCCTGGTTCTGGATACCGAGGTTTACTCAAATACCGGCGGTCAGGCCTCTAAGGCTACTCCTCTGGGTGCTATCGCTCAGTTCGCCGCTCAGGGTAAGCGTATCCGCAAGAAGGATCTGGGTATGATTGCCACCACTTACGGTTATGTATATGTTGCTCAGATTGCAATGGGTGCCGATCACGCACAGTGCCTCAAGGCTATCCGCGAGGCTGAGGCTTGGCACGGTCCTTCAATCGTAATCGCTTACGCTCCCTGTATCAACCACGGTCTTAAGGCCAAGGGTGGCATGGGTAAGAGCCAGGCCGAGGAGAAGAAGGCTGTCGAGTGCGGTTACTGGCACCTGTGGCGTTACAATCCCGCTCTTGCCGAGGAGGGTAAGAATCCGTTCTCACTCGACTCAAAGGAGCCTAACTGGGCTAACTTCCATGACTTCCTGATGGGTGAGGTTCGTTACCTCTCAGTCAAGAAGGCATATCCCAACGAGGCTGAGGAGCTCTTTGCTGAGGCACAGAAGATGGCTCAGCTGCGCTACAAGAGCTACATCCGCAAGACTCAGGAGAACTGGGAATAATAAAATGATACAAAAGGGGTCTGTCCCCTTTTGTACTGTTTTAGTTAAAAAGGAGCATTCGGGTTGCCGGATGCTCTTTTTTGCGTAATTTTGCATGATTATGAAGGACTTATTCTATTTTATTATGGCTCTCAGCCTGGCAGTGCCGGCTGCAGCGCAGGAGAAATTCGAGTTGGGTAAACCCAATAACGATGATTACCGATATCTGGACGAGTATGATGCTCTCAAGGACTATATAGACTATTCCAAGTATCCCAATTTCAAACTGGGCGCCGGAACCACTGTCAATGACTACCTCAATAATCAGTCCTACCGGAACATGATAAACGGCAACTTTACCGAGACAGTTGCAGGCAATGCCATGAAGATGGCCAGTGTGGTTAACGGCAACGGAGATATGAACTTCAATACGGTTAAGAGTTATGTGAATACTGCTACCGCAGCCGGTCTGAACGTTTACGGTCATACTCTGGCATGGCATTCCCAGCAGCCCAAAGGTTGGCTGCTAAAGCTTCTGGCCGATAAGCCCGATCCCAACGGAGGTTCTGAATACACTACGGTGGCAAGCAAGGATTTCCGCACCGACAAGAGTATTGGCTGGCATTCTGATACTAACAATTACGGATATTCGTATGTGTTTGATTCTACCGACGGCCTCAAGCTGACTTGCACCAAGATAAATACAAATTCATGGGATGTGCAGTTCCTGGCAATGGAAAATATCGCCCTTGAGTCCGGTAAGACTTATAAGATGACGATGACTGTAAGGGGAACTGCTTCTGGAGTGCTCCATACAAAGCTCGGCAGCTGGGACGGAGGTTCAACTGCCAATATTTCTTTCTCTACAGAATGGCAGGATGTGGTGTTCAATTATACCGCTTCTATGGCAAATAACTTCTATATGCTCCAGTGTGGCGATTATGTAGGTGATATTTATATCAGGAACATAAAGTTTGAGGGTAATAAGGTCAAGACTGTTCCTCAGACAGCGCAGGAGATGCACGATACCCTTGTTTATGCTATGGACAAGTGGATTAAGGGTATGATGGAAGCCTGCGGCGGCAAAGTCAAGGCTTGGGATCTGGTGAATGAGGCAATCTCCGGCGGTGGTAATGACGGCAGCGGAAACTATGCGCTTCAGCATTCAACCAAGTACAGTGCCAACGGCAATCCGGATGCCACTTGGGATGTGGGCGGCGATGCCTTCTATTGGCAGGATTATATGGGTGATCTGGACTATGTGCGCCAGGCCTGTCGTCTGGCCCGTAAGTACGGTCCCGATGATATTGTACTATTTATAAATGACTATAATCTGGAATCGGACTGGGATCAGAACAAGAAACTCAAGTCGCTTATCAACTGGATTAAGAAGTGGGAGTCAGACGGCGTGACCAAAATTGATGGCATCGGAACCCAAATGCATATTTCATATTATGAGAACGGTTCCACTCAGACCAATAAGCAGACCGCCATCATCAATATGTTCAGGCTTATGGCCGAAACAGGCAAGTATGTCCGTGTAAGTGAACTGGATATGGGTTATGTGGATATTAACGGCAAAGATGTTCCTACCGGGAAGATGACGGAGCAGCAGCACAAGAATATGGCTAATTACTATGAGTGGATCATAAAGCAGTACTTCCGTCTGGTGCCTGCAGAGCAGCAGTGGGGCATATGCCAGTGGTGTACCAATGATTCTCCCGAGCAGGGCGGATGGCGTGCCAATACTCCGGTGGGTATCTGGGATTTCAACGGATACCGCAAACATGCTTACGCCGGCTTTGTGCGTGGCTTGGGCGGTGTTTCCAGTGGTGTTGAAGATGTCCGTGAAGAGACCGATGCACCTAAGGCAATCTACAATCTGTTCGGTCAGCGCGTGGCTGCCGAATCCCTTGATGAACTGCCCGCCGGCATTTACATCATAAACAACAGGAAAGTGGTAATCAGATAAAACAAAAAAGGAAGGCCAAACGGTCTTCCTTTTTTTGTTGAACTTTTTATGCCTTATGAGATTGCGATGCTCTGTACGGCCTGGGCTTGCTTTTCGGCAGGCAGTTTGGGTACGTCGATTGTCAGTACGCCATTCTCAACTTTGGCCGAAATCTTGTCGCGATCTGCATCATCGGGCAGGATGTAGCTCTGGTTGAACTCCTGATATGAGAACTCACGGCGGATGTAGTTGCGTTTCTTGTCTTCCTTGTTGTCCTCGTTCTTGTGGACCATTGAGATTGACATTACGCCGTCGGCATCGACCTGCAGGTTCAGCTCATCTTTCTTAAGTCCCGGAACAGCGAACTCAAGTTCGTAGTTCTTCTCATTCTCGATTACGTTCAGAGCCGGTACACTGGCTGCGGTGCGGGTAGTGAACCAATCGTCATTCATAAAATCGTTGAACAGACTGGGTAACCAATTCTGATTGTAATTCTGATTTCTTCTTGCGAGTAACATAGTTGTAACCTCCTATACTTTAATTGTTAAACATTCTGTTTTATCCGGCTCCCTTTCGGGGCGCCTTCGCAGTATAAGAGACAAATGTGGTGCCAATAAAAAACGCATGACAAAATGTCATGCGTTTATGTTTTTAATCTGACAAGCTGTCAAAGGTCGGCCAGCGGAGTGGACCAAATGTCACCGCTCAGGCTCTTGCGCTCCTGGTCAATCTTGAGCAGAGCCTCGCGGATGTTGCTGTCCAGAGCGTGGTCAATATCGCAGTAGCCGCTGTTGTTGATGGCTGCCAGAACCTTTACTACCGTGAGTTGTTTGGTATCGGTGGCAGGAACATAAGCCGGCTCGCGTTCATCACCCTTGAGTACGGTTTCCAACAGTTTGGCATCGGTCAGCGTATCAAGTGATGACACTACGTAACGTAGCGGAATGTGCAGTTGGTCGGCCAGTTCCTTGCGGGTCAGGGCGGGCTTATGCTCGTTAAAACGCTTGCAGATGAGCGACATTACCATAAGGCAGTAAAAATCCTCATGCTTGCGGCTTATCTTATCGGGCTCCTTGAAGTAGTTGAAATGGTCGTTGTTCTGGCTTACATATGCCAGCTGGCAGCCGAACAGTATGATTGACCATGAGATATTGAGCCAGAAAAGGAACAGCGGCAGGGCTGCGAAACCTCCGTATATCTGGTTGTAACTGGACAATGCCAACTGGCCGCTGAAGTAGAGTTGCTGAAGTATCTGGAACAGGCAGCCTGCTATGAAACCCGGTATTACGGCATATTTGAACTTTACCTTGGTGTTGGGCATGAATATGTAGAATCCGGTAAAGATAAGACCGGCTACAAGGTATGGCAGTGCGAATACCAGGAACTGGACAAATCCTCCCAGAAGCTGGAATCCCTGCATGCGGGACAGGATTGATGATGCCAGGACTGAAAGACCGCTCAGGCAGATGATTCCTATGGGTATAAGCAGTATCAGTGAGAAATAATCGGTTATCTTGCGGCCCATTCCGCGGGACTTCTTCACGTGCCAGATTGCATTCAGATTGCTTTCTATTCCATCGGCCAGTGAATATACCGAGAAGAGCAGGAACAGCAGGCCTATTCCGATGAATGCGCCGCTTGAAACGTACTGCATATAACCGTCAATAAACTGCATTACAGCGTTGAGGCTTTCATTTTCGCCTATGATACCGTTCTGTAGCAGGCTGGTTACGATGTTCTCAAATCCGAATCCGCGGGCAACGGCAAATATTAGCGCCAGGATAGGTACGATGGCAAACAGTGTGGAGTAGGTGAGTGCTGCGGCCTTGGTCATGACCTTGTCATCAAGGAATGTGCGTACGGCTATTACTACAACCTTTACAACATTAGCTACTGCACGGCGCAGTGGCCCTTTCTGATACAACTCAAATGACCATATATCCTTTGTGACGAACTTTTTGACCCGCTCTATGAATACATGGAGCTTGCTTTCCTTTTTATCTGCCATAGCAATTAACTGTTAGTCAAGGGACAAATGTAGTCAAAATTTCAAAAATAGTACAAAAGGGGACTGTCCCCTTTTGTATCATTTTTTGAGTTTGGCTTTGAGGAAGCGGCCGGTGTAGGATTCGGGGCAGGCAGCGACATCTTCGGGGGTGCCGCAGACTACAAGATGGCCTCCGCGCTCTCCGCCTTCGGGGCCCAGGTCGATGACGTGGTCGGCGCACTTGATCACGTCCATGTTGTGCTCTATGATGATTACGGTGTGGCCGCGACGTATCAGGGCGTCAAAAGATTCCAGCAGCTTGCGGATATCGTGGAAGTGAAGGCCGGTGGTGGGCTCATCGAATATGAATATGGTGGGATCGGCCTTCTCCAGACTCAGGAAATAGGCCAGTTTTACTCGCTGGCTCTCACCGCCCGACAGGGTCGATGACGACTGACCCAGTTTTACGTAACCCAGTCCAACCTGGCGCAGGGGCTCAAGTTTCTTTACAATCCGGCGTTCCGTGGGGTCATCGGACGAGAAGAACTCGACAGCCTGGTTTACAGTCATCTCCAGTACGTCCCAGATGTTCTTGCCCTTGTAGGTTACCTCCAGCACATCGTTCTTGAAACGGCGGCCGTGACAGCTCTCGCACACCATCTGCAGGTCCGACATGAACTGCATGGATACGGTTACCACACCCTCGCCCTTGCACTCCTCGCAGCGTCCGCCCTCGGAGTTGAATGAGAAGTGTGTGGGCCTGTAGCCCATCTGATGCGACAGCGGCTGGTCTGCAAACAGCTTGCGTATCTCATCGTAAGCCTTGACGTAGGTGACGGGGTTGGAGCGGGTGGTCTTGCCTATGGGGTCCTGATCAACAAACTCCACTGCGCGTACCATCTGAGTATCGCCCTCAATGCCCATGCACTCGCCGGGACGCTCGCCGGACTCTCCGTATATGTTCTTGAGGTGGCGGTACAGCACGTCACGTACCAGAGTACTCTTGCCCGATCCGCTCACGCCCGTTACAACGGTCATCACGTTGAGCGGGAACTTTACGTCAATGCCGTCCAGATTGTTCTGGCGGGCACCCACTACCTTTATATAATTGTTCCACGGACGGCGTGACTGCGGCACGGGGATGCACTCCTCGCCGGTCAGGTATTTTACCGTCCAACTGCCGCTGTTCTTTTCAAGCTGGCTGGTGGGTCCCTGATATATTATCTCACCTCCGTGGCGTCCTGCCTCCGGTCCCACATCAATGATATAGTCCGATGCGCGTATAATCTCCTCGTCATGCTCCACCACAACTACGGTGTTGCCTATCTCCTGCAGTTGACGCAGTACCTTGATAAGCTTGTCGGTATCGCGGCTGTGCAGGCCGATGCTGGGCTCGTCCAGAACATAGAGCGATCCCATCAGGCTGCTGCCCAGCGATGTGACCAGGTTTATGCGCTGGCTCTCGCCGCCCGAAAGCGTGGCCGATGCACGGTTAAGCGTGAGATACTCCAGGCCTACGTCCAGCATGAACTGTATGCGGCTGTTTATCTCTATGAGCAGGCGCTTGGCTGCCTTGGCCTCATGCTCGGGCAGTGTGAGCGCGTCAAAATATTTCTTGAGTTCCGATATGGGCATCTCCACCAGCTGGTTGATGGACTTGCCGCCCACCTGTACATAGCTGGCCTCCTTGCGCAGACGTGTTCCGTGACACTCGGGGCAGATGGTCTTGCCGCGATATCGGGCCAGCATTACACGGTACTGGATCTTGTACTGGCTCTTCTCCAGCATTCGGAAGAAGGTGTCAATGCAGGTCTCCTCCCAGCCGCGCTCGTCACGGCCGCGACCGCTTCCGTGCCACAGGTAATCTTTCTGCTCCTGGGTCAGTTGGTAATATGGTGTGAATATGGGGAAATCATGTTCCTGTGCGTGCAGGATAAAGTCATCCTTCCACTCGCTCATTACGTCACCACGCCAACAGACCACTGCGCCGTCATATACGCTCAGCGCGCGGTTGGGAATGACCAGTGACTCGTCAATACCTATTATTCGGCCGAATCCCTCGCACTTGGGGCACGCACCTACGGGCGAGTTGAATGAGAACAGGTTGTCAGTAGGCTCCTCAAATTTGATGCCGTCGGCCTCAAAGCGGTTGCTGAACTTATGGAGTTGAGTATCGGGTGTATCGTAAAAACGTAGCGCGCATTCGCCGCCGCCCTCAAAGAAAGCAGTCTCAACGGAGTCTGTGAATCGGCTTAGAGTCTCCTTTGAGTCATCGGTAGTGAGGCGGTCAATGAGCAGGTAAATCTCCTTGGTGTGCTTGGAGAGCTCCGCCAATTGCTTGCTGTCAGCGAGCAAGTCCTCAATGCGGATTATCTCTGACTTGTGCTCAATGCGGGTGAATCCCTCCTTGAGCGATGTGCGCAGTTGCTCCTCCAGGTTACGTCCGCCGCGCATGGGCATCGGCGCCAAAACGGTAAAGCGGACTCCCTTGGGCTGTGATTGCATGAAACTTACCACATCCTCCACGCTGTGCTTGCGCACCTCCTTGCCGCTTACGGGTGATATGGTATGGCCGATGCGGGCAAACAGCAGTTTGAGATACTCGTAAATCTCAGTCTGAGTGCCAACGGTGGAGCGCGGGTTGCGGTTGCCGGAACGCTGCTCAATGGCTATTGTGGGAGGCAGGCCCTCGATGAAATCGCACTCGGGCTTTTTCATACGGCCCAGGAACTGGCGGGCGTATGATGAGAGTGACTCCACATAACGGCGCTGGCCCTCGGCATAGAGCGTATCAAAGGCCAGTGATGACTTGCCCGATCCCGAAAGACCCGTTATGACGGTAAAGGTATCACGCGGAATATCAACCGATATGTTCTTCAGGTTGTTAACCCTTGCACCCTTAACTCTTATTGAATTCTCTTCGCTGTTCACCCTCTTGTTGTTTAAGACTGCAAAGGTAATGCTTATTCAGCAAAATAGTACCATTGGGGTCAGGCCCCTTTGGTACTATTTTGACCAAAATGATACAAAAGGGGACTGTCCCCTTTTGTATCATTTTAGAATGCCAGGAAGTTGAGACGGAGTGCCAGCTGCGGATAGATGGGGAATTTCTCCATGTAGCCGATGGCTGTCTTGGCTGCATCACCTAACTGCTCGGCTGCATCGGCCATGGGAACCTCCTTGTCCTGAAGGTAGAACTTGGCGCCTGTGTAGAACAATGCACCCAGCTCAAACTGCAGTCCTACTCTCTTGTTGGGGACGCAGCGTCCCAGACCCAGACCCACATAATACTTGAGCGGATCCATCTTGAAATCGGCCTGCATGTAACCGCAACCGTCCTTCTCGACTACGGGGTATTTCTGATTGGCTATCTCGAGCGCAATCTCGTAGCTGTCATCGTTCATCTTGTCACGCAGTTCCAGAAGGGCAGCCCAGTCATTCGGGGTGGTGTTGCCGTGTATGCTTATGAACGGCTTGTTGTTAGCGGAACAGTATATACCGCCGGCCAGATAGAAACTGCTGGATTGGAAGGGGTACCAGTTCAACAGAACTTTGATATTTGACATGCCAAGCTGCAATCCTGCATCAATGACGGCCTCGTCACCGAACTTGTTCTGGAAATGCATGACTGCATCATACTGTTCCTGAGCCTCTTTAAGATCTTTAGTGTCAATGCTGAATTGGGTGCTGAAGATATCTCCCGACGGCACGAAATTGTAACCTGCCTTTACTATCAGACCTTTATAAACCGGCATTGCAACATCAATACCGATTCCGTGAAGTCCGGCCTCGACGCCTACTCCAAGGTGACGGAAAGCTTCAAAATTGTCCTGAGCTGAGATGCCCATTGTAAACAGGGCAACTAACGATGTGATAAATAGCCTTTTCATAATGTTGTTGTATGTCGTTTGGTTACAAAGATATGATAAATCCTGAGTTATGGAACTTTTCCATCCGCTCAGTTATAATATCTCCCGTGCAATCCAGGCGCAGGCCTCGGCATCGGCCAGTGCGTGGTGGTGATTCTCCAGCTGATAGCCGCAAGCTTCGGCCACAGTCTGCAGCTGATGGTTCTCTAAAGCCGGAAATTTCCTTCTTGAGCAGTAAAGGGTGTCATAGAAAACGTAGTCGGGATAATCCATCTGATAAGTACGGAACACGGCCTTTAAACAGCCTTCATCAAACGGGCTGTTATGCGCCACGAGCGGTAGCCCCTTAATCATCGGTTCAATCTTGGCCCAGACATCGGGAAACACGGGCGCATTGTCCGTGTCGCGGCTGCATAACCCATGCACTCGCTGACACCAATAGTTGTAATAATCGGGCTCCGGCTTTATAAGCGAGTAGAACGAGTCTACAATCTCACCGTCGCGCACAATCACCACACCCACCGAGCAAACCGAACTCCGCTCACTGTTAGCCGTCTCAAAATCAATTGCAGCAAAATCCTTCATCCCAATGCAAATATGATACAAAGATAATACATTATTCAATCGTGTTGAAGTTTCCCAGTTGCAGGAGCCGGAGTATGGTATTGGGAATGGGGAGCATCAGTGGAGAGGCGTTAAGCGGAGGGCCTTGGAGGATCCCGTTAAGAACGGCGCATGTTTGACGAACGTTAGGCCCCGAAGGGGACTATAAGGAGGAGTTCGACGTTTAGGGTC
>CACZMI010000038.1 GCA_902782245.1 uncultured Bacteroidales bacterium | reverse complement strand
TCCGCGTAACGCATATCAGAACTACAATGTGGCCGTGAACTCCACTGACCGCACCTTATATACATATATGGGCACGCTGCTGCCCCGCATGAAGAATGCCTCTTACAGCTCGGCAGGTGAGCTTTCACCGCTGCTGAACGATCCCGAATGCCGTACCATCGGTCTGGGAACCCGCATATTCCTTTGCGGCACACAGGGTTACGTGGTTTGGAACGGCACTCAGTTCAACTGTAGCAAACCTCTTAACGAGTATGGTGTGCCGATGGGCAATGCGCGGACATTGGCCCTGATGGGTGAGATGAGGGAGATGTCCAGTGAGTTCCTGCGCGGCGCTTATTTTGAGAAGTACGGTGTTACGATGTACGTTGGAGTGGGTGTTCCAATCCCGCTGCTGGATGAGGACCTGGCGCACCGCGTGAGCATACGTAACTGTCAGATTGACACCTTTATAGAGGATTACGGCGGCCGTGGTGAGCTGATTGGTAAGGTCAACTATGAGCAGTTGCGATCAGGCGAGATTGAGTTTATGGGCAAGAAGATCCATACCGCTCCGCTGTCAAGCCTCAACAAGGCCCGTAAGATTGCCGCCATCCTGAAGGATTGGATTGAGAAGGGACAGTTTGAACTGACCGCTCCGGTAAGGCCCATGCCTACGGGAACGTCACTCCAGGGACTTAAAGATTTGAACTTGTAAATCAGCACGTTATGACAAAGAAAGTAGTTATATCATTCCCCGATGGCGAGGCCAGCCGCCCGCTTATCTATGAGCTGATTAAGAAGTATGACATAATGGTGAGCATCATCAAGGCCGATATCGACGGCGGTCGCAGCGGAAAGCTGGTGCTGGAGCTGGATTCGGACTCCGACCATATTGCCCAAGCCATTGACTTTATGCAGAAGAGCGGTGTGGATGTAAGCCCGCTTGAGAAGAAGATAACATTTGATGACCGCAAGTGCGTGAGTTGCGGCGCATGTACATCGGCCTGTCCGTCTGGCGCGCTGTCAATAGGCGCTCCGGATTGGAAGCTGAGGTTCCAGCCCGACAAGTGCGTGGTGTGCAAGATGTGCATTACCGCATGCCCGCTCAAGCTGTTTCATATTGAATTTGCAGACTGATGGAATATAAGGAGCGCAGTTACCGAAGCCGTTTCTCGGATGACGGGAGACGCTGGTTCTGCGTAAAGTTCCTTGAATCAGACCTTTGGATAGGAGTCGACAGCGGCTCCTATCGTGCTTCTATGGAGGAGGATGTCTATGCGTTCCTGGTGGATCTGCGTCGCCGGATGGATGCATATCTGCTCATGGATCCGCAATACAAGGCCGCTCTGACACCTTACGATGCCGGTTTGGAGGCTCCCAACATACTGAAAGAGATGTCCCGCATAAGCCACAAGACGGGTATCGGCCCCATGAGTGCCGTAGCCGGAGCAGTTGCATTACGTGTTGCGGATTTTCTGAAAGAGAAGTTCGGTGTTGAGGAGGTTATAGTGGAGAATGGGGGAGACATATACGCTTCAGTAGCTGAGGATATGGATATATCAGTGTTTGCCGGCCAGTCGCCGCTATCCGAAAAAGTAGGCCTGCACATACCTGCAGCCGCATTTCCGTGTGGTATCTGCACCTCCAGCGGCACCGTAGGTCCCTCGCTGAGTTTGGGCAGTGCCGATGCCATGATGATAGTCTGCCAAGACGTTCTGCTGGCCGACAGCTACGCCACCGCCATGGCCAACCGCATAAAGACAGTCTCAGATCTGCAACCAGTAATAGAAAGCATCCAATCCATTCCCGAAATCTTAGGAGCATTGGCCGTAAAAGACGACCGTTTAGCTGTAACCGGCCAATACGAGCTAAGACTTTTCCATTAAAATAGGGGTATACCCTGGAAAAAGTCTCGCACCCACGCGTGACCAGTGGGAGGGGCCCGCTACAGTTTGTAGCTATTCTGGAACCAGGAACTTGTTCATGGTTTCGGAATAGATATAAAGTGTGGTGGGAGGGCCGGCCGAAGGCCGCTTTTGGAAGGGTATACCCCTTTTTTTAATGGAAAAGTCGTTCTTCCCATCCCGCAGAATCCCGCCAAGATGTCCCACGCTCATCGGCCCCAGAGTAGCTCCTGACGCAGGTGAGTGTGGGACACACCCCCTGTATGAGGGGATGTAACACAACGAGCGGCGCCACAGAGCGCAGGAGATGGGTGCGCGTGGGACACTTTGGCGAAATTTGGATAGTGAGCAAAATGTGATTACCTTTGCGTGTAAGACAAACAATTAACCAAATATAGTTATGAGAAAGATCTTAATGGTTCTTGGCGTGTTTGCGCTGACGTGTGTATCGGCCATGGCTGCCGATAATAAAGGTATTGCATTTGATGAGTTATCGGCCGACAGGTTTACACTCATAGAGAACGGCAATCCTGTGACTATTCTGGCCGATGAGGCAGATAAGAGCGGCGTTCAGATTGCACTGAAGGCTTTGCAGAAGGATTTTATGGCCGTATCGGGCAAGTTGGCTCCGGTTGTGTATGAGCCGGGGGTGGGCAAGCCGGTTATTGTGGGTACAATGGACAGTAAGTACATTGCACAGATAATCAAGGCTAAGAAGATTGACAAGAAAGAGTTGCAGGGCAAGCGCGAGAAGTATATTATGAGCGTGATTGCCAACCCCATAAAGGGCATTGACGAGGCTTTGGTGATAGCCGGCAGCGATATGCGCGGTGCCATTTACGGTATCTACGAGCTGTCCGAGCAGATTGGCGTATCGCCCTGGTACTATTGGGCCGATGTTCCAATCCAGCATCAGGATAACATATCTCTGGCCAAGGGAACATATACAGCAGGTGAGCCTGCAGTAACCTATCGAGGCATATTCCTGAACGATGAGGCTCCGTGCCTTACCACTTGGGTCAAGAACACATTCGGCACACAGCGCGGCGGACACGAGTTCTACGCATGCTGCTTTGAACTGATTCTGCGTCTGCGCGGTAACTTCATGTGGCCTGCAATGTGGGACTGGGCATTCTATGCCGATGATCCTGAGAACTCAAAGACTGCCAATGAGATGGGTGTAATAATGGGAACATCTCACCATGAGCCGATGGCCCGTAACCATCAGGAATGGGCACGTAACCCCAAGGCTTACGGCGGTCAGTGGGATTACACGGCCAATAAGCAGGAGTTGCAGCGTTTCTTCCGTGAGGGTGTTGAAAGAGCAAAAGATACCGAGGATCTGATTACCATTGGTATGCGCGGTGACGGTGACGCCGAGCTGAGAGGAAGCGACGAGGACAACATGAAGATGCTTGAGGGCCTGTTCGCCGATCAGCGCCAGATAATAAAAGAGGTAACCGGCAAGCCGGCCGAGCAGCGTCCGCAGGTATGGGCACTCTACAAGGAGGTTCAGACCTATTACAACAAGGGCCTGCGTGTGCCTGACGATGTGATAATCCTTTTGTCCGATGACAACTGGGGTGATATTCGCCGTCTGCCCAATGCCGAGGAGCGCAAGCGCAAGGGAGGCTGGGGTATGTACTACCATGTAGACTATGTGGGTGCTCCCCGTAACTCCAAGTGGCTCAATATCACTCCGATACAGCACCTCTGGGAGCAGATGCAGCTTACCTATGACTACGGAGTTGACAAGATCTGGGTTCTCAACGTAGGTGACCTTAAGCCTATGGAGTATCCTATCACTCTGTTCCTGGATATGGCCTGGAACCCCACATCATTCACTGTAGACAACCTGCTGGATCATACTTATGAGTTCTGCAAGGAGTTCTTCGGTGAGGAAGAGGCTGCAGAGGCTGCCCGTATTCTGAACCTGTGCTGCAAATACAACGGACGTATCAGCGCCGAGATGCTGGATGCACGCCAGTACTACACGCTTGAGACCGGTGAGTTTGAGCAGGTTTGCGACGATTATGCACGTCTGGAGGCTGAGGCTCTGCGTCAGTATCTCAAGCTCAAGCCCGAATACCGTGACGCTTATCAGCAGATAATACTGTTCCCCGTACAGGCTATGGGCAACATCTACGATATGTATTACAGCCAGGCCATGAACCAGAAGCTGGCCCGCAACAACGATCCGGCTGCAAACTACTGGGCAGAGCGCTGCGAGCGCGACTTTAAGCGTGACGCCGAACTCTGTGCATATTACAACAAGGAGATGGCCGGCGGCAAGTGGAACGGTATGATGATCCAGAAGCACATAGGCTATACCTCTTGGAACGATAACTTCCGTGCCGATACACAGCCGCGCGTAAGCCGCGTGGAGAAAGGCGAGAAGGAGGGAGGATATGTGTTCACCCAGAAGGACGGTGTTGTGGCTATGGAGGCTGAGCATTTCTATGCACAGGTTCCTGTGACTGCAGGTTCTGCCAAGTGGACCACCATTCCTTTCATGGGTCGTACGCTGTCAGGCGTGGCTCTGATGCCTTACAGCCAGCCTACCGATGGCGCCAGCATGACCTACAAGTTTAATCTGACTGAGGATGTGGATGAGTTATCGGCCGTAATAGCAGTTAATGCAACGCTTACATTCTATCGTCTTGAGGGACACCGCTATATGGTTAGCCTGGATGGCGGCCAGGAGGTTGAAGTTGTGTTCAACGAGCGTCTGAATGAGGATCAACGTAACATCTACTCTGTCTATTATCCTACTGTTGCTACACGCGTTAAGGATGACCGCGTACAGCTGGGCAAGGCAACTAAGGGTGAGCACACACTGACTATCCGTCCTATTGAGCCGGGTACAGTCTTTGAGAAAGTGGTGATTGATGCCGGAGGCTACATTAAGAGTTACCTCTTCATGCCGGAGTCACCGTATGTGAGAGAGCAGTAAAAAAAGAAAAGGCGGGGTTCATATCAAAACCCCGCCTTTCTTTTTTTGTCAGAAGCTCAGGTTTACCGTCGCTCCGAACGATGAGTTGTTTTGCCAGTCTATAAATACCGTGGGTTCGAATTCAAACTGAAGCATCTTGGCTGCCTTCTTGAACGGCAGGTCTTGGTTGTACTCATCGGCCAGTTTCTCAAGAGACCTTTTGGCCTTGCCTTTCTGCAAGCGTCCCCAGGTATAGAATGTGAGGGTGGGGACTGCCAATGCGCCGGATATTATATACAGTTTTTTGGATAGTCCGGGATCATTCGAACTGTAATGGGTCGCGGCGATAAGCGTGAGTATGGCTGTAGGAATACCGCATATGACGCCGATGCTCTCCTTGTTGTCGCCCTTTATGAATTTGCGGTTGGCAAGTTCATATCTCTGGAACTGAAGTGAATCCAGAAGTTGCTTGAGGTCATCTTCACGGATGGCGTTTCCGGCACCACGGCCTTCTACGAATGTGAGGCTGCCGCTGAATCTCTCAATCTCAGTACTGTCATTAAGAGTTGCATAACCTCCCCAGCCGCCGAATCCGCCACGACCGCCACCGCCGCCCTGGAAGTTTCCGCCTCCGCCGCCACGGCCACCGCCGCCGCCAAAGCCACCTCCCATGCCGCCGCCGAAGCCGCCGCCTCCGCCGCCTCCGCGTTGAGCATAGCACGTTGCTGCCACCAGGACAGCGAATAAAATGGTGAGGATTCTCTTAATTCTCATATAGGGTAGCACTTTCAAAGATTATACATCTTTGATGCCGGACCGGGCAAAAGGTTTAATGGGGATTCCTATTTATTTCCAGTTGCTGTCCAGGAATGCTATGCGGTCTGCAAAGAATTTCTTGAGGACCGATATCTCCTCATCGTAGCTGGATACACGGTAGGCTGCGAACATTCCAACGGCATCACCGCCACCAAAGCCTCCTCCGAATCCGCCCATGCCGCCACCGAAACCACCCATTCCGGGACCGAATCCGCCACCGAAGCCACCGTTACGGCCGCCTTGGTTCTGATTCCTTGATTCGGGTACCAGCAGGTTGGTGTACTGGGCAAACTGGCGATCCTTGGCCTCGGCCAGCTGAGCAGCATGATTATCAATGTATTTGTTGATATTGTCGATGCTCAGGACACCTTTACGGAGTTCTTTCCAGCGGGCCTTCACCTTTGCCACGAATGCGGGATCCTCCATGAGGCGCTTGAACATGGCAGGGGTGGGGTTGGTTTCACCGCCGTTATAAATCCATGCCTCTATGTTGTTGCCGTTGGCGAAATTGCAGTTTCCGTATGCCAGGTTATAGTCCCAGACAGTGCCTGCATGCAGTTTGCCGCCGGTGCCGTCCTCATTCTGCTTGGTCTTATAGAAATAGGTGCTGCGCTTAAGGCCGTCGGCATTCAGGCTGAGCTCGGTATGGATTATGTAGTCCACGAATGACTCTACGTCGATATATTTGGCGTAACCCTCCTTGGGATCGGCAAAATTATCGCTCTGGATTACTTTCTCGGTTGTCTTGATGTAATCACTGATGTACTTTTCCTGCTCGGGGGTAAGGTTTTCGGACTTGGGGTAGAAGTAACTCCAGGTAACCGTGGCACGGCCTCCTCCGAATCCTCCGCCGGGACCTCCGAATCCGCCCATGCCGCCAAAGCCTCCCATACCACCGCTGGTGATGATGCCGGGAACTTCGGACTGGAAGGATTTTTCACCCTCATCGGGCGGGTCTATGCGTACAATGTAACCTCCTGTGAGTTCCAGACCGCTGGTATCGGTCTTTTTGAGTTTGGCTATGCTCAGACGGTTTTCGGCACGTTTAATCTTCTCGCAGAGTATGTAGACACCGATGTAATGGCCGTTCATGACAACCTCGCAATAGCGGTTACGCGGTGCCCAGTGGCCCATCTCGTTCCAGAGGTCGAATGCAAAGGGGTCGCGCATCATGGATATGTCGTTGAATGGAGCCAGCAGCACCCAGTCGTTATCGGCCGGCATGCCCAGGAGTTCAACGTTGTTGGCCTTGCCCTCGGGGGTGACGGTCTCAAGCGTAAAGCGCTTCTGGTCAAAGAACAACGATGAGTTTCCGCGCAGTTTTATTCTGATGTTTCCGTTGTATCCGTTGGCCGGATCAGTTACTTTGTTGCGCTTGGTTCCGTTGTCAATGATTTTCATTGTGCCACCTGACTTTTCACGGTTGGTCAGGGTGGGGCTGTCGGTCTGGATTATCACGATAGGCAGGTTGGACGATGTGAAATCCACATTGTCGGTTAAAGTTGAGGTGTTGTAACTGGCATTCATTCCGAATCCGCCGCCAAAACCGCCTCCGCCGGGGAAACCGCCGCCGGGCATCTGACCGTCCTGCTCCTGAGGATCAAACGGGAACCTTCCGCCGAATCCGCCCGGAAATCCTCCACCCGGGAATCCACCCCCGAAACCACCACCTCCGGGAAAACCTCCGCCTCCCGGGAACTGTGCGAAAGCAGCCGCTGAGAACAGGGCTGCAGATACTATAGTGCACAAAAATTTTGCCTTCATACCGTCATTCAAGTGTTTTACTTAAATAGCGATACAAAGGCAAAAAGTTAAACTTTTTCCTGCTTATTTCTCAAACAATTTGAGGTCGATGCAGTTACCCATCTGGACGTAACCGTCAGCGTTGGGGTGCAGGTAGTCGTTCTCAAAGAGGTACTTGGGATTGAGCTGTGCGGGATCGTCGGGGTTGCCCATTGCGGCGTCAAAATCTATGACTCCGTCAAAGTAACCGCTTGAGCGGATCCACTGGTTGAGCTGCTGACGGCCTGCCTCGTGGTTCTCGCTGTAGTAGTTGTTACCCTTGAACTGCATTACAGGAGCACCGTAAACCTTGATTCCGCGCTCGTGAGCCTCGGCAATGATCTGTTTGTAAACCTCCTCTATCTGGTTGGCCTTTGAGATTGCATCGCCGCGTCCGCCAAGGTCATTCACGCCCTCAAACAAAATGATGTACTTGACGCCCTCCTGCTGGAAGAGGTCACGCGGATAACGGCTCTTTCCGGTCGGTCCAAGGCCGCCCTGGAGTATGCAGTTGCCGCCCAGACCCATATTGAGGACCGATACACGGCGGGTTTTCTTGTTGGCAAGCAGACGGCGTGACAGGTTATCGGTCCAGCGGTTCTGCTCGTTGGTGGTCGATCCGCGGCCGTCGGTGATGGAGTTACCCAGTACTACAATAGCGCGGGCTTTCTTCTCAGCCTTGATCTCTATGGCGTTGATGATGTACCAGTGAGCGGTCTTGACTGCATTACTGAAGTCAGAACCCTGACCTTCAATAAGATAAGAGTCGGTACGTGAACCGGGATGACCGGTAACGCTGGTTGATGAAGCCTCGCCCAGGTGCATTGTGATAGCTACATTCTGACGCTCTGCCATGGGGAACTTGACGGGATCTGATGTTACAAGTTCGCCCGGCTTGATGGTTACTGATTTGCTGCCTCCAAAGGTAAGGCTTACCTCTGTTCCGGCTACGATTTCACTGCTGGCACCAGCAGTGGCTGCATGGGCAATCTCTGCTGCGTTGATGGTTACAGGACCCTGGCTGAATTCGTTTGAGAACTTTACCCTGACTTCCTTACCACTGATGGATGTCTGGACTATCTGACGGATGGAGTTGTTGGCCAGACCCGGGGCGGGGGGACAATTGTGAGGTTCCACAACCTGCTCGGCTGTGGCCCAAGTTGCTACCCAATGCTTGCCGGCATTGGCCGGAGCACATACGATTGCCGTCAGAACGGCAGTCAGGATTAATGATTTAAGTTTCATGATCGGTTATTTTGAATAGTTTGATTATTCTGTTTCCGAATGGTAAAGTTACTAATTAAACCGACTTGAGACTCTCCATATACAAATAAAAGGTTATCTTTGGAACAATTACTTAACTATAGTCACTAATGCGCAAGTTGTTTATTCTTGTCCTTGCAGTAATATCCCTTGTTCCGATAAAAGCACAGAGAACATACCGTTATTCCATGGGGCAACTGTCAAATAACCGCTTCCAGGCCATCTGTGAAGACAAATGGGGCTTTATTTGGATTGGTACGGAGAACGGTCTTAACCGATACGACGGCTACAATTTCCACAAGTTTTTCCATGACAACAATGATTCACTGTCGCTTATGAGCAACTACATACGTAGTCTCTATACCGATGATGACGGAACACTGTGGATAGGAACAAACCGCGGCGTACAGTATCTCAAACCCAGCGAGAAGAGTTTCCACACGGTTCCGTTTCCGGGAAACAGGTTCCCGTACGTACAGCAGATAACCAAACTCAGCGACGGCCACATATGGATAGCGGCACCCGGCGACGGACTGTATTGGGTGGATCCGCAGAAGCCCGATGTCATAAACGGTATAGCAAGCCTGAACAATTACGCACCCGCGCAGGGTATATTCAGGACATTCGTGGAGGATACCGAGGGTACGATATGGATCGGAACGGCATCGGGAGTACTTCTGTATGACCCCCGGTCCGATAAGATAAGTGAATTCAGCACGGATGTGATAAGAGGTGATATTACCGGTGTTACGGTCGATGAGAACGGCGATGTACTGATTTCCACCCACAACCATCTCTACAGGTGGAGCCTGTCCAGAAAACGTCTTGTCAGAATTACGCCCGAGGATGGAATATGGGAGATAACGCACTCTTTCATGGACGGTGAGGGACTCAAAATCTCCATCAGAGGCAAGGGCCTGCTGGCTCTGAACGATGATGACCGTCTGGTACAGTTTGACCTTAAGCCGAATGACCGCAGCCTGAGCAGGCTTGACGTGAGCGCCATGTATATGGACAGGGCTGGTAACAGGTGGATAGGCTGCTTCTTATCGGACCTGATTCTGGTAACAAGGGACCGTAACGAGTTTGAATACTGGAAATTCTCTGATTACAGGGAGGACATATCCGGAACGGTCACTGCCATGGCGGTGGATTCGGAGAGCAGGTTATGGATAGGTTACAACAATAACGGCGTTACCTGTATGTCGGGCAGCGGTCAGGTTATAAAGGACGGCAGGAACTCCCATTATATCAGTTGCCTGTTCCGTGACAGTAAAAACCGGATCTGGGCAGGTTGCCCCAATGTGGGACTTGCACTGCTCAATACCGAGACCGGCGACCTGAATATGGTGATATCCAACGAATACTCCAATGTGTCATCAATTGCCGAGGATTCCAAAGGCAGAATCTATTACTCGGAACTGGGCACGGGATTCAGCCGGATCAATCCCGACAACATGAAGACCGAGGCGTACAGTGATTTTGCCACCAGCAGCAAACGCGGCGCCACGCTTACCAATGACTGGATCCATATCATGATTGTGGACAGTTGGAACCGTCTCTGGATAGGTCATGACAATGGAGCGGACTGCTTTGACATAGACCGTAACATATTCATTGACAATGACAATCTGTCTCAGGCAATGGGAACATCGGGCTGTACCTGCATGCTCGAAGAGAGAGAGGGCATCATGTGGTTCGGCACGACCAAGGGCATTATTGTGTACAATATGACAAGCGGTGTGGTGCGTCTTATAAACACCAACCGTGGTCTGTCGAGCAATGATATCCGCGGAATGGTCAAGGATAGCGACGGGTACATCTGGGTGTCAACGCCCGGCGGAGTCAACCGCATCGACCCTTATAATCTGGAGGTGAGCCGATTCTTTACCGAGGAGAAGGCATTTAACGGCGTATCGGCATTCTCTGCTATTGACGACAGGGTGTATTTTGCAAGCAATGTGGGCATTACTGCATTCTATCCTTACCGTATAACTACGGAATCCACAGTGAATCAGGTGGTTATGACCGGATTCTATTTGAACGGCGAACAGATAACATCCGAGTCCATGTCGGGCGGCAGACATATATCGGACAAGCCTCTCAACATTTCCGATCAGTTCCGGCTGGCTTACAAGGACAACTCTTTTACGCTGGAATTCAGTTCGTTGAATTACGGCGACGAGATGAGCCTTATCTACGAGTATTCAATGAGTCCCGGCAGAGACGAGTGGGTGAGCAATCCGGCCGGAGTTAACCGTTTCAGTTTCTCCAAACTGGGTTTCGGCCGATACACACTCTCCGTAAGGGCCAGGCTGAACGATATCGTGTCACAGCCCAGGGCATATACCATAAAGATCGCGGCTCCCTGGTATGCGTCATCAATCGCAATAATCCTGTATATCATACTGATGATGGCCATTCTCATGGTTATTTTCAGAGTCCGACGCAAGACCCGCCAAAGGGAGATGGATGAGGCTAAATTCCAGTCTTTCATTAATGTGGCGCATGAAATCTGCGCGCCTATGACCATGGTGATATCGCCTCTGGAGGATATGCTCCGGAATAATACCATTCCGGCCGATGTACAGCAGAACCTGCGTCAGATGCACAAGAGTTCTACCAGGATTCTGTCTCTTATCAACCAGTTGCTGGATATGCGTAAGTTTGACGAAGGTCAGATGCAGCTTCACTATTCCGAGACTGACCTTATCAATTTCCTTATGGGACCGTTTGAACTGTATACCCAGACGGCCGAGAAACGCAACATTGAATTCTCATTCAGTCATTCAATGGTTGAGCAGCCGGTGTGGATAGATCGTGACAGCATAGACAAGGTTATGATGAACCTGTTGTCAAACGCTTTCAAATACACCAATGACGGCGGTAAGATTGAGATGAAGGTTGAGGTGGGGACCGATGACCATGAGAAGGGACCGCTCCATAATTATGTTGAGGTGTCTGTTTCCGACACGGGAATAGGTATCGACAAGGAGGATATCAATAAGATTTTTGACCGATTCTACCGGGCTGACAATAATCTGACATCGGTTACTATGGGTATGGGCATCGGCTTGAACTACAGTCAGATGCTGGTTCGTCTGCACCATGGAACCATTTGGGCGGATAACCGTACGGACGGTCAGAGCGGCAGTGTGTTCTCTTTCCGTCTGCCTTTGGGAAACAGTCATATCCCGGCCGAGGATATTGTTGACAACGATCAGATAGCACGTCCTCAACTGGAGCGTACGCGTGCCAGCATGGATTATGACGAACCAGAGGATAAGAACCATATCAAGAGCAATATAAAGGTGCTTCTGGTGGATGACGATGACTCTATGCTGGATTACCTGTCGGACAGCCTGAAACACAGTTACAGGATTATCACGGCCCGAAACGGTAAGGAGGGTCTGAAGTATGCGGTTTCACAGATGCCGGACCTTATCATTACGGATGTGGTAATGCCCGAAATGGATGGAATCCAACTGGTTAAGGCGCTCAAGGGCAACTCTCTGGTAAGTCACATCCCGGTTATCATGCTGTCCGGCAAGAACAAACTGCAGGACCGTATGCTTGGCTTGGATACCGGCGCCGACAGTTACCTTCCCAAGCCTTTCTATATGAGTGAGCTTAAGGCTCTCATGTCCAACCTTATCAGTAACCGTCTGATTGTTAAGGGTAAGTACTCGGGGCAGCAGGAGCAGGCTGAGAATGTGGCTGAGGTTCAGTTTGAATCCAGCGACGAGCAGTTTATGAAGCGTGTCATGGAGATTGTCAACGCTAATATCTCCAACAGCGAATTCAATATCACCCAGATGGTTGATGAGTCAGCTGCATCGCAAGCTCAAGGAGCTTACCGGATTCTCGGCTGCCCGCTTTATGCAGAATATACGTATGCAGCAGGCCATGAAACTGCTTAAGGAGAAGCGCGTAAACGTATCACAGATTGCCTACAGCGTAGGTTTTGCCTCACAAACCCACTTCTCAACTACCTTCAAGCAGTACTACGGCGTCAGCCCGACAGAATACATCCGACAACTCGAGGCCGACGAGCAGAAGTAAAATTAAAATTTCGGGGGTATAGTCTCCAGAACTACGCGCCTTCGGCGCTATCCCTCCCATCCCTAATAAGACGCTCTGAAAGACGTGAGTAAACTCCCATCTTCCAGAGCATCTTCTTAGTGACGGGCCCCTCCCGTTCACAAGCCCACGGGCGGCCATGGTTCCTGAGACTATACCCCCGAAATTTTAATTTTACTTCTGCTCTAGTGAGTGCAGGAGGGTGATTTCCTGAGGCCAGAGGGATTCGTCGGGGGTTTCCAGGATGAAGGGGACTTGGTTCAGGTTGGGGTCTTGCATTATCTTTTTGAAGAAGTCAAGACCCAGGAAACCTTTTCCTATGGAGTCGTGGCGGTCTACTCGGGAGCCCAGTTCCTTCTTGCTGTCGTTCAGGTGGATGGCTCGCAGGTAGGAGAGGCCTATTTCGTTGTCAAACTCTTCCCAGACACTCTCGTAGGCGTTTTTGAGGTCGTAGCCGGCGGTGTAGGTGTGGCAGGTGTCTATGCAGACTCCTACGCGGGACTTATCGGCCACTCCGTCTATTATACGCTTGATTTGCCAGAAGGCGAATCCCATGTTGGTGCCCTGTCCGGCGGTATTCTCGATTACTGCAGTTACACCGCTGGTCTTTTGGAGTGTCAGGTTGATGCTCTCGGCAATGCGATCCAGGCACTCATCGGGCGTAATCTGTTTGAGGTGGCTGCCGGGATGGAAGTTGAGCATGGTCAGTCCCAGTTGCTCACAGCGCTGCATCTCATCCAGAAACGAAGCACGCGACTTCTCCAATCCTTCTGCATCCGGGCTGCCCAGATTTATAAGGTAACTGTCATGAGGAAGTATGTATCGGGCCTCAATTCCCGACTTTAGCACTTCGGCCTTAAACTTCTCAATTTCAGCTTGTTGCAGAGGTGTGCTAAACCATTGTCTCTGGTTCTTGGTAAACAAAGCAAAGGCCGATGCGCCTACTGCCATAGCATTAACGGGAGCATTATAAACACCCCCCGAAGCTGATACGTGTGGTCCAATTTTCTTCATATTCTTCTAAAATAGTACAAAAGGGGACAGTGACTTCGTCGAGCTAAACCTTCCCCTTTTGTATCATTTTTATCCCAGATCTACTACTGTTATTCCGTGACCGCCAAACTGGATGTGCTCGTCGTGGTAGTCCTTGACGGCGGGAACGGTGTGGAGATACTGGCGGATAAGGTTGCGCAGTATGCCGTTGCCCGTGCCGTGCAGGATGCGGACGCGGCTCATGCCGATGAGCGTGGCATCGTCAATAAAGTGCATTACGGTCTGGATGGCCTCGTCACCACGCATGCCACGAACATCGATATCGGGCTTGAATGCCAGTTTGCGGTTATAGATGTCATCGTGGGTCTGCTTGCTCACGTATGTGGCGGTGCGGATCTCCTGAACCTTGACGGGCTGGGCGGGCTCTAGACGGTTGGCCTTGACCGATGTCTTGATAAGGCCGAATGCAACGGTAACATCGCTCTTGTTGACCGATATCACCTCGCCAACCTGTGTCTGACCGGCCAGACGGACTGTGTCACCCACCTTGAATGAACGCTTGCCTGATGTTGCGGGTATGTTGAGCGGCTCTGAGGGGGCGGGAGAGACTGGCTGAGCGTGATGCTCCTTGAGTTTGTCACGCTTGCGCTGCTCACGGCGCTCCTGGCTCTGGCGGATGCGCTCCATCTTGCGCTGAATCTTGAGCTCATCCTCGGAGTTGGCCTGGCGGTCATCGATAGTCTCCTTGAAATCAGTGAGTTCCTGACGTGCCAGACGGGTCAGTTCCTTATCGGCCTGGGCCTCACGGATGGTGCGTATTGTGTTCTCAATCATGGCGTTGGAGTCCTGGATAAGCTGATCGGCCTTCTCCTTGGCCTCGCGGATGATTGATTTGCGCTCTTTCTGCAGCGATTCAAGTTCCTGACGGTGCTGCTCAATCTGCTGGTCCAGCTGTTTCTCCAACTGGTGCACGTTCTGGCGTTTGTTCTCCCAGTAACGCTTGTCACGGACGATGTCCTGCAGATACTTGTCGGCATTCACGTAATCGCGGCCTACAATCTGTGTGGCATCCTCTATGACATCCTCGGGCAGACCAATCTTGCGGGCTATCTCTACGGCAAACGAGCTGCCGGGGTTGCCAATCTGCAGTATATAAAGCGGTTGCATCAGGTGACGGTCATAGAGCATGGCGCCGTTGCGGATGCCTTCATTGCCATCGGCATAATGCTTGAGGTTCTGATAGTGGGTGGTTATGATGCCGAACACGCGGTTGCGGTTAAAACGCATCAGGACCGACTCGGCAATGGCACCGCCTATGTTGGGCTCCGTACCGCTTCCGAACTCATCAATCAGAATGAGTGAGCGGTTATCGGCATACTTAATCATGTTCTTCATGTTGAGCAGGTGGCTGGAGTAGGTACTCAGGTCATCGTCAATGCTCTGCTCATCACCTATGTCAATGAATATGCTCTTGAAAATGCCCGCGTGGCTGTTGGGGCGCATGGGTACGGGAATTCCGCACTGCAGCATGTACTGCAGCAGACCTACGGTCTTGAGGCACACTGACTTACCGCCGGCATTGGGGCCCGATATCAACAGTATGCTGTTCTTGGAATCCAGGTCGATGTCCAGCGGAACCACCGTCTTGTCATGCTTGGCAAGAGAGAGTTTGAGAAGCGGATGTACGGCCTGCACCCAGTCAACTACGGTCTTGCGCTCCATGATGGGCTTGCAGGCATCAAAATCCAGCGTCAGACGGGCCTTGGCGCGGATAAAGTCTATCTGTGCCATGAAGCCGTATGATTCCAGGATTGACGGAATCTGGGGGCGTATGGAGTCAGTAAATGCAATCAGTATGCGGGTGACCTCACGTTTCTCATCGGCCTCAAGTTCGCGGATGCGGTTATTGGCCTCAACAACCTCCTCGGGCTCAATGAATACTGTCTTGCCCGATGCGGACTCATCATGTACTATACCGCGTATCTTGCGTTTGAGTCCGGGTGCCACGGGTAGTACCAATCGGCCGTCACGCATGGTGGGAGCGGCATCCTTGTCAACCAGACCGTCAGACTGGGCCTGTTTAAGTATGCTGTTGAGTATGCGTGAAATGCTGAACGAAGTGTTGGTAAGGTCCATGCGGATGCGGTAGAGCTCGGGACTGGCGTTGTCCTTGAGCTTGCCGAATTTGGTCAGGATTTTGGCTATTCCCTGCGTTATTGAGGGAAATACCGCTACGCTCTGTGCAAGTTCGGTCAGGTTGGGGTAGAGTCCCTGATTGTCCTCCTTGTTTAGGAACTCCACAATCCCGCTGATGGTCTCCAGAGAGCGCCACAGACCAAGCAGTTCAGCCTCATCAAGCCATGTGCCAACCACCTTGATGCGGGCCAGGGCCTCACGCAGGTCATGGTAGTTCTGGTCGGGGAATGATTTGCCCTCGGTGAGTATCCTGACAAACTCCATGGTCTGGTCCAAAGCCTTCTCGATGGGCTGGAAATCAGTCATGAACTGCATATCGTCAACCAGCTGGACTCCCAGCGGGCATATGCAGCGGTCGGCGAGCATCTGTCTGATCTCGTCAAAACCGGTCTTATGTTCAAAATTGTCAGGATATATCATCTTACTTGACAAGAATGTTAATGTTGGTGGCACCGGCACGTTTGGTGAGCCAGTCCTTTATCAGATCAATCTTGGGCTGTATATCGGTACCATCACGGAATGAGATGATGCAGATATATGCGGTATCGGTGGCCGCACCGTCAGTATTGTATGAAATATGGCGCTGCAGCGACATGTCGTTTATCTCGGGTACGAATATGCCAAGCTCGCGGGTCATGCTGCTTACGGCAAGAGTATCGGCCGTACGTATGGATGAGAGCTGCTCCTGCAGATGTGAAATCTGGCGGTTCTTCTCGTTGAGCATCTCGGTGTAGTTGCTCTGCAGGGCCGTGATGGCTATTCCGCCGTCCTCCTGGTTGGACTGGCGCACTACCAGGTCAACCTTGGGCAGATGATAAACGCTTGACATCTGCCCGCGTATGTTGTTGATTACGTTGTCCGATAACGGCTCACCGAACAGACGCACCTCAATCACAGACTGTTTGCGCGGGTTGGCGTTGTACTCATATTTGGATTCAACTACGAAAGTGTTGTCATATTTGAAAGCCTCGTCCACAAAGTTGCGGTAATTGGCATCGAATGCTGACCTCTGTATGATTGAGATGGCTATCAGCACGCTGGGCAGGGTAACTATGATGATGACCGCAACCATTGCGCGCTTGAGTTTCTTCAGTTTGTCGGGCTCCAACTCACCTATCATCTTGAAATTCATAACACGGGTTACAATGAATGATGCCAGCGCAATGAAAATGGAGTTGATGGTAAAGAGATACAGGGCACCAAGCATAAAGCGGAACTGGAAAGTGGCCAGTCCGTAGCCAACCGTGCAGAGTGGGGGCATAAGGGCGGTTGCAATGGCCACACCCGGAATAACGGTACCGGTGCGGTCCTTACGTGTCTGTGCAACCATGCCGGCCAGACCGCCGAAGAGTGCAATCAGAATATCATATGTGGTAGGCTGCGTACGTGCCAGCAACTCGCTTTGGGTTGAAGTGATAAGCGGAAGCGTAAAGAATACGGCCGATGTGATAAGGCTTACCACAATCATAAACAGGAAGTTACGCAGCGATTCCTTGAGCAGGTTGAAATCATAAACTCCCATTGAATATCCCATGCCGATGATAGGTCCCATAAGCGGGGATATAAGCATGGCGCCTATGATAACGGCCGTTGAGTTGGTGTTAAGACCCAGCGATGCAATGAATATGGCGAATATCAGGACCCAAAGATTTGTGCCCCGAATCATTATTCCCTTATGGATATTGGAATTAACCTCCTCCTGCGATGCCGCATCGGCCCCCAAAGCAAATCTATCCAGCACCCGATGCTTAAGGAACTCCGTAACCTTATTCTTGTCCATATTATAAATATTGGGTTATTTTTTCTGCAAAGTAATCAAAAAAGTGGGAGAGTGCTTGCTGTTTCAAAAAAAAATCTCCACCTTTGCACCGCTTTTAGGAAGGATGGCAGAGTGGTCGAATGCGGCGGTCTTGAAAACCGTTGACCTTCACGGGTCCGGGGGTTCGAATCCCTCTTCTTCCGCAAAAAAAGGGTCGCTGAATGCGGCCCTTTTTCATTTACCCCAGAAAGTTTTATTTAACGTAGTAGGTTTTTCCGTTTTTGATTATCAGGCCCTCCTGGGCTCCGGGTATTCCGGATACGGAGTAGGTCTGGTCTGATGAATCAGCGGCTTTAATCTTTGATACGGATGATTTGATAAAGTCAATCATAGTACCATTAAATTGGAATGTCTTGATAAGCGCCTTGTTTTTATCCTTATCAACTATAACTGCAATTCTGTTTCCTGTATGTGAATTGACACTTATTCCCGCCTGTGCGAATGTGAGATCGGTCCAATCAGATTCTGCTGAATACGAACTGAACCAATACCTGCTACCATCAATTGTAAGTTCCATTATATCATCCGATGAATATGGATTGGTGATATAGAAGGCATAACATCCGGGGTAGCCCAATCTTTCTGCCAACCTTTTTGAAGGCAGGTAGACATAATCAGTACTCTCATAATCCCAATGAGTGTAAGTTCTCATTGTCATCACCCATGGACCGCTTGTAACATTCAATGACGACTTCTGTACTTTCTTGCGTGACGAATATACAAGAGTCATGTTTACGGATACTGTATCGTAATAATCCCTGTTGGCATAATCTTCTATTGATCCCATCCTGACGAAATTGATATCTCCGCAATCTCCTACATTTTGGGGTGCTTCGGCCCATATTTCATATATGCCGGATTGCATCTTGAACGAATCATAGCCTGCCAGAGCAAATTCTGAATCTGAGTCCTGATTATACTTCTTGCACCATCCATCCCAATCAAAGAACATGAATACGTTGTTTCCTACGCCCAGAATCTTGGGGTCTCTCATATCTTTTCCTACTACTGTGATGTAATAATCACCGTCTACCTGAAAGATATATTGCTTACCATACTCCAAAGTGTACGATGACTGTGTGGGTTGCTGATATCCATCATATGCGCCGGTATTCTCAATAAGATAAATACCTTCACTTTCAATAGTAGTCTGGGCTGAAACGCCGATTGAAGAAGCAAGTACAATAAGTAATGTTGAATATTTTTTCATAATCAGAAGAGGATTAATGTTTATGCAAATCTATAATTTTTGTTTACAATATGCAAAATATTGAAAGAAAAAAGGCTGCCGATTAAATCGACAGCCTTTTTGATGAAAAAATATGCAATTTATTTGCTGATATTGATCTTGTAGACCTTGGTCTGCTTGCTGAGGGTACCGGGGAAGAGGTACTCGGCAGTGATGACGGCGGTGCCTTCATCGCCCTTGATCTGCTCTACCCAGAACTGCATTGTTGACCAGAGGCACTCTACAGATACCTTTGACTTCTGACCGGGCTCCAGCTTGTAGTCCATCTCATAATGAGTGTTGTCGGTGTAACCGTTGTTGTCATTTGAGTGAACGGGCTCGGCGGGAAGCTCTATGGCCTTACCACCTATTGTTACGTTAAGGGTGGGAGGTACGGGGCGCTTCAGTGATGTGGTCTTGGTGCTGAATCCGCAACCATAGAACTGGCCGATAGCTCCGTCAATGGCAGCATCAAACACCAGATATATGGCATGCTTGCCTTCAACATCATCAACAAACTCTGATACGTCGATTGTATATTTCTCAAGTTTGTCAACCGGTGAATTGGCAGGAATCTTGATCTTACCGATCTCCTTACCGTTCCATACATCGTTCTTCCAGGGGCCGTCCATCATGACCTTTATGTTGATACCGCCCTCACCGGCAGTACGCTTGAACCATACGTTGAATGATGAATGCTGCTTTGAAGTGGTGCCGTCAAATGCCTCGATACCCTTGCTGTCCTTCTTGAGACCGCCCAGACCGAAGTACTTGTAACCTATGATATCGCCGGCGTCAACGTTGCAGATCTGCTCGTTGTTCCAGATATCCCAGTTGTCCTGCAGTGAGTTACGGTTCTGACCGCCGTCCTTGTTCATGAATACGCAAGCGTAACCTGCTGAATAGTATGCATAGGGAGGCAGACCGTAGATGTTGAATCCCTCAGATGTAACCTCAGCGCCGGTGTACTCGTCACCGTTTGAAGCCTTGGCAGTCCAAACCTCATCGGGAGCATAGGGATCATAACCTGTGATGACTACCTTACCGCCCTCTGATACGGGTTTCTCATCCCAAGTGATCTTGACGGGAGCAACCATTGCCTGACGGGCGTTACCGTTGCCGCGCGGAGGACGATGGTAGAATATGTACCACTGGCCGTTTATCTGCTCGATACTGCCGTGGGTGTTGTGGGCAAAGTTGGCTGTGATAAGCTTGGTGCCGTCCTCGTTGAGGATAGGACCACGTGAGTCAACAGCAACGCCGCCGCTCTTCCAGGGACCCAGAGGAGAATCGCCGTAGCAGTAACGCAGGGCTGAGTTGGTTGAGCCCAGACCGTAGTCGGGACCTGAGTAACCTGAGAATATCATGACATACTTGTTACCCACCTGACGGATTGAAGATGCCTCAAAGAAGTTGAAGTCACCGGGATTCTGACCCTCGGCAAGAGCAGTGTAGACTGTTCCCTGACGGTCACGAACCACACCGTAGCGGGAGCTGGCGGGCAGCAGAGGATCAACTGGAGTGGTTCCGGGACGTACCGAGTACATGGTCTCCTGGTCAAGCTGGGCACCTGTTGAGTGCTGGAAGCCCCAGAATCCGTATGCACGGAAGCCCTTTGCATAGTCGGGATCATTCTTGTCGGTTATCTTCTCAATAAATACTGACGGGTCAAAGCCGATGCAACTGCCTGCGATGGCTGCCTGATTCTCATCGAGGTTGAGGGGAGTGAAGGGGCCGTCGGGGCGGTCACCCTTGCAGACCATTGCCTCACGACGGGGACCACGGCTGTGGGGATAGAGATAATATACTTTTTTGTCCTTACCCTTGGCATCCTTCTCGATAACTTCAACAAGGTCAGGAGCGTACATAACGTCCCAACGACCGTTGGCTGCCTGGAATGTGAATACCGGGCCGTCATCACGCCACTCGTTCAGGTTCTCAACGGGTGCTGACCAGATACGGATATCGGGACCGCAGTAACGGTTGGCGCTTACATCGTGTGAGCCGATGATATATGCACGGTAATGTCCGGGACGGTCAGGGTCCTCAAATACTTTAGGCTCGCCGTCGGGTACATGCTCCCAAAGGGGCAGATAGGGGTTACCGCGACCACCGTAGTTATGCACAAAACGCTGTGAGGCTTTCACCGGGCCCTCCTGGACCTTTTTAGCAGCGGAGATGTTCTGTGTGGACAGAACCAAGGCACATGCCAAGAGCAGCATGATGCTTCTGAAAAGTCTATTGGCTGTCATTTTATAATAATTGGTTATTTGGTTGTTATAATCACTTTCTATTAGATTGCAAAAATAAGAAAAAGTTAAAAGTCTTTCCAATCAATAATTGATTAAATGACCGGAATATTCGGGGTTTCCCATTTGTGTGTCTCCGTACAGTTGATAATGACTGTTTCGGTGCCAATCTGTATACGGAACTCGCCCTCCTCAAGAATCCACTTGCCGTCGGCTCCCACAAAGGCCAGGTCATTTGCGTTGATGCACAACTGTACGGTTTTTTTCTCACCCGGGGCAAGTTCTGTCTTGGTGAAGTCACGCAGGCGGCGGACATCGGGCGATACGCTGGCTACAAGGTCGCTGCTGAACAGCAGGACGCTCTCCTTACCGGCAACTGAACCGGTGTTGGTCACATCGACAGTAAAGGAGAGTACGTCACCAGCCTTGAAACCGGTCTGGTTTCCGGGATTACCGTTTATGACATCGAATTTAAGGTTGGAGTATTTGAACGTTGTATAACTCTTTCCATAGCCGAAGGGCCACTGTACCGATACTACAGCGTCATAATCGTAGGCACCCTGCATCTTGTCAACCTCCTGACATGGTTTGTAGTCATAGGTGATGAGTGAATGTACCTCCCTGGGGTAGGTAAAGGGCAGGCGGCCGCTGAAGTTTGCATCGCCGGCAAGCAGGTTGGCCAGTGCGTCACCACCGTAGTTGCCCGGCAGCATTATGTCAGTTATGGCATTTGCCAGAGGCTCTATATCGGCAATGATACGTGCGCGCCCCTCGTTGAGTATCAGCACGATAGGCTTGCCTGTCTGAGCAAGGGCCTTAATCAGGTCACGCTGGTTTTTGGACAGTGTCAGGTCCGATATGTTACCGGGAGTCTCGCAGTAGGAATTCTCGCCGATACACGCTACTATGACATCGGCCTTGCTGGCTGCGGCTACGGCTTTGTCTATCTCAGGCTTGGCCTCGGCTTCGAATGTGGCTCCACGTGTGTAGCGTACCCCTTGCTCAAGTATTACGTTGTCTGCACCGAACTTGTTGACCAAGGCTTCATAGATGGTGTTGTACTGTGAAGCGCACATATCGGCTATATCACCTTGCCAGGAATAACTCCAGCCGCCGTCAAGGCAGCGCATGCTGTTGGCGTTGGGGCCGGTAAGCAGGATCTTTGTACCCTTTTTGAGGGGCAGGGTGCCGTCGTTCTTGAGCAGTACCATGCTCTCCTCGGCTGCATGCAGGGCAACCTCTGCGTGTCCGGAACTGGCAAATTCAGTGAATTCTTTGGGGTCAGTATAGGGCGTGCCGAAGAGTCCCAGACGGAATTTCATGCGCAGGATGCGGCGTACGGCATCATCAATGCGGCTCATTGGTACTGAACCCTCCTCAACAAGTTCCTTCAGGATATCGCAGAACTGCAGGCTGTAGGGGTCCATGGACATGTCTATACCGGCGTTGATGGCCATCCTGATGGCTTCTTTCTTATCCTTGGCAACCTTGTCGCGGTTGTACAGGTTGTCTATATCGGCCCAGTCGGTAAGGATCATTCCGTCCCAGCCCAACTGCTCCTTTAGCCATACGGTCAGGAGTTCGTGGTTGGCGTGGGTCATGACGCCGTTAACCATGCCGGAGTTGACCATGATGTTGAGGGCGCCGGCGCGGATACCGGCCAGATAGGGTGCAAAATATTTCTCACGCAGTTCCAAGGGGCTGATTACAGCCGGTGTGCGGTCCTTACCCGATACGGGTACGCCGTAACCTATGTAGTGCTTGAGAGATACGGATATGTGCCGGTTGTCGATATGGTTGGGGTCCAATCCCTGGAAACCCATGACGGCAGCCTGGGCCATGGCGGAATTTACGTATGCATCTTCACCGAAATTCTCCCAGCAGCGGGGCCACAGTTGGTTGCGGCTCAGGTCAAGTGTAGGGCAGAAGGTCCATGGAATATTGCTGGCGCGGGTCTCGTATGCGGTGATAGCGGCGGCATCAAATGTGGCCTGACGGTTAAACGTGGCACCCATATTGATGTTCTGGGGGAACAGGGTACCACCGCTGGTATAGGTGGTACCGTGGTTCTGGTCAAGTCCTATCAGGCAGGGTATTCCCATTACATCCAGTGACTTATCCTGAACTTTCTTTACAATGGCGTACCATTCATCGGGAGTGGGAGGTATAGTTTGAGGTGTGTTGAGCAGGGATCCGACCTTGTATTTGCCTATCACCTCCTCAAGTTTGTCATCGTCAACTACAAACTTACCGTTCCGGTCAGTATGACCTACGGTAGGAAGGTTAAGCTGAAGCATCTGACCTATCTTCTCGTCAAGGGTCATTTTCTTGAGAGTGCGCTCGACGTTATCCTCAATCTGGGAGTCGTAGGCGTAAGACAGGGTTGATTTGGGGGTGTTGTTACATGCTGTCACGATTAACAGCTGAAGTAAAAAAGACAAATGTCTGACAGTTTTCATATGCTTGTTTATCTGATTATTCTATAAGGTCCCACAACAGCGGGAAATCCTGCTCGGCAATGCCCTTTGATGCCAGAATGGGGCGGTCTTTGTTGAATTCGGCCTCAAATTCATCGGGGCCCATCATGCTGCGGCTTTGACGGTACAGGGAGACTGCGCGTTGGATATTGCCGTCAACAAAGTAGGCGTGACCGGCGTTGAGGCAGTCATTGGCGGTAGGCTTGGCATTGAGCAGTTTGTTGTAATACTCAATGGATTTATCAGTACGTCCTGCCAGGAATGCGCACCAGCCTATTGCCCTCCATGCCTTGGGATAGTCCGGCTTAAGGTAATCAACCTTGAAGAAACGTGTCAGGGCATCGTCGTAACGCTTAAGATCCACCAGACAGTCGCCTATCTGAATCTGAAGCGAGAGATTGTCAGGGCTGTTCTTCTCAGCCTGCAACAGCAGTTCAAGAGCCTCATCGGCCTGTCCAAGAACCCTAAGGCACTGGGCCGAATGACGCAACGTCCAGTTGTTGCCGCCCTGAAGTATATCCGACCGGCGATATGCCTCAAGCGCTTGGTTATATGATTGGGTGCGTTGAAGCGCGTATCCCAGTTGCTGGTAGAACCGGTAATCGGTCGAATAGGGGTGCGCTGTGGATTCCATCAGGCGGAATGCCTGTACGGCCTCATCATAATAGTTCTTTCCAAACAGCCATGCGGCAATGGCCTGCTCTGACTCCGTAGTTTGGAGAAGAGGAGATACTGGACTGTCTGTAAGCAGATTAAGATTGCTGTCAAACGGGTTGCGGAACTCATGGCGGCGGCTGAAGAGATTAAAGAAACGGTACAGGTCATGGGCATACTGACGGGCCGAGAATGTCTCGGCGGCACCGGCGGGTGATGCGCTGGTGGCTTTCTCATCCATTGCCTCAAGGGCCTCCTCGTTGATCTGTCCCGTAAGCATGTCACGCTGCTCGCGCGGTATCTGCGAGAAGGTGAGCGCTATGGAGTATTTGTCTGAATTGCAGAATATGCCGCTGGAGAGCATGGATTTGCCGATGGTCGTAGCCAGGGTATTGTCTCCCAACGCCTTACGTACATCGGGCTGGTCTATGCTGAAGATACGGAACCAATTGTGTATCTCGCGGAAGAAGGGATAGTTCTTGAGATTTGAGAAGGTGCTCATATAGACATCGTCATCCCGCTCCAGTTCCTCGCGCATAAGGTCGCCCAGTTTGGGGTTACGCAACATGGTGGGGATGAACTCCTCACGCATACGGCGGTCTATCTCCTTGGTCTCACGGCACAGAAGCAGTGACATCTGCACTTTGAGCATACGCTCGCATATGTCCGGCTCGTCCTGCAGCAGCCTTATGGCATCAGTTACTTCCGGGAAGTAGGGCATAATGTCATTGTAACCGCCCAATGCCACAGCCAGTCCTGTGAGTGCACGGACCGATACTGTGGTACTCAGACTACGGGCAGCCTGGCACAGGAATATGCATTTGAGCGGATCAAACCGCTCCATCAGGGAGAGCGTCACGGCGCTTATGGCAAGGGCTGAATCATCCTCTATAACAAGCGGAGAATCAATGAGTTCAAGTAGTGATGCTGAATCACTTGAATTCCACTCTCCGTTGGTCCAGATAAGGTCAAACAGAAGGCCTAGGTTACGCTCGTGGGTGTCGGTATCGCCAAGTTCGGCAAATGATTCCAGTGCCAGGCGGAGTCCTTCTATATTCTCTGTACGGGACTGGGTGGAGCGCAGGTGCTGGTAGTAGAGAAGCATGGACGTAGGCTGCAGGCGTGCCTGGAGTACGTCATCGTTCAGAAGCAGGGCACGGCGCACCAGCTGGCGGTAGACCTCATTGCGGTGCTCATCGGGCGAACCCTGGCTGTAATACTGCAGCATGTACCTGTAGGAGCGGTCTATATCCTCAAAACGGGACGATGCGCTCCAGTCCGATATGCCCGACATCTGAGCCTGAATCTGCTCCAATGCCTCCTTGAGATGTGCGCTGAGCAACAGTTCCCTGATGTGCTGCGCACGCTTCTTTATATCTTCCTCTACACCCATAATAAAGAAACCGCAGGAGTATTGCTCCCGCGGTTTCAAATATACTAAAAATATTTGGGATTAACCCTTGATAGCAGCGATACCGGGCAGAACTTTACCCTCGATAGCCTCAAGCAGGGCACCGCCGCCGGTTGATACGTATGATACCTTATCGGCAAAACCGAACTGCTTTACAGCGCTTACTGAGTCACCGCCACCTACCAGTGAGAAAGCTCCGTTCTTGGCAGTTGCGTTGGCAACAGCGGTAGCGATAGCCTTTGTACCGGCCTGGAAGTTGCTGAACTCGAATACACCGGCAGGACCGTTCCACAGGATAGTCTTTGAAGACTCGATTACTCCGGCCATCAGAGCGGCTGACTTGGGACCTATATCCATACCTTCCCAACCGTCGGGTACGTTGTTGTTGTCAACAACCTGAGTGTTGGCGTTGTTGTCAAAGTTATCGGCTGCAAGGCAGTCAACGGGCAGGACGATCTTTACGCCCAGCTCCTCGGCCTTCTTGAGAACGGCCAGGGCAACGTCAACCTGATCGGGCTCACAGAGTGAGTTACCTACCTTACCGCCCTTGGCCAGAACGAATGTGTAGGCCATACCGCCTATGATTACCAGGTTGTCAACCTTCTGGAGCAGGTTCTCAATGATGGTGATCTTTGAAGATACCTTTGAACCACCGATGATGGCGGTTACAGGCTTAACTGAGTTATTGAGCACCTTCTCAACAGCTACAACCTCCTTCTCCATCAGATAACCGAACATCTTGTGATCTGCATCAAAGAAATCGGCCATAACGGCTGTGGTGGCGTGCTTGCGGTGAGCGGTACCGAATGCATCGTTTACATAAACGTCGGCGTAGCTGGCCAGAGTCTTGGCGAACTCCTTCTGAGCGGCCTTGAGCTCCTTCTTGGCAGCATCGTATGCGGGATCCTCCTTCTCGATGCCACGGGGCTTACCCTCTTCCTCAGCGTAGAAACGTACGTTCTCAAGCAGCAGAGCCTCACCGTCCTTGAGAGCGGCAACCTGCTCCTGAGCCTTAGCGCAGTCCTCGGCAAACTTTACGTCAACACCAAGGCACTCTGAAACGTGCTTCAGGATGTACTTGAGTGAGTACTTGGGATCCGGGTTCTTCTTGGGACGACCCATGTGTGAAGCGATGATAAGACGACCGCCATCGGCGATGATCTTCTTCAGGGTGGGCATTGCAGCGACGATACGGGTATCATCGGTGATGTTGAAGTTCTCATCAACGGGAACGTTGAAGTCTACGCGTACGAAAGTCTTCTTTCCGGCGAAATTGAATTGATCAATTGTCATAATTCTGTTTGTTTATGGTTAAATTATTTCTCTCTGTTCTGAAAAAACTTGGAGTAGGGCGGCAGGTCCTGAGTAAGCCATACGTTACCTCCAATGATGGTGTCATGGCCGATGGTTATGCGGCCAAGTACCGATGTGTTGGAGTAGATTACCACGTTGTCTTCGATGATAGGATGACGCGGTACGTTTATGGGATTGCCGTTCTCATCAAACTTGAAGCTCTTGGCGCCAAGCGTAACTCCCTGATAGAGTTGTACATGATTGCCTATGATTGCTGTCTCGCCTATAACCACTCCGGTACCGTGGTCTATACTGAAATACTCGCCGATACGGGCACCCGGATGGATGTCTATGCCGGTAAGCGAGTGTGCAAGTTCAGTGATGATGCGGGGCAGGATGGGTACTCCAAGTTCAAGCAGACGGTGTGCCATACGGTAGTGGTACATGGCTACCAGCGACGGGTAGCACAGGATTACCTCCTCATGGCTTACGGCTGCAGGGTCACCGTCAAAGATGGCCTTGACATCGGTTCCAAGCAGGCGGCGAAGCTCCGGGATGCTCTCAATGAACTGCTGGGAAATCTCCTCTGCACAACAGGGCATGGACTCATGGAATATCCGGCTGATATAGTCAATCTGATGGGACAGAATGGTATACAGGCGGCTTAAAGACGTGGAGAGGTCAACCGCTCCAAAGAAATTGCCGAACACCACATGACGGAACAACTTGACCGCCTCCTTTATCTCGGCACGGTCAATGGAGCGCTCCTCAACCTTGGGGATGTACTTATCGGCTTTCTGAAGGGATTTTTTAACGTCCCTGATGCTTTCAAAAATGTCTTTCTTTTCCATTGCCACTGGTAACAGACCGCAAAATTAATCAAAATCACGCAAACATATGTCATTAAGGCAGCAATTTGCACATTTTGGTGTGCGCGCGGTACATACGTAGCGCCCGTGCAGGATGAGCCAATGATGAGCACGTGAAAGCAGTTCTTTTGGGAAGTACTTAACCAACTCTTTCTCAACGCTTAACGGGGTAGTGCAGCGCTTGGGTACAAGACCAATGCGGTGGCTCAGGCGGAATACGTGGGTATCAACCGGCATAGCCTGACCGTTAAATGCCACTGCAAGCATCACGTTTGCGGTTTTGCGGCCTACACCTGGCAGAGAGGTCATCTCTTCCATGGTATCCGGTATCCTGCCGTCAAAACGGTCACATACCATACGTGCCATTCCGGCCAGATGATCGGCCTTGGAGTTGGGATAAGAAACGCTTTTGATATACGGGAATATCTGCTCCGGAGTGGCTGCAGCCATATCATGCACCGTGGGGAATGCCTCAAAGAGGGCGGGAGTGACCATATTGACGCGCTTATCGGTACATTGGGCCGACAGCATGACCGCACAGAGCAGTTGGTATGGAGACGAAAAATGCAGCTCGGTTGCTGCCTCAGGATATGCCTGAGATAGTCTCTCGCTGCATTTATTGTATAATTCCCTCTTTCTCATAAGAGGTGTGGGTTATCAGTTGGCTGCCTCAAACTCCTTGAGGAAACGCACGTCGTTCTCGGAGAACATACGCAGGTCCTTGACCTGATATTTAAGGTTGGTGATGCGCTCAATACCCATACCGAGTGCAAAGCCTGAGTATTCCTTGCTGTTGATGCCGTTGAGTTCCAGAACGTTGGGGTCAACCATACCGCAGCCCAGGATCTCAACCCAACCGGTGCCCTTGCAGAATGCGCAACCCTTTCCGCCGCATATGTTGCAACTTATGTCCATCTCGGCCGATGGCTCGGTGAAGGGGAAGTAACTGGGGCGCAGACGGATCTTGGTATCGGGACCGAACATCTGCTGTGCAAAGTAGAGCAGAACCTGCTTGAGGTCCGAGAAACTTACTTTCTTGTCAACGTACAGAGCCTCAACCTGATGGAAGAAGCAGTGTGCACGGTAACTGATGGCCTCGTTACGGTAAACGCGGCCCGGGCAGATGATGCGGATAGGGGGCTCTGAGACCTCCATTACGCGGCTCTGGACCGATGATGTATGCGTACGAAGTATGATATCGGGATGTGCCTCTACAAAGAAGGTATCCTGCATATCGCGTGCGGGGTGATCCTCGGCAAAGTTCATGGATGAGAATACATGCCAGTCATCCTCCACCTCGGGACCGTCGGCCAGAACAAAGCCCAGACGTGAGAAAATATCGATTATCTCATTCTTGACTATGTTGAGCGGGTGGCGTGTGCCGAGTCCGGTGGGGTATGCGGTGCGGGTCAGGTCGGGTTTCTCGGACTCGGCCTTCTGTGCATCAAAAATCTCCTTGAGGGCGTTTATCTTGTCCTGTGCCAGGTTCTTGAGTTCATTGAGTTTCTGACCCACCTCACGCTTCTGCTCGGCGGGAACATTGCGGAAATCGGCCATGAGGTCATTGATGGCACCTTTCTTGCTCAGGTACTTAAGACGCAGTGATTCAAGCTCTTCGGCAGTTGATGCCTTGAGGCCGTTGATTTCGGCTATAAGCTGTTCTATTTTCTCAATCATCACGATACTTTTTTACAAGGCGCAAAATTAGCAAAAAAAGAAGCGATTTCAACAATTAGAATGAGTAATTTTGCAGCATGACGATTAGAGACAATTGTTCACTTGCGGACAGGAATACCTTCGGTATGGATGTCAGGGCAGACAGGCTTATTGACTGGGCTACTACCGATGAGCTCAAAAACGCCCTGCCGGATATAGAAACGCCCGTCCTGATGATAGGAGGAGGCAGTAATCTGCTGTTTATGGGCGATTTCAAGGGTACGGTACTGCACTCCACAATAACATCGATAGATATCATAGACAGTACTGATGACCTCGTCTACGTAAAGGTGGGCGCAGGAGTTGTATGGGATGATTTCGTGGCATGGTGCACCATTAACGGTTTCTGGGGTGTTGAGAACCTGTCGGCCATTCCCGGCGAGGTAGGTGCCAGCGCAGTCCAGAACATAGGCGCATACGGTGCTGAGGCAAAGGACGTTATCGATACTGTGCAGACCATATGCCTGACCGATGGAACCGAGCGCGATTTCAGCAAAGCCGAGTGCCGCTACGGATACCGTCAGAGCATATTCAAGAATGAACTTAAGGGACAGTATGCAGTTGCATACGTGATATATGCGCTTTCCAAGGTGCCTCAGCCCAAGTTGGGTTACGGAGCGCTGGAGCAGGAGGTGGAGCGTCTGGGCGGTCCCACACTGGCAAACATACGCCAGGCCGTGATTTCAATCCGTGACAGCAAACTGCCCGATCCCAAGGTACTTGGTAATGCCGGAAGCTTTTTCATGAACCCGGTGGTGACAGAACAGGAGTTCAATATAATAAGGAGTAACTATCCCGATGTGCCTTCATATCCGGCTCCGGGCGGAATCAAGGTTCCGGCCGGCTGGCTGATTGAGAAAACCGGCTGGAAAGGCCGCTCGCTGGGTCCTGCAGCCGTTTATGACAAGCAGGCGCTGGTGCTGGTAAACAAGGGCGGGGCCACCGGGGCCGATGTCAGGCACCTGGCCGACACCATCATTGCCGATGTGAAACGGAAATTCGGAATTACACTCTCTACAGAGGTCAACTATATATGAAACTGACTTTCCTTGGAACCGGAACATCCATAGGCGTACCCGAGATGCGCTGCCACTGCCAGACATGCATGTCAACCGATCCGCATGACAAGCGTCTGCGCACATCGGCCCTGATAGAGACTGATACCACCAAAATCATTATAGACTGCGGCCCCGATTTCCGTCAGCAGGCTTTAAGAGCCGGCATTGAACAGCTTGATGCTGTGATCGTTACGCATGAGCATTACGACCATATAGGAGGTCTTGATGACCTGCGTCCTTACTGCACTACGACCACCATTCCCATCTATGCCGAGAGCAATGTGATAAGTCATATCGTGCAGAGTATGCCGTACTGTTTCAACCAGAATATCAACCCCCGTGTGCCTCATATGGAACTGCGTGAGATCCAACCGGGCAAAAGTTTCAGGGTTGGTGACCTGGAATTTCTGCCCATACGCGTAATGCACGGCAACCTGCCCATTCTTGGGTTCAGAATCGGAAACCTGACATACATTACCGATATGAAAAGCATTGATGAGGAGTCATTCAGACTGCTGGAAGGCACTGAGACTCTTGTGGTGAACGCGCTGCATACCAAGGAACATCCCACGCACCAGAACGTGCGCCAGGCTGTGCTGTTTGCAGAGAAGGTAGGGGCCAAGGAGACTTATTTTGTCCACATGAGCCACCGTGCAGGTATGCATGCCATAATGAACGCCAAGTTCCCGCCGCACATGCAGTTTGCCTACGACGGCCTCAAACTGGACATAAAATGATACAAAAGGGGACTGTCCCCTTTTGTACTGTTTTTCAAAAATAAATTATCTTTGTATCGATTTATAAGAGGTTAAGAAGTGGATTCACTATTCTATCAGATTCTTACGATGCTTGGCTGCCTTGCCCTGTTCCTTTGGGGCATGAATCTTATGAGCAGCAGCCTTCAGAGATTTGCGGGCAAGGGCCTGCGTTCATTTATTGAGAAGATGACATCAAATACCGGTAAATGCCTGTTTACCGGTTTTTTGGTGACCGTTCTGGTGCAGTCATCGACCGCAACCACACTTATGCTGGTAAGCTTTGTGAATGCGGGACTTATGACACTCAAGAGCGCCATCGGCGTGATCATGGGTGCCAACATAGGTACTACGGTTACCGCATGGCTGTTTGCCGTCAGTATGGACGGAACGTTCAGCCTGGGTGCCATTGCAATCCCTCTTATTTTTGTGGGATTCGTACTGACATCATTCTTTAAGAAACAGAAAACCAAGGATTTCGGCTCGTTCCTGATAGGATTCGCGTTCCTGTTCCTGGGCTTGAGCATGCTCAAGGATACATCTTATCCGCTGCTGTCAAGCCAGCCGGTACGTGATTTCCTGGCTCCTATAACCGATATGGGCCTTAGCACCGTGCTCTTTATCATAATAGGTGCCGTGATGACTTTCTGCCTGCAGTCATCGGCTGCTGCAACAAGTATCACCATGCTGCTGCTGGCATCGGGCGCCATTACGTTCCCCAACGCTGTCGCGTTTATCCTGGGTGAGAACATAGGTACCACAATTACCTCTAACCTGGCTGCAACATCGACCAACGTAAGTTCCAAGCGTACCGCACGTGCGCATCTGGTATTCAACCTTTTCGGTTCTGTTCTGGTAATTGCGCTGTTCAGACCTTATATGAGGCTGAATGCCTATATCGTAGAGGCTATGGGATTCCCCAATCCTCTTACGGCCGATTTCAGCATCCTGTCACAGACCGGTCTAGAAGGCAGCGCCTTGAGCGCCCAGACAACCCTGGCAAGCAGTCTGCCGTACAGTGTAGCCATTGTTCACTCTCTGTTCAACATCATAACAACACTTATCCTGGTATGGTTCATACCGCAGTTGGAGAAACTGGTCATGAAGATGGTTCCCAACAAGGAAGAGGAGAAAGAGGTGTTCCATCTGGTTTATATCGGCAAGGGTAACGCCAATCTGGCCGAGTTGTCCATAACCGAGGCGCGCAAGGAGATAAACCACTTTGGCGAGATATGCGCCAAGGGATTCGGATATGTACGTCAGGCCATTCAGGAGTCCGAGACCGACGGATTTGAGGAACTCCGGCAGAAACTGGTCAAGTATGAGGAGATTACGGACCGTATTGAGTTTGAGATTGCATCATACCTTAATCAGGTAAGCCAGAATGACATATCGGACCAGGCACGTCTGCAGGTCAAGGCATATTTCAAGATAATAGGTGAGATGGAGTCTCTGGGTGATTCGGGCGAGGCCATTTCACGTCTGCTGCAGCGTAAGCGTGATCACGGCAAGGTATTCAACGACCTGATGCGCAAGCGCATAAATGAGATGCTGGATACCATGCAGAAGGCTTATGACGTTATGAACACCAATCTGGCACAGGCCAACGTGACAGACATAACAGACGCTTATGTGGCCGAGGATGCCATAAACAATATGCGTGACAGCCTTCGCGAGGAGCACCTCAAGAATATGGAGGTCAAATCATATGATTACACGGCGGGCGTTTATTACTTTGACCTTATCCAGGAACTTGAAACGATGGGAGACTTTATGATCAACATCTCCCAGGCGCTACTTGGATTAAACGCATAAAAAATCCCCGGATGACCTCCGGGGATTTCTTTTTATTCAGCAGGTTTGACATGCTTTGCCGATGATCGGGGTCGTACATTTGCCCGACCGGCTTCCATGATGGCGTTCTTGCGACGCATGATAGCCTCTTCGGCCTTGCCCTTCTCGGGACTGTACAGCTTGTCATACTGTGCGCGTCCAACCTTGATGTGACGTACCGGGAACTCGGCAATCTCTTCAAGCGGACCGCTTATGGTCACACCCAGACGGATGGGAAGCGGACACTTTACAAGTGATATGTTGTAACTGCAGCTTAAGCCGGCGTCGATATTGTGACGGCCGCTCAGGATAGCCTCATAACGGTCCATCTTGATGCGGGTAGGATAGACGTCAACCTTACCGTCAAGAACCTGAATCTCGACATCCAAGCTGTCAATTACAGGCTTGGCATCCTTGCTCATCAACAGCTTGCGTTTTATCTCATCAAACATCTCGCAGTCAAGTACCTGCAGGTTAGCACCTTCAATGACGGCATTGCTCATAAGGGTGAACATCTGCGGATACAGAGGTCCGTACGTTACGTAATCGGGCTCCAGATATGTCTGAGCGGCAAAATGGAACTGCGCCTTACCTGATAACGCCTTGAGCATAGGCATGATTGAGTCAACTGAAGGTACAATGTCTATGAGCTCGTCAATCTCAATGTCCAGCAGATGGAAGTCAAGTTCCATGAAACGGTCCTGGACATTGGGCGTGCGGTAGATGGCTGTAAGCTGCATCTCGGCAGCCTTTGACGAGAAGCCGAGCTCCTGCATTATCATGACACCGTCCTTGATTGAGATATCGCCACCTACATTGTTGAATGTGTGGTCGTTAAAGTCAACTTCACTGAGGTTGGTGTAGAGTGTAAGGTCTATGCCCTTAGGAATCATGATAGGACCGGTGCTGATGGTATCCTGGCCCTCCTCAATTTCCTGAACGGCCTCCTGGGCGGCTTCCTGATCCTCTTCATCGCCGGTAAGTGCCATGAGTCTGTTCAGGTTCATGTGGTCCGATTCCAGAGACAACTCACCGGTCAGAAGGCCGGTGCCGTCCATGAATTCACCTATGTTATAGATATCACCCCACAACTGGATATCCGAATCATCAATCTCTGCACGGCATTCGTTGATATTGAACCGGCCAAGCGAGAAGTCAAAGTCAAGTGTCTTGAGGCAGATGGGCGAGGCCAGCATATCAACCTGACCATCCTTGAGCAGCACCTTGAGTTGAGGATTCCATTGGTTCAGGATATCGGTCTTGGTGGAGTCATACTGTGCCATAGCCTGCAGTTTGGTGGCGCCAAGGGTTGCGGATAGTGCGCTTCCCATTGTGGCGGCCAACTGGTCGAATCCTATATCGGCCTTCATGGCGATAGTTCCGTCTGCAGGTGCCATATTGAGCGTGATGGCAGTATTGCCGAGTGAGGCGGCCAGAGTGTCCATATCGCCCGACAGTTTACCTACACTCAGGTCAACCAGGACATTCATCTTGTCGATGTCTTCATCCAGACCTGCTACCGATGCGCTCAGATTAAGGTCCTCAATAGCGGCGTTGATATTGGTGGAATCTATCATCGACAGATCAAGATCAGTAGCCTTGATAATTACATCGGCAGTCTGGCGGTGTCTGTCAACAGCCACACGGCTGGGGTAGGCAGCCTCAAGAGTCAGTTTGCCCGATGCGGCATTAAGCGAATCATTTACCGATGCATCCAGATTCCTGAGTGAGATTCTGGCCGTAGCATTATCCAGAACGGGACCTGCATCGGCCAAAGCACCTTTGACGTTGATGTCCAGTCCAACAAGTCCGTGGACGTCAATGCCCTGGAGCATGTCCTTGAACGCATCGGGAATCATGGAAATGAGCCTGTCTATGTCAAGGTCACGCGGGGTGTTGATTCTGGCACGTCCGGCAACTGTCTGCTGTCCGCCCAGGGTACCATTGGCGTTGAACGCTATCTGCTGACCGTCTATACGTACATTTGCGCCCTGCTTTACGTTGAAACGGGTTATGTCCATGTCGGTTTCAAGCGGCAGGGTAAATCCGAATGACCAGCCCGGAACGTACATGTCACTGTCCATCTCAATACTTACAGACGGGGTGTTGAATTCGGCAAGAAGTGCAATATCTCCATCCTTGATGGTGGCATCGGCCTTGAGTGAGAGCTCATCGGTAATGACGTTGATGGGATCATCGCCGCCCTGATTGTACTCTGTGCCGTTTACATCTATGGTGAGACCGGTGGCCACATCGCTCAGATCAAGTTTTAGCGCACCTTCCAGACCCAGCAGCACCTTGGCTATGCTGGCTTTGGTAATGGTTCCTACGGAGTCCTCAAGCTGGAGTGAAATGTCGCGCGAATCAAACGTGAATCCGCTTACATTGGCGCTGTCACCTGCAAGCAATGCCTTATCGGCCTTCATGATTATGTTTCCGGTCTGGGTCATCATGCCCTCTGATGAGTAGGACAGGTCTGATGCCGTGATGCGGAATGCTGCCATGAGGTCTCCTAAGCCTTCACTGCCCAAAGTGGTGCTGACATTGCTCAGAACCAGCTTCAGGTTGTTCAGGTCAGCCTTTATGTCATCCATGGCGGCCTGAGTCTCCTTGAGATCCAGAGTGACATCGGCAGTCACATCATCGTTGTATTTGGAGAGTTCGGCATTTAGGTTGATATCCTTAAGGTATGCACCTACATTCATCGAATCATTCCTGATGGCTGCATTGACCGATGCCAACTTGATTCCGGCCTTGGCATCCAGACTGTCATAATTGAGCAGTCCCTTAAGGTTGATGTCCAGGCTGTTAATTCCTGCATCAATACCTGCCGCAAGGTCCTTGTACGAGGCATTTATGTCACCTATGGAGATTTTCTGGAGGTCAGCATAGATATCCATGCTGCTTTCATCATCCTCCGGTTCTTCCTCTTCCTCTTGTGACATACCGAATACATCCAGGTTTGAACTTCCGTCGGCAGCCGTAAAGAGGTTGGCATATACACCGTCAATGAACAGGTTGGTGAGAATTATCTTTCTCTCCTTGTAAAGAGTCTTGAAATCAACCGTTACAGTGAAAGCGTCTATTGCGGCCAGTGTGTCATACGGAGACGCCTCCATATCATCATACACCACCAGACCGTTCAGACGGAATCCCAGGAACGGATATGAACCCACAAGAGTCAGGTCCACGTCATCAATTTTGGCGCGGGCGGGAGAGTATTTGTCAATTGCCTTCTCCGCAACTTTGGTAAGGCCGGATGATGAGAACACAATCCAGCAAACCACCAGAACCAGTATGATCACTAATCCTATCAGTGATCCCAGTGAGATTCCGGTAATCTTGAGGGCTTTTTTCAGTTTAGGTTTCATTTCTTCTTAAATACGATTATCTCCTTCTTGGAATCGGCGCTGTCGTAAACCTCCATTCTGGTTTCATTGAGCTCCTCAATGATGTAAACTATGAATGTTACGATTTCTGTCTGTCCCTCTTCATATCCTTCAATCTTGAGTTCCAGTTCATCGCCGTCCAGGCTCCATGTAAAGTTCTGGGTTCTGCCTGACTGGGTGCGTGAACCGGTATGGTCCTCATTGAATACATAGCTCCAACCGCTTGTGGTCCATGAACCAACAATCATGTCTTCATCATAATCGTCTTCCAGAAGACTACAACTTGCAAAGACAAAGAGAATAGTTGCAAGCACTAATGACCAGCGGGTAAGTTTCTTTTTCATAAAGCAATTGAATTGGTTTTACCTTTTATAAATATAGTTTAATTGAGGCGAAGTTAAGCAATTTTTGCAAATGCTGTAATACGAGTGGCACAAAGAACAAATCAAACGGGAATAATATACAGTTATCAAACAAAAAAGGTAAATTTGCAGGTCTTTTTAGGAAACTGACTATGTTTAGAAGCAAAACTTGTGGAGAACTCCGCCTGGCCGATGCCGGAACGACCGTTACACTGGCAGGATGGGTTCAGAGAGTTAGGAAAATGGGTGGTATGGTCTTTGTTGACCTTCGTGACCGCTACGGCATAACCCAGCTTGTGTTTGACGATGCTACCGATGCCGCCCTGTGCGAGCAGGCCAGCCGTCTGGGACGTGAATTCGTGATCCAGATTACCGGTAAGGTGAGCGAGCGCTCAAGCAAGAACTCCAAGATTCCTACAGGTGACATAGAGATTCTGGTAAATACTCTTAACGTTATCAATGCGGCCGATACGCCTCCCTTTACCATTGAGGACGATACCGACGGCGGTGATGACCTGCGTATGAAATACCGCTATCTTGACCTGCGCCGCCAGTGCGTACGCAAGAACCTGGAACTGCGCCACAAGATGGTTATGGAGATCCGCAAGTTCCTGGATGACCTGAACTTTATGGAGGTTGAGACTCCTATACTGATCAACTCCACTCCTGAGGGCGCACGTGACTTCGTGGTACCTTCACGCATGAATCCCGGTCAGTTCTACGCTCTGCCTCAGAGCCCCCAGATTCTTAAGCAGCTGCTTATGGTATCGGGATTTGACCGTTATTTCCAGATTGCCAAGTGTTTCCGTGACGAGGACCTGCGTGCCGACCGTCAGCCGGAGTTCACTCAGATTGACTGCGAGATGTCGTTTGTGGAGCAGGAGGATATCCTGCAGATCTTTGAGGCTATGGCAAAGCATCTGTTCAAGAGCATCCTGGGCATAGAGATGAAGGATCCCTTCCAGCGTATGACTTGGCAGGACGCTATGAAATACTACGGCTCTGACAAACCGGATCTGCGCTTTGACATGCACTTTGTTGAACTTATGGATGTTCTCAAGGGCTACGGATTCGGTGTGTTTGACGATGCCGCTTACATAGGTGGTATCTGCGCCAAGGGTGCCGCTACTTATACACGCAAACAGATTGATGCACTTACCGAGTACGTTAAGCGTCCTCAGATTGGTGCCAAGGGTATGGTTTACGCCCGCGTTGAGGCTGACGGCAGCGTCAAGTCATCGGTCGATAAGTTCTACTCCCAGGAGGTTCTGCAGCAGCTTAAGGCTGCCATGAACGCCGAGGCAGGTGACCTTATACTTATTCTCTCAGGCGATGACGCCATGAAGACCCGCAAGCAGCTCTCCGAGCTCCGTCTTAAGGTGGCCGATGAGCTTGGCCTCCGTGACAAGAACCAGTTCAAGTGCCTGTGGGTGATTGACTTCCCCATGTACGAGTGGAGTGATGAGGAGAACCGCCTCATGGCTATGCACCATCCGTTCACATCACCCAAGCCCGAGGATATTCCTCTTCTGGATACTGATCCTGCAAGCGTTCGCGCCAATGCATACGATATAGTTATAAACGGTATCGAGGTTGGCGGCGGCTCCATCCGTATCCACGACAGCAAGCTGCAGGCTACCATATTCAAGATCCTGGGCTTTACTCCTGAGCAGGCTCAGGCCAAGTTCGGATTCCTGATGAACGCATTCAAGTTCGGCGCACCTCCTCACGGTGGTCTGGCATTCGGACTTGACCGCTTTGTGAGCATCTTTGCAAAGCTTGACAGCATCCGCGACTGCATCGCGTTCCCCAAGAACAACTCAGGCCGCGACGTCATGCTGGATGCCCCCGGTCCTCTTGACCAGTCTCAGCTAGACGAACTTCAGCTTAAAATTGACCTGAAATGATACAAAAGGGGACAGACCCCTTTTGTACTATTTTAGCCGCTTCTCGTTATTGAGGAGCGGTTTTCTTTTACACTACGCCGGACTATACCCTTGTGGGACGCAACGTTCCGCGACTACTCAAGCTCCCTCCAAGGCCTAAACATCGATCGCCTCCCTTTTAGCCACCTAAAGGTGTCTAACGGTCGTTGAACGCAACGATGTTCTTAACGGCCTTTCCGGGGCTCTCGCTTAACGTCGCTGCACTGATGGTCCCACAAGGGTATAGTCCGGCTCCGCGTAAAAGAAAACCTTTGCTCACTGGGGAAATATTTGGGGTTTTCGATTTACTTTTGGTGGTTTTCTGCAACTATGGTGTAGAGACGCGAGATTATGACTAGACAGGATTTTGAACAGTTGACTCTACGGATACGAAGCAGGCTGATGCTTATGGCCGGCCGTTTCGTGAAGGATTCGGGGATACAGGATGCACCGGATGATATTGTGCAGGAGTCGCTGCTCATGCTTTGGAGTCAGACGGAGAACGGTTATGAGATCCGGGATCCTGAGGCATTGGCTGTTACTGTAACCAAGAAGGTTTGTCTTGCGCATCTGCGCGGTAACAGAGCTGTGATGCAGTCTATTGACGGGGTTGATTTGGCGGGAGGTCCGTCGGCATCGGATTTGACCGATGAGGCCGATATAAATGCCGTCAGGGAGTCGCTTCTGGCACTGCTCACACCTACACAGAGGCATTATCTGCATCTTAGGAATGAGATGGGATTCTCTCTTGATGAGATGGAGGAGGTGACGGGATGTCCCAAAACCAGTATTAAAACAACGCTTTCAGCAGCCCGCAGGCTGATGATGGAACAAATAAAGAAGGACTTATGAATACTATGCTTGAAAACAAACAGTTCCGCATGGCTCTTGCAGAGCGATATCTGGATGCCGATACTACCATCCGCGAGGAGCAGATGCTGGCCCAGTACTATGCATCGCATCAGCCTGATGCCGATGAGGAGCAGATTGCAGCCCTTATCAGGATGACGCACGCTGGTGCATCGGACATGATTGATACGGCCGAATTTGACCGTATAACCAAGGGTGGGAGGCCTGTACGCATGATTCTGAGATGGAGTTCTGTGGCAGCCGCAGCGGTTATACTGATGCTTGTGAGCTTGCATATCGGCCATAAACAGATGCTACCGGAGACTGAGACGGCTATCAGCACCATGCAGATTCTGGAGGGTATGGAGATGATCTCCAAGATTGAGGTGGGAGAGATTGAATCCGTTAAGGCTGAACCTCACGGCAGCACGGTTGTCATAACCGTTAAACTTACAGACGGCAAGGAACGGAGCTACTCGATGACGTGTAATTCCGATGCCAGTTCTCTATCATTCACCGCATTAAACTAACTCTATTAAATAATTGAATATGAACGCATTATTAATCTCAGCATTGTTTGCTGCGCTGTCAGTTTCCAATGATATGACAGCCCCGACCGACACAATCAACCGCTATGTAATAGACGGTCAGACCATTACCGCATTTGACGGATCCCAACTGGTTTCAAAGACCATCGTCAAGTATGACATAAACTACAAGAACTCTACCGAAGGGGTAATCAAAGAGCATAATATCAAGACAAAAATATCGGACCCATTTGATATGTTCATGAGTTCAGATGTTAATACAGACCCAACTGGCAAATCATCAAGAACATATAAGTCTTCAACGTCGGAATCAGGAAGCATAACATCTTCTACATATAAGTCCAACGGCTTTTCCGAGGGGGAACTGAAGAGTGCCTTTAAAGAAGGTGAAACACCGCTCATTATTGTAGACGATGAAGTCTTCAACGGAAGCATCGAAGATATAGATGCTGAAAACGTCCGGTCCATGACCGTCCTGAAAGGAAAAGCTGCAGTAACCGTCTGGGGCGAGAAAGGAAAGAACGGAGTAATAGAAATCAAAACCAAAAAATGATACAAAAGGGGACAGACCCCTTTTGTACTTTATGGGTGCACGTGGCATTCCGGTTTACGGAGCCTGTATATAAGTATTCGGGAGCGTCAGTGAAGGGGCGTGAGCGAAGGCCCTGGAGAGACCGTTAAGAACATCGTTACGTCCAACGACCGTTAGACACCTTCAGGTGGCTAAAAGGGAGGCGATCGATGTTTAGGTCTCGGAGGGGTTCTGAGTAGCCCCGTAACGTCGTCTCCAGAATACTTATATTCAGGTGGAGGAAACCGGCCTTACCATTTATCATAAACTTTATCTTTTTTAGCAGAAAAAGCTTTGCAGAGTCGTGCAGAAAGCGGAAATTTGCAAGCGTAAAACTTCAGGGTGGGGCGCAATTCCCCGACCGGCGGTAGAGTCCGCGAGCCGAAAGGCTGAACCGTTGCGATTACGGTACCGACAGTATAGTCTGGATGGAAGAAGAATTTATGAGTATCAAAACAGTCCTGTCAGGCGTTATCGCGCCTGCAAAACTTGTTTTTGCCAAGGGCATGAACAAGACATCCGAGTTCAGTTTTTCGGCTATTGCCG
>CACZMI010000037.1 GCA_902782245.1 uncultured Bacteroidales bacterium | reverse complement strand
TCCGTCCAGACCGGCCCAGTTGGGAAAATACTCCGCCTTCTTGGGCAGTCCGGCCTCCTTAAGGAAAGGAGCCAGCAGGCGGTCGGTGTCATACTCCAGGAGAACCTTTACATTAAGGTCCATGGCGTGCTTGAACGGGCCTTCAAGCAGCTCTACCTGATTCAGGTTGAATGTGTTGTGATACAGTTTGTCCTGGGCCGAAGTGCATGCAGCGGCCAGGATAAGTGCAATTGCAATTGTCGTACGTTTCATATTTGGTTAGGGTTATAATAGTTTACTGCATTTGATTATTGTTGGTACGGGTACTTTCTTATCAGTTCTTCGCTGAACCAGAATTTCCACCATCCACGGTCATGACCGCCGTCATACACCCAGGTATTTACCTTTCCGCCTCTTTTCCTGATATCCTTTATGAGGTTGGGAAAGTAATCATCCATACCTGCTTCTTCTTTGGAACCCCAGCATATTCTGTATGTGGTCTGAGATTCCAGCAATCCGTATTCACTTATATCGGAGAATACAGGAGAGAAGCACCAATATTCGTTTATCAGTCCCTGATTACGCAGACTGAGCGTTATGCCGAAATCCGCACTGTTTGAAGTACCGAAAAATGTCCGGTCATCGGCCGATGCGGATACCGGTGCGTTCTTTTCTATATAAGGTATGAATTCATTGATAAAATAATCGTAGTGATTCTCAAACAGTTTAGCCAATGTGTTGTCGTTCTTGGCCAACACTTCTATGTATTCGGCATTACGGAATGCGAGGTCATAGCCCGGAACGGTCTTCTTGTTCTCATAAGAACAGGCAATGACAACCGGCGAGATATCCTTTAAATCTATCATTGAGTCAATCATACTCTTGAAAGCGCTCTCCTTGAATACCAGACCGTCTGCCATATATATAACCGGCAACTTGTCATTGGCTTTTGTACCCTTTGGAATATAAATGCCTCCGCTGCGGACCTTGCCGTCCTTGCATTTGATCTCAAATTCCCTGAATTCCGATGAAGATGATGCTCCACGGTTACAGGAGAAGAAGGCCGAAAGCATAAAAACAGAGGTGAGAAATATGAATATTTTTTTCATAATCAAAAACAGTGTTAATGTTATTTGCAAAGTTATGAAAATAATGTTGAGATTAAACCATAGGGCACATTTAATGTCTAAAAGTAAATTATTTGTTAATTTGTCAATTTCACATTTAACCAACCGCCAGTTGCTTTATAGTAAAGGTGTATTTCATTAATGTGCATACAAACAATACAAAAAATAAATACAATCAAATGAAAAGAATTGCCACTCTGCTTGCTTTTCTTGCCACTTCAGCCACAGCGCTTCTGGCACAGAATCTATCAGTTAAGGGTACGGTTTACGATTTTGACTCGGCTGAACCCCTTTCACCTGCCGCCGTGCAGATTTATCAGATTTCAGGTACAGACTCAACCTACATCGGTGGTACCTCAACTGATGACGACGGCGCATTTACAGTAGGTAACCTCAGTGCAGGTAACTATGTAGCACATGTTACTTACATCGGTTATGATGATGCTGACAAAAATTTCACACTCAGATCCGGTTCAGGAACTACTGATCTTGGTAAGATTACCATGAGAGGCGGTCAGATGCTGGATGAGGTTGCCATTTCTGCAGTTGTGGCAAAGGTTCAGATGATCAATGATACCGTTATGTTCAACAGTGCAGCCTACAAACTTCCTGAGGGCTCATCTGTTGAGGATCTTATCCGTAAACTCCCCGGCGTACAGATTGGCAGTGACGGTAACATCACAGTTAACGGTAAGTCCGTATCGAGAATCCTTGTAAACGGTAAGGAGTTCTTCAATGACGATAAGACAGTTGCTCTGACACAGCTCACAGCCGATATGATCGAGAAGGTAAAGGCATATGAGAAGCAGAGTGACCTGGCCCGCCAGACCGGTATTGACGATGGTGAGGAAGAGACAGTGCTCGACCTCCAGGTTAAGAAGGGTATGGCAAAGGGTTGGTTCGGTAACCTCTCGGTTGGTGGTGGTGCTCCTCTTGAGAAGGAGGGCTTTGATGTAGCAGCACTCTACCAGGTTAACGCTTCACTTAACCGTTTCGATGAGGACAAGCAGTTTACCATTATGGGATCTGCAAGCCAGTCTTCAGGCGGTATGGGTGGCTTCGGCGGCATGCGTATGGGCGGCGGTGTCGGAATGGGCATGGGCGGCATGGGCATGGGCGGCGGCTTCGGCGGCATGATGGGCGGCGGAGGCGGCGTCAGCAAGAGCTACTCAGGTGGTGCCAACTTTGCTATGAACCTTGGTAAGGAGGTTTCTTCGGATAACTATCAGTACGAGGTAGGTGGTAGTGTAAACTGGAGCCACAGTGACAATGAGTCAAGTTCCAAGTCATCAGGCGAGCAGTGGTATACCGGCGGTATGCACACATACTCCAACAGCATGAGCAGCAACAACAGCGGTAGCGAGAGCCTGAGCGGCCAGCTCCGTATAGAGTGGAACAAGGATAACTATACAAGTCTGCTCTTCCAGCCTCAGTTCTCCTACAGCAAATCAAACAGCGGCAGCGAGAGCGAGTCAAAGACTTTCAACAAGGATCCATACAACTATGCTTTGTCTCCTCTGGATACATCTACAGTTTATTCTGCAACTTATAATCCCAACAATCTGGATCTTGATCCTGCTGCTTCATATCTTGATTCTCTTAACGAGGCTCTCTGGAACAGTCAGCACAGTCTTAACAAGAGCAACAATGTAAGCACATCTGCAAGCGGTAACCTCCAGTTTGTAAGACGTTTCGGTAACCGCGGACGTAACGTGTCTGTTCGTGGTACATATAGCATAAGCAATCAGTCCGGTGATCAGTATCAGCGTAACTACCAGATAACATCAAATAATGTGATGGCTGGCGGTTTCGGTGGCGGTGCCGGTATGGGTGGCGGTGCCGGTATGGGCGGTGGCTCAGGCGCTCCTGCCACAACAGTACAGAGGGATACAACAGACCTTAAGCGTTTGAATGACAATCCCAGTGATCGTGTAAACTGGAGTGTTCAGGCTACATATTCAGAGCCTATCTCAACCGGAACATATCTGCAGTTCAGTTATCAGTTCCAGTACAGCAAGCAGAACAGTGACCGTTCAACTTACGATATCAACAATGATACATGGGGTAATCCCTGGAATCAGCCCCAGTGGATTTATGAGGATAACGAGAAGGTCATCAACAGCAAGCTGAGCACTAACTCATATTACTACAACCTTGACCAGACAGCTCAGATTCAGTTCCGTAAGAACGCTACTGACCAGTCATACAACTTCACAGTAGGTCTGTCTGTCCTGCCTCAGTATTCAAAGATGAACTACACCGGTATGGGTGTTGTAGATACACTTCTTGAGCGTACAGTGTTCAACTGGACTCCTACTGTACAGTTCCGTTACAGAGTTACCCGTCAGGAGCAGATCAACATCCGTTATAACGGACGTTCAAGCCAGCCTCAGATGTCACAGTTGCTTGACATCCGTGATGACAGCAACCCGCTGCGTGTATCAAGCGGTAATCCTAACCTGCTTCCTACATTCAACAACCAGTTGAGTCTGGGTTATCAGAAGTACAATCCTGTTACCATGGGTAGTTTCAATGTCAACACAAGCGTAAGCAATACACTCCGTCAGATTCAGAACAAGACTACTCTTCTTGCAAACGGTGGTACCGAGAGCAGACCTGAGAATATGGATGGTTTCTGGGCTAACTGGAATGCAAATGCAAGCATCATGTACAACTACACATTCCCCGATGACCGTTACTCTATCATGACCAATACATCAGGTAACTTCAGCCATCAGGAAGGTTGGGCTTCAATCGTAGGTCAGGAGGCACAGCTTCGTAAGACCAACACAACCGGTGCAAACGAGAGCTTGAGCGCTGAGTACCGTGATGACTATCTGACAATATCACTGGATGGATCTCTTCGTTATCAGCACTCTACCAATGACTTGCAGCCTGATCGTAACATGGATACCTATGACTTCAGTTATGGTACCAGCTTCATGGCTTACATTCCTTGGAGAAACATGCGTCTGGGTTCTGACCTCAACATGAACAGCCGTCGTGGTTATAACGCTGAGATGAATACCGATGAGCTTATCTGGAATGCTTCACTGTCATTCTCATTCCTCAAGGGTAACAAGGCAAGTCTGTCACTTGCAGCATATGATATCCTGCATCAGCGCAGTACCGTTAGCCGTTCAATGAGCGCTACTTCACGTACTGATACAGAGAACAAGAATATCACCAGTTACTTCATGGCAACTCTGACTTACCGTCTGTCACTCATGGGTGACCGCAACTCACGTCAGCAGCTCCGTGGCCGTGGCGGCATGGGCGGCTTCGGCGGTGGCATGGGCGGCTTTGGCGGCGGCATGGGCGGCGGCTTCGGCGGCGGCTTCGGCGGCGGCATGGGTGGCGGTATGATGTTCTGATCATCTGCACAACGCTTACATCAGGGGGCTCTTTCGGGTCCCCTGGTTTTTTTGTGCACCTAGGGAGAGTCTGCAATTTGCACAATTGGGGAGAATGCCCTCCCACAACATCTTGTATCTATTCCGAAACTATGAACAAGTTCCTAGTTCCAGAATAGCTACAACCTGTCGCGGGCCCCTCCCACTGGTCACGCGTGGGTGCGAGACTCCCCAGGGCCCCATACCCCTTTTTCCTAATTGTGCAAAACAGGAACCTTTCCATCCTGATGAATAAAAAAACAGCGCTCATTTGAATGAACGCTGTTCTTTGGGTTTTGAGGAACCAAGGTTACTTGGTGGGAGTGAGCTTGATGATGCCTATTGAGTTTTCGGGGAGGGTTAGGGTGAACTGCTTTTGGATGGTTCCGTAGTTCTTGGTGTGGGGTACCACGGCTTCAGTGTAGCTCACGCGGTTACGGTTGCCTCCGAATCCTCCGAAGGGGCCGGGGCGGCCTCCCTGCAGCTGCTGTGCCTGAGGCTGTGCTCCGGCAAAGCTGTTCAGGTCTCCCTGGTTCTTTATCTTGGTGTCGTGTGATGAGATGAACTCTACGGTAGCGGTGTATTTTTTGCGCTTCTGACCCTTACCCATGTTGATGGTGAGTTCCTTATCCACGGCCTCGGAGTTCACGAACTTGATGTAAACCTCACCGGTGTTGGTGTCAACAGTGGGTGATGTGTATACGGTGGCATCGGCCTCGGAACCATTCATTACATCGGTCATCTGGAAGGCGCGGTTACCGGCCTCGCTGAAGAGGGCCTGGTAGTAGTAGTTGGTGGTGCGCCACATGCCGCGGTTATCGAACCAGATAAGGTTGGAGTTCCACTTGTTGTAACCCTTCTTGCAGAGCAGGGGAGCATAGGCTGCCATTACAACCATATCGCTGTTGCGCTCCAGGCTGGTCCAATAAGCGGCCTCAGCCATGGCCGATGCATAATCGTTGTTGCTGTTGTTATTGGCAAACTCGCCTACGAATACGCGGGTGGGGCGATTGCGGTCATATGTGATACCGTCGGCACCGCGAACCTTATCGGCATGGTAGCGGTCACCGTTGGTGTAGAACCACTGATTGTTGCGGTAGTAGTGCTCATCGACCACGGTGTTCTGATACTTGGTGTCAATCTCATGCATGTTGGCGTTGAACTCCGGACCATCGGCTGCAGAACCTGCGGTTGAGACTATGATTATATCGGGGTACTTGGCCTGCACCTCTTTATATATGATGTCAAAACGCTCCCAGAACTCAGGTCCCTTGTTCTCGTTACCGATGCCCAGGTACTTGAGGTTGAAAGGCTCGGGATGTCCCATATCGGCACGCAGCTTACCCCATTTGGTATCGGTGCCGCCGTTGCAGAACTCAATGAAGTCAAGTGCATCGCAAACGAATATGTCGTGGAAGCGCTTGCGGTCAGCCTCGGTCTCCAAAGGTGCAATGTACTGGTGGCCTGCAAACTGACAGGTTACGCCGTTGTTGAGGACGGGCAGGGGAGTTGCACCAAGTGACTCTGCCATAAGCAGATACTCATAGAATCCTACGTACTGTGATGTCCAGTAACCCCAGTGGTTGCGGAATCCTATACGCTCCTCTTCGGGGCCTACTGAGTTCTTCCAGAAGGGCTGGCCAAAGTAGTTGGTACCCTCACTGGCGCATCCGCCGGGAAAGCGCATGAATGTGGGGTGCAGATCGGCCAGAGCCTGCATCAGGTCCTTACGGAAGGGACCGAACTTACCCTCCTGCCACAACTGTGATGCCTCGGGCAACAGTGTTACGTAGTCAAGCCAGAATGTACCGGCTGCATCGGCCATGATGCTTAGACGGCTGTCAACCGAGCGCTCGGCCTTGAGCTGGCCGGTATATTTCTGCCAGTCATTCTTGAGGCCTGATATTGTGATTACGTTTGAGTTGGCCTGTCCGTTTGCATCCTCAAGGCAAACCTTGATGGTGCCGGGGTATGACTGGCCTGCCAGATAGAGGGTCAGGTCATAGCTTACGCCCTGCACGGCGGGTATGGATGCCTTCTGGGTGTTGTTTGAGTAGTATCCGCGGCGGTCATTGGGGGCGGTGCCGTAACCGTTGGCGGCTATTCCGAATCCCTGACCGGCATCCTCAATATCAAACTTGACGCTGTACTGTGCGTAGCGCAACTCATCATCATACTTATCGTTAGGATCAAAGTCATAGTAACGCTTAAGGTCCTTTACAAGGGGTTTGTCGGCAACGGCGTGAGCCAGACCGGCAGCACCGTCCTTCTTGATTACTGTCCAGCCAAAGAATACGGTATCGGAATATGAGAACTCCTTCTCTTTGTCACGTACGGGTGCATCGGGTACGTTGTATGCCTGGAAAGAGTGGTTCTGAATAAGCTGGGCGCAGATTCCTCCGTCAAGTGACTGGTTGATATCCTCAAAGAATATACCGGCCAGAGTGGGGCTTACCTCAATTCCAAGACCCTTTTTCTTGAGGTTCAGGGTAACCTCACGCTCCTGAACGGGCTTGAATCCCTGCAACTGGAGCATCTTCTCGGCCATACGGTATCCCATAAGGCGCATACCCTCGGTGCTGAAGTGGAACTGGTCGCCGGTGCTCTCGCAGCCCAGTGATGAGATTACGTATCCGTTCTTCATAACCTTGGGCAGGTTGGCCAGCACTACCTCGTTGAATGCTGCGCAGACACCGCCCTGTTCGGCCTGCTTGAGCTCACCGGCCAGCAGAGGTATCTCATCGGGATTAAGACCCAGGTCGGCGCAGAGGTCATCGTGAATCTTCTTGAGGCGTGCGCACCACTGGTCATCGTCGGGGTTTGACTCACCCTGGTGTACAAGCATTCCCTTGATCACACCGCTCTTCTGAGCAATGCGGGCCATATCGACAATACGCTGGTAGCAGTTCATGTCATACTCCTTGGCCATATTTACAAGCCAGTTGCGGCTGGGATCGGCGGCCTCCATTGCAAGGTACTCCTCACAGGCGTCCTTATCCCAGAGTTCCAGTTTGGCACCGGCTACAGAGACGTTGATGACACCTACTCGGTACTGCTCGGGGAGTTCCTCAATCATCTTGCGGCCAAAGAAATCCACCGGACCCATGTTGTTGCTCTGGCGGCAGATAGGAGGAGTGGCGGTATACCATTCACCCTTTACGCGGTTGTAACGCGGCATATCCACGGCCGATACAAACTGGAACCTTGGGTCGTTCCAATCCTTGTCCTGATCGGCAGGAGTGGCGCCGGCCTCCATATTGGACTGGCCAAAGCACAGGTAGATAAAGAAATTGGGGTCAGGCGTCTGAGCCTGGAGCGACAAAGCCGTAAAGACCGTTGCCGCAAACAGCAATAGTTTTGTTTTCATACAGTTATAGGGTTTATTTGTTGTCTTTTAAAGCTTCAAGTCTTTCTTTCTCCTCCTGTTCCATTGCTTTCTGGCGGGAGTTGTTCTCATGGAAAAGGAATGATGATGCCAGCACCAGTATCACAATGAACGTAACCAATGCGGATACCCAAATGAGTCCCACACCGACTGCAATACCTATAATACTGGTTGCGAATATGCTGGCCGCGGTCGTCAGGCCGGATACGTCGTACTTGTTCTTGATAATCAGACCAGCGCCGATAAAGCCTATGCCGGTAACCACCTGGGCGGCTATTCGTCCCGGATCACCGTTTATCAGGTTCAGATTGGTCTGACAAATCCATATAGAAGCGAGTGTGGCCAGCGTCGAGGCCATGCAGATGAGCATGAATGTCCTTACTCCGGCGGGGTGTTTGTGTATGTATCGTTCAACGCCAATGCAGCAGCCGAACAGGGCACTTATAAGGATTCTGGTTATAGCAATACTTTCGGTCAGCATAATAACAGGTCTTATTCTATTGCAAAAATAATCTAAGATTCTTATCTTTACAAACAATTACTAATCGCATTATGAGAAAGGTATTTGTAGTGCTGTCATTCTTCATTCTGACAGTAGGCCTTAAGGCTGAGATTATTAAAAAGGACCAAGTCAATGCCGGTAACCTTAAGAAAATGGCAGGTTCAGTGTATGCTTACCAGGCTCCTACGGAACCTCTTACCGCGGCACCCAAAGGATTCAAACCCGTTTATCTGACACATTTCGGACGTCACGGATCACGTTTTCTGGACAATGCGTCCAATTACGACCGTCCGTACAATATCCTTAAGGAGGCCGATGATGCCGGCGCTCTGACCGATTTCGGAAAGGATGTGCTGCGCCGCGTGGAGATAATACGCGCCGAGGCCGATCAGCGTGCGGGTGACCTGACTCAGAAAGGCATGCAGCAGCATCGGGACATTGCCCGCCGTATGGTTGAGAACTATCCGTCACTGTTTACCAATGACAAGATTATCATGGCCCGTTCCACCACATCACACCGTGTGCTGGTAAGTGAGTATTCGGCCCTGATGCAGATTCTGCGCATGCGTCCCAAGATAAAGTTTGACTATGACTCCAGCAACCACGACGAGCCCTGGATGTACACCGAGGATAAGGGCGTATCGGCCCATAAGCGGAAGGCCAGTGCCGCCGTATCGGAATTCAACCAGCGTCACACGCATCCGGAGCGTCTCATGAAAGCCCTGTTCAAGGATCCTGAGTATATCAAGACCAACGGCGGACGTGACCAGAGCAACAGTCTCTATACATCCCTTTACGATTTGGCATCATATGTGCAGGGATCGGACCCCGGTGTTGACCTTAATGACGTATTCACATATGACGAGTGGTATGACCTGTTCCTTATGAACAACATGCGCTGGTACTCACAGGGCGGTTATACACCGCTTACCGACAACGTGGTGCCTTACGGCCACTGCGCAACCCTGCAGAACTTCATTGATTTTGCCGATGAGGCCCTGGCCGGAAACGGCGTGAGCGTGATGCTGCGTTACGGTCATGAGGTTACACTTATGTCTTATTTCTGCCTGCTGGACCTGAACGGTTCCGGTTACAGCACCGATGACCTGGAGACAGTGGCCGACCATTGGGCTGCATATAATCTGGCTTATATGGGCGGTAACGTTCAGTGGGTATTCTTCCGCGACAAGAAAGGCAGCGTTATCGTAAAGTTCCTTCTTAATGAGCAGGAGGCAACGCTTCCGGAGTCGGTTCCGTTCTACAAGGACGCCAAGGGTAAGGAGCAGCGCCCGTATTACCGCTGGGAGGATGTAAAGAAGTTCTATCTTGACAAGATTGCCTATTGGGAGGATTTCAAGGCGCATGACGAAACACCTGTCGAGGAGACTCCCCGCCGCAGTTACCGTCAGGAAATCAGTACAAGTTCAAACTAACCAAGTAACCCTAATATTAACCTTATGAGAATTGTTAAAGTATTGGCCTTAGGGGCAGTAGTGCTGTCTCTAACGGCATGTGGAGGCGGAAACTCCAAGTATGAGTATCCCTTCCAGAATCCCAATCTTAAGATTGAGAAGAGAGTTGAGAACCTGCTCTCACTGTTGAGCCCCGAGGAGAAGGTGGGACTCATGATGAACGGTTCAATCTCTGTTGACAGCCTTGGCATTCCCGCCTACAACTGGTGGTCGGAGGCTTGCCACGGTATCTGCATGAACGGTGCTACCGTATTCCCGCAGGCAATCGCACTTGCCGCCACATGGGACGATGCACAGCAGTTTGAGGTTTACACCGCAGTGTCCGATGAGGCACGCGCGCATTGGAACACATCGGACCACAACCAGTTCGGCAAGACCCGCGCTACCGGCGGTGCATGGCATCAGGGACTCTCGTTCTGGTGCCCCAACATCAATATATTCCGTGACCCGCGCTGGGGACGCGGCCAGGAGACCAGCGGTGAGGACCCGTACCTGACAGGTAAGATGGGAACCGCTCTTGTAAAAGGTATGCAGGGCGACAACCCCAAGTACTACAAAACACACGCCTGCGCCAAGCACTATGCCGTTCACAGCGGTCTGGAGGCTGACCGTCACCGCTTCAATGTAAGCGTAAGCCAGCGTGACCTGTGGGAGACCTACCTGCCTGCATTCAAGACTCTGGTAACCGAGGCTAACGTTCAGGAGGTTATGTGCGCATACAACCGCTATGAGGGCGAGCCCTGCTGCGGAAGTGACCGTCTGCTGACCGATATCCTGCGCAACAAGTGGGGATTCAAGGCTCTGGTTGTATCGGACTGCGGTGCCATCAACAACTTCTATACCCGTGGCCAGCATGAGACCCATGAGAATGCCACCGATGCAAGTATCGACGCCGTACTGTCAGGAACCGATATAGAGTGCGGAACCAGCTACAACGCTCTGGTTCAAGCTATGAAGGACGGCAAGATAAATGAGGCCGATATAGACGTATCGCTGCGCCGAATCCTGCGTTCACGCTTTGAGCTGGGCATGCATGATCCCGTCGAGATGGATCCCTGGAAGGATCTGGGTGCCGATGACATAAGCAGCCCCGCACATGCCGCTCTGGCTCACAAGGCTGCCGACGAGGCTATGGTTCTGCTCAAGAACCAGGGTAACATCCTGCCTCTCAAGAAGGAGGGTCTGACAATCGCAATCGTAGGTCCCAATGCCGATAACGTATCGATGCAGTACGGAAACTACAACGGTACTCCCACACGTGAGAACCAGATTTCAATACTGCAGGCAATCCGTGCCAAGGCTCCTAATGCCAACATTATCTACGAGCGCGGATGCGAGCTGGCCGATGACTACCTGACCGTAAACCATCTGGGTGACCTGAACAACGGCCGCGGACTCTATGCAGAGTTCTGGAACAACACCACCATGAGCGGTAAGGCTGTCAATGCAGGTTTCTACAATGAGATCAACATGCGCACCATGGGTGACTACCGTTTTGCCGATAATGTAGAGATGAACAACTTCTCGGCCCGCATGACCGGTACCTATGTTGCTGACTTTACTGGTGATCTTAGTTACAACCTGCGTGGTAACGACACCTGGAAACTGATGGTAAACGGAAAGGTTATTGCCGAGCAGAAGCAGCCCATGCAGGGCCGTGGCGGATTCGGTCGCGGACAGCAGGCTCAGGCTCCGTCGTTCAAGGTTGTCAAGGGACGTACCTATAATATTGAACTCCAGTACACCAAGGGTGAGAGCGGTTCAGCATACCTGACATTCGAGCTCAGCCAGCGCAAGCTTGCCGAGTTTGAGTCTGTAGCCAAGAAGGTGAAGGATGCCGATGTAATCATCATGGTTTCGGGCATATCGGCCCGTCTGGAGGGTGAGGAGATGCGTGTAAACTACGAGGGATTCTCAGGCGGTGACCGCACCAAGATTGAACTGCCCAAGGTTCAGTTGAACCTGCTTGAGGCAATGTACAAGACAGGCAAGCCCGTCATCCTGGTTAACTGCTCAGGTTCTGCCATCGGCTTTGGTGCTGTAGAAAACCAGTATCAGGCACTGCTGCAGGCATGGTACGGCGGTCAGGCCGGTGGTCTGGCTGTGGCCGATGTCCTGTTCGGCGACTACAACCCCGCAGGCCGTCTGCCGGTTACCTTCTACAAGAGCACCGATCAGCTGCCCGATGTGGAGGACTACAACATGGATCACGGCTTTACATACCGTTACTTCAAGGGTGAGCCTCTGTACGCATTCGGTTACGGTTTGAGCTACACCACATTCTCATACGGTGAGGCAACTCTGTCAAAGCAGAGCATCAAGGCAGGCGGTACCGTAGACATTACCGTTCCTGTAACCAATACAGGTAAGATGGACGGTGACGAGGTCGTTCAGATCTACATCAAGTCACTTGACAATCCGCAGGCTCCCATCAAGTCACTCAAGGGATTCAAGCGCGTCAATATCCCCGCAGGCCAGACCGCCCAGGTTAAGATTACCCTGGAGCCCAAGGCTTTCGAGTACTACGACGAGAAGATCGACGAGCTGTCGGCAATGCCCGGCCGTTATCAGATTCTGTACGGTCCCTCATCATTGGATAAAGACTTAAAGTCACTCGACTTCGTAGTAAAGTAAAAAATAGTACAAAAGGGGACAGACCCCTTTTGTACTGTTTTCAAAAATGATACAATTGGGGTCTGTCCCCTTTTGTATCATTTTGTATCTACCTGCAACCTTAACTCGCGGAAGGGGCGGGTGGGATCGTTTGTGGTGAGGTTGATGGAGCCCATGGTCGCGGTGCGGGGTTGGTTGGAGTTGGTGATGGCAACCGTGACTTTGAGTTCCTTGCCTGGCTTGATTACCTGGCCGGTCTCAATGCTGATGGCTGTACCTTCCATAGGCTCAACGTCGCGGAATATGAGGTCGGCATTACCGGTGTTTCCAATTACGATGGTTTTCTTGTAAATCTTTCCGGGCGCCTTCTCTCCGAAATCAACATACGCGGGCTCTATACGCAGTACAGGTTTGGGCTTGCTGTCATCCTGAGAGAACTTCTCTATGCGGATGGCGTTCACTACGATAGGCTCCTGACTCTGTACACCGTCAGCGACGACCCAGATGGTGTCACGTGCCATTCCGAAGCAGTTCCTGCCCTTGGGAATGTCATATGTTATATGAATGCTGGCTACATCTTGCGGCGTTACGATCTCGGGGCATTCTACGGTCATTCCATATCGGTTACCGGTGGTTACGACCGATAACTTTGCGGTCTTGTCACCTACATTTGCAACCCGTACTATCCTGGTGACCTTATCGCCTTGATTGATATAACCGAAATTGCAGCGCTTGGCATTGGTCTTGACCGTACCAACCAGCAGGTGGGGATATATCTGTTCCAAACCCATTGGGATTGGGTTGACATCGGCCGTAATCATCAGACTGGCATAGTTGCGGCGGTCCTTGGTGAATATCTCAACCTCGCGCAGTACCTTGCCCTCAGTGCGTGAGGGATCGAATGCTACGGTCAGCTCGCCATACTCGCCTCCTGCAACCGGCTGGGTGGAGTAGAGTACTGTGGTGCATCCGCAGCTGGTGGCTACATTGTCTATCTGTATGGGGTTGTTGGATACGTTTACAAACCTGAATGTGTGCTGGACGGGGCCGTCGGCCTCATCAATCTGGCCGAAATCCCATTCATAGGTCTCAAATACCATGGCTGAGTTGAGCTCTTCCTGCGCCTGGGCCATGCTGAATGAGAGTGCAAATAATGTGGCAAGTATGGTTCTGACTTTCATATTCAATAGTAGTTTCTTTCGTGTCTTATAGTTGTAATGGGGCCGTGTCCCGGGTATACGACAGTCTCATCGGGCATGGTGAGCAGTTTTGTGCGGATACCGTTCATAAGAGCCTCATGGTTGCCGTCAGGAAAATCAGTCCTGCCGTAACTGCCCTGGAAAATCACATCGCCGGTGAACATGCATTTCTGCTCTTTGTTCCAGAATACCAGGCTTCCGGGCGAATGGCCGGGAACGTGAAGCACGTGCAGGGTGGTGTTGCCGAAGCTGACCGTATCGCCCTCGTTTAGCACGTTCCCGGGTTCTATGGGATTGACGTGTCCTTCATAATTTATCCCAAAGACCGATAATCTGGCGCTCATGGTCTTGATCCATGGCATATCCAGGTCATTAGCCCTGGCCTTGACATGATATGTCTCCTCGACAAACAGATTGCCGAAAACATGGTCAAAATGCAGATGGGTGTTCAGCAGAAGCTTGACATTGAGGCCGTTATCGCGGATGAAAGCAGCCAGAGTGTCGGTCTCGCCGGGATAGAAGCAGCCGGGGTCGATGATCGCGGCCTCTTTGGTATCGTCCCAAATGACGTAGGTATTGACCGGGAGGAAATTGAATTCAAAACACTTGACCTGCATTATATCTGCACGTATACGGTTTTCTTGTCCTTAAAAAACTCCTCGTTGAAGTATCGGCTTATCTCGGTTATCTCGGCCACCTTCTTGAACTTGGCGGTCTCGGCGCTCAGGTCTCCGCCCTTGAGGCAGATCACACCGTTGGGATAGGCGTTGCGCTGTGTCTTCCGGTCCAGCATATGGCCGGCAATCTGGCAGAGGTCGGGCAGGGGCATAACACCGCGTGACAGTATGAATTCATACCTGTCCTTGTCCTCCTCGGCACGTTCATGGCGGCAGACTACATTCTTAAGACCGATCTGGGTGGCAATATCCTGGGCTACACGGACTTTTTTGCCGATGCTGTCAATGAGCGTGAAACTGCAATCCGGGAACAGGATGGCAAGCGGTATGCCGGGCAGTCCGCCGCCTGTGCCTACATCGGCCAGACGGGTGCCGGGAGCAAACCTTATGACCTTAGCGATGGCCATGGAATGCAGTATGTGATGCTCGTACAGATTGTCTATATCCTTGCGTGATATGACGTTGATTTTGCTGTTCCAGTCGGTATATAACGGACCGAGAGCCTCCAGCTGTTCATACTGAAGGCTCGTCAGGTCCGGAAAGTATTTCCTGATAAGATCCATTTACTTAAGGTAATAGGTAACAGAGGTTACGACGCGGACGTTCTTTATCCACGGAGTGTTGCTGTCGCGGTCATAGATAGAGAACTGACCCTGAGAGGCGGTCTGTATCTTTCCCAGCTTGGAGCCGGAGTCATCGGCAAACTTCTGGGCTACCTCACGTGCGTTACGGGTGGCAACCTCGACCATCTGAGGCTTGAGCTCGTTCAGGCCGTTGAAGTCATACTGTATCTGATGCTCGTAGTCATTTCCGCCGATGGCAATTCCCTTCTTGAGCAGTTCGCCTTGTTTGAGAATGAGCTGACGGACCAGATCCACATTATCGGAACTTACGGTTACAACCTGCTGCATCTGGTAGCGGTTGGCAATGTACTCGTTCGAGTAGCGGTTTGCGGTACGGTCATAAACGGTAGGGGCGGTTGTGCTTATCTCGCTGTCCTTGATACCGCCTTCCTTAAGAAACTTTACAATCTCGTTGCTCTTCTTTTCCATAGTAGAGTAGAGCCTGATCAGGTCATTGTCAACATCCTGAATCACCAAAGGCCAGATTACATGGTCGGCCAGAACTTCCTGTGTGGCAAGGCCTTTTACATTTACAACACGTTTTGTGCCGGTAAACTTATTTACAGACAGAATGATGCAGACACCTAGTGCCAGCAATCCCCAGAAATTGGTTGAATTCTTCATAACGTTTGTACTATTGAAAAATGTCTTAATTCTGAGTGTAAAGTTAGGTATTTTTTTCTCATATTTGCAAATACGGTATTGATTGCTAACCTTATTACAACCTATATGAAACAGTTTTTCAAATGGACTATTGCCGGCATGGCTATGATGTTTGCCGGCATTTCCGTGCACGCCCAGCACACGTTTGCCAATCCTCTTGATGTGGTGGTTGGCAATGAACCGGCTATCAGAGGCGGTGAACCCGTAGTAATCATCTTTGAGGACAACTATTTCCTCTTTGTGTCACACAGACGCGGATACTGGTATTCACAGGATTTCCGTGACTGGACTTATGTCGATGCTCCCGGCTATCCCGCCGGTGTGGTATCGGTCGTGGAGATGGACGGAAAGCTGATTGGCTGCTCCATGAACAACCGAAACGTCTATCGCGCCATTGATCCCTATAAGGGAGAGTGGGAGAAGATAGGAGAACTCAGTAGTGACCGATACGGTGACGCCAACATGTTTGTCGATGATGACGGCCGCCTGTACATGTACTTCGGCTGGTCACAGATAATGCCGTTCCAGGTGGTTGAGCTGGACAAGGAGACTTTCAAGGAGAAGGGTGAGCCCAAACCGCTGTTCTGGAGTGACATCAAAAACCACGGATTCGAGGTCCGCAAGCCCGAGGATGTCATCTACTCGATATTCAACGGTCGCCGTGACTACGGCCCCGAGGAACTGCCCTGGATTGAGGGTCCCTACATGATCAAGCATAACGGCAAGTACTATCTGCAGTACGCAGCCATCGGCCTTGAATTCATATCCTATTCACATGGCGTTTATGTATCGGACAGTCCGATGGGCCCGTTTACATACAGTGAGCATAACCCGCTCACATTCAAGACAAGCGGTTTCCAGGTAGGTGCCGGACACGGCAGCACCTTCAAGGACAAGAAAGGCAATTTCTGGACCATCTGCATGATTCCCGCGCAGTACGGTGAGGGCGGCCGCGGATCGGAACTGGCCATCTATCCGTCTGCAGTGGATAAGCAGGGCGTGATGTACTCCAACACCGCTCTGGGTGACTATCCCCAGTATTATCCCGATGAGCGCGAGGTAGGCGGAGTTGATAACTATGTTGACTGGAAACTGCTGTCAGTAAACAAGAAGGCAATAGTTTCATCAACATTTGAGAACTATGCTCCCGCTCAGGCTCTGGACGAGGATTTCAAGACCTGCTGGGCAGCAGCCACAGGCGATGCCGGTGAGTTCTTTACCGTTGACCTGGGTGATAAGGCTACCATCAACGCCATCCAGCTTAACTGGGACCATATAGGTGCACAGCGTGCCGGCGGCCGTGGCGGATTCGGCGGAGGTATGATGGGCGGAGCCAGACCCCAGCAGGCTCAGGCTGAGCGTCTGTACCAGTGCTATGAGGTGTTCGTATCGGACGATAACTCCAACTGGACCAAGATCATAAGCAAGCCCCAGAACAAGATGGAACTCAAGCATGACTACAATGAACTGGAGAATCCTGTACAGGCCCGTTATGTAAAAGTGGTCAATGTGGCTACATATGACAACGCCAAGTTCTCAATCAAGGATCTGCGCGTGTTCGGTACCACACCCAAGATGAAGACCCAGAAGGTTACCAAGTTCATGGCAGTACGCAATCCTGAGGACCGTCGTGAGGCCAACGTAATTTGGGAGCCTGTAGCAGGTGCCGACGGATATGTTATCCGCTATGGTATTGAGAAGAAGAAACTCTACAACAGCTACATAGTATACGGCAAGAATGACCTTTACATGCACAGCCTCAACACATCACCTGAGTACTATTTTGAGGTCGAGGCATTTACAAGCGGTCTGCCCAAATACACCGAGAACCCGCGCGAGACCATCGGCTTGGGTGCTGAACTTCAGATTGCACAGCGTGGCGGTGGTGGCAATGCAGGCTATGCCCAGGGTGCAGGTACCAGATACATCATGCTTAAGGAGAACGTCAACGAATACTGGTTTGACGATATAACTGCAGGAACATGGACACTGAGCCACTCATACGGTCCCGTGCTCTGGTCCGGTCAGCTCTCTGAAGCAGACGTTATATCAAATGATGCCAATCCAAAGCCTACAGTGACAGCCAAACTAACACTGCTTGGTGAGGGTACCAGGAACACCGGTACATTGGAGATGGAGGTTATTCCCGGCAAGGAGAAAGCCCGAATCAGAATTGTGGTGAAATAATATTCAGAAAAAAAGCGGCACAAAGAAGAATTCCCTTTGTGCCGCTTTTTTTTACATGCAGTTGCGGTAGAAGAAACGGAAGGTGCGTTTCTTGAGGTATTCGCTGCCCAGGTCATGGGTATGGCCGGGCAGATAGAGTTGCTCAAAGTCCTTGCCGTATTTGACAAGTTCGGATACTACCTGAAGGGTGGAGGCAGGATCGACATTGTCATCCATCTCACCGTTTATGAGGAACAGTTTTCCCTCCAGACGCCATGCGTTGTCTACGTTTGAATTCTCGGAATACCAGGGGCCGATGGGCCATCCCATCCACTGCTCGTTCCACCAGATCTTGTCCATGCGGTTGTCATGACAGCCGCACAGGGCAACTGACACCTTATAAAAATCATTGAAGAAAAGCAGGGCGGAGAGCGCGTTCTGTCCGCCTGCCGAATAACCGTAGATACCCATGTTGGATGTATCCATATAAGGGTATTTCTTCTGGGCAGCCTTGATCCAGAGTATGCGGTCCGGGAATCCTGCATCCCTGAGGTTACGGAACGATACGTCCTGGAATGATTTGGAACGGTTGTCGGTACCCATGCCGTCAATGGTGACAACTATGAATCCCATCTCTACCAGATGGCTGAAACGCTCGTATGTAGAGAAATCCTTGGTTACGAATGAGTCATGCGGACCAGCGTAGATGTATTCAACAACGGGATATTTCTTTCCCGGATCCATGTTTGTCGGGCGGTATATGTTGCCCCAGATATCGGTTTTGCCGTCACGTCCCTTGGCATGGAATACTTCAGGAAGTATGTATCCCAGTTCAAGCATTCCTGATATATCCTGTTTCTGAAGCTTGATCAGTATCTTGCCGTCAGTTGAACTGCGTACTACACTCTCATTTGGCTTATCGGGGCGTGACCAGTTGTCAACAAATGCACTCCAGTCCCGGTTGAACGCTACTTTGTGATTGCCGTCATCGGGGGTGAGGTCAGTCACCTTTCCGCTGTTCATGTCAAGGCGCAGCAGATGCTTGTTGTAAGGATCTTCACCCTTTGCGGCACGGTAACCGTTGGCGTAGAAGAGTATTATGCCGTTCTCCTCGTCAATGTGCTGTATTTCCCTTACGTTCCACTGGCCCTTTGTGAGTTGGCGGATGCTGCCGTCCGTGGCGTCAATCATATAGAGGTGACGCCAGTCATCACGTTCCGATATCCACAGGATATGCTTCCCGTCATCCATCCAGTGCCGATAGAGGTCGTTGTAATAGATGAATGTGGATGATTCCTCCTGGGCGAGCGTGCGTGAGGTGCCGTCCGTGTTTATGGCCACAAGCTGATAGAGCTGGTGGCCGCGACGGTTGTACTCAAAGGTAAAGAACCTGGAGTCCGGTGACCATCGTCCAAGCGTGAGGTCATACTGGTTCTGCCATCCGGATGCATCGACAGGTATCTGTCTGAGTTCTTCAATGCTGAAGAGGGCAGGAACGGCCTGGGGTAGTGCATCTCCGGGCTTGTCATAGTCAAGCCATCGGTAGGTGGGTTGCACCTGGTTGTCAGGACGTGAGTTGCGCAGCAGAATCTGACGCTCCTTGTGTTCCTGTTTGCGCAGGGCCGATATGAACTTTGAGTCTGGTGACCAGAAATACTGAGTGTAGGAGTCCTGCTCGTTTCCGTCAAAACTGAGTTGGGTCAGTTCTCCGCTCTCTGCATTGCGAACCCATATGTTGTGGTCACGTATCAGGCATTCCCACAGACCGTCAGGTGATTTGGTGCCGGTATCAGTCCTGCCTGGGAATCCTCCGAATCCGCCTGCATATCCGCCTCCGAATCCGCCCCAAGCGCCGCGCTGACGTTCAGGTGTGCGGTAGGAATCAAGGGTGTCCCGGGAGACCTGTGTTTTGGTCAATGTCTTCAGGTCCACCTTATAATACTCCGTACTGTCCCTGCCTGATGTCTGGTAGCAGAATGTATGAGTGTCTTTCCATACAGGTTCCACTTCTCCGTATTGGTCCTTGTAGAGATATGCACGCACTTTCTCATCAGCCTTCCTGTACAGTTCTTCAAATCCGTTGTCTGACTGTGCGTATGTCAATGACAGCGTGGACGGCATGAGAGTGATTGCAATCCATATAATTCCGGGTCGGTTCATATCGTTCCTGTGTTTTATTGCTTAAACTGTTTCTGCAAAAGTAGGTATTTTTGCAGCCATTCATTAACTTTGTGCAAACTACTAACAACAATAAAAATGAGAAAACTTACAGGAATGCTGCTTGTAGCGGCTTTGATGCTGGTTCCGGCATGGAGCGCAGCTCAGAAATGGGAAGGTCTGGCAGATACCCCTCAGATGGGTTGGAACAGCTGGAACAAGTTCGGACAGAATATCAGTGAGAAACTTATCCGTGAACAGGCCGATGCCATGGTGGCCGAGGGTCTGGTGGAGGCAGGTTACATCTATCTCAATATGGATGACTGCTGGCACGGCGAGCGCGATGCCGACGGATTCGTTCAGCCCGATCCCAAGACATTCCCTTCAGGTATTGAGGCATTGGCAGATTATGTACACTCCAAGGGTATGAAACTGGGTATCTATTCCGATGCCGGCCGCAAGACCTGCGCCGGACGTACAGGCAGTTTCGGCCATGAGTATCAGGATGCTCTGCAGTATGCACGCTGGGGTATTGACTACCTCAAGTATGACTGGTGTTCAAGCGAGAACATCAACCCGCGCGGCGCATACGCCCTGATGCGTGACGCACTGCGTGCAGCAGGCCGCCCCATATTCTTCAGCATGTGCGAGTGGGGCAGCAACAAGCCCTGGGAGTGGGCCGAGAACATAGGTCACTCATGGCGTACCACAGGAGATATCACCGCCCGTTTTGCAGGTAACCCGCGTCAGCGCGGCTGGGGACAGACGGTACTGAGCATCATTGACCAGAACGCTCCGCTGCGCAAGTATGCAGGTCCGGGACACTGGAATGATCCCGATATGCTTGAGATAGGCAACGGCATGAGCGTGAATGAGGACCGCGCCCATTTCAGCATGTGGTGCATGATGGCCGCTCCGCTTATCCTGGGCAATGACCTGTCTAAGATGACCGATGAGACCCGCGCCATAATACTGAACAAGAAAGTGATAGCCATCGATCAGGATAAGTTGGGAGTGCAGGGACTGCGTTATAAGACTGAAGGTGATATAGAATACTGGTTCAAGCCCCTTGAGGGCGGTGACTGGGCATTCTGCCTGCTCAACCGCGGTACAGAGCCTGTTGAATGCAATATCAACTGGCAGGATTACAACCTGACCGATGATGAGGTAAGCCATCTCTCTACATCATTTGATGCCATCACCTACAATATTGAGAATCTGTGGGAGCAGAATGCCAAGAAGGCCAAAGTGGGTAACACCAAGAAGGCTCTCAAGGTTACGGTTCCCGGTCACGATGTGGCGATGTATCGCCTAACTCCCAATAAGAAATAGGATTATATGTCAAATTGAAACTTTTTTATCATATTTGATTGCAAATAGGAATTTTCTGCGTATTTTTGCGACGTTTTGAAATAACAATGGAGGGAAAAGTTACATATAACTGTCTGTCAAATCAGATGAATGACAAGCAGAATCTGAATAATAATACGTGTTGTTTCACCAGTCGGATAATATGACGGAGATTTTGGAAATACTTATTGGATAATTTGAGTGAAGGCTGGTTCAGTTAGAATCAGCCTTCACCCTTTATTGAAGGTAATTTATGTGCGGAATTGTAGGCTATATCGGTAAACGGCAGGCTTGCCCTATACTGCTCAAGGGGCTCTCTCGCCTGGAGTACAGAGGTTATGACAGCGCGGGTGTGGCGCTTATCAATGACAACGGTAATCTGGTCATTTACAAGACCAAGGGTAAGGTGGCTGATCTGGAAAAGGCCATAGAAGGGAAGGATATCAGTGGCAGTGTGGGTATAGCGCATACCCGTTGGGCAACTCACGGAGAACCCAACGATATCAACGCTCATCCCCATTTCTCTGAATCCGGTAACCTGGCGCTCATACACAACGGTATCATTGAGAATTACCGCTCACTAAAGACGGAACTCCAGAACCAGGGCTATCACTTTAAGAGTGAGACCGATACGGAGGTTATAATCCAGCTAATCCAGTATATAATGGACAGCCACTCAATCACTCTCGAGGAGGCTGTGCCGCTGGCCCTGAACAGCGTGATAGGCGCCTATGCCATTGTGATTGTAGATAAGACCCAGCCCGACCGCATGATTGCCGCCCGCAAGGGAAGTCCTCTTATAATAGGTGTGGGCGATGACGAGTTCCTGATAGGGTCCGATGCCACCCCGATCATTGAATACACTGACCGCGTGGTATATCTGGGCGAGGAGCAGATAGCTTTCATTGAGCGCGGCAAGGATCTTAAGATCACTGATCTGCGTAGTGTTGAGCAGACTGCCGTGATCAAGAAACTGGAACTCAACCTGAGTCAGATAGAGAAGGGCGGTTTTGCCCATTTCATGCTAAAGGAGATTCATGAGCAGCCCGATACGGCACGGACCGTAATGAACGGCCGACTGCATCCGGAACTGGGAATAGTTAAGCTGTCAGGTGTCATTGACCACAAGGACCGTCTGCTCAAGGCCCGCCGCATCATAATATGCGCCTGCGGAACATCGTGGCACGCAGCGCTCATAGGCAAATACATGATTGAGGAGCTTACCCGCATTCCGGTCGAGGTGGAGTACTCATCGGAGTTCCGATACCGCAATCCGGTTATCTATCCCGATGATGTGGTGATTGCCATATCGCAGTCGGGTGAGACGGCCGATACTCTGGCAGCCATGCAGCTGGCCAAGGCATCGGGCGCGTTCCTGTTCGGAATATGCAACGTGGTGGGTTCATCGATCGCACGTGCTGCCGATACAGGCTGTTACACCCATGCCGGCCCCGAGATAGGTGTGGCATCGACCAAGGCATTTACCGCCCAGGTTGAGACTCTGCTGCTGCTTGCACTCAACATCGCGCAGGAGAAGGGAACCGTATCGGACGAACTCCGTAAACGCATCATTGCCGAACTGCCGCGTATTCCTGCCAAGATAGAGAAGATACTTAAGCATGACAGGCAGATATCCGAGCTGGCCAAGACATTCACATATGCGCACAACTTTATCTACCTGGGACGCGGTTACAACTATCCGATTGCTCTGGAGGGTGCGCTCAAACTCAAGGAGATATCATACATACATGCCGAGGGCTATCCCGCAGCCGAGATGAAACACGGACCGATTGCCCTGATAGATGAAGAGATGCCTGTGGTGGTTATAGCTCCCAAGCGCGGTCATTATGACAAGATCCTGAGCAACATTCAGGAGGTGAAGGCTCGTAAGGGTAGGGTAATAAGCATTGTGACCGAGGGCGATAAGGACGTTAAGGGTATATCGGACTACTCGTTTGAGATTCCGGATACCGAGGAGTGTCTGGTGCCGCTGCTCTCAGTCATTCCGCTGCAGTTGCTTGCGTATCACATTGCCATTGCCAAGGGCCGTGACGTGGACCAGCCGCGTAATCTGGCCAAATCAGTTACCGTTGAATAATATCCTCAATATGGAAGAAATACATCACGAATGCGGAGTGTTTGGCATTTACGGCGTGGAGAACGCCGCACAGTATGCCTATTATGCCCTTCACAGCCTGCAGCACCGCGGTCAGCAGGGGTGCGGAATTGTATCGGCCGATGATCAGGGACAGTTCCATCTTCACAAGGGTGCCGGTCTGGTGATAGAGATTTTCGGCGAGAAGAACCTGGACGAACTGACCGGCAACATTGCCATTGGTCATGTGCGTTATCCCACTACCAATGTGGGCGGTCTGGAGAACATACAGCCGTTCACGTTCCATCATTATACCGGGAATTTTGCCATTGCCCATAACGGAAACATCATCAACTCCCATGAGTTGCGCATGTATCTGGAGCGCCGCGGCAGTCTGCTGCAGACCACATCGGACAGCGAGCTGTTTGCGCATCTTATCAAGAAGGATCCCACCGAGGAGGACCGCATAATAAACCTTATCAATGCCCTGAACATGATTGAGGGCGCATTCTCACTGGTCATAATGACTCCAAACCGCATTTATGCTTGCCGCGACAAGTACGGATTCCATCCGCTCTCGATAGCAAAACTGGGCGAAGGGTATGTCGTGGCCAGCGAAACCTGCGCATTCGACGCCATAGGCGCAGAGTTCATACGTGATGTCAATCCGGGTGAGATAATAACCATAGACCATCACGGAATCCGTTCCAATGACTATTCAAAACTCCGCAGCCACCGTATGTGTGTGATGGAGTATATCTATTTTGCTCGTCCTGACAGCGACATTGAGGGCTGTAACGTGCACTCGTTCCGTAAACTGTCGGGCCGTCTGCTCTATGAGGAGCATCCGGTCGATGCAGATATCGTGGTGGGTGTGCCCGATTCTAGTCTCAGTGCGGCTATGGGTTATGCCGAGGCAAGCGGAATACCGTATGAGATGGGTCTGCTCAAGAACAAGTACGTGGGGCGCACGTTCATTCAGCCTACGCAGCAGATGCGTGACAAGGGCGTCCGTATGAAACTGTCGCCCGTACGCAGCATAGTGAACGGCAAGCGAGTGATTCTTATTGACGATTCCATTGTGCGCGGCACCACATCGCGCCGTATTGTGGGTATGCTGCGTGAGGCGGGGGCTACTGAGGTCCATGTGTGCATTGCAAGTCCCAAATACGCATATCCCTGTTATTACGGGGTCGATACGGGTACATCCGAGGAACTTATCGGCTCCAGCCATACCGTGGAGGAGATACGTGACTACATAGGCGCCGACTCACTGTACTATCTCTCACTTGAATCACTTTACAAGGCATCGGGCAGGGATATGGGCCGATGCGAACTCTGCACCGCCTGCTTTAACGGCGATTATCCGACAAACCTTTACAATCACAAAAGCTGAATTATGGAGACAAAATATATTTTCATTACCGGTGGAGTTGTTTCATCGCTGGGCAAGGGTATTATTGCCGCATCGCTTGCCAAACTGCTTCAGGCCCGCGGCCTCAAGGTTACAATCCAGAAGTTTGACCCGTACATAAACATTGATCCGGGCACGCTGAATCCCTACGAGCACGGAGAGTGCTATGTGACTGATGACGGCGCCGAGACAGACCTGGACCTGGGCCACTACGAGCGTTTTCTGGGCGTGCATACATCCAAAGCCAACAACGTAACCACCGGAAAGATTTACAATACCGTGATCACCAAAGAGCGTGAGGGTGCCTATCTGGGCAAGACGGTTCAGATAGTCCCTCACATCACTGATGAGATCAAGCGCCGCATGCTGCTTCTGGGTCAGACCGGAGAATTTGATGTGGTGCTTACCGAGATAGGCGGAACGGTGGGCGATATGGAGTCACTTCCGTTCATAGAGGCAGTACGCCAGTTGCAGTGGGAACTCCCCGAGGGCTCTTGCATGTCAATCCACCTTACGCTGGTACCTTACCTGAGTGCCGCCAAGGAGCTTAAGACAAAGCCGACGCAGCACTCTGTCCAGATGCTGCAGCAGGCCGGCGTCCAGCCCGATGTGATTATATGCCGCACAGAGCATCCTCTCAATGAAGAGCTGCGCCGCAAGGTGGCTCTGTTCTGCAACGTCAAGCCCGGCCACGTAATCCAGAGCATCGATGCCTGGAGCATCTATCAGGTTCCTCTGAATATGCATGCCGAACATCTGGACGAACTGGTAGTCCGCAAACTGGGCATTGAGAACTTCAATCAGCCTGACCTAAGGCTGCTTGAGGAGTTCCTGGATCGTCTCAAGCACCCCAAGACTGAGGTAGATGTTGCTCTAGTAGGAAAGTACGTATCACTGCAGGATGCCTATAAATCAATCCTAGAGGCACTTGTGCATGCCGGTGCAGCCAACTCCTGCAAGGTTCATATCCACTCCGTAAACAGCGAGGAGATAACCGCAGCCAATGTTGCCGAAAAACTCAAGGGTATGAAGGGAATCCTGGTTGCTCCGGGATTCGGCTCGCGCGGTCTTGAGGGTAAGGTGGAGGCAATAAAGTATGCCCGTGAGAACAGGATTCCGTTCTTTGGAATCTGTCTGGGAATGCAGATGTGCGTGGTTGAGTTTGCCCGCAATGTGCTGGGATTCAAGGATGCCGAATCAACAGAGGTTAATCCCGATACCACGCATCCGGTAATTGACATGATGGAGGATCAGAAAAAGACTACCATGAAGGGTGGCACCATGCGTCTTGGAGCCTATGACTGCCAGATATCAAAAGATACGCTTGCATATAAGATATATGGTAAGACTCTTATATCAGAGCGCCACCGCCACCGTTATGAGTTCAACGCCAAGTATGCAGAGGACTTCAAAAAGGCAGGTCTGGTTGCATCGGGCCACAATCCCCAGACCGGTCTGACCGAAATTGTAGAACTCCCGCAGTCCGTACACCCGTTCTTCATAGGCTCACAGTTAAGCCTTCATCGCCGCTGCGATAAGCGTACAGTAAAGATTTAGGGGTATAGGTATCAGAAACCATCGACGCCCGTGTCGCTGTGAACGGGAGGGGCCCGTGCCTAAGAAGATGCTCTGGAAGATGGGAGTTTACTCACGTCTTCCAGAGCGTCTTATTAGGGATGGGAGGGATAGCGCGAAGCGCGTAGTTTCAGATATCTATACCCCTAAATCTTTATTGTACGCGTGCTATTTGTGATAATACAACTTGCCGTTGATGATTACGATGCCGCGGGGCTGGCCCTCAACAGGACGGCCGTTAAGGTCGTAGATCATATCTGAACCCGGCGCTGCAGGAATCAGCTCCACATCGGTAGGATACTGCTTGAGGGTCCAGTTGGCAGCCATGTGGTTGTCTGTATTCAGGTCACGCAGCAGCAGTACCGTAGTGCCGGATTGTTCCGATACAGGCCACGGAGCCACGCTCATGTATGTAACCTGGTCAACGACTATGCCTGCCGGATTGCTAAGGCGCACAGACTCACCGTCATTGGAGAGCTTTCCGTCGGTCCACTGCCATACCTTATCGCCGTTTACTCTAGGCGAGAGTTTTGAGGCATTGGCCGCTACATAGATGCTCTTTTGCGCCGGAATAAGGCTTCCTTCGGGGAATGTGAAGTCAAAGGCCTGACTGAGTATGTATCCGCTTATGTCAAAAGGCACATCGGCCGGGTTGTAAATCCTTATGTACTCTGACTCGGAGTCAAGAGTGGGGTGGTAGCATATCTCGCTTATGACAGGCTCTGTCTGCGGGGTCTCAGGCATATACCGGGAACCGATCATAAGGTTGGCCGGTGTGAGCATGTAGTTGGTGGCCGATGCAAACTGCGGGTCACCGTACAGGTTGCCTGCAGAGAGCGTGTCACCGTCTGAGAGCGATCCGCTGAACCTGATGCTTGAATTCTCATCGCACTGGTATGTCAGATCGTAGCTGTTGGAAAGGATACATTCAGTAACCACTGCATTTCCGCCCAGACGGCCGTCAACCTTCTCATAGCATGCCACCGGAGTAGCAACGGCAAAGAATGTGCACTTGTCCACATCGGCATGGCATGAGTCCTTCACGGCAACGCCCATATTGGTCTGAATGAACGTTGAGTTGCTCACCTTTACGGTCGAGCGCTGGCCAACACTGATACCCTTGTCGGTTATGGTGTATGCCAGAAGGCTGTCAATGATCACGCCAATAGCCTGTTCTCCTATATCCACGGCATCACTGTTGTCACCAAGGAAGTGGTGCGCCACCACATCCCTGATTATTCCGCCGTTTATGCCGTCAAAGTCAATGGCATCGGTGTCAACCTGGTCATTGCCTATGAAAGTGCAGTGCTCCACACGTCCGGAACCGTACTTGATGTTAATCAGGTCACCGGTAACACGGCTGTGTATTATGCTGTTTGTAAGTGTCACGTCACTGTAACGGGCAGCGATGGGATTGCTGGTTACATCCGTTATGTTCAGATGGTCAAGCACCAGTTGCCGGCAGTTGTAGGCCGATATGGCTGCCACGCAGTTGTAAAGGCGAGGACCCTGACAGGCATCCCGCATGGTGGCATAGCTGAGCGTTGACTTGGAATCGCTGTTTATGAAGCAGACGGCTCCCCAGGACTGTCCGGCATATTGCGGGTTGAGTACAAAACGTATGCTGTCCGAACTGGTGCCCTGTGCGGTAAGGCCTCCATGCACGATCATGCATGAGTTTGGTGCAAACCGGATCTCTACACCCGGCTCGACGGTAAGGCGTGCGCCTTTGACGATGGTGACATCGGCCGCGGTATAATAGGGGGACTTGGACTTTTGCAGGGTGATATCGGTGAATATGGTATCGGGAAGCATGTTAAGGCCGGATGGCTCATACATGGCCTCCACTGCTATATCGGAATCAATGGATAACTTGATTGTGGGGCTGTTTTGTCCGCTCAGCCGGTTCTGTGATGCAGTCTGGTTAAGCACCGCAAGAAGTTCAACGTCCATAATGATATCGGAACTGCTCCTTGATGTCTGGTGTACCTCCACTGCTATGGTGTTTTCTCCCTGATGCAGCCAGGACGGGTCGATATCGTACGTGACATATCTTATTGCGGCACGCTTGGGAATGGCGTAATTGTCAGCCAGCGGATTGGATTCAAAGTTCTCCCTGAGGTTGCTGCGGATGATTTGCTTGCCGTTAATGTAAACAACCGCGCCGTCATCGCGCAGAAGGCGGAGCTTTATCTGCAGGTAAGATGCGGGATCATCCTCAACCGTGAATTTGCGGCGGAAATATGTGATGACATATTTGGAGTTTTCCGATCCGTAGTTCACGGTGGTTTTTATCAGGTCTGTCATCTTGTTGTCGGTATCATATCCTAATGGTGATGCTCCCGCTTTCCATCCGGAGTCATCAAAAGAGGTGGTATACCATGATGCGGGGGTGCTTCCGTCATCAAGATATTTCCATTCGTTGCCGGTGGAAATCAGTTTTTTAACTGCATTTTCACGCCAACCCTTGAACGTGTAACCTACACGCTGTCGGGCGGTAAGGGTTATCTCCATATCGGTGGGGTATGATCCGCACCACTTGTCCTTGTTGATAGCCAGGCCGTTGAACTCAAAACCATTCTTGCCGGTAAGGGTGAGCAGGGCTGGAGCTCCGGTACCGTAGTTCTCATACATATCCCAAAGCAGTACAATGGGGCGGCCGTTGCAGAAATCACGCAGATAACTGATACGGCTGCGCCATTGACGGGTCGATGTAAGGGCATTGCCGCTGTAGGAACTGCTGGTGCCCAGCCATCTCTGAACCTGCTGCTCCATGAGCGGCTCTATATCCTTGCTGTGCTCTGTCACCTGGCGCTGTATCTCCTCCGGATTGAACGCCGTGAACAGGAGGTCGGCGGCACGTTTGCAGAAATACCTGCTGTAACCTTCATTCTTGAGCATTGATCCGAAAGGCATGTTGGCCTTACCGGCATACCAGTCGGTATAGTCATCGGCATAATTGTTGAAACCACGGTCGCCGTCAGTAAATATCCAGCGCCATACGCCTCCTTCCTTAGGCTTCCAGGCCATAGGGTTGTGGTTGACCGATGTGTTGTGGCTCCAAATCTGTGCAACCATGAAATCGGTGTAGTTCTCCACGTCCATAATGGCAGCCAGAGCGTCATAATTGCTCTGTACGCTCAGGTCTTTCTGCCACAGTTCCTTGTAATGGTTCCACTCCTCCCAATCGCCGGCCTCGACGTTCTGGTCGCCTTCAATCATGTCAAATGTACCGGCTTCAAGGCCGTAACGGGTTTCTATATACTCCTCGTTGACCTTTTCGCGAATATTGTGGATTCCCAGGAATTCTCCGTTAAGATATACTACCGAAGGACGGAACGCCTGCAGGGCCAGATTGAGCCCGCCCCTGCGGCATGCCTGCTGGAGCAGGCCGTCACGGAACATGGTGTAGTTCCAGTCGTTGCCCGATGCGCGCAGCGCAAAATCATCAAACTCGTTGCGCCCGTCGTCATGGAACAGCTGGTATGACAGTTTGCTCTCGCCGTATTTCTTCTTGAAATATACTCCAAGCATCTTCTGCGGCAGTTGCCATGCATACAGGCCGTTTATCTTTACGCCTGCAGGCTCGTTGAACGCAGCCCTGTCGCTGCCGTTGTTCTCATAGAGTTCTATGTTTACCGGAATCTCAAAATCGGCCTTTTCGTTATGTGCGTTGGTCCAACCGTAAATTCCATGCTCGGAGTCCCAGAAGTTGCCGCTCTCAGTTGCCAGCGATACTATGGGCAGACTGTGGCCCTGGAACTCATCATTAAGGAAATATGTCATGGTCTTGGTCAGACCGGGCATCTTGCCGTCCTCCAGTATGCGTGCCCTGAATACCGTAGTCTGGGTGAAGGTGAGGGGAGAAGTATATACATTTGACTCTTTAGTAGGCTCTGAACCGTCAGTGGTATAATAAACCACACCTCCCTGATCATTGGTGACCGTTACCGTAACGGATCCCGCATAGGCTCCGCCCTGTGTCTGTATAACCGGCTGGTTGGATCTGCCTGTATACCCCTGAGTGGTGTTGGCGGCACCGGGAGTGGGGATCATGAAGAAGACCGGCAATCCGGCATTATCTAAGGAACGGCCAAAACTCACATCGCCGTATTGCGGTCCGAATGACATGCTGTCAACCATCTTGCCGTCAGCATCAAAAAGACCCACCTCCTCACCGTCGGCACTCAACTTGAATCCGGCGTGTAGTCCGGTACCCAAGTCATCGCACCATATCAGCAGAAAGCCTCCGGCATTGACGGTTGTGTCGGGCAGAACGAACTTGGCGGGTTTGTTCAGGTTGTCTGTGATTGACCATCCGCGCAGGTTTACATCGGCCTGTCCGGCATTGTGCAGTTCTATCCAGTCAGCGTTTGCCCCGTAATCAGGATCCGTATTGGTGCTGCCGTTTGATGCCAGTACCTCATTTATTATAATCTGTGCTTTAGCGGGCATTGCTGCCATTATGGTCAGCACGGCCATGACCGAAAGGTAGTTTGAGAGTTTCATAATCAGGTCAGTTCCTTTTTATTGGATGTAAATATACTCATTTTCATAGAGATGACAAATTTGATGTCGTATATCAAGATGTTGCAAATTTGTTAGTTGTACTTACTAAATGTCAGAAATTTTGGAAATTTGATAGAATTAGGTAAAAATTTTCGTCTTTTTGAGAACAATGTATCAGAATGCGTTGTACCTTTGCACCAGAAATCAGAAACAACAATACATTTTTATGTTTATCGGTTTTAAGAATATAACCACTGTTCAGCTGAATAATAATCAGCAGCAGAATAATCAGAACCAGAATAATAATCAGGTTCCGATGGTTATACCTTTTGACCGGTCAGGTATGTAACTGTTGATTTAGATAAAGAAAAAAGAATTAAGGCTGGTCTTTTTAGACCGGCCTTTTTTTGTTTAACGATGCATCAAAACACAATAATTAACCTCAAATCAAAACACAATGAAAAAGATTGAAGCAATCATCCGGAAAACCCGGTTTGAAGATGTGAAGGAGGCGCTCTTTGAGGCCGACATCAACTGGTTCTCTTACGCAGAGGTTCATGCTATCGGTCAGGCCCGTCAGGATCGTATCTACCGTGGTGTGATGTACAGCACTGATATCATTTCGCGTATTGAGATAACAATTATCTGCCGTGATCAGTTTGTACAGCCTGCCATCGATGCCATCATGGGAGCAGCCCGCACCGGTCAGGTGGGTGATGGCCGAATATTCGTAAGCCCTGTAGATGACACATGGTCAATTCGTACCGGAGAACACGGTGATACGGTTCTGGCCGACAAAAAGTAAAAACGGTTAAATCATTGAATTATGGAAGACATTATTACAACAGTAAGTGAGAGTAGCATAAGCGGACTGGACACAGTCTGGGTATTGATAGCAGCAATGCTGGTGTTCTTTATGCAGCCCGGTTTCGCGCTGGTGGAGGCAGGCTTTACCCGTTCCAAGAACACTGCCAACATACTCATGAAAAACTTTGTGGATTTCATGGTGGGATCCTTCCTTTTCTGGATGATAGGTTTTGGTTTGATGCATGGAGCCAACAACGGTTTTATAGGTGGCCTGCATCTGTTTGACTGGTCATTCATTGGTGACTCAAATGTTCCTGCCGAGTGTACTCTGATATTTCAGACAGTATTTTGTGCCACTGCCGCTACTATAGTATCGGGCGGTATGGCCGAGAGGACCAAGTTCTCCATGTATATTCTGATATCAATCATTATTTCAGTGGTTATCTATCCCATTGAGGGCCACTGGACATGGGGCGGCGGCTGGCTGAGCGAGCTTGGCTTTCATGATTTTGCCGGTTCAACAGTCGTTCATTCCTGCGGTGGCGTGATTGCTCTTGCCGGTGCAATGGTGCTTGGTCCCCGTATCGGTAAATACTCAAAGACAGGCGAATCACGCGCTATTCCCGGTCACAACCTTACATTCGGCGCTCTGGGCGTGTTCATCCTCTGGTTCGGTTGGTTTGGTTTCAACCCCGGTTCACAGCTGGCTGCCGAGGGTGCTGAAAACGCAATCGCAATCTCCCACGTAATGTGCACAACGAACATGGCTGCTGCCACAGGCGGACTGGCAACTCTGTTCCTTACATGGCTGGTATTCGGCAAACCTTCACTTTCACTGGTATGCAACGGCATCCTGGCAGGTCTGGTAGGTATCACGGCAGGTTGCGATCTGGTATCAATAGGCGGTGCAGCAATCATTGGTGCTGTATGCGGTGTTGCAATGGTTGGTTCAGTTGCCCTGATAGATAAGATCTGCAAGATTGATGATCCCGTTGGTGCTGTATCGGTTCACGGAGTATGCGGTATCCTGGGTACACTCATGACCGGAATGTTTGCCGTTGACGGCGGCCTGTTCTACGGTGGCGGCTGGCACTTCCTGGGTGTTGAGGCTCTCGGCTCGCTTGTAACATGCGTATGGTCATTCGGTCTTGGACTGCTTACATTCATAATCCTCAAGAAGGTTCACGGTATCCGCGTTGAGCCCAGAGTAGAGGAGGAGGGTCTGGATATCTATGAGCACGGAGAGACAGCCTACAACATCTGATTCCTTTAATTGAAAGCCGGATCCGGAACATACGGAGTTTGTTCGATCTGTATTTGATTCGTATTTAAAATCTTTACTATGTCCATAATGATTGGGTGGAATGAATTCCCGGTTCTTTGGATTCGGTTTTCAATTATTTAATAATTAAATCAATAACCATAATCAATAATAAAACTATGAAAAAGATTTTCTCAATAGCAATAATTATGATAGCAGCGGTCTGCCCGTTGCACGCAGAGATTGAAACAACAGTTGGCGCCGATATCGTAAGCCGATATATATGGCGTGGATGTGATCTTGGTGAGGCTGCCATACAACCCACACTTGGCGTAAGTGCAGCCGGTTTTGACCTGTCACTATGGGGGAGCACCGGAATAGTCAACTGGACCGATACAAAAGAGTTTGATATCACTCTCAGTTACAGTGTTGCCGGATTGAGCGTTGGAGTTACCGATTATTGGTTCAATGTTGGACCGGAGCCTTACGGACGTTATTTCAAGTATGCAAAGGAAAGCACAAACCATGTGTTTGAGGCATTTGCAGGTTATGACTTGGGGTTTGCATCAATAAGCTGGTATACAAACTTTGCAGGCAATGACCTAAAGGCCGATGGAAGCAGCGCTTTCAGTTCCTATTGTGAACTGGCTGCACCTTTCAGTCTGGGTGGTGCGGAATGGACTGCAGCATTGGGATTTGTCCCCTTTGAAAGCCCGCTCTATGGGACCGAAGGCTTTGCAGTAACCAACATATCACTGACAGCTTCAAAAGAACTGGAGATAACAGAGAGTTTCAGTTTGCCTTTATCGGCCGGACTGACAGTTAACCCGTGTTCAGAGATGAGTTATCTTACCGTGGGCATATCGTTCTGAAAAGAGCATTCATTCGGTAATGTCCGGCTTAAAGGCGTGGCAGAAGAACCAGATTCTGCGCGCCTTTTTGTTTGTGGTAATATTTTCCATAAAATACTTTATGATAGGAACAGCTTATAATTATTCTTACCTTAGCGTTGCAAATACAGGATCCATATGAAACTTGATATTAAGTCAATGCTGGAAAAACGTTCCCGGAAAGGAAGGGTACCGCGGCTTTTGCTGTGGTATCTGAGGCGTCTTTTTCATGAGGATTTTGTGAACTGTTTCCTGGAAAAGGGGTATTCCGGTCTGGAATTCTGTGACAAGGCATTGGATTACATTGGTGTTACACTGCAGGTGGAAGGGGAGATTCCTGACGGCGGTCCCTATACCTTTGTCTCAAACCATCCTCTGGGTGGCGCCGACGGGCTTGCGCTGTTGTCGGTAATCGGGAAAAAGGGGGATGTGATGCTGCTTGCTAACGATTTTCTTACCAACCTTGAAGGTTTGAGGCCGATGATAGTTCCGGTAAACAAGATAGGTATGCAGAGCCGCACCCTGAAACAGGGCATTGACAATGCTTACAGCGGGAGTACTCACATCCTGGATTTCCCGGCAGGGCAGGTCTCACGCCGTAATCATGGTGTTATAGCCGACCGCCGTTGGAGCAAGACATTTTTGGTAAAAAGCATCGAGACGCATAGGGATATTGTACCTATCCACTTTTACGGCACCAATTCCAGGCGGTTTTACCGTATGGGACGCATCCAGCAGATTCTTAAGCTCAAGTTTCCGCTGGGAATGATATTCCTGCCCGATGAAATATACCGTTCACAGGGCAAGACTTACCGCATGGTAATAGGCAGGCCTATACCGTGGGACTCATTTGACCGTAACGGAGACATAAACAGACAGGTAGAACAGATAAAAAACATAACGTATTCGCTATGAAAAAGATAATTGATCCGGTCAGCACGGATTTGCTTAAATCTCAACTGACCAAAGACAGGTTTTTGCGTACAACCAACCACGGAGGTAACGAGATTTATGTGGTTGATAACACCAATGCTCCGGATGTAATCCGCGAGATTGGCCGTCTGCGCGAGGAGGCATTCCGTGCGGGAGGCGGAGGCACCGGCCGCGAACTCGATATTGACAAGTTTGATACCGATGCCGCATACGGATACAAGCAGCTGGTTCTTTGGGATCCTGAGGCTGAGCGTATCATAGGCGGATACCGTTACGTGCTGTGCGATGAGATTGTCTATGACGAAAACGGCCAGCCCATGCTGACATCATCGCATATGTTCCGGTTCTCAAAGAAATTTATCAGAAACGAACTTAAGCACACGATTGAACTGGGCCGCTCATTTGTGACCATAGACTATCAGAGCAGTAAGGGCGGTGCCAAAAGCATTTTTGCTCTTGACAATCTTTTTGACGGACTTGGGGCACTGATGGTGATGTACAAGGGCAGGATGAAATACTTCTTTGGCAAGATGACCATATACCGCCAGTATCCCACGCCGGCTCGTGAGATGATCCAGGTATTCCTTAACAAATGGTTCGGGGCGGCCAAGATGCGCCGCGTCAAACTGGTCAACCCCGCCAGGGTAAAGCGCCCCATCAAATACATGAAGGTGCTTAAGGGACTTACATTCAAGGATGATTACCGTAATCTCAAGTCGTTCGTATCGGATTTTGGCGTGAACATACCGCCTCTGGTCAACTCCTATATGAACCTGTCGCTCAAGATGCAGTATTTCGGAACCGGTATAAACGATGAATTCGGGGATATATATGATTCCGGAATCCTGATACCTTTCAAATATATTGCCGAAGATAAGAAGGATCGTCACGTCAAGACCTTGACACCCAAACTGCTCATTCCGCTCCGCAATCTGTTGCGCAGGAAATACTGACGGTTCCTATAATTTCGCCAAAAACAAAAAGTAAGGTTATTATATATAAAGGTGTCAAAATGTAAGTACAAGAAAATTTTTGGTGATAAAGTGATATTTTATTGCCAAATGGCTTGGCTGTTTAAAATAGAGTGTGTAATTTTGCATTCGTAATTAGCAAAAACAAGATCAATGGCTAGAATTTTGGCATACACCGCCAATAATAATCAGAATAACCAGCAGAATCAGAACCAGAATAATAATCAGGTTCGGATGGTTACTTCTTTTGGCCAGCGGGAAAGCTAATCATTCAGGGTATATAAAGAACAAAACATAAAAGACTGGTCAATTTGATCAGTCTTTTTTTTGTTCCATACCGCAAGAGGAATAAACAACAAAAACAATAAATACTATGTGTGGAATAGTTTCAATTTTCAGGATTAAGCAGCAGTCAGAGCAGCTCCGACAGCAGGCATTGGAAATGAGTCGCAGGATTCGTCACCGCGGTCCGGACTGGAGCGGAATCTGGTGTGGAGGCTCTGCCATACTGGCTCACGAGCGTCTGAGTATTGTGGACCCTCAGTCGGGCGGTCAGCCCCTTTTCAGCGAGGATCGTCTGCAGGTGCTGGCCGTAAACGGTGAGATATACAACCATCAGGCAATACGTCGTGAGTATGAGGGCCGATACACGTTCAGTACCGGCAGTGACTGCGAGGTTATCTTGGCGCTTTATCGTGATGCTGTGCGTGCCGGAGGCAGCCAGGAGGATTTTATCCGTATGCTGGAGCGTCTGAACGGCATCTTTGCATTTGCTCTGTACGATGCAGAGCGTGATGAATACCTGATTGCCCGCGATCCCATAGGCGTTATTCCACTCTATATCGGTAAGGATAAGGAAGGTCACATTTGCGTAGCCAGTGAACTGAAGGCTCTTGAGGGCATCTGCACTGAGTACGAGCCGTTCCTGCCGGGCCATTTCCTGAGCAGCCGCACCGGAATGGTGGAGCGCTGGTACACCCGTGACTGGTTCAAGTATGATGCCGTCAAGGATAACAAGGCCGATATAAAGGAACTTCACGATGCCCTTGAGGCTGCAGTAAAGCGTCAGCTCATGTGCGATGTTCCTTACGGAGTGCTTCTGTCCGGCGGTCTGGACAGTTCGGTGATATCGGCCATTGCCAAGAAAAACGCCGCACGCCGTGTTGAGACCGATGACCAGCAGGAGGCCTGGTGGCCCCGTCTGCACTCGTTTGCTGTGGGCCTTAAGGGTGCTCCGGATCTGGCCAAGGCCCGTGAGGTGGCCGAGCATATAGGTACCGTACACCATGAAATCAACTACACCGTCCAGGAGGGTCTGGATGCTATAAGAGACGTAATCTATTTCATTGAGACATATGATGTTACCACGGTACGTGCCAGCACTCCCATGTACCTGCTTGCCCGCGTAATCCGCAGCATGGGTATCAAGATGGTGCTGAGCGGCGAGGGGGCCGATGAGGTATTCGGAGGTTATCTCTATTTCCACAAGGCGCCCGATGCACAGGCATTCCATGAGGAGACCGTGCGTAAGATTTCCAAACTGCACCTTTATGACTGCCTGCGTGCAAACAAGTCACTTGCAGCATGGGGTGTTGAGGGCCGCGTACCTTTCCTGGACAAGGAGTTCCTGGATGTGGCAATGCGTCTGAAGAGCGTTGCATGGCGCCAGAAAGAGCAGTTCAGCGACGGAGTGGGTTACAGCTGGATCGACTCTCTGAAGGAGATAACATCGGCCGCCGTAAGTGATGAGCAGATGGCCCATGCGGCAGAGCGTTTCCCAATCAACACTCCCATGAACAAGGAGGAATATTACTACCGCTCAATATTTGAGGAGCATTTTCCAAGTGAGTCTGCCGCACGTTGCGTACCCAGTGTTCCAAGTGTTGCCTGCTCTACTGCCGAGGCACTCAAATGGGATGCAAGTTTCAGTAAACTGAACGATCCCAGCGGACGTGCGGTAAAGGGTGTGCATGAAAATGCCTATAAATAAGTGCGTAAAGTGACATTATTTTGATTTAAACATATTTTAAGTATCAATTTGAGAATATAATTAACGTTATGTGTACAAAAAGTAGTAATAATGCTTAATTTTGCATCGTTTTGTACACAGGCAAATAAAAACACCAAAAACATAAAGCTATGAGTAAACTTAGATTTGATGTGGTGCAGGATGCTTTCAAGAAGAAGGCAGCTGCTGTGGAGACACCTGCAGGAAAGATTTCCGAATATTTCGGAGAGTTGGTATTCAACCGTGACAAGATGCACAAGTATCTTGATGCCAAGACTTTCAATGCTCTGGTTAACTGCATCGACAACGGTGCTCATCTGGATCGCGAGACTGCCGACGGCGTTGCCGCAGGTATGAAGACATGGGCCCTTGAGCATGGCGTTACACACATTACTCACTGGTTCCAGCCTCTTACCGACGGTACTGCCGAAAAACACGACTCATTCATGGAGTATGACGGCAAGGGCGGAATGATTGAGACTTTTGACGGCAAGGCACTCGTTCAGCAGGAACCCGATGCATCATCATTCCCCAGCGGCGGTATCCGTGCCACATTCGAGGCTCGTGGCTATACAGCATGGGATCCCACATCACCTGTGTTCATACAGGATGACACACTCTGCATACCTACCGTATTCATATCATATACCGGCGAGGCTCTTGACTACAAGACACCGCTCAAGAAGGCTCTTAAGGCTGTCAACGACGCAGCCCTGCCTATCTGCCGCATGTTTGATCCCAAGGTAAACAAGGTTATGTCCTACCTGGGCTGGGAGCAGGAGTATTTCCTGGTCGATGAGGACCTCTACGCCGCACGTCCCGACCTGATGCTTACTGGCCGTACGCTGATGGGTCATGCATCATCCAAGAACCAGCAGCTGGATGACCACTACTTTGGTGCCATTCCTTCACGTGTGGCAGCTTTCATGCGCGATATAGAGATAGCAGGTTACAAGCTGGGTATTCCGCTTAAGACCCGTCACAACGAGGTCGCTCCCAACCAGTTTGAGCTGGCTCCCATATACGGTGAGACCAACCTTTCAAACGACCAGAACCAGCAGATGATGAACGTGATGAACAGCATTGCCCGCAAGCACGGGTTCGTGGTTCTGTTCCATGAGAAGCCTTTTGACGGCATCAACGGATCAGGTAAGCACAACAACTGGTCATTGGGTACAGATACCGGCACACTGCTTCTGGCTCCCGGTAAGGATGCCATGGGTAACCTGCAGTTCGTTACATTCTTTGTAAACGTTCTGGCTGCAGTACAGAAGCACAATGACCTGCTCAAAGCATCTATCGCAACCGCCACCAACGCACATCGTCTGGGCGCCAACGAGGCACCTCCCGCAATAGTATCGGCATTCCTTGGCAAGACCATGACATCAGTCCTGAGGAAACTGCTTGAGGTTCCGTCCGATACTCCCATTGAGATTGCCGGCAAGAAGGGCAAGTCACTGGGTCTGGTTGAGATACCTGAGATATTCGTGGATAACACCGACCGCAACCGTACATCACCGTTCGCATTCACGGGTAACCGTTTTGAGTTCCGTGCCGTAGGTTCAAGCGCCAACTGCGCAGGTGCCATGACAACCCTGAATGCAGCCGTTGCCGAGCAGCTCATAGCATTCAAAAAGGATGTGGATAAGGCAATGAAGGCCGGAAAGCCCATGAACATAGCAATCATGGATACCCTTAAGCCTATCATCAAGAGCATAATCGATGTTGTCTGCTTTGACGGCAACGGTTATACCGATGAGTGGAAGAAGGAGGCTAAGAAACGCGGTCTGGATGTTGAGACCAACGTTCCCAAGATGTTCAAGTCATTCACTACCAAGAAGGCTATCGACCTCTTTACCAAGCTGGGTGTTTACTCAGAGAAGGAACTTGAGGCCCGCAACGAGGTCAAGTGGGAGACATATACCAAGAAAGTACAGATTGAGGGCCGCGTGATTGGCCGTATGGCAATCAACCATATCATTCCCGCTGCACTTGCATATCAGACCAAACTGCTCAAGAACATCACCGCTATGAAGGAGGTGTTTGCCGATAACTACTCGGCTATGGCAGGCGTAAGCATGGGTCTGGTTACCAACATTTCGGAACTTGTTACCGATCTGCGTCAGCAGGTTGACGCAATGGTTGAGGCCCGCAAGAAGGCCAACGCCATTGAGGACGAGTACAAGAAGGCACTTGCATATCATGAGATTGCAGAGAGCCTGTTCCCGCTCCGCAAGACCATTGATAAGCTTGAGGAGATTGTGGACAACGATATGTGGCCGCTGCCTAAGTATCGTGAGCTGCTCTTTATTAACTGATGGAGCCCCATCTACAGGTCTTCCCCGGATAGTGGGAAGATCTGTTTTGAGAAAACCAACCGTTGCATTAACTTTACTATAGTTATATCTGATGAAAAAGACACAGGGATTATATGACCCCCAGAACGAGCATGATGCCTGCGGAATAGGCATGATGGTCAGTCTGAAGGGAAACAAGACGCACCAGCTTGTAGATGAGGCCCTGACGCTGCTTGAGAACATGAAGCACCGCGGCGCCGAGGCAGCCGACAACAAATCAGGTGACGGAGCCGGAATCACGGTCCAGATACCTCATGAGTTCATTCTGCTTCAGGGTATTCCCGTTCCGGAGCGTCTTCACTACGGTACAGGACTGGTATTCCTGCCGCAGGACAAGTCAAAACAGGAACAGTACCTTGACATTATCCGTGAGGAGACCGCAAAGATGGGTCTGGAACTGTCAAACGTGCGTCAGGTTCCGGTAAACAGCAATATCCTGGGTGAGGCAGCAAGAGCTACCGAGCCCTGCACAGTGCAGATATTCGTGACCGGTGCCACCCAGACTGAAGGTCTTGACACACTTCTCTACAAGATCCGCAAGCATACCGAACAGCGCATAAGTGACCACGATTTCTACATCGTGTCACTGTCAAGCCGAATCATGGTATATAAAGGTATGCTCACATCGACCCAACTCCGTGAGTACTATCCGGACCTGAGCAGTCCAAACTTTACCAGCGGTCTTGCAATGGTGCACTCCAGATTCAGCACCAACACATTCCCTACATGGTCATTGGCCCAGCCTTTCAGAATGCTGGCTCACAACGGCGAGATCAACACCATTCGCGGCAACCGCGGCTGGATGGAGGCCCGTGAGAGCGTTCTGTCATCGGAGGCCCTGGGCAGTGTATCGGACATTCATCCTATCGTACAGCCCGATATGAGCGACAGTGCTTCGTTTGACAATGCGCTGGAGTTCTTTGTACGTTCAGGTATGAGCCTGCCGCATGCAATGGCCATGATGATCCCTGAGTCTTTCAATGAGAAAAACCCCATAAGCGATAAGCTCAAGGCATTCTATGAGTACCATTCAATACTCATGGAGCCGTGGGACGGACCCGCTGCCATGCTCTTTACCGACGGCCGTTACGCCGGAGGTATGTTGGACCGCAACGGTCTGCGCCCTTCACGCTATCTTATCACATCCGACGGCATGCTCATAATGGCATCCGAGGCCGGTTGCATCCATGTGGATGCCGCCACCATCACGGAGAAAGGCAAACTTCAGCCCGGTAAGATACTGCTTATAGATACCGATAACGGACAGATATTCCGCAACGATGAGGTAAAGGATAAGTTGGCCAGTGAGTTCAACTACGGCGAGTGGCTCAGCGCCGGCCGTGTGGAACTTGGCAAACTCAAGAGCGGCCGTAAGGCCCCCAATGACGTAAAGGACTATGCACGCCGTCTGCGCGCATTTGACTTTACCCGTGAGGATATTGACCGTGTGATTGTTCCCATGTGTCAGACGGCTCAGGAGCCTCTTTCATCAATGGGTAACGACACCCAGTTGGCAGCCCTGTCGGAGCGTCCCCAGTTGCTGTTCAACTATTTCCGACAGCAGTTTGCGCAGGTTACCAACCCGCCTATAGACCCCATACGTGAGGAACTGGTAATGTCACTTACCGAGTATATCGGTGCAGTCGGCATGAATATCCTTACTCCCAGCGAGGGTCACTGCAAGATGGTACGTCTGCCGCAGCCGGTACTTACCAACACTGAACTGGATACCCTGTGCAACATCCGTTACAAGGGATTCAACACTGAGGTCCTGCCCATCCTGTTTGAGAAATCAAAGGGAGCCAAGGGTATGTCCGATGCTATTGAAAATCTTTGCCATGAAGCCGAAAAGTCTGTTGACGCAGGCATCAACTACATCATCCTGAGTGACCGCGGTATAGACGATACTCACGCCGCCATTCCTTCACTGCTTGCAGTAAGCGCCATACACCACTATCTGGTATCGATCCAGAAACGTGTCCAGACCGCTCTGATCGTTGAGAGCGGCGAGATCCGTGAGGTTATGCATGTGGCTCTGCTCATGGGCTACGGTGCAAGTGCCGTGAACCCGTATATGGCATTTGCAGTCATCGATGACCTGGTCAAGAAGGGTGAGATACAACTTGACTATGAGACCGCACAGCACAACTACATCAAGGCAGTTGACAAGGGTCTCAAGAAGATTTTGAGTAAGATGGGTATCAGCACCATACGTTCATACCGCGGTGCCAAGATATTCGAGTCTATAGGTATAAGCCAGGAGGTTCTTTCCAAGTATTTCGGAACCTCTTCATCCACAATCGGAGGCATATCGTTCGACAGGATCTGCAAGGATGCCGTAAGCATGCAGCAGCAGGGATTCGGCCAGGCCGAGCCCGACGGTGTGCTTCCGTTCATCGGCCAGTACGCATTCCGCAAGGACGGCATACGTCATGCATGGACACCCGAAGCCATTTCAACATTGCAACTTGCTACCCGTCTGGGCAGCTACAAGAAATTCCAGGAGTTCTGCTCCATAGTAGATGACCGTCAGGAGCCGCTGTTCTTGCGTAACTACTTTAAATTCAAGACCAACCCGATTCCCGTTGATGAGGTAGAGCCGGCTGAGAATATCGTTAAGCGCTTTATCGGTGCCGCCATGTCATTCGGTGCCATCAGCAAGGAGGCTCACGAGGCTATCGCAATTGCCCTTAACACACTGGATTCACGCAGCAATACCGGTGAGGGCGGTGAGGACAGCGAGCGTTTCCACACTGACGTGGACGGCGTATCACTGAGCAGCCGCATCAAGCAGGTGGCATCGGGCCGCTTCGGCGTCACTGCCGAGTATCTGGTCAACGCACAGGAAATCCAGATCAAGGTGGCCCAGGGCGCAAAACCGGGAGAGGGTGGTCAGCTTCCCGGATTCAAGGTGAACGAGATCATTGCCCGTACACGTAACTCAATTCCCGGCATTTCACTGATTTCGCCTCCTCCTCATCACGACATCTACTCAATCGAGGACCTGGCACAGCTCATCTATGATTTGCGCAACGTCAACCCCAAGGCCAAGATCAGCGTAAAGCTGGTGGCCGAGAGCGGAGTAGGTACCATTGCAGCCGGTGTGGCCAAGGCCAAGGCTGACCTGGTTGTAATATCAGGATCCGAGGGCGGTACAGGTGCATCCCCCGCATCATCAATCCGTTATGCAGGTATATCACCTGAGATAGGCTTGGCCGAGACACAGCAGACTCTGGTTCTGAACGGTCTGCGCGGTGAGATTGAGGTTCAGGTGGACGGTCAGTTAAAGACCCCGCGTGACGTCATTTCAATGGCTCTGCTGGGTGCCGGCGAGTTCGGATTCGGAACAGGCCAGTTGATTGTTCTGGGATGCCTGCTTATGCGTAAGTGCCATACCAACGCCTGCCCTGTAGGTGTTGCCACACAGGATCCGGCTCTGAGGGCCAAGTTCCGCGGTCACAGCCAGTACCTTATCAACTACTATATGTTTATGGCTCAGGGCGTAAGGGAACTTCTGGCTCAGATGGGATTCCGTAAGTTTGAGGATATCATCGGCCGTACGGACCTTATTGAGATTGATACAGCCAAGTTCACCGATAAGACCAAGGGCCTTGATTTCAGCCGCCTGCTTACAAAGATTGACGGTGACCTTTACAAGGTTAAGGATCAGATACATGACCTGAGTCAGGTGCTTGACCAGAAGATCATAAAGGAATCCGCCAAGGCAATTGAGAGCGGCAGCAAGGTTGAACTCTCATATGATATAATCAACACAGACCGTGCCGCAGGCGCAATGCTTTCAGGTGAGATAGCAAGCCGTTACGGACATGACGGTCTGGCCGATGATACCATCAACGTAAGCTTTAAGGGATCGGCAGGACAGAGCTTTGGCGCATTCCTTATGAAGGGTGTTAACTTCAGGCTGGAAGGTGAGGCCAATGACTATGTCGGCAAGGGCCTCTCCGGTGGCCGTATCGCCATATGCCCTCCCGCTGAATCCAAGTTTGACGCATCCGAGAACATCATAGCAGGTAACACCATCCTGTACGGTGCCACCAGCGGTGAGATATTCATAAACGGTCGTGCAGGTGAGCGCTTTGCCGTACGTAACTCAGGTGCCACAGCCGTAGTTGAGGGTGCAGGCGACCACTGCTGCGAGTATATGACCGGCGGTCGCGTGGTTGTGCTTGGTACTACAGGCAGGAACTTTGCTGCCGGTATGTCGGGCGGTCTTGCCTATGTATGGGACAAGAACCACAACTTTGACTACTATTGCAACATGGATATGATTGAGCTTGACATTATTGAGGACAAGGCCGGTCGTGACGAGTTGCGCGGATTGATTGAGAAGCACTACAAATATACCGGCTCGGCTCTGGCCAAGAAGATGCTGGACAACTGGAGTCAGTATGTAGGTGAATTCATACAGGTTACTCCTATCGAGTACCGCCGTATCCTGCAGGAGGAGAGGATGAAAGCGCTGCAGCAGAAGATTGACAATGTTCAGCGTGATTATTAAATCTTAAAAGTGACACTACTATGGGAAATCCAAGAGCTTTTCTGACCGTTCCCAGACAGGAAGCCGGTCATAGGCCGATACATGAGAGAATAGCTGATTTCAGTGAGGTGGAGCAGACGCTGAACGACAGCAGCCGTCAGCAGCAGGCTTCACGCTGCATGGACTGCGGCGTACCGTTCTGCCACTGGGCATGCCCGCTGGGCAACAAACAGCCGGAATGGCAGGATGCCGTTTATAAAGGCAAGTGGGAACTGGCTTACAAACTGCTTTCAGCCACCAATGACTTCCCCGAGTTTACGGGCCGTATCTGCCCGGCTCTGTGCGAGAAGAGTTGCGCGCTGAACCTTTGCATCGATGCTCCCGTAACTATACGCGAGAACGAGTGCTCCATCATTGAGCATGCTTTCCGCGAGGGTTATATCCAGCCCAAGACATATGAGCGTAACGGTAAGAAGGTTGCCGTAATCGGTGCAGGTCCTGCAGGACTGAGTGCCTCAGTACGTCTTAACGCACTGGGTTATGAGGTGACACTGTTTGACAAGATGCCTTCAGCAGGTGGTCTGGTACGTTACGGAATACCTAACTTCAAACTTGACAAGTATGTGATAGACCGCCGTATGGAGATCATGGAGCAGGAGGGTATAAAGTTCAAGTTCAACACACCCGTTGACTTAAACAAACTGCCCGAGGGCTTTGACGCATACATCATATCCAACGGAACTCCAACCGCACGTGACCTCAAGATTCCCGGACGTGAACTCAAGGGCGTATATTTTGCCCTGCAGATGCTTACACAGCAGAACCTGCGTCTGGCAGGACAGGAGTTCAGTGCCGATGAAACCGTATCGGCCAAGGGCAAGAAGGTGCTTGTGATAGGCGGCGGTGATACCGGTAGCGACTGCATCGGCACATGTCACCGTCAGGGTGCCGTAAGCGTTACTCAGATTGAGATTATGCCCAAGCCTCCAGTTGGTTACAACCCCGCAACACCGTGGCCGCAGTGGCCCAACATCCTTAAGACCACAACCAGTCATGAGGAGGGTTGCGAGCGCCGCTGGTGCCTTACATCCAACAAGTTCCTGGATGACGGCAAGGGCAATCTTAAGGGCGTTGAGGTTGAGACTGTGGAGTGGGTACCGGATCCTAACGGCGGCCGTCCCCAGATGAAACCTACAGGCAACAAGGAGATAATTGATTGCGATATGGTGCTGCTGGCTATGGGATTCCTTAAGCCCGAGCATCCTCAGTACGCTGAGAACGTGTTCCTGGCAGGTGATGCCAAGAACGGTGCCAGCCTGGTTGTAAGGGCTCTGGCAAGCGGACGCGAGGTGGCCGCACAGGTTGACGCATACCTTAAGAACAAATGATATGGGCGTGATCCGTTTCACAAAGATGCAGGGCCTTGGCAATGACTATATCTATGTCAATGTCATGGAGTGTCCCATAAGCAATCCCGAGCAGTTCTCCATACGCTGGAGTGACCGCCGTAAGGGCATCGGCTCAGACGGACTTATCATGATCGGTAAGTCAGCCATTGCCGATTTCAGCATGCGCATTTTCAATGCTGACGGCTCTGAGGCACGCATGTGCGGAAACGGTGCGCGCTGTGTCGGTAAATACCTTCATGACAAGGGTTTGACCGATAAGACCGAGATCAGGCTTGAGACCCTTTCAGGTATCAAGATACTCAAACTGCATCTGGCCAAGGACGGAACGGTTGATACCGTTACCGTCAACATGGGCCAGGGACTGCCGCTCAAGGTGAATCACGGTTCAGGCACGTTGGTAGGCGAGACCCTCAATGTGGGTGAAGGACCTACCGTATGCTCCGCCATAGATATGGGCAATCCGCATCTGGTTATGTTCGTGACGGATGCAGAGAAGGCCCGTGTTGATGAGGTGGGGCCGTTTATGGAACACCACAGTATGTTCCCGGACCGTGCCAACATTGAGTTTGCACAGGTCCTGGACCGTAAACATATACGTATGCGTGTATGGGAGCGCGGCAGCGGCATCACCTTTGCCTGCGGTACCGGCGCATGCGCTACGGCGGTGGCATCGGCCATGCAGGGATATACTGATGCTGACGGTTGTGATGTGATAATGGACGGCGGTACGCTTACGGTCCAGTGGAATCCTGATACCAAGGAGGTCCTGATGACCGGTGCCGCAGAATTTGTATTTGACGGAACAGTTACAGAATAATGGTTAAAGCTAATCTGAACTTTTCAAAACTGCCGCAGAGGTACCTCTTTCTTGACATTGCCAAGAGGGTAGCGGCTTACAGTGAGAAACACCCCGAGGCAGACATCATCCGCATGGGTATAGGCGACGTTACACGTCCGCTAGCTCCCGCAGTGATTGACGCCATGCACAAGGCTGTCGACGAGTGTGCCGACAAGTCCACATTCCACGGCTACGGTCCCGAGCGCGGTTACCAGTGGCTGCGTGAGGCTATAGTAAAAGGTGATTATGCACCCCTTGGCGTAGAACTCTCGGCCGATGACATTTTTATCAATGACGGTGCCAAGAGCGATACCGGAAACATAGGTGATATACTGTCGTCCGATAACCTTGTCGGTATTACCGATCCTGTATATCCTGTGTATGTTGATACCAACCTGATGCGCGGTTTCAATATCAAATACATAATTTGCAATGAAGAGAACGGATTTACGGGCGATATCCCTACAGAAAAACTGGATATTGTGTACCTTTGCTACCCGAATAATCCGACGGGTGCAGTTATTACCCGCAGTAAGCTCAAGAAGTGGGTCGATTATGCCTTGGAGAACGGTTCTCTGATTATGTACGACTCCGCTTATGAAGCATTCATCCGTGATCCCCTAATTCCCCATTCAATCTACGAGATTGAGGGAGCCAAGAAGTGCGCAATTGAGTTCCGCAGTTTTTCAAAGACAGCGGGATTCACTGGTGTACGATGCGGTTATACGGTAGTGCCACGTGAGCTTGAGGTAAGTGACGGTAACGGCGGAAAGATTGCACTGAACGGAATGTGGGAGCGCAGGCAGAGTTGCAAGTTCAACGGTGCCTCTTACATATCACAGTGCGGAGCGCTGGCTGTGTATACCTCCGAGGGTCAGAAACAGATACGTTCCACAATAGATTATTACCTTGAAACGGCACGCATAATTCGTCAGAGCCTTAATGAGGCAGGCCTGAAAGCCCTGGGCGGCGAGAACGCTCCCTATATCTGGGCACAGACTCCGGGCGGCATAAGTTCGTGGGAGTTCTTTGACAGGCTGCTTGCCGAAGCAGGGGTAGTGGTTACCCCGGGATCGGGTTTCGGCCCGGCCGGCGAAGGTTGGTTCCGCATAACATCGTTTGCAGACCGACAGCGTACCATAGAGGCAATGGAGAGAATAAAGAAGATATTGTAATAGATATAGATGGACAGAGAAGCAGTTCTAATTCTTGAAGACGGTACCCGGTACCGTGGCCGCTCGTTCGGCTATGAGAAGTCCGTATCGGGCGAGTTGGTCTTCTACACAGCCATGACCGGATATCCGGAGAGTCTAAGCGATCCGTCATACAAGGGACAGATCCTGGTGCCTACATTTCCTCTGATAGGCAATTACGGAGTTCCCGGTGATGAGGTTGTCAATGGTATTTCAAAATTCTATGAGTCGGACAGGATACAGTGTTCGGCTCTTGTCATTTCTCAGTACTCGGCCGAATACAGCCATTGGGACTCGGCCAAGAGCTTGGGTGAATGGCTTAAGAAGTGGGAGGTTCCCGGTATCTACGGTATTGATACAAGGGCTCTTACCAAGCGCCTGCGCGAGAAAGGCGCCATGCTGGGCAAGATAGTTTTCGGTGATGAGGATATCCCCTTTTATGACCCCAACAAGGACAACCTGGTGGCTCAGGTTTCATGCCCCGAGATAAAACACTACGGAAACGGCAAGTACAAGGTCCTGATGGTGGACTGCGGCATGAAGAACAATATACTGCGCTGTCTGCTTGATTATGATGTGCAGATTAAGCGTGTGCCCTGGAACTATGATTTCAGCGGTGAGGATTATGACGGCCTGTTCATATCAAACGGCCCTGGTGACCCCGCCATGTGCACCGATACCATTGCAAACATACGCAAGGCTCTGCAGCAGGACAAACCAATCATGGGTATCTGCCTGGGAAACCAGTTGCTGGCACTTGCAGCAGGAGCCAAGACCTACAAACTCAAGTACGGACACCGCGGACACAACCAGACTGTACGTATTCCCGGCACCCATAAGTGCTTTGTGACATCACAGAACCACGGTTTTGCCATTGATGACAGTACTCTGCCCGCCGATTGGGAGCGTATGTTCGAGAATCTGAACGACGGCACGAATGAGGGCATTAAGCATAAGGTCAAACCCTTCTTCTCAACTCAGTTCCATCCGGAGGCATCGAGCGGACCTACCGATACAGGCAATCTGTTCGGTATGTTTGTGGAGAATATGATCAATTACTCTAAGAAATGATGCTATGGAAGATGTAAAGAGAGTACTTGTGCTCGGATCAGGGGCACTCAAGATAGGTCAGTCAGGTGAGTTTGACTATTCAGGCTCGCAGGCGCTCAAGGCACTGCGTGAGGACGGCAAGTTCACAATCCTTATAAACCCCAATGTGGCAACGGTCCAGACATCCGAGGGTGTGGCCGATGCCATCTATTATCTGCCCATAACTCCTGCATTTGTGGAGAAGGTTATTCAGAAGGAGCATCCGGACGGTATCATGCTGGCATTCGGCGGTCAGACAGCGTTGAATTGCGGTGTGGAGCTCTACAAGAGCGGCATACTGGAGAAATACGGAATCAAGGTGCTGGGAACTCCGGTACAGGCCATAATCAATACCGAGGACCGCGAGCTCTTTGCCGATATGATGCGCTCCATAGGCGTCAAGACCCCGCGCAGCGAGGCTGTAAACAACATGGAGGAGGCACTTAAGGTTGTCAAGGAGATAGGTTATCCGGTTATCGTACGTGCCGCCTATACACTGGGCGGTCTGGGTTCCGGATTCTGCTCCAATGACGAGGAACTCAAGAAGGTGGCAGCATCGGCTTTCTCATACTCTCCGCAGATTCTGGTCGAGGAGTCACTCAAGGGCTGGAAGGAGATTGAGTACGAGGTGGTACGTGACCGCTATGACAACTGCATCACCGTGTGCAACATGGAGAACTTTGACCCGCTGGGCATCCATACCGGCGAGAGCGTGGTTGTGGCTCCGTCACAGACACTTAGCGACCATGAGTACCACAAGCTGCGCCGCATAGCAATCGACATAATACGTCATGTGGGTATAGTTGGAGAGTGCAACGTACAATATGCACTGGACCCCAATTCCGATGATTATCGCGTGATTGAGGTCAATGCCCGCCTGAGCCGTTCATCGGCCCTGGCATCAAAGGCTACAGGTTATCCGCTGGCTTTTGTGGCTGCCAAACTAGGCTTGGGATATGGCTTGGATGAGATTCCCAACTCCGTGACCAAGGTTACATCGGCCTGCTTTGAGCCTGCCCTGGACTATGTGGTTTGTAAGATACCCCGTTGGGACTTGGGTAAGTTTGAGGGCGTGTCACGTCTGATAGGCTCCAGCATGAAGTCTGTGGGCGAGATCATGTCCATAGGCCGCACCTTCGAGGAGGCTATCCAGAAGGGTATGCGTATGGTTGGACAGGGACTGCACGGATTTGTATGCAACAACGTTCATGTTCCCGATATTGAGGCTGAGCTGGTTAATCCTACCGACCGTCGTCTGCCGGCCATAGAGCAGGCTTTTGACCAGGGTTATACCGTGGATAAGCTGCATGACCTTACCAAGATTGACAAGTGGTTCCTGTGGCGCCTTTACAACATACACCGCATCAAGGAGCAACTCTCCGAGGCCGGTGATTTAAAGAATGTAGGTGAGGATCTGCTGCGTGAGGCCAAGTGTATGGGATTCAGTGATTATCAGATTGGTAAGCTTACCATATCGGGTGATAAACTTAATCCTCACGAGAAACAGGCAGCAGTACGTAAATACCGCAAGGGACTGGGTATTCTGCCGGTGGTCAAGCAGATTGATACGCTGGCAGGCGAGTATCCCGCATTCACCAACTACCTGTACATTACTTATAACGGAACGGAGAACGATGTTACGTTTGAGCAGGACAGTAAGTCCGTAATCGTTCTGGGTAGCGGTGCTTATCGCATAGGCTCATCAGTAGAGTTTGACTGGTGCGGTGTGGCTGCCGTAAAAAAGATACAGGAGATGGGTTACAGGGCTGTCATGATAAACTACAACCCTGAGACCGTAAGTACTGACTACGATACATGTGACCGTCTGTTCTTTGATGAGCTTACGCTTGAGCGTGTACTTGACATCTGTGATATGGAGGCTCCCAAGGGCGTGATAGTATCCACCGGTGGACAGATTCCCAACAACCTGGCTCTGCTGCTGGACAATGAGGGAATCAACATTCTGGGTACATCGGCCAAGAGTATAGACATGGCCGAGGACCGTCAGAAATTCTCCGAGATGTGTGACTCGCTGGGCATAGACCAGCCCCGCTGGAAAGAGCTTACCAGCATGGATGATATCTGGAGTTTTGTGGATGAGGTGGGTCTGCCTGTGCTTATCCGTCCGTCATACGTACTGTCAGGTGCCGCCATGCGTGTTGTAAGTGACCGTGCAGAGCTTGAGACCGCGCTGAATAACGCCGCTGTGGTAAGCCAGGAGCACCCCGTTGTGGTGACCGAGTTCCTGCAGCGTGCCAAGGAGGTAGAGATTGACGCTGTGGCACAGAACGGCGTGATAAAGTGCTACGCAATCAGTGAGCATATAGAGTTTGCCGGCGTACACTCGGGCGATGCTACAGTGGTGTTCCCGGCTCAGAAGCTCTACTACGAGACCATCCGTCAGATCAAGAAGATTTCCAAGAAGATTGCAGCAGCCCTGAACATATCAGGCCCCTTCAATATACAGTTCCTGGCTAAGGAGAACAGCATCAAGGTTATTGAGTGTAACCTGCGTGCATCACGCTCGTTCCCATTTGTAAGTAAGATCACCAAGTTCAACTTCATAGGTATGGCTACCGAGATTATGCTGGGCAAGGAGGTTGAGCCTTTCGGAAAGACGTTTGCCGATATCGACTATGTGGGTGTAAAGTGCTCACAGTTCTCGTTTGCGCGTCTGCTTAAGGCCGATCCCATACTGGGCGTTGACATGGCATCCACCGGTGAGGTGGCCTGCATAGGTGACAATTACCATGAGGCGCTGCTCAAGAGCATGATATCGGTAGGTACCCGCGTTCCGTCCAAGGATAAGGGCATACTGCTGTCTTCGGGCCCCACCAAGTCCAAGATTGACCTGCTGGATGCCGCCCATATTCTGCATGACTATGGCTATAAGATTTACGCCACACGAGGCACAGCGAAGTTCTTCGAGGACAACAACATCCCCGCAACGGCAGTATCATGGCCCGACGAGGACGGCGAGAACAAGGTGATGGACATGATTGCCGAGCACAAGTTC
>CACZMI010000036.1 GCA_902782245.1 uncultured Bacteroidales bacterium | reverse complement strand
GTGCCACTGCCCAGGGAATATCCTCGGCGCGGCGGATCTGGTAGCTCCACTTGGTGATAGGCTGTGTAACGCCCACCAGGTCAATCTCCTGGAAAGCATCGGTACCCAGGGCATCGGTCCCAACCTGGCCGGCAATCACTACGATGGGTGTGCTGTCCAGCATGGCATCGCTGATGCCGGTAATGGTGTTGGTGGCACCGGGACCACTGGTAACTATGGCCACACCTGTTCGGCCCGATACGCGTGCGTAACCCTGTGCCGCGTGCGTTGCACCCTGCTCATGACGTACCAGAATCTGCTTAAGGTCTGTCTGGTGGTCATACAGGGCATCGAATACCTTTATAATAGAACCTCCGGGGTATGCAAAAACCGTATTTACATCCTCGGCAAGCAATGCGCGGAGCATCGCCTCGGCTCCTGTTATCATATTACTCATAATCTTACTTAATCTATAATCCTCACACCGCCCTTATCGGCCGAACTTACCATGTTGGCGTAAGCCTTGAGGCTCTTGGCCACCACGCGCTTGCGGGTAAGCGGACGCATGGGACATGCTGCAAGCTCAGCATCACTTAGGCGTACGTTGATGCTGCGTGCGGGTATGTCAATGTCAATGATATCGCCGTCAACCACCTTTCCTATTGCACCGCCGTTGGCTGCCTCGGGTGATATGTGGCCGATGCTCAGACCTGATGTGCCGCCACTGAAACGGCCGTCGGTAATCAGTGCGCAAGCCTTACCCAGGTGGCGTGACTTGATATAAGAGGTGGGGTAGAGCATCTCCTGCATGCCGGGACCACCCTTGGGGCCCTCATGTGTGATTACCACCACATCGCCGGCCACAACCTTGCCACCAAGTATGCCGTCAACTGCATCCTCCTGTGAGTCAAACACCTTGGCGGGACCTGAGAACTTCCAGATGCTCTCGTCAACGCCTGCGGTCTTTACAACGCAGCCGTCAACTGCAATGTTACCCTTAAGTATGGCCAGACCGCCGTCCTTGGTGTAGGCGTGCTGCAGGTCGCGGATGCAACCCTCTGCGCGGTCGGTGTCAAGAGTGCTGTATGTGCAGTCCTGTGAGCCAAGTTCGTTGCTGAACTTGCGTGCGGGAGCGGTTGAATATATACGTTTGGCCTCAGGGTCGATATCGGCCTTGAGTATGCTGTATTTGTCAATAAGTTCTCCGTAAGACATTCCGGTTACGTTCATGGCATCGGTATGCAGCAGGCCGCCCTTGGCAAGTTCGGCCAGGATACCCAGTACACCGCCTGCGCGGCCAACATCCTGAACGTGATATTTCTGGGTGTTGGGTGCTACCTTGCAGAGGCAGGGAACCGAGCGGGAAAGACGGTCAATATCGTCCATCTTAAAGTCAACGCCTGCCTCACAGGCTACAGCCAGCAGGTGCAGGATTGTATTTGTGGAGCCGCCCATGGCTATGTCAAGGTTCATGGCGTTCTCAAAGTTCTTCTTCTTGGCTATGCTCAGCGGCAGGACGCTATTATCGCCATCCTGATAGTACTTGAATGCGTTCTTTACTATGAGTGCAGCCGCATCCTTCATCAGCTGTACGCGGTTCTTATGTGTAGCCAGAATTGTACCGTTGCCGGGCAGAGCCAGACCAAGAACCTCAGTGAGGCAGTTCATGGAGTTGGCGGTGAACATACCCGAGCAGCATCCGCAACCGGGGCAGGCTGAGCGCTCAATAGCCTCAACATCGGCATCTGATACGCTTTCATCGGCCGATTTTATCATGGCGTCTATAAGGTCCAAGTGAGCATCGCCCAGTTCTCCGGCCTCCATCGGGCCGCCGCTTACGAATACGGTGGGGATGTTAAGGCGCATGGTGGCCATAAGCATACCCGGAGTAATCTTGTCGCAGTTGCTTATGCAGACCAGGGCATCGGCCTTGTGGGCGTTGACCATATATTCTACGCTGTCGGCAATTATGTCGCGTGAAGGCAGTGAGTAGAGCATTCCGTCGTGGCCCATTGCAATGCCGTCATCAACGGCAATGGTGTTGAACTCGGCCGCAAAGCAGCCCAGGCGCTCTATCTCCTTCTTGATTATCTGACCGGCCTCATGAAGATGCACGTGACCCGGCACAAACTGCGTGAAAGAGTTTGCAATGGCAATAATAGGCTTGCCCATCTGCTCTTTTTTCATACCGTTGGCAACCCAGAGAGCTCTGGCTCCCGCCATGCGGCGTCCTACGGTACACTGGTCACTTCTCAATGGAATCTTCATAACATTCAAATTTTCTGTATATATATTCACAATTACCCCATCCGGCGTAATTGAAATGCAAAGTTACCTATTTAATAGGTAGTGCAAAACATTTTTATGCAAAATATGCAAAATAGTACAAAAGGGGACTGTCCCCTTTTGTACTATTTTGTAGATGATGTGACAAAAATGGCGCAAATTATTGCAAAAAGAGTAACTTTGCATTTCGGCACGGATTTTGCGTGCCGGTTAACAGTAGTAATCAATAGAAATACCGCATAATGGGATTTAATGAATTTATAGGTAAACTGTTCGGAAACAAGCAGACCCGCGATATCAAGGAGATTCAGCCGTGGGTGGAGAAGATCAAGGCAGCTTACCCTAAGTATGAGAAACTTTCCAATGATGAGTTGCGTGCAGCAACACAGGCAATCCGCAAGAAAGTACAGGATTTTGTCATACCTGAGAAAAAACGTATAGAGGAACTTAAGGCAAAGGTAGAGCAGACGGAACTTGAGGAAAGAGAACCGCTGTTCAACCAGATAGATAAACTTGAGAAGGAGGTTCTGGATCGCTATGAGGTGGTCCTGGATGAAGTCCTTCCCGATGTGTTCGCCATAATCAAGGATACTGCACGCCGCTTTACACAGAATGAGCAGGTTGAGGTAACGGCCACCGATTTTGACCGTGACCTGGCAGCAAAGCATGATTTTGTAATCATCGATGGTGATAAGGCACTGTGGCAGCAGCACTGGGTAGCCGGCGGTAACGATACCGTATGGAACATGATCCATTACGATGTACAGTTGTTCGGTGGCGTGGTACTGCATAAGGGTAAGATTGCCGAGATGGCTACCGGTGAAGGTAAGACCCTTGTGGCAACCCTTCCGGTATTCCTTAACGCCCTGACAGGCAACGGCGTACACGTTGTAACTGTGAACGATTACCTGGCCAAGCGTGATGCCGAGTGGATGGGCCCGCTCTATATGTTCCACGGACTGTCGGTTGACTGCATCGACAAGCATCAGCCCAACTCCGAGGCACGCCGTAACGCATATCGTGCCGATATCACATTCGGTACCAATAACGAGTTCGGTTTTGACTATCTGCGTGACAATATGGCCGGCCATCCCAACGAGCTGGTACAGCGCGGACACAACTATGCAATCGTGGATGAGGTGGACTCCGTGCTCATTGATGATGCCCGTACACCTCTTATCATATCGGGTCCCGTACCCAAGGGCGACGACCAGCAGTTCGAGCAGTTGCGTCCGCAGGTGGAGCAGTTGTTCGAGGCCCAGAAGCGTCTGGCTACGCAGTTCCTGGCCGATGCCCGCAAGAAGGTGAACTCGGACGATGAGAACGAGCGTGCCGAAGGTTTCCTGTCACTCTTCCGCAGTTTCAAGGCCCTGCCCAAGAACAAGGCTCTGATTAAGTTCCTGAGTGAGCCGGGCATGAAGGTGGGCATGCAGAAAACCGAGGAGATCTACATGGAGCAGCAGAACAAGCGTATGCCTGAGGCTGTGGAGCCGCTGTACTTTGTAATTGACGAGAAACTCAACAGCGTTGACCTTACTGATAAGGGTGTTGAGCTTATAAGCGGCACCAACCAGGATCCCGATTTCTTTATACTTCCTGACATAGCATCACAGCTGTCAGAACTTGAGAATGAGAAAGACTTGACTCAGGAGGAGCGTCTGGCCAAGAAGGATGAACTGCTTACCAACTACGCCGTCAAGAGCGAGCGCATACATACCATCAACCAGCTGCTCAAGGCCTACTGCATGTTTGAGCGCGATGTTGACTACATTGTGACTGAGGATGGCAAGGTTAAGATCGTTGATGAGCAGACCGGCCGTGTAATGGAGGGCCGCCGCTGGAGCGACGGACTGCACCAGGCTGTTGAGGCCAAGGAGCGCGTTAACATCGAGGCCGCTACCCAGACATTCGCAACGATTACCCTGCAGAACTACTTCCGTATGTATCACAAGCTGGCCGGTATGACCGGTACGGCCGAGACAGAGGCAGGTGAGTTCTGGGATATCTACAAGTTGGATGTGGTGGTGATCCCAACCAACAAGCCCATTGCACGTATCGACCAGAATGATCGCATATACAAGACCAAACGTGAGAAGTACAAGGCAGTCATCGAGGAGATAGTCAAGCTGGTAGGCGAGGGCCGTCCGGTATTGGTTGGTACCACATCGGTCGAGATAAGTGAGCAGCTGAGCCGTATGCTTACCATGCGTAAGATAGAGCATAATGTATTGAACGCCAAACTGCACCAGAAGGAGGCCGATATCGTGGCCAAGGCCGGTCAGAAGAGCATAGTTACCATAGCCACCAATATGGCAGGTCGTGGTACCGATATCAAACTGTCACCCGAGGTTCGTGCCGCAGGCGGTCTGGCCATAGTTGGTACGGAGCGTCATGAGAGCCGCCGAGTTGACCGCCAGTTGCGTGGCCGTGCAGGACGTCAGGGAGATCCGGGTTCATCGGTATTCTTTATCTCACTTGAGGATAACCTGATGCGTCTGTTCGGATCAGACCGTATCGCTCCGCTTATGGACAAGCTTGGTCTGCAGGAGGATGAGATGATTGAGAACAGCTTCATCACCAAGCGTATTGAGCAGGCACAAAAGAAAGTTGAGGAGAATCACTTTGGTATCCGTAAGCGCTTGCTGGAGTACGATGATGTGATGAACAAGCAGCGTACAGTAGTTTATGAGAAGCGCCGTCACGCCCTGATTGGTGAGCGTATCGGTATGGATATAGCCAATATGATCTGGGACCGCTCAGCCGGAGCAGCCGAGAACTGCGCTGACTACGAGAGCCTGCAGATGGAGGCATTCCGCGTACTTGCCATCGAACTCCCGTTCACTGAGGAGGAGTTCTCCAAGATGAAGGTCGATGAGGTGTCCGAGCGCATATTCAATGCCGCAATGGACAACTTCAAGCGCAAGTGTGAGCGTATGGCCCAGATTGTGACTCCGGTTATAAAGAAGGTATTTGAGGAGCAGGGTGACCGCTACGAGAACATACTGATTCCCATAACCGACGGACGCCGCGTATATCAGATTCCGTGTAACCTCAAGGAGGCATATGAGAGCGAGGGCAAGAGCGTAGTGACATCATTCCAGAAGGCAATCCTGCTGCACACCATTGATGAGTGCTGGAAGGAGAACCTGCGTGAGCTTGATGAACTCAAGCACTCCGTACAGAACGCCAGTTATGAGCAGAAAGACCCCTTGCTGATATTCAAGCTGGAGTCTGTGAACCTGTTTGACAATATGGTCAACAAAATGAATGACCAGACAGTATCCATTCTCCAGACAATATCCATTCTTATGCGCGGTCAGATTCCGGAGCCCGATCCCGATCAGGTACGTGAGGCCCCGGCCCAGAACCGTCAGCAGCGCCGTCAGTACACCGAGAACCGCAACAGCGACCTGGGTGATCCCAACCAGCGTGCGGCAGCCGGACGTGATACCCGTCAGCAGGTACGTGAGCCCATCCGCGTGGACAAGACACCGGGACGTAATGATCCGTGCCCGTGCGGAAGCGGCAAGAAGTTCAAGAACTGCCACGGTCAAGGTCTGTAAAACAAGATAAAACCATACAGCTATGAGATTAAGCGAATCATCATTCCAGGAAATCAAGACACTCCTGACAGGGGTAATCAACGAATTCCGTCGTCCTCAGGAACAGTCGGTAGTGACTGATATTCATATCATGCCCATACGTGAGACCGGTGAGGTAACCGTAAGTGATGATGACCGCGACCTGGCCACCACCCGCCTTTCGGACCTTGTAGAGATACCCGAGGAGGATTTCTACCAGGTAATGGAAAAGGCTCTGCGCCGTATCCTCAAGGATATAGATGCCGAGCAGCCATTGGAAACTCTGGCCATCTGGAAACCCTTCTCATTCGTACTTGTGGATGATGACCGTGAGACCGTAGCTGAACTGATGCTCTTTGACGAGGACAACACCCTCTTGAGCCAGAGTCTTATGCAAGGTCTGGATGAGGAACTTGACTCCTTCCTCAAGGACTTGCTTGCCGAGTAAGAATCAGTTAAATAATTATAATAAACGGCTCTGGCATATTGTCGGGGCCGTTTTTGTTTTGGAACTTGTTATATTTGCGGGAGTAAACATTGGTCTTTTATGAAAAGAAAATCTTTCCTTTTTGTTTGCAATGCTTTTCTGGCGTTATCGTTCATATCTCCTGCATTTGCAACTAACCCTGCCGGGGAATCCGGCAACAGGTTTTATCTGGTGGCCGGTGGCCAGGCTGAAATGGCCAGTTCATCATTAAATAACTCAAATAACATTGCCGTATCGCTGGGTGCCGGCTATCACTTATCACGTTCGTTCAGTTGTGAGTTGGGAGTAGCGTATAATACATTCCGGTTAGAGTCAAATACAGAGGTCAAAGGAGGTCTGACCGGCTTGATGTCAGCATTTGTCTATCACAAAGACATTCCCGGTAATCTTAAGTATGTACCGCAATTGGAGTTGGATTACCTGACAGGGTCCATAGAAAAAAAACGACTCGGTTTGGCTGGAGTGACAGTAGTTCCTCTGGCTTTTGAGTACCGCGGGAATAACAGTTCCTTGGGAATAATCGCAGGAATAGGAGAATTCGGAGTGTATTTCCCGGTTTCGGGATTTGCCGATAAATCAGGCCCTGTATATGTGTTCGGTTTCAATAATGTGTCATTAGGTTTGGTATACTATTTTTGACGGTTGGTACTATGAAAAAGATATTGTTTGCTTTTACGGTAATTGCAGCATGCCTTTCGGCACGGGAGGCTGTGGCACAGAACAGTGGCTTTTATCTTTACACAGGTGATGCATTCATCACGTCCGGAATTAATATTGATCAAAGGAATGATGAACAGACCAATACCTATCTGACAGGTTATCCCGCCACCACAGCCAAGGGAGACGGTTATTCGCTCTACTCAAGCAATGAGAGACTTATCTCTTTGGGAGCCGGTTACAGGTTTGAGGACGGTTTCGGATTAGAGGTGGGTGCTATGGCAGATGTCTCGCACTCGTCGTTCAGGGAACTTGACGGTGATAAGGATGAGGGAAATGCTTATGTTGAGGCACTTATGGCCGGCCTGTCTAAATCAACGGCCATCAACAAAAAACTGAATCTGATAGTTTCACTTTCATACCGTCATCTTATAATACAGGGCAGTTCATATCATGATGTGCTGTTGGAGCCTTTATGTCTGGAATACATGACAAGAAATAAACATTGGGGGTTCAGACTGTCTGTATTGTCTTTTGAGGCCCTGACCCGTACGGCAAAGGAAGAGCGTGTCAAGGCCGGTTTATCCAATTCTGTCCTGGGTGCAATCACATACGGAATGGATTTGAATTCATTCCCGATAAAAGTCTGTTACTATTTTTGACACGCTGGGATTGCCCTTGATGATAAGTTCTATGCATAAGTGCTAAAAATGGCTAAATAAGCCGTTTTGGTCGGAAAACTCTGCACGTCGTGTAGAGTTTTCTTGTATCTTTGCGGCCTGAAACAAAGGACGAATTCATGATAATCAATCCGACAAACAGGGACGATATACGCCAGAGGGCTATCGAGGCCACATCAGAGATAGTTCTCAAGTGTGGTAACCTGTCGGTCAGAATGGACGATGTGGCTCAGGAACTGTCGGTTTCCAAGCGTACCCTTTATGAGATTTTTGGCAATAAGGAGGAACTACTTATTGAATGCTTTAAGAGACATACAGCCCTTATGTCCCGGACAATTGAGGATGAGATCAGCCGTGAAGAAGATGTATTGTCAGTTATTATCAATCATCTGGAAATAATCCTGAATGAGTCCGGTGAGACAGACCACAACAAGTTCTCGGATATGGACAAGTATCCCCGTCTAAAGAAAATTTTCCATGAGCATCTGGCCGATATGGCCAACCGCATGCGCTGTTTTATGGAACTTGGCGTAAAGCAAGGCGTGTTCCGTGATGACCTTAATATGGATGTGCTCATGAAAGCCTTCAGGACAATGGGGGCCATGGCCAACAAGGAGTCCGAGACAGGTTTGTTCCGTTATGATGAACTCATTGACGGTACGATGGTGGTGCTGCTCAGAGGAATAGCGCTCCTGATTGCAGGAGTGCCGGTAAAAGGTCAGGAGACAGGTCAGACTGTAAAACTGACCCTGGATGACGCTATCAGCATCGCCTTGAGTGAGAACCCCACCATCAAGGTGGCCGAGCAACAGATTGAGGTTAAGAAAATCAGCAAGGATGAGGCCTGGCAGGCACTCTTGCCCAGCGCCGATTTTAACGGAACGGTACAGTATACCGTGCTGGCAGCCGTGATGAAACTTAACGGAATGGAGTTCAAGATGGGTCAGGACAACACCAGTACATGGAACGGACAGATACAGGTAAGCCTGCCGCTGTTTGCTCCTACGGTTTATGCTACCATGAACCTTACCAAGAGTGACCTGGATAATGCAGTTGAGCAGAGCCGCAGTTCAAAGCTGGATCTGGTAAACCAGGTTACCAAGGCCTATTATCAGGTTATACTGGCTCAGGACAGCTATGACGTACTGTGCAAGAGCATGGAGCAGGCAGAGAAGAACTTCAATGTGGTAAAGTCACTTTACGAACTGGGTGGTACCAGTGAGTATGACAAGATAAGCGCCGAGGTCCAGCTGCGCAGCCTGAATCCCACTGTCCTGCAGGCCCGCAATGCGGTGACGCTTGCCAAACTTCAGCTGATGATCCTTATGGGAATGGATCCGGAGACAGAGATTGAGGTTGAGGGCAGCATGGAGGATTATGAGGACCAACTCTACATGGAGTCGCTTACAGCCGGAGACTACTCTCTTGAGAACAATACCAATATGCGTCAGCTCAAGAATAATGAGACTATGCTCAACCAGACACTCAAGGTTCAGAAGATGAATTTTATGCCTACTCTGGCACTGGCCGGTACTTATTCTTTCCAGTCTCTTTACAATGACAACTGGAACGTAGGTGATTATACATGGGCCAAGAGTTCATCGATAGTGCTGTCACTTTCAGTGCCTATTTTCCGTATTGGTAACTTTACCAAACTGCGCAGTACAAAGTTGCAGATAAGCCAGCTGAGTCAGAATATTGACTATACAGAGAAGCAGTTGGGTATGCAGGTGCGCAGTTACGTGGACAACATGAAGGCCAATGCCGAGCAGGTGGCCAGTAACCATGAGGCCATTGAGCAGGCCGAGAAGGGACGTGAGATAGCCAGCAAGCGTTATGAGATAGGTAAGGGTACCATACTTGAACTGAACAACAGTGAGGTACAGCTTACACAGGCCCGTCTTACATACAGCCAGTCAATTTATAATTATCTGGCAGCCAAGGCAGACCTTGACAAGGTGTTGGGTGATGAGTCAAAGATACCCGCTCCGAGCGATGACAAACAGTAAGTGAGGAAACAAATAAAACAAAAGATATGAAAGCATTCAGAATTTCAGGAATTGCTATCTGCTCCATGCTGATTATGGCAGCCTGCGGGCAGAAGAAGACAGAGTCAACTGCTGCAGTTCAGGCTGAGCCTGCAGCAAAACCCCTGGTAACACTTGCCAAGGTGGTAGAGGAGCCTGTTGATCAGATTCAGGTTTACTCCGCTACTATTGTGGGTGAGATAAAGAACAACATTGCTCCCGCCACTCCCGCACGCATCAGCAAGATTAACGTTGAGGTGGGTGACAACGTAAAGAAGGGACAGATTCTGGTTGAGATGGATGAGACCACTCTGAGCCAGCAGGAGATGCAGCTCAAGAATCTGGAGACAGAGTTTAACCGCATTGACCAGTTGTATCAGGTGGGCGGTGTTTCACAGTCCGAGTGGGAGAATATGAAACTGCAGCTGGAGGTGGCACGCAAGTCTCTCAAGACCCTGCGTGAGAATACCCGTCTGGCCAGCCCTATTGACGGTGTGGTTACCGCCAGAACCTATGACAACGGTGACCTTTACGGTGGCCAGCCCATCCTGGTGGTACAGAAGATTGCTCCCGTTAAACTTACCATCAACGTATCAGAGCAGTACTACTCAAAGGTAAAGAAAGGTGATCAGGTAAAGATTGAGCTGGATGCATATCCCGATGAGACTTTTACCGGCAAGGTGTCACTGATCTATCCTACGGTTGACGCAATGACACATACTTTCCCGGTTGAGGTTATCGTGGCCAATGAGGATCTTAAGATACGTCCCGGTATGTTTGCCCGCGCAACTCTGAACATGGGTACACTCAATCACGTGGTTGTTCCGGACCTGGCTATCGAGAAGCGTGCCGGATCAGGTGACCGTTTTGTCTATGTATACAACAACGGTAAGGTCAGCTACAACAAGGTTGAGCTGGGTCAGCGTCTTGGTGACCGCTACGAGCTGATATCGGGCGTACCCAACGGCGCTCAGGTGGTTATTGAGGGTCAGGCCAAGCTGGCTGACGGCAAGGAAGTTGAAGTAAAGAAGTAAACAGCACGTTACCATGAGTCTATACGAAGGATCGGTCAAAAGACCAATATTTACGGCGCTCTGTTTTGTGGCAGTGGTGGTGTTCGGCTTGTTCTCTTACTCCAAGCTGCCCATTGACCAGTTGCCCGATATAGAGTCAAACACCATCATGGTGTTTACTTACTATAACGGTGCCAATGCGTCGGATATAGAGAATAACGTGACCCGCCCGCTGGAGAATACACTCAACAGCTGCAGTCACATCAAGCATATTACATCACGTTCATCGGAGAACGTATCGGTAATCACGCTTGAGTTTGAGTTCGGCCACTCCATTGATGGCCTTACCAACGATGTGCGTGACAAGCTGAGTATGATATCCAACTCGCTGCCTGACGGTGCGGGACAGCCCATCATATTCAAGTTTGATACCAGTATGATGCCTATCATGCTGCTGTCAGTCCAGGCCGGTGAGAGCCAGAGTGCCCTGTACAAGATACTGGATGAGAATGTGGTAAACCCGTTGGCTCGTATTCCTGGTGTGGGTACCGTTTCTGTTACAGGTGCCCCGCAGCGTGAGATTTACGTTTACTGCGATCCCGCCAAGTTGGAGGCTTACAACCTGACCATTGAGGTTATTGCCGCCATGATAGGCTCCGAGAACCGCAGTATCCCGGGCGGTAACCTGGATGTGGGTAACGAGACCTATGCCCTGCGTGTGGACGGTGAATTCAAGGATCCGCGTGATATGGCTAATCTGGTGGTGGCTTCAATAGGCGGACGTAACGTCTATCTGAGTGACCTGGCCGAGATTGTGGACCGCACTCAGGAGCGTGCTCAGGAGTCTTACAACAACGGCGTCCAGGGTGCCATGATGGTTATTCAGAAGCAGACCGGTGCCAATACCGTGGAGATTTGCCGCAAGGTGAATGAGGCTTTGCCCGCATTGCAGAAGAACCTGCCCAGCGATATTAAGATAGGTATGATCCATGACGGATCGGAGGATATCATACAGACCGTAAACTCTCTTGCCGAGACTATCCTCTACGCCCTGCTGTTTGTGGTGTTGGTGGTATACTTCTTTACCGGCCGCTGGCGTGCTACAATGGTTGTGGCCATCACAATCCCGCTGTCACTGATTGCATCGTTCATCTATCTGTTCGTAACGGACGGTTCACTCAATATCATATCTCTGAGTTCACTGACCATCGCCATCGGTATGGTTGTGGATGATACCATTGTGGTATTGGAGAACATCACCACCCATATTGAGCGCGGTGCCAACCCCAAGCAGGCTGCCATCCATGCTACCAATGAGGTGGCCGTATCAGTTATGGCATCAACAATGACCATATTCGCAGTGTTCTTCCCGCTCACTATGATGTCGGGTATGGCCGGCGTTATGTTCAAGCAGTTGGGCTGGATGATGTGTATCATCATCGCCATCTCTCTGGTTGTGTCACTGACACTGACCCCGATGCTCTGCTCACGTATGCTCAAGCTGGAGAAGAAGGGCAGCCGCCTGCATACTTTCCTGTACCGTCCCATTCAGAAAGCTCTGGACGGACTGGATCACTGGTATTCAAAACTCATCAATGTGGCAGTACGTCACCGCAAGACTATTGTGCTCATTGCTATAGTTCTGTTTGTGGCATCACTGTTTACCGCCGGAAACCTCAAGTCCGAGTTCTTCCCGTCCGATGAGCAGTCTCGTATATCGGCCACCATCTATATGCCTATCAACACCAACACCAACCGTTCAAGGGCGGTGGCACAGGAGTTGTCGGATACCTGGATGGAGCGTTATGCCGATGACCTGGTTACCTGTAACTACCGTGTGGGTGCAGCCGATGAGAACAACACCTTTGCGTCAATGCAGACCAACGGTACCCATATCATATCATTCACCATCTCACTTAAGGAACTTGGTGAGCGTAGTATTTCATCGGACCAGGTTGTGGCCGAGATGCGTGCCGACCTGAACGCCCGTCCCGAGATTGAGCGCTTTATGGTTACTGCCGGCGGCGGTATGAGTATGGGCGGTCAGTCAAGCGCCGAGTTTGAGATTTACGGTTATGACTTTGGCGAGACCGATAAGGTGGCTGCCGATTTCCTGGCCGCCATGAAGGGCGTACCCGGCGTGGGTGAGGCTTACATAAGCCGTGACAACTACCAACCTGAGTATGAGGTGGTGTTTGACCGCGAGAAGCTGGCTCAGCATGGCCTGAACCTCTCTACAGCCGCCACTTATCTGCGTAACCGCATTTACGGTGCCACAGCATCATATTTCCGTGAGGACGGTGAGGAGTATTACATAAAGGTACGTTATGCTCCTGAGTACCGCACCCAGTTGGAGGATATTGAGAATATCCTGCTTTACGGCAGCGGAACCAACGCAGTCCGCGTCCGTGACGTAGGTCATCTTGAGGAGGTGTTCACTCCGCCTACCATACAGCGTAAGGACCGTCAGCGTATCAATACCGTTACCTGCGTAATTGCCGGCGGTGCCGCCCTGAGTGATGTGGTGGAGGCCGGTCAGGATGTTATTGCCGGAATGGAGTTGCCCGAAGGCGTAACGATCCAGATATCCGGTGACTATGAGGACCAGCAGGAGTCATTTGCCGATATGGCTACCCTGGCACTGCTTATCATCATGCTTGTGTTCATCGTGATGGCTGCACAGTTTGAGTCCCTGACACTGCCGTTCATCATCATGTTCTCAATTCCGTTCGCACTCAGCGGTGTGCTGATAGCACTTTCGCTTACCGATACATCCATCAACCTGATGAGTATGCTGGGTGCCATCATGCTTATTGGTATCGTGGTTAAGAACGGTATCGTGCTCATTGACTATACGGGTCTGTGCCGCGAGCGCGGAATGTCGGCCATTACGGCTACCGTCACTGCAGCCCGCAGCCGTCTGCGTCCTGTACTTATGACAACCCTTACCACTATCCTGGGTATGATTCCTATGGCTCTTAGCCATGGACAGGGATCGGCCTTGTGGCGCCCGCTGGGTATATCGGTAATAGGTGGTCTTACCGTATCAACGTTGCTGACCCTGATTCTTGTACCTACCCTGTACTGCATGTTCCAGAGCACCGGTATCAAGAAGGCTCGCCGCAAGCACCGCAAACAGCTTGAACTGGCTGCCTTCTGGGCCCAGAACAAGGATCAGTTCATTCATGACAAGACTGCAAAACATTAATCCGGTACAACTATGAAAGCAATATTTATAGCATTCGACCAGTCATATACAGAGCGTATCATTGACTTGCTTACAACCAGTAACTGCCGCGGCTTCTCCATGGTGGAGCAGCTGCAGGGCAGGGGCTCGGTCAAAGGTGAGCCTCACTACGGCAACCATGCCTGGCCTTCAATGTGCTCGGGCATAATCACCATGGTTGATGACAACAAGGTGGATATAGTCCTGGAGAAACTCCATGCAATGGACGTAGCTACCGAAAAGCTCGGCCTGCGCGCCTTTGTCTGGAATATCGAAAAATCGATTTAAAGATTGGAAGTCCAACCCTGGGCTTTCAGTTCTACCTCCTGCCCGGATTTGGTTACCAGGTGGCGGCCAAGCTCGGGACGGGTCATGTGACCGATGAGTTTTACGTCCTTGAGTTGGATGATCTTGTCGTGGTCGGTCAGGGGTACGGTAAAGAGGAGTTCGTAGTCCTCGCCTCCGTTCAGGGCGCAGGTATAGACATCCATGTTGAGTTCTTCGGCCATGACGGCGGTCTGGTAGTCAATGGGGATGCGCTCCTGATAGACGCTGCAGCCGGTGTTGCTCTGCTTGCAGATATGTATGAGTTCCGATGACAGACCGTCCGATATATCCATCATGGCGGTGGGCTGGATGCCTGCCTCACGGAGCTGCTTTATGATATCGCCGCGGGCCTCGGGTTTGAGCTGGCGCTCCAGGAGGTATTCCTTGCCTGCAAAATCGGGGCTGAACGGCTCGTTTGCACTGTGAGGGGTGCTGTTGAATACGGCTTTCTCACGTTCCAGCAACTGCAGACCCATATAAGCGGCTCCCAGATTGCCCGATACGCAGATAAGATCATTCTGTCCGGCTCCGTTGCGGTAAACAGCCTTACCTTTCTCTGCCTCACCTATGCAGGTTATGCTTATGGCCAGACCGGTCAGGGACGATGTGGTGTCTCCGCCTACCAGATCCACATTATGACGCTGGCAGGCAAGTACTATGCCTGCATAGAAATCTTCCATGTCCTCGACCGAGAAACGCTTGCTCAGAGCCACCGATACGGTCATCTGACGGGGAGTGCCGTTCATGGCGTATATGTCAGAAATATTAACCATGGCGCTCTTGTAGCCCAGGTGCTTGAGAGGAACGTATGTGAGATCAAAGTGTACGCCTTCCATAAGCATGTCGGTCGTAACCAGAACCTCCTTGTCCTTGTCCGAATATTCCAATACGGCGCAGTCGTCACCCACTCCGTAAAGTGTTGATGCATTCTGCGGTTTGAGGTCTTTTGTCAGGTGGTCTATAAGACCGAACTCTCCGAGTTCTGCTATCTCGGTACGTTTGGTATCTGTCATTGTTGTCCTGTTATTTCTTATTTAGGATTGATTCTACGTGACCGACCACAGTCTTTTTAAACAGGTCGGCGTTGCAGAGGAAACGGACTCCTACGGGGAGAATGTAAATCTTTTTTCGCAACTCCTCACTCAGGTTCAGGTCCTGAAGCCTGGCGGCATCCTTGGCTGTGGTCACAATTACGGCATCCTTTCCCAGGCTTTCGGCGCGTGCGGTGATATCGGCGATATCCTGCCTGGTAAAACGGTGATGGTCGGGGTATTGCATCAGAGATGCCTCATGTCCCTGACGCTCCAGTTCGGCCATCATAAGTGCGGGCGATGCTATTCCGGTTACTGCCAGAATAGGCACCTGGGGCAAATCAAGGGGCTGACCTGCGTTGTCAATCAGGTAGGGCCTGTTGTAATGCGGTGTGGTAAAGTACACCTGCTGTCCGGGATTTACCTTGAGCCTTGACGTCAGATCGGCCATGGATTGTCCGTCAAGATTCTCGGGGCACTTTGTTACTATTATGATATCTGCCCTGGCACGGCCTTTCACGCTCTCCCTAAGATATCCGGCAGGGAGCATTGCGTCATCCAGTATGTTGCGGTGCCCACATTTCAATCAGACGTTTTATGCCTTCGGCCCTGTCGGAGCATACGGCTACCTCGAGATCGGGAAAACGGCGTTTTATCTGTAACGGTTCATCGCCGATGAGTCCGCTGTCGGAATGGGCGTCGGACATGAAGAAACCTTTGGTGTGGCGGCCGTATCCGCGGCTCAGGACGGCGGTCTTGTAACGGTCTTTGAGCAGGGTTGCGGTGTATTCGGCATGTGGAGTCTTGCCTGTTCCGCCCACTGTTATGTTGCCGATGCTGATTACTGGTAGCTGAAACTCCTGGCTTTTACGTATTCCCTTGTCAAAGAGGTAGTTCCTTATACCGGTTGCAAGGCCGTACAGCCAACCTAAAGGACGAAGCGCATTATTTATTCTGAATTCAGCCTTCATTATTCGGTGATAAAACCTTATCTTTGGTTGTTATTTGCTGCAAAAGTACGCAAAATATGAGATATTGGGTATATTTGTACTTTACAGCTTTGTTCTGACAGGACAGATGACGGCATTTTTACATGTTTTAATAACCTTTGGTTGTTATATTCACTAAAAATGTTGTAATTTGCGCCCGTTTTGGACGCTATGGGTAAATAGTGCCTGAAGGGAAAGATGCTCGAGTGGTTGAAGAGGCACGCCTGGAAAGCGTGTATACGCCAAAAGCGTATCCGGGGTTCGAATCCCCGTCTTTCCGCAGACAATTTGGACTGATTACTAGTTTGGACATTAAAAATATAAACCAATAACTAAAAATTATCTCAAATGAAAAAGGTATTTGCATTCGTTGCAATGATGGGACTCCTTACTTTCGGAGTAAACCAGACAATCAATGCTCAGGAAGAGGCACCTGCCGTAGAGGAGGTTGCTCAGGAAGATTCTGCCGCTGTTGATTCAATCGCAGCTGTTGAAGATGTAGAGGCTGAAACCGAGGCCGAAGAAGCGGTTGAAGAGCCCAAGGGTCTTCACAAGACTATCAAGGTTAAGTTCATCGAGGGTAGTGCAGGCTTCATGGCTCTGGTTGCCGTCGCTATGATTTTCGGTCTTGCTCTCTGCATAGAGCGTATCATTTTCCTCAGCCTTTCTGAGATCAACAGCAACAAACTCCTCAAGGACGTTCAGGCTGCTCTCGATAACGGTGACGTAGAAGGTGCAAAAACAATCTGCCGCGAGACCCGTGGTCCTGTGGCCTCAATCTGCTATCAGGGACTGCTCAGAATCGATCAGGGTCTTGACGTTGTTGAGCGTTCAGTTGTTTCATACGGTAGCGTTGAAGCTTCAAAACTTGAGAAGAACCTCTCTTGGATCACCCTGTTCATAGCAATGTCTCCTTCACTGGGATTCTTGGGAACTGTGATCGGTATGGTACAGGCATTCGATGATATCCAGAAGGCCGGTGATATTTCACCTAACGTTGTTGCCGGTGGTATGAAGGTGGCCCTTATCACAACTATCTTCGGTATTATTGTAGCTCTTATCCTTCAGGTGTTCTACAACTACATCCTGAGTAAGGTTGAGGCCCTTAATACAGATATGGAGGATTCATCAGTATCTCTGCTTGATATCATCGTTGAGTATAACATTAAGTTCAAAAAGTAATAAGAACTGAACTATGGATAACGAGAATAAACAAATCAAGGCTTCCAAGTGGGCTCTGGGTATTCTCTTCGTAATTTCCCTCGCAGTTCTTGTGCTGTTCTTCGGTGTAGGTTACGGAAATACCACATATAGCAACGGGAAGAACCTTACAGATCCTCAATATACCGGCGTTCTGCTGATATGGCTTTATGCTCTTGTTGGCATATGCGTCCTGTCAGTATTCGGTTTCGGTATTGTATCAGGTATCAGATCATTGAAGGGAAGAAAGTTCCTGACTGAAGAAGAGAAGAAGAAGACTAAGACCGGTTATGCCGTTTGGGTGTTCGTATTCACCTTCATCGTACTTATAGTATCTTACTTCCTGTCAAGTACAGATCCCGTACTCAAGGGTGATGGAGAAGTAGTCAGGACAGTTTGGCAACTCCAGATTTCTGATGTTTGCCTGTTCTCTATTTACGCACTCTTAATAGTATCAGTAATCTGCTCAGTTCTTTCTATGACCGGACTCTTTAAGGCTAGAAGGTAATAGAGACAAATTGGAGAATAAGAGTTATGGGAAAAGGTAAAAGAAAAGTTCCCGGACTTAACCAGTCTTCGACAGCAGATATCTCATTCATTCTGCTCATATTCTTCCTGGTGACCACATCAATGGACACTGACTCGGGTCTTTCCCGTCGTCTTCCTGAGTGGGATCCGGATGCTGTAGAGCAGGAGATGAAGATCAAGGAGCGTAATGTTATGACGGTCCAGGTCAACAAGAACAATGAGATCTTTGTCAAGAATGGTGTTATAAACCGCGTAATTGATGTATCTGAACTGAAGGATATCGCCAAGGAGTTCATTGCAAATCCTGATGACAATATCAATCTTCCTATCAAGGAGGACTACGATATTGAGGGCTACGGCGTAGTTGTAACTACAGTGAAGCATGTAATATCACTTCAGACAGACCGTACTACCAATTACGAGATTTATTTCCAAGTCCAGCATGAGCTGTCAAAGGCTTATAGCGAATTAAGGGATGCCTGGGCCAGAAAGACTTTCGGCAAACCTTATTCAGAGTGTGATGAAAAGACAGAGCAGCCGGTAGTTAGAGGCGTCTACTCTAATAAGATATCGGAGGCTGAACCTAAACAATATGGTACTGCGCAATGAGTAAATTCAGAAGTAATGGAAAGAGAGAAATGCCGGAGTTGAATACTTCGTCACTTCCTGACCTTATCTTTACCGTATTGTTCTTCTTCATGATGGTAACATCCATGCGTGACGTTGAGGTAAAGGTTCAGGTCAAGACTCCTACCGGAGGTTCAGAGATTGAGAAACTTGAGAGAAAATCACTGGTGTCACATATTTACATCGGTCCTCCCTCCAAGCAGTATCGCGCCATCTACGGTGCGGCTCCCCGTATTCAGTTGAATGAGTATTTCGCTGAGCCCGAGGCAATCCGTGATTTCGTAGTTGCTGAGCGTGAGAGTATGTTTGAGAAGGATAAACCTCTCATGAAGATGTCTCTTAAGATTGACAAGGGTGTTCAGATGGGTATTGTGACCGATGTTAAGCAGGAGCTTAGAAAGGCACGTGCTCTGAACATTGTATACTCTGCCGGTAAAGAGAAGAAAGACTAACGAGAAAATCGTTCATTATAGAAAAGGCCCCTTTTTAAGGAGCCTTTTCTGTTTTATCTGCGGTAGGTAAGGAACGTGTAAGGGTAGGGGTTTTTCTCATCCGGGCCGTGATCTTCGCGGTTAATGAGATGCCAGCTTTCATCGCTGCCGAATTCGGGGAAGAATGTGTCGGCCAGGGCCGGGGTGTCGTTGACAAGAGTGATTTCAAGTTCATCGGCCATGGGCAAGGCCTGGGTGTAGACCTGTGCTCCTCCCATAATATAGACTTTCTCGTCACGTGCGCACTTGCTCAGGGCTTCATCAAGTGATGAATAGACCTCGGTGCCGGGGTATGATACGCCCTGCTGGCGGGTGAGCACTATGTTGCGGCGGTTGGGCAGTGCACCTTTGGGCAGAGACTCAAAGGTCTTGCGGCCCATGATTACCGTATGGCCTGTGGTGAGTTCCTTGAAACGGCGCAGGTCTGCACTCAGGTGATATATCAAGTCCCCTTTATAACCTATGGCCCCGTTCTGGGCTATAGCTACAATTATTGATATCATACTGAAACGTCGGCTTTGATGTGCGGATGCGGGTCATATCCCTCAAGCTGGAAATCCTCATACTTGAAGTCGAATATGCTCTTTACATCGGGATTAATGATCATCTTGGGCAGCGGACGCGGATCACGCGTAAGCTGCAGGCGGGCCTGTTCCAGATGGTTCAGATAGAGGTGTGTATCACCTGTGGTGTGGATGAAATCACCCGGTTTAAGTCCGGTTACCTGCGCCATCATCATGGTGAGTAGTGCGTATGATGCTATATTGAAAGGTACTCCCAGGAACGTATCGGCACTGCGCTGGTAGAGTTGCAGGCTCAGCTTGCCGTCTGCCACATAGAACTGGAAGAAAGCGTGGCATGGGGGCAGGTTCATGTTCTTGAGGTCTGCCACGTTCCATGCGCTTACTATGATGCGGCGTGAATCGGGGTTGTGCTTAATTGTATCTACAGCCTCGGATATCTGGTCTATGAAACCTCCGTCATAATCGGGCCATGAACGCCACTGGTAGCCGTAGATATGACCCAGATTGCCGTCGGGATCGGCCCACTCGTTCCAGATGCGTACGCCGCGATCCTGCAGCCACTTGGCGTTGGTGTTGCCGTCAAGGAACCAGAGCAGCTCGTAAATGATGGATTTAAGGTGCAGTTTCTTGGTGGTAAGCAGGGGGAATCCCTCCTCCAGGTTGAACCGCATCTGGTGTCCGAACACGCTGAGTGTGCCGGTGCCGGTGCGGTCACCTTTCTGCACTCCTTCACGTAGTATTCTGTCAAGCAGGTCTAGGTACTGTTTCATTAAGTTTTCCTTTTTGTTGTCTGCGAATATACTGATTTTTTGGCTTACCTTCGCGTTATAATTCAACTAAGGCATGGCATTTCCAGAGGAATTTATCAACATCTTACCGGCTGCCGAGCGCGATGCTCTGCTCTCCGCTTTAGCTACTGAACCTGAGGTAAGCATAAGGTTTAATTCCAAGTCTGCCCATGCCCAAAACCTCGTACTTGAGTCACTTGATTGCAGGGCAGATGGCCGCGTGCATTGGATGGACCAGGCCGTCTATCTGGACCACCGTCCGCAGTTCACCATGGATCCGCTGCTGCATCAGGGCTGCTACTACGTGCAGGAGGCGTCGTCCATGTTCCTGGCCCATGCTTTGCAGAAATGCGTAAGCGGTCCCGTCCGTGCGCTTGACCTTTGCGCGGCCCCCGGCGGCAAGTCAACCCTGCTGGCACAATTGCTTCCCGAGGGCAGTCTGCTCGTATCGAACGAGATTCAGCGCTCCCGTGCCCAGATACTGGCCGAGAATATGGTCAAGTGGGGCCGTCCGGGCGTGATGGTTACCTGCAATACTCCTAAGCAGATCGGTGAGTCCAGCCTTATGTTTGACCTGATTGCCGTGGATGCTCCCTGCTCGGGTGAGGGTATGTTCCGAAAGGATGAGGTTGCGGTACGTGACTGGAGCCTTAAGAACGTGGAGATGTGTGCCGCTCGTCAGCGTGAGATAATAGAGAATATATGGCCTGCTCTCAAGGCCGGCGGATACCTTATATACAGCACCTGCACTTTCAACCGTCAGGAGGATGAGGATAATGTGCGTTGGATTATGGACAAGTTCGGAGCAGAGACCGTTGATTTGAATCCGGACCCCAAATGGAATATCGCGGGCTCCCTTACTGAGGATAATATACCTGTGTACCATTTTATGCAGCATCGTACACGCGGCGAGGGATTCTTCCTCTGCCTGTTGCGCAAACCTGAGGGATCTCAGGTTGCATTGAAGGGCAGACCATTCAAGGCTGACCAGTCAAAGGTTCCCGCTGAATGTAAGACATGGATAGCCGACGGATATGAGTTCTTTATTAAGAACGAGTCGGTGTTTGCGTTGCCATCGGCCCTTAAGGATGACATGTGGCAGGCAGGACAGGAACTGTATGCTCTTGTTCCGGGCATTGAGGTGGCGGTGATGAAGGGTCGTGACTGGGTTCCGGCTCACGCTCTTGCCATGAGCAGTGCTCTTAACCGTGATGCTTTCTGCCGGGTTGAGGTTACACGACAGCAGGCTCTTGCATATCTGCACTGTGATGCCATAAGACTTGAGGATGCTCCGCGCGGCATAGTGCTGCTCACATATAAGGATATACCTCTGGGATTTGCCAAGAATATAGGCAACCGCGCCAATAACATGTATCCTCAGGAGTGGAGGATAAGGAATTCCATTAGCTGATTATTTACCGCCGAACAGGCCGTAGGTGGTGCGTATCACGCGGAACTCGGTACGGCGGTTCAACTGATTACATATTTCCTGCCGGTCATCGGGAAGGCTCTTTATGAACTCTTCGGTGAGTTGAGTGCCTTCGGGCAGGAAATCATATTTTTCGGCAATCTTCTTAGTGACGGTCTTGGGTGTTGACTCACCGTATCCGCGGGCAGTCAGACGCTTGCTGTCAATGCCGTTCTTTATCAGATATTCAACCACACTCTCGGCACGCTGCTGTGACAGGCGTTTGTTGTAGTCATCATCGCCTACATAGTCGCAGTGGGCACCTATCTCTATGGTCACGCCGGCATTATCGTTGAGCAACTGTACAAGTTCATCCAGTGACTGGGCCGATTCGGCTCTCAGGGTTGCACGGCCAAAGTCAAAGAAGATGTTGTCTATCATGACCGGCTTGGATATTGATGAGAGAGGGAACTGCAGTACGTATTCGCGGTCCTGGTTGGTGCTGTCGGCCGTCATCTCCTGCTTGTAGTTCATGAAGCCCTTGGCGGTGCCCAGCAGCAGGTAACTCACTCCGGGTTTTACACGCTGTGTGAATGAGCCGTCCTCCCTGACATTGAGTTTAAGGTTGGTGCCGTCATTGCCTATCAGGTAGACCAGTGCGTCGGGCAGTTCATAGCCGTCTTTCTCATAGACCCAGCCGATGATATTGTGTACGGTCTCGGGCAGTTCAAAACGATAGATATGGTCGCGTCCGCGGCCGTCGCCACGGTTACTGCTGAAGAACCCGCGGGTGTAATCGCCCTCAAAGGTCATGCCAAAGTCATCGGCCTGCGAGTTTACGGGCGTGCCCAGGTTGGTGACGGTCCAGGTGGTGTCACTGGTGCTTACCGCGCAGAATATATCCAGACCGCCCATGCCGGGATGTCCGTTTGACGAGAAGTAAAGCTCTCCGTTGCGGCGGAACATGGGGAACATCTCGTTGCCGGGTGTGTTGATATCGGGCCCCAGGTTCTCGGCGCCTATCAGACGCCCCGATATGGGTATGCGCCAAAGGTCAAGACCACCGTAGCCTCCGTCCATATCGGACACAAAGTAGAGCCACTCTCCGTCGGGTGATACGGTGGGGTGGGCAAAGTTATAGATGGAGTCCTTGGAACTTCCGAAAGGCGTTCCCTCAGACCATGATGCGTCTGAACGGGATGATTTGTATATGGTGGCGGGACGTGGCTGCTGGGGGTCCGATGAGCAGTAGGTGTAGTACATGGTTGAGAAATCGGGGCTCATGGCGCAGGTGCCGTCCTCAAACTCAGAGTTCAGTCCTCCCTCTACGGGCTCGGGCTTTTTCCAGTTGCCCTTGTCATCCTTGCGGGACATGAATATGTCGCAGTTCTTCATTCCGGTTATGGCGTTGATCTCTTCGCCGGCGCACTCCTTGCGGGATGAAGTGAAATAGACTACGTCATACTCGGGTGTGCCGAATACCGGTGACCAGTCGCTGTAACGGCCGTTCAGTACGGGATCTTTCTTTACGATATATCGGGTGGGGTTGTCCTTCCAGCCCTGAATGAGACGGCAGGACTCAAGACCGTTCTGTGCCAGCACATCGGTGGAATCATGCTGCAGTGCAATCAGATAGTTCTTCTCGGCCTCGGCGGTCTTGCCGTCAAGTCGGAGCATATCGGCCAGGTAACGGTAAACCACCGAGTCGGGATAGTGGTATCGGACAGCATTCTTGTAGGCGGCCAGGGCACGCGGCACGTAGTTGGTGCGGCGGTAGCATTCGGCCAGCTTGAAGGCGGTCTGGGCACGCAGTTCCTTCTCGGATGCAGGCGTGCCGGCATAGGCCTTCTTGTAGAGAGCGGCGGCCTCGGTGTATTCGCCCAGGGCATAGCGCTGGTCACCCTTGCGCAGACTGAGTTCAGCCCCGCAGCTGCAAAGCAACCACAGGGCTGACATTATCATAAATGTAGCCACGCGTTTCATACAATGTAATAACGCGTAATATTTCTTGTTATTGTTGTTTGTTATTTGATGTTGTAGTAAACCAGGACGGGATTATTGAAGGCTTGGGCTTTCATTACTTTTTCCAGCTCTGTGGTGAAGGGGCTTCGGTTGCCGGTTTCGTCAAACATAGTTTCGGGGAGCAGATCCACTACCGATACGTAGCGGCCGTCATCGGTCAGGCCGGTGGGAAGGATGAATCCATTGGTGCCCGATGCCTTGAAGCCGGTGTATTTGACTATATCATCCCCCTCAAGGCGGAAATAATGCTTATAACCTACCAATCCGGCCTGGTACCAGAATGATACGGAGCCATCCTTTACCATAACCTTGTTGACCTCTGTCACCACCGTCTCGCGATGATCGTTGAGGTATTGGCCCAATTCCATAATGAAATCCAGGTCAGTATCACTGCCTATTGAATCATATTTGGCCGGCATTCCGTCTTTTCCGAAATCAAATCTAAGGATGGTCTCTTCGCCGCCATTAATATCGGCCGATACTTCCGATATGACACTACGGCTGCTTAATTCGGCCAGTATCCTGTGGGCAGGTGAATAATATGCCATATCGGGACTCATCAGGAATGACAGGCCGCATACATCTTTAAGCTTTCCGCGCACCTGGCCGTCATCGGCATTGACAAAATAGATTCCGGGGATTTCATCGTCCAAAGTCATTCTGCAAATGAGAGTGGAATCATCATGCTCGGCAAAACCTGTCACGTTTTTAAGTTGGAGGGTTCCCAGATGTTCCATTTCAGGAACAGAATACTTAAGAATCATACTGCCTGCTCCCTGGACATACAGTATATTTGTGGACGGTGAGTAAACAAAAGAAGAGATGATGGTATATTCACCGCGTCCGCGGCCCACCTTATTGAGCTTGGCAGTGAGTTTGCCGTCATCAAAGATGTATATGCTCTCAGCGCCGGTAGCACGCATCACCGCCCTGGATCCGTAACATTTGATGCTGTTGATACCATCCATCGGCTCATCGCATATGAGCGGAACTATGCTTATGTCTGTGGCAACATCCTCAAACGCCACCTCCTGGCTCTCACCGGAATCGGTTATTGACAGGAAACCGTTATTAGCGGTATTACCATTCTTACACTCTGTGAACATCATGACACTGGCTGTCATGCAAACAAGTAATTGGAAAAATCTCATAACTGTATATTTTTATTATGTTGGACTTGCAAGGAATACTCTCTGTTATTACTTGTTTCTGAGATTCTTTATGGTACCGTTCAAAAACAGTGTCAGGAATCCGATGAGCAACGGTGATAAAACACCATTGTTAAAGGTGTGACGGACGATAGCCGTATACACGATGGGTATTGCAGTCATCAACATACCCGTAACAACTGCAATGGTAATAGCCATGGATACCTTTCCTGCCTGACCTTTCCTGTATTTGTCAAGGAACAGGGCATTAACTACAAATGCTGCGGTGATTATTATGAAACCTGCACTGGTAAGGAGTTCCATAGGACTGATTGTGCCGCCTATTGCGTTATAGATAAAGCCTCCTGCAAATATTAGAGTTATGATTATCAAAAGGCCGATAAAGAACCATGTCATTACCTTTCTGAACTTTCCGGGTTCCTTGGGCTCCGGTATTGTAATCTCCCTGAAGTTTATCTTCCTGGTAAAGAATTTTGTCTTGGTACCGATTGTCAATATGAAAAATACCAGCATTGCTACGGATGCGATGATGCCAAGGAAGAAGTAGTTAAAGACAATCCAGAAGGCAAATCCCACACATGTTAATGCAAAAGCGCTCTTGCTGTAGAAACTCTCCTCATTTAACAGTGTTCGGAGATCAAGCTCAGAATGATCGACAAGTTTTATCCTGCGCATCAGTAAAAAGTGCAGCAGAAAGTCAATAGTCAGATATATGCCAAGTATCCAGAACCCGGTGGTTGTCATGTTGGGGCTGAATGCAAAAATCAGGACCAATAAGGGTGTAATGGCAAATAAGGACCACGTGGTAGAGAACTTATGCATTCTCTTAAAGATGCTTATGTTCTTGAGGGAGGCTTTGCGGATCTGCTCGGGAGTTACAATCTCCTTGCCGTCCAGTTTCTCATCAATAAGCTGATAAGCCTGCTTCAGCTCGTTGAGTTCGTCGAGGTTGAAAGTATTGTCTGTCATAGGATTAACGGATTAATTGTTAGACATAGATTTGAGTTGCTCCTTGATGCGGAACAGCCTGCTGGTTACGGCCGATGTCGTAATGCCCACGATGGCTGCAATCTCATCATAACTCATACTCTCCAACCACAGAAGGATAATGGCGCGGTCAAACACTTCAAGTTTGTTGATCCTGTCGTACAGCATCTTGATCTGATGACTTGACTCATCATTTCCGGTGCTGAGAATGTCGCTTTCAATGCCAAGCGGAACTGTTGGCGCTTTCCGCTTTTCGCCCCGGCTCACGGCACAGCAGGTGTTAAGGCTTACGCGCCACAGCCAAGTCTTTACACTGCTTTCACCGCGGAATTTGGGGTACCCTTTCCAAAGATTAACCAACACTTCCTGGAAAAGGTCATCGACCTCGGCAGGATTGTCAGAGAAGAAGTAGCATACCGTATATATTGTCTTACGGTGCTCTCTGACCATTTTTGTGAATTCTAGCTCTAAGTTATCCATCTGTTTTTTGGAGTTCGTTCATACAATTAGTATCCGAACCCTCGGATTCCTTTCAGAAAAAATGCAATTTTTTTTGAGTTTGCCTGAAACTATCTTTTGGTTATTACATAAAATACTGCCAATGTTAAAGTTATAATAATTATTGCTGCATTGAGCCATTTGGGGCTTTGGCGTAAACCTGTTTCGGGATCAGTGGGCATTCTGCGGTTGATGGCTTTTCCCAATTTTAAACCGACAAAACTTGCGCCGGCTAACAGTGCCATAATTATCAGCCAGACTATGAACTCTGCCATGTCGTGAACGGTAAACAATGATCTCAGAGAGGTGTAGGCCATCCAGAACATGCATGTTGCGATATTGTACCATTTCAGGAGTTTCTGGTACTTGGCATCCTGATTGCAGATAGTCGTGATATCCCAGCCCGCATAATAGGTTCTACTGGTTTTCCTGTAGAACAGGATTCCGAATACCAAAGAGACGGTCCACATAAGGATAAGGCCGATGATATTCTCCACTGTCAGGTCCCTTACAAGATACAGGAACAGGGCGAACAGGGGTGTCGCAATCAGATTGAGTGCAATCAGTGTAGTCTTGAGATATCTGTTGATGTTGATCAGACGGCGTTCCATGACTTCGCGCAGTTGCTTATCGGACACTATCTCCTGGCCGTCGAGACGCTGTTCAAGCAGGTTGTATGTGGTCTTGAGTTCCTCAAGTTCCTTGAGATCATCCATATTCTGTTTCATAGCTTTCGGGTATTAATTGTTAGACATAGATTTGAGTTGCTCCTTTATGCGGAACAGCCTGCCGGTAACAGCCGAGGTGGAAATACCCACTATCGCTGCAATCTCATCATAACTCATACTCTCCAACCACAGAAGGATTACGGCGCGGTCAAGCAGTTCAAGTTTATTGATCCTGTTATACATAAACTTGATCTGCTGGCCAACTTCATCGGAATCACTCAAAACCTCCTTGTCAATGACCAACGGAACGGTAGGCACAAGCTTTTTCCTGTTGCGGTCAAGATTGCAACAGGTGTTTAGGCTTACCTGCCAAATCCACGTCTTGGGGCTGCAGTCCCCGCGGAACTTGGCAAAACTCTTCCAGAGGCTGATAAGCACCTCCTGGAAAAGGTCATCAACTTCAGTAGGATTGTCCGAGAAGAAATAGCATACCGTATAGATAGTCTTACGGTATTCCCGGACCGTTTTGGTGAATTCTAATTCTCTTTTGTCCATCTGTTTTGGAGTTCTATCATACAATTAGTACCCAAAACTCCTGATTCCTTATGCGAAAAATCAAAAAATATTCAAAGCCTGGAAGAATTGTCTGCCAGGACATCGTGTACCAGGGTAGTAACCATCTGTTTTAGCTCGTCCATGAACTGGGCGGGCTGGTATTTGCCACGCTCAATCTCACGCAGACGTTTCTCCCAGATGCCCGTAAGTTCGGCGCTCTTGAGCAATTCCTCATGTATAAGGTCTATGAGGCCGATGCCCGTGGGTGTGGGATAGAGGTTCTTTTTCTCCTTGCGCATGTACCCGCGTTTATATAAGGTTTCTATTATTGCGGCTCTTGTTGAGGGGCGGCCGATGCCGTTCTCCTTCATTGCGTCGCGCAGTTCCTCATCGTTCACCAGTTTGCCGGCGGTTTCCATTGCACGCAGCAGGGTGGCCTCGGTGTAGGGTTTGGGCGGGGTGGTCCACTTTTCCTGGAGTTCAGGCAGGTGGGGACCGCTTTCATCGACGGTGAACTGGGGGAGTATGCGCTCGTCATCATCGGCCTTTTCGTCCGATTTCTCTTTTTCAAAGAGTACGCGCCAGCCTGGTTTCAGGATTTCGCGGCCGGTGGTCTTGAACTCGGCGCGGCCGGCTTTGCCCAATACTGTTGTCTGGGCGTAGAGGCAGTCGGGGTAGAACACCGCGATGAATCGGCGTGCTATCAGGTCAAACACCGCGCGCTCCTGCTGGCTCAGGTTGTTGGGGGAGACTCCGGTGGGTATGATGGCATGGTGATCGGTCACCTTGCTGTTGTCAAACACCTTCTTGGACTTGGGCAGTTTCTGTCCCTCCAGCGGGGCGGTGAACTGGGCGTAATCCTTGAGTCCCTTGAGTATGCCGGGGCATTTGGGGTAGATATCATCGCTCAGGAATGTGGTATCTACACGCGGGTATGTGGTTATCTTCTTTTCGTAGAGTGACTGGATGGTCTTGAGGGTGTCATCGGCCGAATACCCGTACTTGCGGTTGCACTCCACCTGGAGCGATGTGAGGTCAAACAGGCGCGGGGCAAAATCCTTGCCTTCCTTGCGGGTTACATCGGTTATGACAAAATTCAGGGGGCGGATCTCTTCCAGCAACTGCTGGCCATCCTCAATCTTGGTGAACTTGCCTTTTGTATATGAAAAGGTGGTATCGCGATAGACGGTCTTGAGTTCCCAGTACTGCTCAGGTTTGAAGTTATCTATCTCCTTCTGGCGGTTTACCACAAGTGCCAGAGTAGGTGTCTGTACACGGCCTATGGAGAGCACTCCGCGGTTATTGCCGTTGCGGTATTTTATGGTGTACAGGCGGGTGGCGTTCATGCCCAAAAGCCAGTCACCTATGGCTCGACACAGGCCGGCCTCGTAGAGTGATTTGAATGCATCCTGGTCCTGCAGGTGGCTGAAGCCCTCGCGTATGGATTCCTCAGTAAGTGACGATATCCACAAGCGCTTTACCGGGCACTTGGCGCCGGCTTTCTGCATCACCCAGCGCTGAATGAGCTCACCCTCCTGGCCGGCATCACCACAGTTGATAATGCCATCGGCCTTCTGCATGAGTGACTCAATTATCTTGAACTGTTTCTCTATTCCCTTATCCTCAATCAGTTTGATACCGAACCGGGGCGGAATCATGGGCAGGCTACCCAAGCTCCAGTTCTTCCAGTTCTGTGTGTAGTCATGGGGCTCCTTAAGGGTACACAAATGGCCGAAGGTCCAGGTTACCTGATAACCGTTACCCTCAATGTACCCGTCGTGTTTTGTCTTGGCGCCCAGCACATCGGCTATATCCTTTGCTACGCTGGGCTTCTCGGCTATACATACTATCATACTTACAAAGGTAATTGAGAATCGGGATTTGAGAATTGGGAATCGGCCAAAACTTATGCACTTTTTTCTTCCCGCCAAAGTGTCCCACAAGAGGCCGCGTTAGAGGGTATTGTGGCGGGGGTGAGTGTGGGACACGGGCTCTGGGAGAGGGGATGTAACACAGCGAACCCCGCTACACGGGTTGTGAGCGGGGTTCTTGTGGGACACTTTGGCGAGCAATGGTACTACTCAGCGAGGAGGAGTTCCATAATCTGGCAAGCTGCCTTGGCTACGCTGGTGCCGGGGCCGTATGACATAGGGAACAGATCCTTCTGTGCCCGTTTGAACGCTGTTACGGGCAGACGGGACGGATTGTGAACCCATATACACGCCCGTGTGTATAAATAACAATATCGTTACTAGCGAAATCGAGACACCACGCCAAAGATTTGTAGAGTGTACTGCTCCAATATAGACCCATATGAGAAGAGCCCCATCTTGTTTTAGAGAAACTGTCAGCACCCGGCAGGAAAATATAGTTTCCTTTGAAACCTTTTTTTCGGCTTTCCACTTCGTATCCCTGGATACCGCATATACTGGTCCAGGTCCAAGTACAGTTCTTTTTATCTAAGAGTTCCTGAAATTCCTCACGCGTAGGCATACGCCATTCTCCTCCCCAATTAACATGGGCAGCATCATCTTCAGGAGCAAGAACAGTATTATTACCATCATTTCTATATTTTCTATAAGAAGGAGGTTTTAAACTGCTGTCATAATCAAAGTAAGAGTTTCCACCCCAGTAACCTTCTTCATGGCCCTCTTTCCAAACCAACGGAGACAGGCTGGAATAATAAGGTTCAGTCTCGCCCCACGCAAAATAATCGCCGTAGTCTTCAGGGCTTTCGGCCCCCACATTGCAAGTAGCCCACTTAACGCTCAGGCCCAGGTCAACGTATTCGTGTTGCATTTCAGATTCCTCGCTTATATGTATTGTTTTAGGGAATCCGGGATCCGTGGTGGTGATAGAGATATCTAAAATTCCTTTTCTTATTCTTAAATCTTGAAATTCACGGGAATCCAAAACATTGAAATCATCCCAACTTACAGTCGGCAAGTTCTTATCATCCTCCATCCTGATTTCAAAGAAGGACTTATCTATTGGCAAAATAATCCGTTCTTTCCGATAAAAACTGAAATGAATTCTGTCAGCCGGATTGACAAGACGGAATGAGAACTCACCCTTCAAATCAGAATAAGCATATGCTACAACGCGGTCTGCCGAATCCTGCTCCGTGATATATACTGCCATTAAAGGGCTAACGCTATCGGTAACAATCCCGGAGATAAGATCACCTGCCTTGGGCTTTTGTTGTGCAAATACGGATACAACAACTGTTTGTATAAGCAACACCACAGAAAGTAAGAGCAAATGTTTCTTCATAATCTTTGTCGTTACCAGATTATATTTCTATTATCCCTATCACTCTGGTAAATCCAATCCAATAATTTTTGCATTGAGTATTTCATCAATTGTATACAATCCAAGGCTTTCAAATTCAGACATATCAATATCTTTAGAACCTCTTGTACCAGATGATGATTCTCTTAACTCAACTTGGGGCAGAACCCTGTTTTGCTTGGTCTGAGGATCCAGCGGCTTGACCGGGCGGATAACATAGTTGTATGAATACCAACCCGGCTGTCCGTTCTTGTGCATTGCAGCAGAATAGCCTCCACAATCAAGATATCCAGGTACGTTGGGATTATTTATGAAGTTTGTCATATAATACCCCGTATAATTATAGGTTGAATCAACCACTTTAAATGTGTATTTTATGTCGTTGATGCGGACTATTTCATGTATAGGAATTCTCTCTTTTATAACCGGAAAAAAGATGGAACGGTCTGTGAAACCTTCAATATTACTTGTTATCTTGAAGCCGCATGAGTCGGCATTATCAACACGGGTCCAAGTACAGTAACTGAGCAGTTCTATCATTTCTTCAACGGAAGGAGTACGCCAATCTCCACCCTGTTGTAATTTGGTTATATCACCATCAGCTTTAATGAGAGCCTTGCCATTAAAAACATTCCATTCGGCATTATTAGAATCCCATTTGTAGGAGTTACCCTTTTCCAAAGGTGTAGAAGCACCCTCATTACAAGTGGCCCATTTGACACTCAAGCCCAGATCAACATATCCATCCTGAGCAAACACGGAAACTGTGGCAGCTTGTATAAGCATGGCCGACAAGAGGACTGACATTTGTTTCATACTCGTTTTTTTAGTTTGTGAATTCTAATTTAAAGTACTCTTATTTTGTATTTAATCCAATTGATGAATCTCCTTATGGGTCTATGTTTATAGATGACAGATGGGGGACCATAAGCACAGGCAAATTCTTCGACATCGATTAATGAAATAAGATCGGCTATAGAATCATTGATTTTTTCAACCTTGACGACAGTATTTGTTTCTTTTATTGTCAATCTTGATATTGACAAGGTATCCGGATGATTTATAGTGTCAGCCACTGCATCCACATTCTTATTAGGTATTGTATCACTTGTATTAGCTTGGATGGGAATTGAGGGTAAAACTGATGCCTTTGCTGTATTAGTGATTATTGACAGCAATAGCAGCGACACACTGCATATTATAAAGCTCCATCCCTTGTAAATGCAGATTCTTATGGTCCTGATTTTCATATTGCCAACTGTATTTGTTGGACAAAAGTAATGTTAGGACACTAACAATTAAAGCAAATAGGCGTTGCAAAACTGTTGCAATTGAGAGTAAGGCTGGCTAAGCGAGCAAAACTTGAAGGGGTATGGTCTCTGAAACCGGTAAGGTTTCCCGTTGCAGGAGCCGGACTATTCCCTTTGGGGACCATCAGTGCAGTGGCGTTAAGCGAAGCCCCCTGGAGGATCCCGTTAAGAACGGCACTTGTTCGCGCCCCGTTAGACACCGTAGGTGGCTAAAAGGGGTAAGTTTGCCGTTTAGGGTCCGGAAGGGAGGCGAAGTAGCCACGGAACGTTGCGTCCCCAAAGGGAATAGTCCGGCGGTGCAAACTATCAGAGACTATACCCCTTCAAGTTTTCCATGATAGACGTTGCCAAAGTGTAACACAAGAGCCCGCGCGAGAGCGTATTGTCGCTGGGGCGCGTGTGGGGCACGGGCTTTGGATGAGGGGATGTAACACACTCATCGGCCCGAGAGATGGTTCCGAGGCGGGTGGGTGTGGGACACTTTGGCGGTAGCGGGGGAAAAAAGAAAGAGGATGACCGTGGGGCCATCCTCTTTCTTTTTGTAGTGGAGCTGTTACTCAGCGAGGAGCAGTTCCATGATCTGGCAAGCGGCCTTGGCTACGCTGGTGCCGGGACCGAAGATGGCGGCTGCACCTGCCTTGTAGAGGAAGTCATAATCCTGTGCGGGGATAACGCCACCCACGATTACCATGATGTCCTCGCGGCCCAGTTTCTTGAGTTCCTCGATTACCTGCGGAACCAGAGTCTTGTGA